>NZ_NHNT01000002.1:0-641135 GCF_002174535.1 Solibacillus kalamii | reverse complement strand
TCCACGATAATCTTCATTAGTATATACACTTGCTTCGTCTGCTTTTGAGGTCTGTCTTGCACTACAACAAATTGAAACAACTTTGTTGTCTTCAACAATAATAAAACAAGGTTGCTTATAAGCAAAGTCCTCAAAGGTATATGGGAAATGGGGCTTTCACCCCCTACACAATCATTAAGATTGTTATCATGCGTGATTGACTAATAGATACCAATACTATTTTCACTTTTAAAATTCCGATAGTTAGATAAAAACACATCTATTGTAACTTTTAATAATTATTCAGAATTGTTAGAATATTATCAACTACCAAGAATACACTTAAAACTTAATTCTTTCAGGAGGGATACAAATGGAACAAAAGTTACATTTATTTCCATATCAAGTGGATGAAGTGGTCGAAATGGTCGAAGTGGTGCCAAAAGGTATTGAACTTATTGCAGCACCAGAAATTTGGGGGAACTCTAAAGGGAAGGGAATCACTGTTGCGATATTGGACACAGGCTGCGACGTCACCCACCCTGATTTGAGTGAGCGTATTATTGGCGGACGGAATTTCACTCTTGATGATGATGGACAACCTGATGTATACATTGATTATAGTGGCCATGGAACCCATGTAGCTGGCACAATTGCTGCAATTCATAACGGCACGGGAGTAGTTGGTGTTGCACCTGAAGCAAGTTTATTGATTTTAAAAGTGCTTGATAAAAGTGGATCAGGGCAATACGACTGGATCATAAATGGTATTAACTATGCAGTTGAACAAAAGGTGGATATCATCTCCATGAGCCTCGGAGGTTCTGTCGATGTACCTGAGTTACACCAGGCTATTCAAAATGCAATCACTAATCAAATTCTAGTAGTTTGTGCCGCTGGTAATGAGGGAGATGGACAGGGTTCTTCAAATGAATTTGCCTTTCCCGCCTGCTACAATGAAGTCATCAGCGTCGGATCCATTAACCTGCAACGCAGTTCTTCTGAATTTTCAAATTCGAATAATGAAGTCGACTTAGTAGCCCCTGGTGAAGGAATCCTTTCAACGTATTTAAACGGAACTTATGCAAAACTAAGCGGAACTTCGATGGCAACACCGCATGTATCCGGTGCACTTGCACTCATAAAAGTGAATGCCAACAGAAACTTTGAACGAAATCTGACAGAGACTGAGCTGTATGCACAATTAATAAAGAGAACCATTCCTTTAGGAAACTCGCCAAAACTCGAAGGCAACGGATTGCTGTACTTAACAACAGAGAAATACTTATCGGAGGTGTTCAACCATGAATTATCTGCAAAGGCGTTGAAAATATAATGAAAAAACTAAATTTGCTATACTGTGAATGGGAAACGGCCAAGTCAGACTTTTTAATAAGGAAAATCGACCCTTATTATGACGAAAAGAAAGATGAGGAAGTCAGATATCAATACTATCAGAGCATTTCATTCACAGACGCCAATCTTTTAGATAGCCTTCACACACTGCTTGAAAGAACACATACAAATCGGTTAAACTACAGCCCACACCGTTATGTGTACCCTTGGGTTGATTTGCAGGAAAACGGTTTATTAAAAAGCCTTTATTCTGGAAATAGGATGGATCCACTTTCTGTCATAGAGGAGGACATTCGGCTCCATGAAATGCAGGCAAAAGGGTTAATCAGCAACTTCTCGGATAATCTATTTAACTGTGAACATGTAGTGCCTCAATCATGGTTCGATAAAAAAGGACCGATGAGAGGAGACTTGCATCATCTATTCGCCTGCGAACCCACCTGCAATAGCAGTCGTAGCAATTACCCCTACTATGATTTCCACAATTATAACCCTGAAGGATTAATTTTAGGAATCAAAGATGGCTGCGGCAAAACTGAAGAAAGTAAATTCGAACCCGAATACGGCAAAGGAATCGTTGCTAGAGCAACACTTTATTTCCTAATTCGCTATCCAAACACCATAAAAAAAGAACTAGAGAATGTCTCTTTATTGTTAAAATGGCATCACTCTTTTCCAGTATCCATCTATGAAAAGCATCGTAACCAAGCTATCCAAGAACTTCAAGGCAATCGGAACCCATTTATTGATTTTCCAGAGATTGCAGAAAGTATCATAACAAATTAAAAAACACTAATTTCATTATTAAAGCACAAGAGAATTAGTGTTCGCTTTTTTATTAAATGAAAATAATGGGATAATTACCATATGTAGTAGGTCTAGTATTAAGGGAGATTGGTCATCTTTTATTCCAAAACTTCGTTTCAAACGGAGGTGAAGAAGATTATCCCATTACCGTTTATGAGTCTATAACGCTCATGTTAATTTCGCTACACTTATTGTAACGATTCTTGCATTATCATTTACTTTTCCAAAGAAAGTAAACCACCCTCTATACCTTACACGCTAGGGTGATTTACTAGTTCCGTCAATCGCCTTATTTGCTACTGACTGTTTAGTGTTCCAGCACTAAGCAGCTTTTTTATTTTACGATTAATATGACTTAAGTATGAAAGCAATTCCCCTTACTTTCCACTATTTAGATACACCTGCTTAACTAAATCTAAATTAGTTTATTAGATGTAATTATCTACATCCAAAGAATCAAGATTTATATAGTGTTCGGATGCTTCTATTAGCTAATCAGATTCTGAAGTGAAATAACTTAATAAACTATCAATTGAATTGATTTCTGCAAATGGTTTTATAGTTGTCCGATTTTTTTCCATTAACGGATTGTACCAAATACCCTTTATATTAGCACTTTGACATCCCCTAATATCCTTTTCTAAGTCATCTCCAACAAATAATACTTCTTTAGGCTGCAAATTAAGACTATTTAATGCTAATTCAAAAATTTGTTTATCTGGTTTGCTAAATCCCACTTCTTCTGAAATGATTACTGTTTCAAAATAACTATTTAGTTTAGTGTTATTTATTTTAGCTCTCTGCCTCTGAGTTGTTCCGTTTGTTATAATTGCTACTTTAGCTCGTTGCTTAATAGTATTTACCATATTTATAGTGCTTTGATTTATTGAAAAGCACTTCGGGAAATTATAATTCCAAAAATCTTGAATATAATTACTTGGCAATCTAAATTGTGGTGGAAATTCATAAAAAAAAGATTCAAAGACTCTTGTTTTATTACTTTTACCATAGTCTCTTCGATCATACTCTTTGAATTTTTGTAACATTTGATTTCTTTCAGAATTCTTTACATCTTCATAACACTTTTCTAAAATGATAAGAAACATGTTATTTATAGCATTATCCCTACTAAGAAGGGTATCATCTAAATCAAATATTACTGCTTTATAACTCATTAATAATCATTCCTTCCGCAATATATAGAACCTTCAAACAATATCCCATTAGTCATATCGCATACGAATTATTACCAATAAGACTCCGGCACTTTAATTTGAACTAATAATAAACTAACATTTCGAGTATTTAAAATTTGAATTCTCCTAATTTCTCCAAAAACCTTATTCAACAATCTGCCTGTTTAACTGAAGAAAGCGAAATTCCTTTTCAAGAATCACGCCATTTTGTTGAACAACTTGAAATAATCTCAGCCTCCTATTAATTACAATTGTACTTTGTCTAAAGTACCCTTCACTAGAAGCAAGTTATTTTTAAATATAGCACTTAATGAAGGGATAAACTGTAAAACAAATTAATTTTTATGGTAACATTTATAAGTAAGGGGGTTCTAAATGAATAACCAAATTATGAGAAGTCAACTCAAGAAGAAATTAGAGCTGTAAAAAACAGACACTTAAAGTATTGGGTTTTGGTTTCTTGGTTATATTATTTTTTTAAATTTATTGGATCTATTTTGAAGAGAGTTTATTAGTTGAAAGTAACTCCCCTTATGCAGATAAAGAAATAATTATTAATAAAGTCGGTAACTGGATAACAGATTCCGATACAATAAAAATTTATTTTAAGGAAAATGGATAAAGGTGGGTTAAATTTTTACAAGCTGTAACTATAAACAAAAATTATAATAAAAATTATGGGATAGACGATATTAGTAATTAAAGCTATCGCTCTTGTATTCCTAATGCATTTTGGACATCAGCTTGCTCTTTTGCCCAATCAATTGTTTGTTGTGATAAATCTACAGAGGTTACATTAAAACCTTTTCGGGCTAGGCAATCGCATTTCGCCATTACCACAGCCAATTTCAAGTAAGCTACGTGGCTTTTAAATGTTCATCTGGCCTATCACAAATGTATGGGACGTTTCTTTCTTTACCTTTGTAAAATGTATCCCAAAATTCTGTTGGCTCTCTTAACAATGAATCCAGTAATTCATATAAATCTTCATTATTTTTAACTATGGCGCTTGAAGTATTTCTTAATATATTTTGCATTATTAATAACTTTTATTTTATCTTTATATACACCATAATTATTAAAAAAATTAATTTTACCAACTTCTTCAAAATATCGATTCCATTTAAACATTTTAAAAAATATATCTAATGTTGGTTTGTAATTTGCTTTCTCTATTCGAAGTTTTTGTTTAAGAAACCTCTTTATAATTCGGTAAGTTCTGATTGAATATTTTGTATCTAAAAATAAAATTAAATCTGCACTATTAAAACAATCGCTTACCCAATCTTCATTGTGTATTCCTTCAATTATCCAATTGTCTGATTGTAATATACTTTTTAGATACTCTTCCCTTTCTTGTTCAGTTCTTCTTTTATCTCCGGACTTATGCCTTATCCAAACAACATTGTCTAATTCGTAATACGGTATATCTAACCATGAAGATATTTCTTTTGCTAAAGTTGTTTTACCACTTCCCACTGATCCAATAATATGAATTCTCTTGTAAATTGCCTTTTTCAAAATACACTACCTCCATAAGATATGTTTATATAGACATTTCGCTTATAGAGTTGAATTTACCTCTTATGATTTGAAGTAGTAACGCTATTCCACCTTCCCAATTATAGGTTAACAACAAATTTTTGTTGCTCCTCAAACTAAGCGGTTAATGAAAACAAGTGCTTATTCTTGTTACAGAAGGTACATTTAATCATAAAATTCTAGATGCGCCATTTCCACTCATCATAACTAGAGTGTTTCATCCATTTTCTGAATCTTTGAGGGGGAAATTAAATATACATTGCCAAAAATGTCGATTTTGTCTCCCTTCGTACGTACAGCGCAATCTTTGTTCGACGCATAAATATTTATTTCTTCCGATAAAATAGACAATTCGTTTTGAACAAGCGCTATGTTATTTTCAAGATCAAAGTGAGATAGAACCACAAGTTAGGCAAGGAGGTGCTTCCATATGAGGGTAGTTTCCGTTCAACCGAGCGTGACACGTTCCATAAGGGTTGTCCATCGCATTTAGCTTATGATCCTGCCATAAGGCATCCAATATGTCAGTTGGAATATCTTCTCCTGCTTTAATTTCTTGTACTTCACCGTTAGGTTCAACAATGGGCCCATATTGTTGAATAAAGCAAAATGATATTTACATATAATGCAATCGAGATTATGAAGGGTTACACTTAAACTAACGGGGCAGTTTAGTTTAATAAGAATTGATTATATAAAATAACAGCCTTATCAAGTTACTTGATAAGGCAAAGGTTCACTCTTTTAAAAGCGTATTAAGTGTTGACATAACATCCGGATTAGGAAGTGATAATTTCCGGTCATTTAAAGCACTTAGAAGATTATTCACTTCTATTTTTAAAATAGGTTCTGAAAAACTCTTCGTTTTTTTTCACATTAGAGTCGTTCGGTCTATATATTTTAGCTTTTTCATGATGTTTTAAAGATAGTTCGACATCTCCTATTTCCCAAAAACAATAACATAGCTGAAGATGTGGGTACCAAGTAGAGTATGCGATTTGCCTAAATCCTTGATGATCATCTTCCTCAATTTCAAGAGCTAAACGGTACCATGTTATGGCCTTTTTAAAATTCCTCTTATTTGTATAAAGGTCCCCTAGTCGACAAGTAACCTCTGGTCGTGGTAAATCATAAATAAACGACATAACCAGTGATTCTTTTTCTTTTTCAGCATTGCCAAGATTTCTGTAACACATCGCCATGTTTATACAAGCGCGGATTTCATCTTCAATCCATCCCTTTTTAGTAGCTAAAAACTTTTCGTAAAAACTTATCGACTTTAGAAACTGAGCGTGGTCTTTTAATTCATTCGCATAGTAAAATAAATCCCTTGGTGTAAATTCTTCTCCCTTTTCCAGACGTTTTTCATATATTTTAAGATTTCGATCACTTTGAATAGATTGGTTCTTTTTATCGGTTTTACGATGAGTTATTGCTATATCAGTAGGGAAAATAGTACCATGAACATCTAAATATTCATGGACGGGTCCAACCCATTTAAAGTTCTTCACTCTTTTAACTAAACGGTTTCTTCTATAACTAAAGGTTGGGTTGCCATATTCATCAAAAGCGATATTGTAAATCATTGAATAAGCATCAAATGCAGAATCAAGATTGGTTTTTAAAATTTTGAATTTCTTCAGATCCTCTATAAGTAAAATATCATCAGCATCTAACCATAAGATATAATCCATTGTGGCATGACCAAATGTAAAGTTTCTGGCAGCTGAGAAATCATCAATCCATTTAAAGTCGATAACCTTTTCAGTGAATTGCCTAGCTATTTCCTTTGTCTTATCTGTCGATCCTGTATCGACAATAATCATTTCATCACATATTTCCTTTACGCTATTTAAGCATTGATATAATACTTCTTCCTCGTTTTTCACAATCATACAAAGAGTGACTGTGTGCATAATTTATCACCTACAACTTTTGATGAAATTTTCATTTTATAAACTCCCTTAAAGTAATTTGGATATACTGAACAGTGCCAAATAAGGCATAGGCACTGTTCAGTGATTAAAAAACATCAGCGCTATAACATCAAGTTGAAGATGGATAATTTTGTAATTTGTGACTAATCCAATTTTTTAATAACGATAGAAGCGTTTACGTTAGTTTGTGTGCCTCCTGCCAAAGTTTGGAGGGTAACTGCTGCTGCAGAACTATGATTTCTAAGGGTAAGAACATCGCCTGCTGCAAGAGTCAGTATTACCTGACCGTTGTTTTGCTGTGTGCCGGCACCCGACCCGTAGACTGTTCCCGCAACCTGCGCACCATTTAAAAATAGTGCAAATTGGTTGGGTTCTACACCCGACACGGAGAAAGTAACCTCGTAGTCTCCCTGTGTGGTAACTAATATTTGAGAGGTTCCTGGTGCATGCATAATTCCAGGTGTAATTACTCCATTCGAATCAAAAATGACATCAGCCTCTATAGGCACTACTTGAGCACCTAGGTTGTAAATATACCCGTATTCGGCTAACCCTGTTCCTGTTGCTCCTGTTGCTCCAGTGTCACCTGTTGCTCCTGTTGCTCCTGTTGCTCCTGTTGCTCCTGTTGCTCCTGTTGCTCCTGTTGCTCCTGTTGCACCAGTGTCACCTGTTGCTCCCGTTGCTCCTGTTGCACCAGTGTCACCTGTTGCTCCCGTTGCTCCTGTTGCTCCTGTTGCACCAGTGTCACCTGTTGCTCCCGTTGCTCCTGTTGCTCCTGTTGCACCAGTGTCACCTGTTGCTCCCGTTGCTCCTGTTGCACCTGTTGCACCAGTGTCACCTGTTGCTCCCGTTGCTCCTGTTGCACCTGTTGCACCAGTGTCACCCGTTGCTCCCGTTGCTCCTGTTGCTCCTGTTGCACCAGTGTCACCTGTTGCTCCCGTTGCTCCTGTTGCTCCTGTTGCACCAGTGTCACCTGTTGCTCCCGTTGCACCTGTTGCACCAGTGTCACCTGTTGCTCCCGTTGCTCCTGTTGCACCAGTGTCACCTGTTGCTCCCGTTGCTCCTGTTGCTCCTGTTGCACCAGTGTCACCTGTTGCTCCCGTTGCTCCTGTTGCACCTGTTGCACCAGTGTCACCTGTTGCTCCCATTGCTCCTGTTGCACCTGTTGCACCAGTGTCACCTGTTGCTCCCGTTGCTCCTGTTGCACCAGTGTCACCCGTTGCTCCCGTTGCACCTGTTGCACCAGTGTCACCTGTTGCTCCCGTTGCACCTGTTGCACCTGTTGCACCAGTGTCACCTGTTGCTCCGGTTGGGCCGGTTGGGCCGGTTGCTCCCGTTGCTCCTGTTGCTCCAGTGTCACCTGTTGCTCCCGTTGCTCCTGTTGCTCCTGTTGCTCCAGTGTCACCTGTTGCTCCCGTTGCTCCTGTTGCTCCTGTTGCTCCAGTGTCACCTGTTGCTCCCGTTGCTCCTGTTGCTCCTGTTGCTCCAGTGTCACCTGTTGCTCCAGTGTCACCTGTTGCTCCCGTTGCTCCCGTTGCACCTGTTGCACCAGTGTCACCTGTTGCTCCCGTTGCTCCTGTTGCACCAGTGTCACCTGTTGCTCCCGTTGCTCCTGTTGCTCCAGTGTCACCTGTTGCTCCCGTTGCTCCTGTTGCACCAGTGTCACCTGTTGCTCCCGTTGCTCCTGTTGCACCTGTTGCACCTGTTGCTCCCGTTGCACCTGTTGCACCAGTGTCACCTGTTGCTCCCGTTGCTCCTGTTGCACCTGTTGCACCAGTGTCACCTGTTGCTCCCGTTGCTCCGGTTGCACCTGTTGCACCAGTGTCACCTGTTGCTCCGGTTGCTCCTGTTGCACCAGTGTCACCCGTTACTCCCGTTGCACCTGTTGCACCAGTGTCACCTGTTGCTCCTGTTGCACCTGTTGCACCTGTTGCACCAGTGTCACCTGTTGCTCCCGTTGCTCCCGTTGCACCTGTTGCACCAGTGTCACCTGTTGCTCCCGTTGGGCCGGTTGGACCTGTTGCTCCCGTTGCACCTGTTGCACCAGTGTCACCTGTTGCTCCCGTTGCTCCTGTTGCACCAGTGTCACCTGTTGCTCCCGTTGCTCCGGTTGCACCTGTTGCACCAGTGTCACCTGTTGCTCCCGTTGCTCCGGTTGCACCTGTTGCTCCTGTTGCACCAGTGTCACCTGTTGCTCCCGTTGCACCTGTTGCACCAGTGTCACCTGTTGCTCCCGTTGCTCCTGTTGCACCTGTAGCTCCGGCTGGTCCTGTTGCTCCGGCTGGTCCCGTTGCTCCTGTATCTCCCGTTGCTCCTGTATCTCCTGTAGCTCCGGCTGGTCCTGTTGCTCCCGTTGCTCCTGTAGCTCCAGCTGGTCCTGTTGCTCCGGCTGCTCCTGTAGCTCCAGCTGGTCCCGTTGCTCCGGCTGGTCCCGTTGCTCCGGCTGGTCCTGTTGCTCCTGTAGCTCCGGCTGGGCCGGTTGGACCAGTGGCTCCAGTGATACCTATTTGTTGAGTTTGTAATACTTTTACAGTAAGATTCATAACCAGTTTTTCGGTCAACGTGCTAAAAGTTCCCTCAGCAGTTGTCGGTGGCGTTGTGGCAAAATCAAGTTCAAAGAAGTTTGCGGCTACTAACTCACCGAATGGCTGTTCATTGTATTTGACAAGATTTTGAAAGAAATATTTATCCAAGCGAGCATCTAAGTTGGTTTGATCATTAAGGAAATTAGCCTCGGTGGTTTCAGAAATACCTATTATTGGGAAGTCAAGGAAAGTTGTAATATCTGAAAAACCACTAAATGGAACATCGGCAATTCGATCTTGAAGTGGTGCATTACATAAACCCGTAGCATATTCAATATTTTTGCGGATATGCCCTGATACAAATAATTTAGCTCTTGTAACGTTGAATAAGTCAGATCCGTCAATAGGTTCAAATGCAACGGGAACAAGTTTTATCTGATCTAGAAATACATTTTTTTTCACACGCTTTATTTCTGTTGCTGCTGGAGAAAGCGGAATATTAGCTTCTACAACAATTTGCAAGGTTGGTTCTGCTAATACAACTGGTGTTTTAATGGTTCGGGTAACACTTTGTGAAAGTGTAGTGTTTAATGGGATTAGTTCTGTTGATGACAGATTGGAACAAGCTGGGTCAAAATCTTGGTTAGTGCTGTTAGTCTTTTCGTTATCACTCATAAAACTCACTCCTTATTTTATTTTAACTACATGAATATAGTATTCATTCATAGTAAATAAGACAGGGCAACTGTAATAGTCATATTTCTCTTTTTAAAAATTTGTTTCCTTTTTTTAATACTATTAACATATATAACAGGATTCATATTGTATAAGATAGGACGTAAAATCGCGTATAAGAAGACGGGACCATATCAAGTTACCCTTTATAAAACGGCTTTCCATAATCAATCCACAACTTTTACTGTTACTGGATTTTGTAGATATTACTCATAAGAAAAATCGAGAAACATGATTTAACAGTATTTCATGTTTTTGCCGGGTTAGACAAATGTAATTTTTTGTTATATACTGTATATAATAAGAAACAACAATAAATTCACCTATTACAAAATGTATTCGTGTTTTATTTAGTACTTTTTGTAATATGTGAATTTTTTTCTTTTTGAGGAATTGTGATCTTATTAAATTTAATTAAATGGAGGTCATTTAAATGACACAAGGTACAGTAAAATGGTTTAACGCAGAAAAAGGTTTTGGATTTATCGAAGTACAAGGCGGAAACGATGTATTCGCTCACTTCTCAGCAATCCAAGGCGACGGTTTCAAATCTTTAGACGAAGGTCAAAAAGTTGAATTCGGAATCGAAGACGGTCAACGTGGCCCACAAGCTACAAACATCGTAAAACTTTAATTTTAATGATGTAACTATAAAAAAAGAGAGGTATCCTTTTATTAGGATAGCTCTTTTTTTATTTACTGATAACAATTAATTAAATTAGGTAAATGTATGATTCAATTGTTATCTTTGCTAATAAAAAGAAGCAGCCATCATTCCTTTAGGAACAATAAGCTGCCTTTCCTCCATGTATTTTTATTGAAATCTTGTTCTACTTTTCTTTCTCTATAGCCTCTGATTCTGCTTAAAAGTTCTAGAATTTTATTCCCCCACCATACCATCATTATCTCGATCATCCATATAAGGATATAACCAATGATCACTTGTTATTGGCATTTTGAAACCGGCTGCTTTTGCTTCTTTAATTGATACCTGTCCGTTCGTTTGTATCAACACTTGAAATATCATTGTTCGTGTTTGAATTGAACTAGTTGAATTGGATGGTGCACTGCCTGTTAAACCTAGTGATGCGTTTACTTCATCAGGGTTCACATTATCAAAATTATCAATGATTACGTTGCCATTTAAAGTGTAGGTATACTGATAATTTGAAGGAATCTGTGTGTCTGTATTCGGATATGTGATAATTGCTTCAAAATTAGTTGCTCCACCGGCTTTACGGTATTGTCTTCCATATAAGCCTGATTACCGTGTCGGTTAAGCGTACTATTTTGTGGGGTAATATTATAAGCATTCGATACCCCTCCAAGTGAATCAGCAATGACATGTCCTTCATCTAAAACATCACTTTCGACACCAGGAACCTTTGCTTCATCAGGATAATATCTTCCAGACGATAATACAGGTTCGTTATGGTCATCTTGTAGAATGATTTCGTTAGCAATGAGGTTCATCCAAATTAATCCAAAAGCCTTTTAATAATTTACAATAAGTCCTTTGAATTCTTATCCAAGAAAAGCGCCCGATCATGGAATAAGGGATCGTCATATTCGTGTGGTTTCCTACCTTACATACAAAGAAGTTCCCAAATACGATATTGGGAACGGAAATGGACTGTAATTAATGTTACCAAACGACTCTTTGGAAAGGTTATACTTTAACTAATGAAGCAGCTTAATTAAACTAGAATAACGCTAAAGGGTAGATGATTTTTAACATGGAGGTTAAGTTATGTGGAAGAATTATTTGAGCAGTATTATAAAAGACACTCAGTTTAAAGCACCTGCAACAGAAAAAGAGATAATTTCGATAATAAAAGAATTAAACACTGAATTACCAAAGAAATTGACTGAATTATACAAGGAGACAAATGGAGTAGATGGCGAATACTACTCTTATATTTGGTCAACGGATCAAATGGTAAGAGAAAATTTATCTGTTTGGGATATTGAAGAATATGAAAACTATAAGAAGCCAGATAACTTATTATTCTTTGTTGATGCAGGTAATGGCGATTTATTTGGTTATTTAATAGTGGATGGGAAAGTTCAAAATGAGGACATTTATGTTTGGAATCATGAAGATGGTAGTCAGAAAATTATTGCATCTTCATTAGAAGAGTTTATTAAAGGATGGTATAGTGGAGGAATTTCTATCTAAATATACCCTAACGGATGCTTTAGTGTAACAAAATCATTTCCAAACATCGCTTTGGCTGCATTTTCATTATTCTAAAATCGTGCAAGATTGTGGAGCAAAATAAGTAAACGGAGGAAAAAATGAGTACACTCGTATATTTAACAAGACACGGAGAAACCGTGTGGAATACAAAAAAACTCATGCAAGGCTGGAAGGACTCATCTTTAACAGATAAGGGGATAAAACAGGCAAAACAATTAGCTCAAAGCCTGTCTGAAGTACCATTTGACGCTATTTATTCAAGTACGAGTGATAGGGCAGTGAAAACTGCTGAAATAATTAAAGGGAAAAGACCTTTGCAAGTAATTCAAACTGATACTTTAAGAGAACTTTCTTTTGGAAATTGGGAAGGAAAAACATTTGATGAAAACGAAAGGGAAAGCCCGAAAGAATGGAGTGCTTTTTGGGAAACTCCCCATATTTTTTCAAGCAATACAGTAGAATGCTTTAGTAAAGTGCAAGAAAGAATGGTTAAAACAATAAACTACATAGTTAAACAACATCCTAACGAAACCATTTGTGTAGTTTCTCATTCTATTGCCCTGAAATTACTGTTAGACTTCTTTGAAAACAATACGCTTGAAAATTTATGGTCTTCTTCACCTATTCCTCCAACAAGTTTAACTTTGCTTAAAATAGACAGTGTAACAAATGAGATTATATTTAAATGTGATACTTCTCACTATACTGCATAAAGACTTTTTTCAGCAAGCAGGCGCTATTATTAAAGGGTTTCTATTTTCATTAAATACATTTTGCAATATAAATTTAAATAATGTTCCTAAATGAAAGTTGGGGGGCATAAGAAAAATCGGTAAACGTTGTTGTAGCAGCGTTTACCGATTTTTTATTATGGAAATGAAAACCCCCCTGCTATGCGGGGGGTTCTAAAGAACTTTTAGCTATGAACAAAATCAAGGATCAGACACTGCGCTTTTCATAATTCATTTTCTTAGAGCAAAAATCGGTTCTAGTTCAAGTCAGGAACAAAATACCTCTTCCTGCTTTTTGGATAGCTCAATTTCAAAGCCTAAATCCTCTAACATACGATAATCTCTATTTGCTTCTTGCCCTTCTGTCGTTAAATAGTCACCAACAAAAATACTGTTGGCTGCATACATGCCCAGTGGTTGAAGTGAACCAAGATTCACCTCACGACCACCTGAAATACGAATTTCCTTCGTAGGATTCATATAGCGAAATAGCGCTAATACTTTTAGGCAATAGCGAGGATTTAACTCCTTCGTACCTTCTAACTTTGTACCATCAATTGCATTCAGGAAATTGACCGGAATGGAATCTGCATCTAATTTGTTTAGCGCTCTTGCAATATCCACTACATCCTCTTTTGTTTCCTTCATACCAATAATCGCTCCAGAGCAAGGTGAAATACCATGCTTTTTAGCAATTTCCACAGTATTTACACGATCTTCATACTTATGTGATGTTGTAATGTACGAATGGTGGCGCTCGGATGTATTTAAATTATGATTATAACGGTCGACACCTGCCTCTTTTAATTGCTGCGCCTGCTCTTCCTTTAATATTCCTAAACATGCACATACCTTTAAACCATATTTTTCTTTTATTTCTGTCACCGCTTCACTTACTGTATTCACATCTTTCCGTGTTGGGCCACGTCCACTTGCTACGATACAATATGTACCAATCTTGTTTTCAAATGCACGCTTTGCCCCTTCTAGAATCTCATCCTTTGTAATAAAAGGATATTTTTCAATCGGTGCCGTTGATTTTGAAGACTGTGAGCAATAGCCACAATCCTCAGGACAATAGCCACTCTTCGCATTCATAATCATATTCAGCTTTACTTTTTTACCGTAATAATGCTTGCGGATAGCGAAAGCCCCATCCATCAATTTTAATAGCTCATCATCCTCACTATTTAAAATTGCTAGTGCCTCTTCATTATTAAGTATTTTACCTCCAATAACCTCTTGCGCCAATTGTAACCAATTCATTAAATATGCTCCTTTTCTACTCTGACAATTTTTAATGTTCGTGCAGTTTGGAATACCGGGTACAGTCGCTGTGCTAATAGAGCAGCAAGTAGTGATAAGCAAAAATCCGCTACAATACTATTTAAGAAACCTACTACCAAAATATGTGACCAGCTGGCTTTTACATCTAGCCAAAAATTTAATGACACATACAAGTACGGTACAGCAACTGCATAAATCAGAAATAATCCCACAATATTTGCGCCGATAAAATGGTTTTTTGTCGGTGCTTCTACCGTTGCTAATCGGTATCTGTACCGACAATCCAAAAATTTAGCAGCATTACTACCTCTCTTTTACGTTAACCAAACACAAAATTAGGTTAACACATAAAATCTATCTTTGTAAATAAATTTTGAAAATTCAACATAAATGAGAGGTTTCTATACGAGTCTACTAGGTTTTGAGAACCTATAAACATTTCTGGATTACAACACTCATTCGAATGAGATATTAGCGGGGTAACTTCATTTAATTAATGCAAAAGCTTCAGTCTATAATATTATTAACAATAAAAAGGTAAGCCCGAATTATAAATCCGGACAGATATCGTATAAATCTAAGTCGATTGAATTTCGATATGAATACCCCCTCGTAGTTCTTAAATCAGCTCCGATTCTTCAAATATCGTGGCCATTCCTCCACCGATGAATCAAGCCTTATCCGCTTTTACGATGCACTATTATTCCAATAAAGCAAAAAACCAGGTACGCAACAGCACCTGGTCAAGCCTTCAATATAAGAATGGTTTGGTCATCATGAATATCCGATGGCCTCAGTTCGTTTACCCTCTCTAACACTTGCTTGGCGAGCAATTCCCCTGGCAGCGAAAGGTCGGCTTTCATTACTGCTCTATGCAGCAAGTCGATCCCATCGGATGCATCGTCTTCCTTGCACTCGGTCACCCCGTCTGTATAAAGGATAATGAGGTCATTTGGCTCAAGTTCCACACTGTGTGTGGTATAGATGCTGTCCGCCATGATTCCAAGCGCAGGGTTTCTCGTGTGCAAGTTAATAAATTCATCGATGCCAGCCTTGTACCATATAATCGGCTCATGCCCACCGGTAGAATAGGAAAAAAGTCGGGTTGCCTTATTGTAGTTCGCCATCGTCAATGTGACAAAGGAATAGTCGCTCGTATAGTCATGTACAAAGCTGTTCATACTGGTCAGCACATCATGCGGCTCCTCATAGCGGCTATTGAAATCCTCCAGCGCATAGACCATCATCGATTTTTGTATAGCTGCGGGAACACCTTTACCTGAAATATCGGCAATAGCCATCATCAGCAAATCCCCCTGCGGCACGATGCTGTAAAAATCGCCATTCAGTGCACGATAAGGAACGCTCACCGCACCAACATCTTCGAGCAGCTTCCATTTACGTTGCTGCATACTGAGCGATTCCTGGAGTTTAACGGCCAGCTGCAGTTCCAGATCTATTTCCTTTTTCTCCCGCTGCAATGCATCAAAAGCCAATTCCCGAGAAAGATCGTAAAAAGTGATGACCGTCCCCCTCTGCTCTCCATTTTCAAGCATCGGCTCCGTTTTCATCGATACAGGGAACACATGTCCATCCCTATGCTGGAAAAATTGGTCCTTTGAGATGCGCGACTTTCCGTCATAGGACGTTTGCCATGCAAGGCAAGCAGTTTTCGATAAACATTGGCCTTCGGAGGTACAGTGAATGAGATCATGCAAATCCAAGCCCACAATTTCCTCCTGCCTGTAGCCCAACATCTTTATAGCGGAGTCGTTGATGAATGTCACCTTGCCTTCCTTGTCTATGCCATAAATTCCCTCAGCCACCGAATTCAATAAAAGTTTATGCCTTGCACTCAAATTATGCAATTCTGTATAAGGCTTTTCAATTTCACGGTGATATATATGCTTCAGCAAATAGTAATAGCCCAGTACTTTAAAAACATGCCCGGCCATATTCCGATATTCTGTTACAGCCTCATAGGAAGTAAAAAGCCATGAAGACAGGATCAAGTAAAACGAAGCAAAGGAAAAATCCCTGAAATTCATGTCAAATTTGCTCGACATCACTTTTATCAGCACCGCCGCATGAATAATCATCGTCACATATTCAAAGCCGTTCTTCAATGACGTCGGACCCCTTTCCCCGATAAGAAGCGGCAGGTCCGCATGATATTTAAAAATGATGAAGGCCATAGACGCTGCATACAATAGCGCAAGCAGATAAACGTAATTTCGAACAAATAGCTTCACTCTGCTTTTTAATGGAAAAAGTACGACCACCAAGAAAATGATGCTCTCAGTCAAGCGTGCAGCAATCCAGAACCAAGCAGCCACCAACGAATTGCTGTCAATAATAAAATACGGCATCCCTTCAAAAGTGACCGTATGCAGTGCATCCAGCACCGCCACCGCCACAAACATCGCCGAAAACAGCAGCCAGTTTGCCGACATCGTTTCCCTAAAGGAAATCCAGCCATGAAGCGCAATGGCGAGCGCCACAAAAATGCTAGCCACCTCAAGAATGCTGTGAATCGCTACATGGTTGGCGCGAAATGGCTCATAGAGCGTCGTAAAAAAATCGACCTGCAGATTCAGGGCGGTAAAAAAGAAGACAGAAATTAGCACAAGTAATCTTGTAGACAGTGTCAAACTTTGAAAAAAGGCTATCATAGTTGTCCTCCATTTTTTTGGGAAAGCAATTCATTATAATTTTCTTTGGATAATTTAGACCGGTCTGCATTGCATAAACGAATTCGTGCATACTGCAATTATTGAACATTTGTTCGCATTAATTAATCTATTATACTACGCTTTGGAGGGAAAATAATATGGAAAAAGAAGAAAATGGATATATTTTCATAGATAGTTGTATTCTCCTTTCTGCAAGGCATAACACGCTGTAAACGAGACATAAGCCCCCTTCTCCTTTGGAATGAATTCTACCGGCGTTAATTCGCTCCTTCCAGATATGGCCCTATAATTGAATAAAGCACTTTTCTTATTAAAGAAAAATGCCAGATTGTTGAAGGTAGATTTTAAAGTAAGTCCTTTTTTAATTGAAAAGATCATAAATTTTCATAAAAGCCATTATAAAGATTACAACCCAAAGTATTAATATTAGCGAGCCGACTATCCAATTCTTCGGCTTACCCAATTTCATCATTTCCTCTGCCTTTACTTCACAGTCAGAGATTACATCTTTTGGAATCATTTTTAATGAAATCATAACTCCTAATGGAACAACAATAATATCATCTAAATAGCCAAGTATTGGTATAAAATCAGGTATTAAATCTATTGGACTAAACGCGTATGCTACAATACAAGCCGTAAAAATTTTAGCAGACAAAGGTACTCTTTTATCTTTGTAAGCAAAGTAAAGCACAAATATCTGTCGTTTTAAATTTTTCGCCCACGCTTTTATTTTTTTATACATTTTATCTCCTACTCTATCAACTAGAATTTCATTTCATTATAACAAACCTTCTGTTCCTTTAAGTACTTTCCTCCACAATATGGCCCGGTTACTTAATAAGGCACATTTCCTATTCAAGATGGTACGCACCCCAAAAGTTAGAGTAAAAACTACTCTTGAGGTGCGGTAACGAATTGCTCCCAATTGTGGAATAACGATTAGCTTCTATTAGTTGGTTTTGTGGAAAATCGATGTAATTCCTTTTTAGCAGTTTAATTATATTTTTAGCTGCTCGGGCTCAAATGGATTTCATGCATCACAAAAAGCAGACATGCTGAGTATGCCTGCTTTTTAATCTGGTGTGCGGAGTTGGTACTCCATTATTTCATTATATGAATTTAAGTTCGACTGATTTTAAAATAATAACTTCCTTAAACTAAAAGCACCAGCTCTTAGTTTAAGAAAGTGTATAGTTATATACTTACTCTAAAGGGAGAATTGCCTTAAGTCTCAATTGATTCACTTACAATAATTACCTCGGCCCATTTCGATCTAAAATGGCGGATGTATTATCTTCATGTAAGTTGTTCAAAGTAGTTGTAGTACTATCCCTTGCATATACATCATCTTTCTGTAAAGGAATATCCGTAGTTTGAACTTCAGATGCCTGTGCTAATAATGCTTCGCTATCGTTTTTTGACATGCCAAATGCTTCACTTATTAGTTCGACTCCTGTCTTTCCATGATTCGCCTTCGAAACTTTCTTCCCCATATTCACACCTCCTCTATATAGAATGTGTGATGGTTCATTATTTATGTAAAATATCTAGGAGGTTTCATTTGCCAATCATCTGATTTTGAAGCAACTTAAATTTGTAATTTTAAAAATAAACAACTAATGCAGCTTCCCTAGTATATCTGGAATTCCGTAAAAATATAGCTTTATTAAAATATTAGAATCCTTATGGCGATAAAATTTATTTTTTATCTGCTGGTGTTAGATACTTCATTCCTAATATACGTTTCATTTCCTCGCTCACCCAGTTTCGTAAAGCAATGTTCCCATAGCTTCTTGTTTCATCGTATCCCCTAAACAATATAAAATAGTAGGTCATAAAGTCATCAGATTTTTGCTTTTCAATTTTACACCCTTGCTTATATAAAAAATCCCTTAACTTTTTAAATTCATGAAATGTTTCATTGATTTTGGCATCATACCATTCTTCCAAGACGTCCTTCATTTTTAGTTCGGATATGCAATCTCTATCGCGCTCCAGTGTTTTTAAAAATAATTCCAATACGATGTACCGGTGAATATCATCGCTAAGCTTCATGAATTCTTTATGCATTTAGTCCACTCGCTTTACTGATAGCTGGATATATTGTTCGTTTAGGTGGAAAAATAAGATTGTTCTTTACCGCCAAATCAATTTTGTTTATATAAATAATTTCTTTGATATGGTTAAGTTGAATCGCTTTACTCAGTTTCTTTCTCAACTTAATTTCCCCCCATCGTTTTTCTTCACCTATTTGTAAGTGATTTTCGTTAGATATCGTCATAAAGTTTTATCTCTATCTATTCTATACATGAACACTTGTTTGTATACGTACTTTACGTTTGTATATTTGCTGCAAAAATTAGAATCGATTATTCCGCTGGATTTAACTTGTAATAAAGAGCTTTAATTTTGAATTTATCTGGCTGAAGGAAAAACTTTCAACTGAATATCGAGTATTTTTCCTAGCAGTTTAAGCCATTCTAACTTTTGTTAAGGAGGTGAGCAGCTGTGGAAAATAATAACCTTAATATTAAACGTCAGCGTAATAACAATAACAATAACAATAAGAACAATAATAATGAATTTGAATTCGGTGAAGATTTCAACTTCGACAATTTGAATGATCAAAATCAAATTAACCGTAACAACAATAACAACAACACTAACTTTAATAAGAAAAACAACAACAACAACAACAACAATAACAATAATAATAAATAATATTACTAATACAGTCTCCCTTTAAGGGAGATTGTATTTTTCCCTTTCACCACAACACTTATAATCGTAAGTCCAAAATTCAAAAGTGACATTTAATATTCTTCAACATTATGTATTCTAAGTAGCCCTTTACCTTATAACTGGTAAAGGGCTACTTAGTCCTTCAAAAAGTACTCTATATAACTGACGATTGATATATCTATTAAGGGTCTGCTAAATAAAAAATATTAGAAGTAAAAATTCACGTAAACCCTGATGTTATTGAAATACAATTCTTTGAAAGAAATTCTTATATATAGTTGTACGAGTCGCTCTCTTTGAATAAAATGCGAAGACATCATTTTAAGGAGGGCTATTTTTGAACTCAATAGCTGCTTACATTTTTTTAGGTGTATCTTTAGCTGCGCCTATTGGTCCTGTCAACGCAGCGCAGCTAGATACAGGGATTAAAAACGGTTTTTTTCATGCTCTAATTTTTGGCATTGGCGCTTTAACAGCGGATATTTTGTACATGATAATGGTTTATTTCGGGATTGGCCAAGTTATTGAATACTCACCAGTTAAAGTATTTCTCTGGTCATTTGGATGTTTTGTACTTATATATTCCGGTATAGAGAATTTACTATCTCTACATAAAATTGAGACAGCGTTAAAAACAAACAAAAAAACTAATCGTCTAAGACATTCCTTATTAACTGGTTTTCTCATGTCACTATTGAATCCGCTTACTATCCTTTTTTGGCTGGGAATCTATGGTTCGGTTCTTGCGGAAACAAACAAAGTCAGTACAGATAACCAAATATTTATTAATAGCCTTGCCATCATCCTTGGAATTATCCTGTGGGATACGATAATGGCCACTATATCCAGTGGAGCCCGCAGATTATTATCAACCGGGTTCTTAAATATTATTTCCATCATCTCTTCCCTTGCAATGATCGGGTTCGGTATTTATTTTGGGATTCAAGCTTATAACGCATTATTTTGAGGTTCTTCCTTCTTCCATCTTTTTCGCATAAAAAAGACTATACTACCGATAACTGCCAGAAAAACTAAACTGATAAAAAAACCTGGACGACTTGTATGATGAAAAAGAGTTCCACTTACTGCTAAACCGATTAGTATAATTCCAATAATTCTTTTCACTTTATCGGTTGTGGTCGTTTCAATTAACCGCTGGGACATGATTAAAATAAAAAGCCAGTTGTAAAGTAGCATTAGTGCCGCAGCAGTCGTTATATATTCGTACACTTTATCCGGCAGTAATAAAGAGGTAACGATAGAAAGTACAAGCCCCGTTGATGTTAAAGCAATTGCAGGTAATGGCATTTTGAGCTTCTTTTTCTTTTGTTTACTGAAGATTTTAGGAGCATCTCCGTCTTCTGATATTGTCACAAGTATTGTAGTAACCGAAAACAGGGATGCAGACATTGTTGAAAACCCTGCAATAATAATAGCTGCTATAAATACATGCGGGAAAAAATCAATATTATGGACACCTGATAAAGCTTCGACAAACGGGCTCTTGTTCTCCCTGAACTTATCATATGTTTTCAGTAATAGTGCCAACGTAAGCGCAATCACATAAATGATTCCAAGCAGCCCTAACATAACTTTACCTGATTTAGGCGCATCCTCTTTATTTTTAAGATGGATCGCCATTATGCTCATTACTTCGATCCCTCCATGGGCATAAAACGCGAATATAAGAGCGCTCCAAAATCCAATCAAGCCTTTCGGGAAAAATTCATTTGCAGAACGGGGGATATCAGGAGTCGAATTTCCGCCAATAACCCCTGTCAACGCTAAAATTGCAATTACAATAAACATAAAAATAGCTGCAATTTTCATTACAGCAAATACGCTTTCCAATTTCCCAAATGCTTTGGCTCCAATAAAAAGAACTAGGAGACCGAGAACTGCATAAATGGCTGCGAATATCCACAATTTAATATTAGGAAACCAAAACTTTGTTAATAATGAAATTGCGGTGAGTTGACTTCCAATAATTAACATTTCTGAACACCAGTACACCCACCCACTGCTAAATCCTGCCCAACGTCCATATGCTTTTTTTGCATAGGTACGAAAAGACCCTTTCTGTGGATCTGCTGCATTCATTTTAGCAAGAGCCTCAAAAACAATATATGTTGCAGTAGCAGCCATTATAAAGGCTAAGATAACAGAAGGACCTGTCATTTTAATTGCTATACTTGAGGCAAGAAAAAACCCTGTTCCAATGGTGCAACCTACTCCAATAAGAGATAATTGCCACCAGGTAAGATTTGCAGTTTCGTCGTTTGCACCCGACGTTTTTTTTCCCATCTCTACACCTCCACATGAAAATAGCCTTCCACAAAAAAGTGGATTTATGTGCTAAAGAGAAGATGAAAAATTAAAGCAGTTACCTGACTATCTGGCCATTTAATTGAATACAAAATATGTGTAGAAAAGAATGGATTTACAGAATTAGTTCTAATGATTAGAGTAGCAATTGAACAAAAGCATTTAATCCATGATAAAAATATCTATTATAAATAAAACCCTTATTCCGAAAGCCTCCTCTTTAAACAGGAAAAGACACTTTCCTTTAAGAAAGTGCCCAGATGTTGAAGATTCTTTGTTTCAAAATCATTGTACTTAGATTATTTTTTCACTAAATGAACATGCTTAGAAAAGTGCACTATTTTCGCTCTTCATATCAGTGATAGTAATTAAACACTATTGAATTAGGTATGGAAGCCCCTTAATTTTAAGCACCTTGACTTTACCCATTACTGCCACCCTTCACTTCTTCGCCGACTTCTTTCACTTTCCCGCCGATGTCTTTTAAATCAGTTGTAGCTTCTTTGGCATGGGAAAGAATTTCACTTGACTCTTCCTTTACCATAGTAACTGGGAGAATAATGTTCTCATTTACTTTTTCATAAAGATTTTGAGCATCACTTATTGCTTCTTTTAATACGGAAGAAGCGGATTTCAACCGCTCTTGCAAGTCATCCTTCACTTCTGAAGGATTGTTTTTGACTTGACTGTACATATCCATTGTCGAATCTTTCATATTTTTGGTCGTCTCCGTTACTTTGTTTCTTGTGTTTGAGTCAAGCATTGAGAGAGCACCACCAATAACCGCCCCTATCACCATGCCTCTTAAAAGCTTTCCGTTATTATCGTTTTCAGATGTTGTCGATACATTATTATAATTAGTTTGTGTCATAATTAATGGCTCCTTTATATTTGAATTTGTCATCTTACTCATTAGTTGCCCGATATTTTTTTCATTCAAACTATTTAAGCTAATTCTTTTTTAGCTATTCGAACAAGCATTAACAATTTAGAAGCTCCCTTATCTTTTTCCAACATTCTTTAGTAAAGGTCAAAAAAGCGGCAACCCAATAGCTCAATAGGATTGTCGCCTTAAAAATTTGTCATATTAATATTTAAATAACATTGCTACCATTTCGTGACCTGCACCAATAGTCCAGAACAATACAATGTCACCACGTTTTATACGGCCTGTGATGTCGAATCTCCTTTATCTATAACTTAAAATAGTTATTTAGAATTAAAAAATGATTTTACATTAATAATATAGACTCACCATCTGAACGTCCTAACTGCTTACTTGTTTATAAAACAGTAATTATTAACCTGTTCTTTTTCATAATTAATGAACGATAAAATTTGTTGATGCTAGCCTTTACTTAAAGGTAAAAGTGAGGTTAGTCGAATATAATAAACTACTGTTTTGAGGAGAAATACTTTTATGGATAAAACCTCTTTTAAATGAATATTAGATGTTACAGCCAAAATGTCTATAACTTTCATCGATTACCTAAACTGAGGCAATTTTATATTTCTTGTATGCCATTTAATGATAGCCTGTTACATTACTTTGGACTGGACTCACGGTTTTTATCGGTTTGAAGTAACACTTACCTTGTTAAAATTCTCTAGTTGCTGGTCAGAAAATTCATAAAAAGGAGAAATAAAATGAAAACGAAATGGCTTTTGAGTAGTAGCGCTGTATTGATGGGTTTGTCGGGGTTGGCAGGAACCTTTATTCCTGAAGAAATTTCAAATATATTAGGGATTGACCCTTTACCTATTACTCTAATTCTGCTGCAAATTATCGGAGGACTATATTTAGGGTTTGCAATGTTAAATTGGTTTACACGTTCTGCCCTGATCGGTGGCATCTATAACAAACCTGTCATATTAGGAAATCTGATGCATTGCGTCGTTGTCTTTTTTGCCCTAATCCGGCAGTTGGCAGAGCAGTTTCAATTCATATTCGCTATTTTGACATTAGTTTATTTGGGGTTTGCCGTCTGGTTTACATTAGTTATGCGCTCTAATCCTTTAAGCAATCAATCAAAAAGTCTGTATAACACATAATAAAAGGGGTATTACAGGTATCTATAATACATCGCTTATTTATACTTTTGGTACAATTTTTTGTGCTGATTTAAAAAATCTCATTTGTTATGTATTAATTTTATTGTCAATCAAATCTAAATCGAGAGAATTTCATTATGTAAAAATAAACTATATGAAGTAATAAGTCGGTTGGTGGTATCCTTAATACGAAGTTAGACTACTCAACGCCAAAATAATTTGGTCGCCAAGTAGCCTAAATAAAAGTAATTTATGTTTAAAGTTGAATAAATTGTTGTGTCCAATAGTAACCATTTTCAACAAAACCTACACCAATATGCGTGTAATTTGCATTCATGATGTTTTGACGGTGTCCTGGTGATTCCATCCAGGCTTGTACCACTTGTTGTGGTGTTCTTTGACCTTGTGCAATATTTTCACCGGCAGAACGGTATGAAATTCCTGCAGATTTAATTTGATCAAATGGGCTTCCGTAAGTTGGGCTAGTATGTGAAAAATAATTATTTTTCGCCATATCTTCTGATTTTGCCTGAGCTACTTCCATTAAAGGAGAATGCATTTCAAGCGGTTTTAGTCCTTCTTTTGCACGTTCTGCATTTGTTAAGTCTATTACTTGTTTCTCGAATTCAGAAACCGATTGACTAACATTGTTAGAAGGTGTTTTTACAGGTGCCTCTACTTGTTGGTTTTTCGAGTTTGAAGGTGCTTTTGTATTATTGTTATTTGTAACCGGAGTAGCTTTTTCTTTTGCCGGTGTTTGAGGTGCCTTAACCTCTTTTTCTACTTTTTTATTAGTAGATTCTTTTTGTGTTTCTTTATTAGTATTAGTGTTTTCTTTATTAGTTGTAGCCTTTTCTTTATGCACTACTTTGCCTTCAATTACTTTATTATCTTTTGAGTTATTAATCGTTTTGTTAATTAAACCTTTAAATTTATTTAAATCGAACTCTCCATTTGATAAGGCGATTGGATCGATTATTTTTAAACCAAAGCCTTGAATGTTATCCCCTTTAATAACTTGGGCATTTTGAGGATTTGAAACACTCTTCACCTCTATATTTAAACTTGCTGCATCTGCTGCAGTAATAGATGTTGCAAATAATGTCGCTACACATAATGATGTTGCTAACCATTTTTTATTCATTTTGTATTCCTCCTCTACAACACCAATGTTACAGTACAAAAGTTGTAATAAAGGGCCCATAAACTGGGAGGAGTAACAATTCACTACTAAACTCCGTTAAATCAAAGGTTTAATAACTAATAATTTCATAAAATCATCCAGTCTAAAATTATACTACCACTGAAAAACTATTGACAGATTTTAAGCTTATTAAATTAGCGCTTTACTATTACATTTGTTACAAAACAATTACAAAATAATGTAGTGAGCTGAACCTTTTTTATAGCCGTAATTCATCTGTATATAAGAAAGGCTTATCAGTGTTAAGTGTTACAGAATGCTTAAAAAGGAAGAATCCTGAATACAGGTTCCTTCCTTTTTGTTTATTAAAAGAACAAAAATAATGCGTAATCCTTAATATCAGCAGTCAATTTTTTATACTCTTACAGCACTATTACTAAATTCCGTTACAATATACGTTCCCGTTGTATTAAAATTACTCATTTCCTCGAATATATTCGTTACATCCGATAATGCAATTTCTGCAGTGATCATTTTCCCCGGTGTAATTTTCCCTTGCTTAACTAATGGAAGCAACGATTCAAAACGATGATTTGGCATTCCCAATGTCCCGATAAATTGGATTTCTTGCATGACCATTTGATCGATAGGTAAAGCAACTTTTCCGCCTTCCACTTTTGTCGTTACACCTATTTGCAGATGACGACCTCGTTTCGCCAGGCTATTGATTCCATTTAAACAAGTATCGGCAATACCTAATGCATCAATTGAAACGTTCGCACCACCACCAGTAATTTCTCTTACCGCTTCTACTGGATCTACTTCTTTACTGTTAATGACAATGTGTGCACCCATTTGTTTTGCAAGTTCTAAATTCTTAGGGTTGATGTCGACGCCAATTACCGTAGCACCAATGGATGAGGCGATATTAATAGCGTTAAGCCCAACACCACCACACCCATAAACGACTACCCATTCACCAGGCGCCACATTTGCTCGATCAACAATACCATGGAAAGCAGTCATTAAACGACAACCTAATGCTGCACCATCCAAGAAACTAATTTCTTCTGGTAAATGAATGATATTTCGATCTCCTAATGGTACTCCCACATATTCCGCATAGCCGCCATCATAAGTGGAACCAGGAATAAATGAAGTGTTGCAAAGGTTTGAATGACCTTGTTGGCAATATGGACAAGTACCGTCACTGCCGGAGAATGGTACGATTACGTTATCGCCCTTTTTAAAGTTCTTTACATTTTTACCTACTTCTTCGACTATCCCTGTAAATTCATGTCCTAATATTTTTTGTGTGATTGGAATGTCCCCGGCCCAATAGTGCCAGTCACTACGACAAACACCATTTGCTTTTACTTTGACGATGACCCCATTTTCATCGATTGTTGGGTCTGCTACCTCTTTAACAAATGCTTTTTTTACACCCTCTATTACTAATGCTTTCATTTGTGTACACCCCTTATCCTAATTTAATGGCAACACTTTTTACTTTTGTATACGCTTCAATACCTGCTAATCCCAGTTCAGAACCAACCCCACTTTGCTTAAATCCTGTAAGTGGTATATTATCATCCGTTAAATAATATTCGTTGACCCAAACGGAACCTGCATCTAAAGATTCAATCATTGTGTGCGCTGTTTGTAAGTTTGTTGTCCATACACCAGAAGCCAGTCCATATTCTGTTGCATTGGCACGTCCTATTACTTCTTCAATTGAATCAAATGGCAGGATGCAAAGTACTGGACCAAAAATTTCTTCATAAACGGCCTGGCAATTTTCATCTAGTCCTTCGATAATAGTAGGAAGATAGAAGTTCCCTTTTTCTAATTCTGGATTTTCAGGGCGTTTGCCACCTGTTAAGATATTGGCACCATCTTTTTTTGCTTGCTCAACATATTTTTCAACTGTTTCAACTTGTGCTTTTGAAACGAGTGGTCCCATTTGAGCGTTCGGATCTAAAGGATCACCTAAAACAAAGCTTTCAGCAATTTCCACAAGTTTTTCTTTTACTTCGTCATATACAGAACGTTCTACATATAGTCGTGATCCTGCCGCGCATACTTGCCCGGTATTCATCAGAATTGCAGTAATGGCACCAGGAACTGCTTTATCTAAATCTGCATCTGCGAAAATAATATTTGGTGACTTACCACCTAGCTCAAGAGTAATTTTTTTCAATGAATCCGAAGCTTTCTCCATAATCCGTTTGCCGACAACCGTCGAACCAGTAAAACCAATTTTATCGATATCCGGATGAGATGTAATGGCTTCACCAAGTTTACCGCCTGCACCCGTTACAATATTTACAACACCAGGCGGGAATCCAGCTTGCTCTACTAACTTACCAATATATAATGTAGATAAAGACGTTTGTTGGGCAGGCTTTAATACAACGGTATTTCCTGCTGCAAGAGGGGCTGCTAATTTCCAGCATGCAACTAATGCCGGGAAGTTCCATGAAGTAATTTGTCCACATACACCAAGTGGTTCACGCTTTGTATACGCATGAATATTGCCGCCACCCGTTAATTCGACTGTCTGTCCATACAATTTTGTTGCCCAACCTGCATAATAACGCAAATGATGGACTGCATTTTTTGCAAAGCCACCTGCTACAGCGAGTGTCCCACCGTATTCAAGCGAATCCAGTTGTGTAATTTCTTCCAAGTTTTCTTCCACTAGGTCTGCTAATTTGTTTAGTAGTCGAGCGCGTTCTCTCGGTGCCGTTTTTTTCCATCCACCTTCAAATGCACGTCTTGCTGCTTTTACTGCAAGATCAACGTCTTGTTCATCTCCTTCGTAAATTTTCGTTAAGACTTCATTTGTTGTTGGATTAATGGATTCATATAGAGTCCCATTAACTGCAGGAACCCACTTCCCATCGATAAACATTTCTTTAGTACCCTTCAGAAACACTTGCACTTTTTCATTGATCAATAAAGTAGTATTCACCATTCATACTCCCCCTGTTTATGCTTTAATTTCTTCGTACTGTAATTGGTAACCTTTATAGCCATGTTCAGCGACTTCATTGCAAAGTTGACGATAATTATCCAATCCATTTAAGTAAATTAAGAAGTCACGCGATTTCCCATCGATATTAGAACCTGTATACCAGGATTCCGTTTTAGTAAATAATGTACCATTGGCAATCTCTGTACATTGTTTACTCCACTGCACTTCCGCTTCTACTGTTGGCTCAATTGTTTTCACATTGTGTTCTCTTAAATAGTTCAGACAATCCGAAATCCATTCCACGTGTTGTTCGATTGCTGTTGGTACATTTGTTAAAACCGATGGACTTTGTGGACCAGTTATCGTGAAGAAGTTTGGAAATCCTGCTAGCCCAAGCCCTAAATATGTTTCAACTTTTGCCCCATTTTCCCATTTTTCCTGAAGCGATACGCCATTGCGTCCTCTAATATCAAGTTTTAATAAAGTACCTGTCATCGCATCGTAACCTGTAGCAAATACGATAATGTCTAGTGGATATTCTTTTTCTGTAGTCTGTATACCGTTTTCTGTAATACACTCAATTGGCTGTTGTCGTAAGTTCACTAATGTAACATGGTCCTGGTTATACGTATCATGATAATTTGTATCTAAAATTGGACGTTTCGTTGAGTAATAGTAATATGGAAGCAGATGTTCGACTACATCAGATTTTTTCACTTTTTCACGAATCTTGCCTCGAAGGAATTCCGAAACCAACTCATTTGACTTTGGATCAATGACAATATCATAGAAGGCATTATTTAAAATCATGCCTCCTTTTTCCCAAGCATCTTCTAAAATTGCGACACGCTCTTCTTCTGGTGTATCTACTACTGATCTTGTCGATCTTGGAATGGGTAATCCAGAAGGAGAATTTAACATAATTTCTCGCGCATCTAAGAACGCTTCTTTAAATTGAGCGATTTCTTCTTCTGTAAATTGACGATTCCGTGTTGGAACGGAATACTGTGGGGTACGTTGGAATACATATACTTCCTTCGCTTCTTCGGCAATTACAGGAATTGATTGCACACCACTTGAGCCTGTCCCGATCACGCCGACACGCTTCCCATTTAAGTCTACTGGTGTATGTGGCCAATTACCTGTGTGATAGCTCTCCCCTTTAAAGCTTTCGCGACCTTGGAAATTTGGAATACTTGAAGTTGATAAACATCCAACGCCCGAAATCAAGTAAGTAGCTGTAAACTCTTCTCCTTGTGCTGTTATGACAAGCCACTTCGTTTGATCCTCATCCCAAATAGCGGACTTTACTTCTGTATTAAATTGCATTTCTTTTTTCACGTCTAACTCATCAGCAACAAAGTTTAAATAGCTTAAAATTTCATCTTGAGCTGCAAAACGTGATGACCATGACCATTTTTTATATAGTTCCTCTGAGAAAATGTAATTGTAATAAATACTATCAGAGTCGCAACGAGCACCTGGATAACGTGCTAAAAACCATACCCCACCAACACCAGCTGCTTTTTCGAGGGTTTTAACCGTGAAACCTTCTTCCCGTAACTTATACGTCATATAAATTCCAGAAAAACCAGCACCAATAACGATTGCATCAACATGATTTGCCATAAGCATGATCCCCCTTTGTTTATGCTTATTTATAAAGGAAATGAGGAAGTTTTATCCTCCATGAATTCCCATAATCTCGTTTTAAGCTTTTTGTGCGACTTTGTTTATGAAATTGACAATTAGTTGTGCCGTTTGTTTCGTTTCATCCGCAAAGAAATCCATGTTACTGTAATAACCATGAACAACACCTGGGATTAATTCATACTGAACGTTCACACCGTCTTGTTTTAATTTTTCTGCATAAGCGACCCCTTCGTCTTTTAACACATCATTTTCTGCAGCAATAATAATTGCAGGAGGTAATCCCTTTACAGAATCATATTTTAAAGGAGAAACATCTGGCTCATTGTATAGTTTTTCGTTTCCAACATAGTGAATGCCAAACCATTTCATAAGATCGCGATCAAGTCCGAACCCTTGAGCAAATTCATTATATGAATCTGTGTCAAATTCTAAGTTCGTTACTGGATAAATAAGAACTTGAGATTGGATTGCGGGCCCCTTATTATCCAATGCTTTTTTCGCAATAACAGTAGATAGATTTCCTCCTGCACTATCGCCCCCAACTGAAATTTTTGCTGGATCTACATTGATATCCGTTGCATGTTCGGCTACCCATTCAAGTGCAGCGTAACAGTCTTCAATTGGTGTTGGATATGGATTTTCCGGTGCTAAACGGTAATCAACCGATACGACAACAGCATTAGCTTCTGTGGCAACCAATCGGTTTGCAGCTTCAAACATCTCAACAGCACCAATTACCCAGCCACCGCCGTGATAGTATACAAGAGCCGGGAAGGGACCCTCTCCTTCTGGTGTATAAATGCGAAGTCTAATTTCTTCACCATCTTTTGCAATAATAAAACGATCTTCTGTTTGATGAATGCTTGGTAGATTATTTTGAGGGGGTACTGGAGATTGTGCCATAATTGCCTTCAATTCCACCGGATTAAAAGATTCCATTTTCGGCCCACTGTAAAAGCTCTCTAAATATTGTTTTGCTTGTTCAGTTAAATTTGCCATTTTAATTCCTCCCTTTTCATATATAAAAATTTAAGACACTTTTATTTTATTCGCTGCTCGGTTTAATAGATATTCCTACTTTTAGGGAAAATAATATATACTTTTGGGCGAAGAATGGATTTTTTATGATTTTTCGGAGTATGTGAAGCATATATAAAACTAATAAACCGTTTTTATATAAAGGGGTGCTCTTTTTGGTGATTGAAAGGAATAATTGGGAACAAAACTTAGCTAAAATCAATTCCGTAGAAAACGTAGATAAAAAAATTAAAATGATAATAGAATGTTTCCTATCGACCTTTTCAATAGAAGAAACAATGCTTTTCCGATATTCTCCCATTGATCATTTAGCGGAAGGTATTGTCTGTGCTAATACAAATGAATTTAAATGCATTTCATCCATTCGTGATGATGTAACTACGATTCCAGCCATTTTTGAGGCAATCCAAAAGAAAAGTGCGCAATATTTTGAAAGCAATGATTTTCATTTAAATATCCCAAGGAAATATATTATTGCTGAAAACCAAAATTCACTCTTGGTTGTACCGATTACTTTTAATCATGTAGTTGTTGGATACTTTTTGGGTACCCATTTTCATAAAAACTTTGACCCTCAATTATTAATGGAAGCAAATTTATTTAGTAGTCAAGTAGGAGAAATGTTATTTAATCATCCATGCTATGTAGAAAACAATGAAATCAAACTATCCAAAAGAGAATTTGAGGTCATGAAATGCGTTGCGTTTGGCTATAGTTCAAAACAAATCGCCCACCTATTAGAAATTAGTGAAACGACCATTAAACAATATATTAAAAGTGTCATGTCAAAAACAAATACGTCAAATCGAACACATGCAGTGGCGTTTTTATTCCAAAAGAGGATTTTGACTTAGACAATTAGATTTTAATGAACGAACAATTCTCGTATCCATTTGTGAAAATAAGGTCTTTGGTGGGCCAATTTCTATACATTTAAAGTTAATGTGCCAAGCGAAGTACTGAAACCGTTTGTATTCGGTTTTTCAACTCTGATACTATCATAAAGTAAAATCCCCGAACCTGGAGGTCTACCTCTCACATAATATTGGAGCCAATTCCACCTCAGCCCCTTCGAAGGGCTGAGGGCTGAAAAGTTTGAGAGGGCAAGTTTAGTTATTATAATGGAGAAGGTGCAGCAGGTTCAGACGGAGAAAATCTACGTTTTATGTTTGTGTTGTCGGATTTATCTATAGATATCTTTAAAAAGGGACGACTACCTATACCGCTAGCCTAAAATCTGTTACCCCTATTTCAATGGGATTATTGTGCGTTATTAGCCCCTGTAATATTTGATGGGATACGTATAATGAATCATATCTTAAATGTTTGAATTAAACATTGCTCACCATCAATTAATTCTTGTCTTTCATTAATCTTAATATTTAATTCAATATATAAATTTCTCCAAAATGAAACAGCACGTTTATTTTCAATAACTTGTATCACAAAATATTGTCCTTGTTTCGCTTCAAATAATTTTACTGCGGCTTTTGCTGCTACTCCTTTACCCTTGTACTTATTAATTATAAAAAAATCATTTATCCCTAAATCATTCTCCTCAGTCAAAAATGGCCGTTCCAATAGTAATATAAAACCTATAATACTCTCCTCTAATTTAATAAAATACGGTGAAATTCCTTCAATGTCCCAAAATTTATCCAGGCTTTCATATTTGAAAGAACCGTCTATTCCAAGGTCAATCATTGAAGAGAACTTTGAAAGATCATGTAGATACAATGAGTAAAGATTTCTTAAAATAGTTTTTTCTGATTCTAAAATTGGCACTAGAGTAATTGGCATTTTATAAAAACTCCTTCCCTATTTCTATTATTTTTGTACTCATGAAAGTAAATCAATAAAAGCAGCCCAACAAATATTACAATTACGATTCTATTTATAATTTTGATAAAGTCTCTTGGTTTATTAATGAGATTCCTTCAACGTCACATCGTATTTTATAAAAGTCTAAAATTAATGGATGTGTGTCCTCGATGTTAAAATTCAATTTTTTTATCCTTCTTTTGCCTAGCCTTCTATCCAGCATTGCATATGCCCGTATTATTTATTATATTTTCGGAATTTAATGCTTCATCAATGGTCAAAGAACTATATTTCATAAAAGATCCATAAAAGTGATAACTGTTAAAAATATTTTGGTTTATCATCCATTTTTCTACATTATCAGATGCTGTTAACAATTCTTTTCGTTCAGGAGAATTGAACATTACATGCCAATTTTCGTTGAATGGAATGTCTTTTAGGTTTTCTTCCTTTTTGATCTTATGATACAATTCTTCGTGTTTTTTTTCATAAGTAATATCAGATGCACTAATAATTTCTTTGTTATCAAATGTAATCCAGACTCTGCTTGGACTATCATGAAATTTCCGATATACAGTTGCGTATATTTTGATTCTTCCTTGTAACTTATTACTGAGAAAACTTTCAAGTAATGATTTAGTCTTACTCCATTGCATATCAGTCAAACCTTTCTACAGGTAATCAAGAATCCCTGTCGAGACATTGCTAAAAGCCTATAAGCATTGGTTAATAGGCTCTTTTTTTTGAATGGCACAACTACTTCTAAAAAATTGCATCTGAACAAGCTCTTTTTCAAATTCTTATAATAATTCCTCTGTTCTATCTAACCATTCGTTTACTAAAGAACTAAATAGTTGAGGTTGTTCAATTTGTAAATTATGGCCTGCAATATCCAATATTGCAAATGACCCTCTTGGATAATAATCCATTATGTTAATTGCATCTTTGTAACCAACAGAAGAATCTTGTTTTCCTAAAAGAAATAAACTGGGACTGTTAAAAATAGTCCGATTAACATTAAATGAAAATTCGTATTTGTTCTTAATCTTCGCCAAAAATTGTTCATCTACAAGCTTACAACCTGCTAAAATTTCTTTGTTATAACGTATCCAGTTATATTCATCCAGTACAACTTGATTGCTGCTAAAGTCGACTAATTCTACTTTCGACAATTTTTTGATAAATTCATCATCTCTTCTTAATATTCTATGTTTCTCAATCATTCTAACGTCTTGCTGAGGAATGATAACAGGGCAAATAAATGCCGCTCCAATTATTCGTTCCTTTTGCATTTTAATAAGTCCGCTTGCTAAATAGCCACCATAAGATTCTCCTACAATTATGTATTCTTGTTTTGGAAGTACAGCTTCGATAAAATCAGTAAGCGTACTTAACATATCTTCAGAGCTACTAATTTCGTTATAATTCTTTGTTAACCCCATTCCAGGTAGGTCAATATAAATCCTCCGCCATCCTTCCCTTAAAGTAAATATTGGCTCCATACAACCACTCATTAGTCTGTGATCAGGTGTAAATCCGTGTATCATTAAAATAGGTTTACCTTCACCTATTTCTTCATAATAAATCTCTGCCTGACGAACTTTACAATACGGCACTGTTTTCCCCTCTTTCCTCTATCTTAGACCCATACTGCATTGAATATATCCACATTTTTAAACTGTTATCTTTTTTATAATAGTAACTATAAATGCAAGAATAAATACGATAAGACTATTTATTAGTAAGTAACCGGCAAGATTCAAACCGTAAAATATCGCAAAGGCATCCTTAATAATAAATAATGATAGTGCTATTCCCAATCCACCAAATACACCTGCTAGTAGTATCCACTGATTAATCAAAATGTCAACTCTCTATTATTTCAACTAATATTATTCTTAAGATAATCTTCTTGAAGACTTCCCCAAACAGCACAGTCCTTATATTGATTTTTTGAATTACGTATCATAAATGTTCTTATTTGCTCCTTAGTCTACTGGTTATTTTCAGGTTCTAACTTCATCATTGCACCAAAATATTGTGAAGCAGTCGTAAAAGAAATAAATGCACACAACTCACTTATTTCCTCATCACTGAAACATTCTCTCAAAACATTAAAACTTGATTCATCTATTTCACTCTTTTGTTTTAAAAAGACTTCTGCAAATCCTACTGCAATAGAAGTTTTTTCTTCAAAATTTACTGGATTCGGTTTTCCTTTGGCCTTACAATACTCACATCCGTTGCCTTGAGCTAATGTTCTTCTTACTTGTTCCTTTAATTTAGATGTTAGTAGTCCATCTTTTTCAAACACATCACCTAGCTGACTCCATTCCTCCATAACATCCTTGTTATGCCCTAATAGTCTTTGAAAAGGTGTTTCCCCGAATTGAGATTCAATAATTCTTGCCATATAACTCCCTCCTTGTTATTTTTAATTATAGAAAACACAATAACAAAATCACATTAAATTCATAACGAATAGCAAATAAATATCATTTAAAATTAACGATTACTGGGGGAAAACTTTAAAAATGAAAATAGATGAAATTGATAGAAAAATATTAGATGAACTACTTAATAACAGTCGTTTATCGATGAGCGAGCTTGGAAGAAGGATAAATCTGTCTTCCCCATCAGTAACTGAACGAATAAGACAGATGGAGTCATTTGGAATTATAAAGAAAAACACACTAGTGGTCGATTATGAAAAATTAGGTTTACCGATCCAATGTATAATAGAAGCAACCGTTAAGAATGGTGACTATAAGTCTTTTAGGAGCTATATTGAGAAACTTCCTAACGTAGAATTCTGTTATCGGATTGCAGGGAATGCTTGTTACATGATTAAAATGCAGTTTGAAACGTTTGCTAACGCAGAAAAATTTATTGATGAAGTTAGTCCCATCGCACAAACGGTCACTCATTTTATTTTTTCACAGGTTCCAACTAATTTAAAATTGCATAAAAGTTACTCATAAATTTATTGAAATAAAGTACCTATACTTACTTACGTTGAACACAATTCTTGCTATTTTACAAACTGGCTCCTTAGCTAGAGAAAGCTCAGTTCATCTTAAATTACAACAGATTATTGAGTATTAATAATTTCCAAAATTGAATATTAATATTCCCTCATCCCTTTAAAGAAATCTATCTCAGAACATTTTACACCATTTATTACCAAATAATAAATAGCTCTCAATAATATAATGATCCTTTAATAAAAAACATAAAAGAGCACCGAAGGAAATATTTTTCCAAACGGTGCTTCAGTTTCTTTAATCATTTTTACTCAACAAAATGCTCAGAAATATGTATTATATAAATCTCGAATTTAACTCGTCTGTTTATGAGGACCTTCAAATTCACGGCTAAAAATTTCTTTAACATCCAATGGCTTGAATGACGGAACTTCCTTGGAACTTTTAGTCAGCTCTTTATGGATGGCTAATAGCACTTCTTCATTCGCTACGATGCCAAATAAGCTCTCTCGCTTAATCTCACCTGTTGTATAGATTGATAGGTCATCATATACTACAAAATCGATGTAGCGAACAACATTGAGGAAACTGCCCCCATGTGTCATACCAATTTGTAATGGATCCTTTAAAGAAATGATCTTATTTTTAAATCCAAACTGGATGCCCCCAGCCGGAATATAAATGATTTTATTTTTATCTGTTTCTACGATTTTTTCAACTTTTAAGAATTCAAGTTTCATCTTTACTCCCCCTATATTACATATTACATATACCCTGTTTTCGAAATTAATAAATATGATCGGCTATAAAGTTTTTCACTTATGCTCGTTTTTGCCATTTCAACATCACACAAGCAGAATATAGATAATAAGAAATACAAATAATAGGTGAAAATGAAGAAATCTTATATCTAATAATGTATAATTTTTTTGATTTGTTTTACCATACGCAAAAAAAATGACAAGTTCTAGGCAGAAGCTGCTCGGCTGTTGGCTGTTGCATCGCTTCCTCTATTAAGAGCCCGTAAACGTTGAGTACAAACGTTTACGGGCTCTTTCTTTTTGGGAAACTACCCTTTATTTAATTTTGATATATAAGCAGTATAAAATAAGCAATTTTGTAAAAGCTTATCTAAAGATGGAATGTTCGTAACAAGAAAAATTATATCTAGCGAATAAGTATAAAAGGAGAGATTGCGATTCGAGCGGAGAGTGACGTATAGTGAAACGTTTGTTTGATATAAAACGAATGTTGTTGGTCATTATGGTGTTGAATCTCATAGATGGCATATGTACAGCTTGGGGGCTCAGCAACGAATGGATTGAAGAAGCAAATCCCCTGTTGAGTTCGCTTTCGCCCTTAATGATTCTCGGCACAAAAGTTATCTTATCTGGTCTAGTTTGGTTATTATGGAAGTCAAATTTCCCTACAAGGTTAACAAATGTTTGGCGTGTAGTCCTTTCTTTCGTTATGTTCTTATATAGCGGGATATTCGTTCTACACATGACCTGGATAACAATGTTGTTGTAAAAAAGCAGAATTAATTCTGCTTTTTTATTATGGCTAGCCATAATAAGTGCTCCTATAACTCTCTCCCTAATCGCCAATTTCCCTTGATTTGTTATAACAAAAATATAATGGAAATACCCTGTATCCTATTTAGACAAATTTCGACAATTCCAAAAAATAACTTCATTATAAAAAAGCGAATTTTCAACTAAAACCTAGACACTAGTTAAATATATTCAGATACGTCAAAAGGCTTTCTTCCCCCTCAAATTTATCGATAAATTAGTTAAAAATAATATTATTATCACTTAATTGTTCAATCGCCAATAGTCAATTCTTTAACTCGCCTTGATTTCTGAATTTCCCAACAAAATATCGAATGAATATTTACCATCTTTTCTGAATAAAGAATAACAATTAAATATTAGTTAGGTGAACAATAAGTCCCTCTTACAACCTAAAAGAAAAAATTGACCTTTAGACCTATTGCCCTTTTTATAGGTTAAACTAATCTTTTTTCATAAAAGAAGATTAGTTTATTTTTTTTACGAAAACTCAATAATCAGCTAAACCTTACTATTACTGATTTCCACTATTCTCCAACTATGTCTCATTACCCTCTTTCCCCATAAAAAAATAGTCAATTAACTCCAAAAATATTTTTCATCTAAAATCTTCGACATAATACGATAAACAAACCATTTTCCATAATCTAACATAGTACTTACATCTAGAGAATTTAAATTCACAAATTAGTCATTTCTACCCTAAAAAGCATAAAGAAAGGAGGAAAGGTTGTTCTTAAAGTACAACCTACAGCTTCAAATTAACTATTAGAGGGATAAAGTGAATTAAAAATCGAAGGAGGAACACAATTGAGGAAGAAAAAAAATTCTAAAAAAGCACTTAGTATTTTTGCTACTGCAGCGATGACGTTTTCTTTATTGACACCAGGTGTTGCTAGCGCTCAAACAGCTTCCAATCAACTCTATGAATCATTTAGAGATTCGAGTTCGAGCGGTACTTTTAGTTCTGCACGTGAAAAATTGAATAAACGCTTACTTGAAAATTTCAAAGAGGATAACAAAGTAACATTCTTAGTCAAATTTAAAGATAAGGCGAATTCTTCCGAAGTTGCTACGGCTGCTCGCCAAAAGGCGGATGAATCAAACTTATCTGCTCTGAATGCAAAGTTGATGCAACGTTCTGCTGTTGTCTCTGAATTAAAGGCGACCTCTATTGAATCTCAGCAATCAGTAATGCAATTCCTTGATCAAGAAGCGGCTAGTGGCAATGCAACAGATATTACATCCTTTTATATCGTAAATGCAATTGCTGTTACAGCAACTCAGGAAGTGGCAGAAAAAATCGCTACATTCGAAGAAGTGGAGAAAATTTTACCTAATGAAACACGTCAGCTCTTTACAACCAAAACTGAAAATGCTGTAACCCCAAATGCAGAAGTTGCAAACGTTGAGTGGAATATTGAACGGGTCAATGCACCTGAAGTTTGGGAAATGGGCATAGATGGTTCAGGTACAGTAGTTGCAAGTATTGATACGGGCGTTCAATGGGATCATCCAGCTTTAAAAGAAAAATACCGCGGCTATAACAAAGCCACTGGAGAAGTTTCTCATGATTATAGCTGGTATGATTCGACTTCTGCAGGAAGAGCTACTCCATATGACGACGTAGACCATGGAACACATGTTACTGGTACAATGGTCGGTAGTGAACAAAATGGCTCAAATCAAATTGGAGTTGCACCTGGGGCGAAGTATATTGCTGTTAAAGCTTTCACTGCAAGCGGTGGTACAGATGCCGATCTATTAGAGGCAGCTCAGTGGATTTTAGCACCAACAGATGCTAACGGAAACCCGCGCGTTGATATGGCGCCAGATGTCGTGAATAACTCTTGGGGCGGTGGGGCTGGATTAGACGAATGGTACCGTGATGTTGTTATTAACTGGCGTGCAGCAGAAATCTTCCCCGAATTCTCTGCAGGTAATACAACGTTCACAAATCCAGGTGGAGCTGGATCTGTTGCTGCACCAGCCAACTATCCGGAATCTTTTGCTACAGGCGCGACGGACATTAATAACTTAGTTGGTAATTTCTCTCTACGTGGTCCTTCCCCTTATGCTGAAATTAAACCAGATATTTCTGCACCTGGTGTTAACATTCGTTCATCTGTTCCGGGTGGAGGTTATGAAGGCGGTTGGAATGGTACATCGATGGCCGGTCCTGCTGTATCAGGTGTGGCTGCCCTCTTACGTCAAGTGAATGCAAATTTAACAGTAGATGAAATGGAACAGATTCTACTAGACACTGCCAATCCACTAACAGACAGTCAATACCCTACTACACCTAACCATGGATATGGTTATGGGTTGGTGGACGCATATGAAGCGGTTTCTTCAATTATTTCCGGATTAGGTACACTTGAAGGTCAAGTCACAAAAGCAGGAACTGATACTGAAGCACCTCAATTCGATCATACAGCCCCACATGAAACTTATGCAGGGATGGATTTAAATTTAACTGTTGCAGTCAGTGATAACATTAGTGTTTCATCAGTAGTACTTAACTACAAAGATGAAAATAATACATGGCAACAAATCCCGGCTGGACGAAAATCGGGCGATCATAAAGCTGGTGAATTCGCTGTAGTTATACCGGGCGAATTAATCTCTGGTAATTCATTTACGTACAAATGGACAATTAATGACTTTGGTAACAATGAAGTAAATAGTGATGAGTACGTTGTAGAAGTAAAACCAGGGATCACTGTTGGTTATTCTGAAAACTTTGAAACACAACCGATTGGCTGGTACTCATTTGGTACGAATGATAGCTGGGATTGGGGGGTACCAACATCTGGCCCAGTAAATGCAGCTTCAGGTGAAAAGGTTTATGCAACAAACTTATCTGGCACATATGCAAATAGCATGAATGCGACACTTGTTGCACCTCCAATTGACCTGCCTGAAGGAAACTCTTACCTACAATTTAAACAATGGCATAACTTCGAACAAGCTAGTTCTGGTAGAGCGTATGATTATGGACATGTATTTGTTTCAACAGACCAAGAAAACTGGACACAATTATTAATGGTTCAAGGTCAATCAAATGGTTGGTTGGATGCAGAGGTTGATTTATCAGACTATGCTGGACAACGTATCTATATCGGTTTCAATGCATTCTCAGATTCTAGTGTACAACGAGATGGCTGGTATATTGATGATGTGGCATTAACTAACGTATCTCAAACTGGTAAAGTCTCTAAAGGGAAAAACAATAATAATGGAAACGCGAATGGTAAAGGAAATGAAACTGGTAATAAAGGTAATAACAACGGGAATAACGGAAACGGAAAAGATAAAGAGGCATTAAAAGAAGCTGTAGATCCAAAGACAATTAAACCTGATATACTTTCAAAAGAAAAGGTACCTGAAATTGAAGTAATCAACAATCCAACACTTCTTCCATTAGGAGCTCAAGTAAGTGTCCTAGAATCAGGACGTTCGGTATATTCAAGCCCGGCTGACGGTTCATACAAACTCACACATGGTACTGGAACATTTAATGTAAAAGCGGAAGCTTACGGTTTCACATCTGAAGTACAATCAGTCACAATCGAGGCGGATAGCACTTCTACTGCGAATTTCACATTAGATGAAATTGAGCATAATACAATAAGCGGTACAATTACTGATCAATCAACAGGAGAAGCAATCGAAGGTGCAACAGTTATTCTAGTTGAAGACGCAAATATCGCCCCTGTCCAAACAGACGCTAACGGTAATTTTACCCTTACAGCATATGTAGGTACGTACACATTAAAAGTAATTGCTCGTGGCTACCACGGAAAAGAAATCCCTGTAACGCTTACAGGTGAACTATCACCACAAAACATTTCACTTGAGCCGTTCTACACATATCCAGGTGGTGAAATCGGCTATGATGATGGCACTGCTGAAAATGCACGCGCATTCAATGCAGCTGGAAATGCATGGGCCGTAAAAATGACTCTTCCAGAAGGTAAAGAAAACGGTATTGTGACAGATGGTGTATTCCGTTTTTGGACAACTGAATGGCCTAACCCAGGTGGAACTGCCTTTGCAGTTGAAGTTTGGGATGCTACCGGTGCAGACGGTACGCCTGGCAAACAATTAGCTGGCCCGATTGATGCAACTGCTCTTCGAAATGGTGAATGGACAGTTGTAGACCTTACAGAACACAATATTGTTGTCAATGGTGACTTCTATATGATTTACCGTCAAACAGTTGCAAACCCGAATTCGCCAGGTCTTGCAACGGATGAAGATGGCAAAAATGCAGCAAGAAGCTATCAGCATGTTTCAGGGGCTTGGGCTACAGCACCTGCCAGCGAAGGAAACTATATGATTCGCGCACGCGTTAGCTATGAAGTAGTTGGCCCAGTAATCACTTCTCCTGCTACAAATTCCATCACAAATGAAGCTGAAACAACAATTACTGGAACAGCCTCTCCAACAACAACAATTGAGTTAAAACAGAATGGAGAAGTCGTAACAACAGCAGTAGTCGGTGACGATGGCAAATTTGAAATTAAAGCAAACTTAGTTGAGGGTGCTAATGAATTTTCAGTTCTTTCAAAATTAGATGGTCGTGTAACAGGTGAATCAACTCCGGTTCTAGTGACTTTGGATACGGTAGCTCCTGAACTAACAATCGACAAACCATCTAATGGTGAAAAAGTAAATCGTGAAACAGTAACTGTAGAAGGTTTAATTACTGATGAAAATATTGACACAGTAACTGTTAATGGCTTTAACGCAAAGATTAGTAACGGAAAATATTCGCACCGTATTATTCTTGATAATGGAGCGAATGAAATCACAGTAGTAGCTACAGACAAAGCTGGCAACAGTGTTTCTAAGACAGTTACTGTAACTGCTGATTTCGATGCACCAATAATTTCAAACTTAAAACCAGCTACAGACATTACAATTACAACGGGTAAGACAGTTAAAATTGAGTTTGATAGTGAGCCAGGATTAAAACCTACTTTTGTGATCCATATGCCATTAACAAACGTAGTTCAAAATGCAACTGAATTACCAATGATGGAACAAGGAAATGGTCATTATGTGGGCTATTGGACAGTTCCTGCTGATACTGTTGCAAACGGTGCAGTGATTGAAGTAATTGCAATCGATGGTTTCAATAACGAAACTCGTCAAAAAGCTGCAGGTAAATTATATATTAATTTACCAGTAATTACAGAAGGAGCTGGCGATGCAGCAGCTGAGGAACAATCTTCTAAAGAAGAATTAACAGAAACACCGTAATAAAATATGAGTAGCACCCAATTTTAAAGTGACCCATTAAAGTATAACTGGGTTAATTCAATTAGAAATATTTAAACTGAGTTCGGTACTGTACCGGATTCAGTTTTTATTTGCCTTTATTTGTTTCGCGTTGCTCCATCCTTGCATTCCTCTAACACAAACACGGTCTGCAAGAAGATCCTCCATTTTACATCCACCATTTTATTTTTATGACTCACGATATTTCTATAATAAAAACGGGCATGATTCTTTTTACAGAATCACGCCCATTTGTTCGATAAGGTACTATTGACTCTCATCTAAAGATATTTGCTCGAAAAATATGTAATTATTTCCCGCTAACTAATGATTTTTTTATTTTTTTATAAACATTTGTGTCCAGTAGTTCCCATCTTTAACGTAGCCTACACCAATATGCGTAAATTTCGCATCCATAATGTTTGCTCGGTGGCCTGAACTATTCATCCATCCATCCATTACTTGCGCAGCGGATTTTTGACCTTTTGCAATATTTTCACCTGCTGCTTTATAGCTGATACCGAATTGTTTCATCATATCAAATGGTGAGCCGTAAGTTGGGCTTGTATGGCTAAAATAATTTTTGTCGTGCATATCTTGTGACTTATATTTTGCAACCCGTGCTAATTCCCAATCGATTTTAAGTGGTGCTAATCCTTGTTGCGCGCGTTCCTTATTTACTAGGCTAACTACTTGCTCTTCTACTGCTTGTTGTTCATTTTCAGAAATATTAATTTTATCTCCGACATAGATCATATCTGGATTTTTTAATGTAGGGTTTAAAGAAATTAATTCGCTTAGACCGATTTGATTTTTAGAGGCAATCTTCCAAAGCGTGTCCCCACTTTTTACTGTATAAGTAGCTGCAGATGCAGTAGCTGGTAACGCAAATAGCATCATACTAAAGAACAACACGATACTTTTTTTCAACATTATTGAATCAATCCTTTCTAGTTGTCTATTACAAGCTTACTAGAGAGAGACTGTAAAATCATTAGGGAATGAATGGCGCTTCTTTTGCAATTGGATAACGAATGTAACAATTATGACAATTGTTTACTTAAAAACCCAATTGCCGTATTATAAAAAAAGGTGTTTCATTATAAAAAAGCTGTAAGAAAAGCTCCATCGCTTTTCTTACAGCTCTCTTCGAAAATCATCATTGTTTTTAGATAAGAAATTAGGCCATGACATTCACTAGACTCATAGAAAGTTCACTACACTATTTAAATGTCTGTGCCGCCTTTACCGCTTTGCCCCAGCCTGTATATAAAGCTTCGCGCTCTTTTTCGTCCATCTCAGGTTCGAATTTGTGGTCTAAATTCCAGTAGTGAGAGATGTCATCTAATGTCTCCCAATATCCTACTGCTAAACCTGCCAAATAAGCAGCACCTAAAGCCGTTGTTTCATTTACAACCGGGCGATCTACTGGCACATTTAAAAGATCTGACTGGAATTGCATTAAGAAATTATTTTTCACTGCTCCGCCATCTACACGTAATGTGCTTAACGGAATTCCTGAATCCGCTTCCATTGCACCTAATACATCACGTGTTTGATAGGCAAGTGACTCAAGAGTTGCCCGTACGAAATGCTCTTTTTCCGTACCACGTGTTAAGCCAAATACTGCACCGCGCACATCTGAATCCCAGTAAGGAGTACCTAATCCAACGAATGCCGGCACAACATAAACACCTTCTGAAGATGTTACACGAGCTGCATATGCTTCACTTTCCTCAGCTTTACGGAACATACGTAAGCCATCACGAAGCCACTGGATAGCAGAGCCGGCTACGAAAATACTTCCCTCGAGGGCATACGTTACTTTGCCGTCTAGGCCCCATGCAATTGTCGTTAATAAACCATGATCAGATTTTACCGCCTTTTCACCTGTGTTCATTAACATAAAGCAACCAGTGCCATATGTATTTTTCACCATTCCTTGCTCAAAGCAAGCTTGCCCGAATAATGCTGCTTGTTGGTCGCCCGCGATACCTGCGATTGGAATTTCTTGACCGAAAAGATTATCCGCATCTGTATGACCGTAAACTTCTGAAGAAGAACGCACTTCTGGAAGCATCGAAGCTGGAACTGTTAAAATATCAAGAAGCTCTTCATCCCACTTCAAATCGTAAATATTGAACATTAATGTTCGGGATGCGTTTGAATAATCCGTTACGTGCACTTTACCGTTCGTTAATTTCCAAATGATCCAAGTATCGATCGTACCGAATAAAAGATCCCCATTTTCCGCTTTTTCGCGAGCGCCTTCTACATTGTCTAAAATCCATTTCACTTTTGTACCCGAGAAGTACGCATCAATAAGCAAGCCTGTTTTATCTCGGAACATATCATTTAAGCCTCGCGCTTTTAAATCTTCACAAATTTCAGCAGTTTGTCGCGATTGCCAGACAATTGCATTGTAAATCGGATGACCTGTATGTTTATCCCATACAACCGTCGTTTCGCGCTGGTTTGTAATACCAATCCCTGCAATTTGACTTGCGAGTATATTTTTCTCCGATAACACAGCCGCGATACATGAAAGCACAGAAGACCAAATTTGTTCCGGGTTATGCTCTACCCAACCTGATTCCGGGAAATATTGCGGGAACTCCTGCTGTGCTGTATGAAATACCGTGCCATTTTTATCAAATAAAATTGCACGAGAACTTGTTGTACCTTGGTCTAGCGCCATCATAAATTTTTCTGTCATCCTCAAATCCTCCTACTCTTCTACTGTTGATACTGTCATTTGTGCAGCTACGAAAATCGCCGCTACCACTACACTGAAAATCCAGAACAATGTTGCATCTGCTCCATTCCAGATGAAGCTAAAGAATACTGCACCGTAAACACCGCCGATAATTGGGGCAACTACAGGTACCCATGCATACCACCAAGCTGAATCTCCTTTACCTGGAATCGGTAAAAGCGCGTGTGCAATACGTGGACCTAAGTCACGGGCCGGGTTAATCGCATAACCAGTTGGACCACCCAATGCCATACCAATTACAACAATTAAAATACCAACTAAAAATGGATTTAATCCTGCTGTTATTTCGTTTGTCCCTAACGCTAATATCCCCAGCACTAACGCGAATGTGCCGACCATCTCGGCAATCATGTTGGAAGGAATATGCTTTACTGCCGGTGTTGTAGAGAATACGCCCAGTTTTGCGCCTTTGTCTTTTGTGCCTTTCCAGTGCGGTAAATAAACAAAATACACTAACACAGCCCCTAAAAACGCTCCGAGAAGTTGTGCAACGATAAACAATGGTACATCTGCCCATGCAAAGTTGCCAATTGTTGCGAGAGCGATTGTTAATGCCGGATTTAAGTGCGCCCCGCTAATACCTCCTACTGCATAAGCTGCCATCGCTACGGCAAAGCCCCATGCAAATGTGATAACGACCCAACCGCCACCTTGACCTTTTGATTTGTGCAATGAAACTCCCGCTACAACGCCTCCACCGAATAATATTAGTAGCATCGTACCGACTAACTCGGCTGTAAATGTTGACATTCCATAACCTCCTTAGCTCATGTATATTCCGATCATAAAATACTTAGAAGAAAAAAAGTCCGCAAGTAACAATTGTTTTACGTTATCACGTAAAACAAAGCTACATGCGGACTCCTTCACTCAACCACGTATTTATTGACTTAGTAATCATAATAGTTTGAAATTATTCATTAGTCAACAACTTTTTGGAAACGTTTCCACAATTCTTTATTGGATGTAGTAATGGCAATTGCACCTGCATCAAATGCCTGCTTAATTTGATCATCCGTCCGAATTAAGCCCCCTGTAATAACCGGGATGCCTGTATGCGTTGATACTTCTTTTATCATGTCAGGGATAACACCTGGAAGTAACTCAATAAAATCTGGTGCCGTTTGTTCAAGAAGTGAATAGCTTTTTTCAAGTGCAATTGTGTCGATTAAAAAGACACGTTGAATCGCTAAAATACCGCGAGATTTCGCCTTTAAAATCATATTGGAGCGTGTTGAAATAATGCCTGCCGGACGAATATCGTTACATAAAAAATCCGCAGCAAAATTGTCTGTCTTCAAGCCGTGAATTAAATCCGCATGAATAATTAATTTTTTCCCATGACGTTCGGCCTCTTGTTTAAGTGCACGCAAATGACTTAAATGCACTTCAAGCAATACGATATATTCAAATTCACTTTTTACTACTTTATCAAACTGTTTAATTGTTCGGGCAGCAGGTATGATTTTTTGGTCATTAAACGGCATAACATCCTCCTATAATTAGAAATCTGTTTATATTAATATGGCTCATCGGCTGCGTTAATTCAAATCTCTCACGCATTCGATGAGCCAAAATTATATCACAATATTATTTTACATTATTTTGCGGTTGTTGCACGCTTAATTTCAATGTTTAACAGTTCTGTAAACTCCGATAATTGGGCATCCGTCCAATTTAACTGTTGAGCCATATGGGTAATGACTGCCTCTTTGTGTGCCAATACCGATGCGATATTAAAGAACATATTACCAGTACGGCGCACAAAGAAATCGACAGGCGTCGTCACAAGTTCATGCTCAATGCCATATTGCAGCTGTGCAAATAAAGCTTTTGGCATCGTGTCGTTTGCGTTAGCCACATAGCTAAATACTTTTTCAACATTAGAACCGTAATGCTGAGCTAAATAATCCGCATCTTCATGCGTTAAGCCCGCTTTTACACCTACCTCGATCTTTTTCGAAATAAACGTTTGGATATGCTTCGATCCGCCTACTTCACCACCAGAAATCGGGATGTTTTTTGTTATACATGGCTTGCTTGCTACACCAAATTCTGTATTTAAGCTAGCCGCAATTTTATCTACAACAGCTTCCGCCATCTTACGGTAGCCTGTTAATTTACCACCCGCAATTGTAACTAAGCCTGAAACGGATTCCCACACTTCATCGTGGCGGGAGATTTCTGACGGTCCTTTCCCTTCTTCATGAATTAAGGGACGTACACCAGCCCAACTTGATTCAATATCTGCATCCGTTACTTTTACATTAGGAAACATATAGTAAATAGCGTTCATAATGTAATCACGATCAGATTGTTCAATATCCATATTACGAGGATCACCTTCATAAAACGTATCTGTCGTACCAACATACGTTTTACCGTTACGCGGAATCGCAAAAACCATGCGGCCATCTGGTGTATCAAAATAAACTGCCTGCTTTAACGGGAACTTCGATTGATCAAATACGATATGCACACCTTTTGATAAAATTAAGTGTTTACCGCTTGTTTTCCCTTCAATGCTACGTACATCATCCACCCATGGACCTGCTGCGTTCACGACTTTTTTCGCATGAATTTGAATTGTCTCATTAGATAGTAAATCTGTCGCTTCAATGCCGATAATCTTTTTCGCATCATTATATAAAAAACCTGAAGCTTTTGTATAGTTTGCTAAAACGGCACCTTTTTCAATCGCAGATTTTGCCACTTCAATTGTTAAACGTGCATCATCAGTACGGTATTCAACGTAAACCCCGCCGCCTAATAAATCGCCTTGCTTCACTAAAGGTTCTTTTTCTAATGTTTGCGCACTCGTTAACATGTAGCGGCGCTCTGATTTTTTTACACCCGCCAAGAAATCGTACACCCGTAAACCAACAGATGTTGTGAATTTACCGAATGTACCGCCTTTATGGAACGGCAATAACATCCATACTGGTGTCGTTACATGCGGTCCATTTTCATAAACGATTGCCCGTTCTTTTCCCAATTCGGCTACTTCTTTAATTTCAAATTGTTTTAAATAGCGTAAACCGCCATGCACTAATTTTGTTGAGCGACTTGACGTACCTGCCGCAAAATCCTGCATTTCAACTAATGCCACGGATAAACCGCGCGTAATGGCATCAAGTGCGATTCCCACACCTGTAATACCGCCTCCGATAACTAAAACGTCATAGTCTTTGCTCTGTAAATCATTCATGATGACTGAACGTTGTAAAGCTGATGCTGTTGACATAATGATTCCTCCTTAATGTAGACAGAAAAGAGAGACCTCAAAGCATCACACAAATATCGCTTTGTGCGTTCTTTAAGGTCTCTCTTTAACTCAAACCGTTCTATTAACTTGACCTTATCTTAACGCCACACAAGAAAAAATGCAAGACATTTACATCATTAGTTCTGATTTCGTTCATTTAGAATTCGGTAAGTCTAAAAATAAAACTACATTTATTCTTATTAACCAAAAAACAGGTCAAAAATATTTGAGGCTGAAGATGATTTTTTATTATAGAACTCTGAATATCCACAGTTATTGCAGTAAACGACTATAAACTGATTGTGCTGAACATCAAACATTTTGGATAACCCTGTACCAGTCATCGCCACTTCTTTCTTGCTTGCATCCTTACTCCCACATTTTATACAGCCTTTTTCAGACATATATGTTCCCCTCTCCAACTAAACGATTAGTTATACTTTTATACGGAATCGAGTTGAAAAAGTTTCAGTAATTACGATTTAGCACAATAAATGGAGTCCACTCTATCATTAAAATGCTTTCCTAGTCGGTGTCATTATAAATATCGAATTCAAATTCTCCATTTACTTGATTGGCAAATTCAATTACCTTATTATTCATAACAAGCCCACGTGATTGCTGACGATTAAAACAAATAACCGTAACTAATTTACATTTCAAATTGTAGTTATCTTTATATTTTTTAATAATCTCTGTTGAGTTATATAGTGTATTTACAATGGTATGAATTTGTTCCTCTGGATAGGAAGATGTTTATTACTGGTCTTACTTTTATTTCAAATAGAGTTTCTCCAGCCGGTAATCCTCAATCAATTCAATATTTCTTCTATTATTAATATAGTTCTTTATTTGCTGTTTTATATTGGGCAGCAGCAAGATTGAATCCAATTCTTCTATAGGAATCCATTTCACCGCCGTTTGATTAGGATCTGGATATTCGGGTAATTTCGGGATCGAGTGATTCTTTAAAGTACATTCAAAAATAAGGTGGAGTCCATGTTTCACATTCGCATCATAATCTCCTGATTGCTTATGCGGGGGAAACTCATAAATTAATGCTAAAGGTCCAACTTCAACGTCTGCCGTAGTTTCCTCAAACACTTCTCTTGCGACACCCTCTACTATTGTCTCCCCGGGCTCAAGTCCCCCGCCTGGTAAATTATAATGTATCCCATTATCATCATACTCCACTAAAAGTACTGAATTATTTTCGATGATCAATCCTGTACATCGTATTCTTACGTGTGACATTTTCTCACCTCATTTTCTTCTATATATTTAGATATTCACTTGTTTTTCCATAAGGTACATTTTAGCCATCATGTAAGCATGGGCTGTGAACAGTTGTGTATTAATCTGCTTTGACTTTATCAAACGATCCATTTCATTAAAATCAATTAAATTAATAGTAAGCTCTTCAGTATCATCTAAATCTTGTTCAAATTGCTTAAAAGCATCTAGCAAGAGAAAAGTAATTACCTTGTTAGTTTGTGTTGCCGGATTAACCATGAATTCACCCAAAAGAACAGGATTGCTCTCTGAAATAAAACCGGTCTCTTCCCGTACTTCCCGGATTATTGCTTCCTCATATGTTTCATTTTCTTCTATTTTTCCAGCAGGGACTTCAAGGTAAAATTCATTTCCAGCATAACGGTACTGCTCAACAAGAACAATCTCGTTTTCTTTTGTTAGTACAACTGCGTTTACCCAATCAGAATATTCGTTTACATAATAATCATCTATTACAATACCATTAGGAAGCTCGCATTCGTCTTTTCGAATATTGCCGAAAGGACTTTTATGTATATACTCTGATTTTAAAGTTTTCCATTTATCCATAATAACCTCCATAAAATAATGCCAAAATCTGGGCTTTCTAATAAAATTCTCCATTTGCTTTATCTTATCTATATTAACATAATTATCCAAATGTTACTTGTGTATTAGCACTAATATTTAATGTCTAAAAATGAAAAAACAGGTATAGAAACAAGTGAAAATTGCGTAAGAAAAGCTTTCTTTTTCAATAGAGTAAAAAGACATAGGTTAGCCTGAACTAACCTATGTCTTTTCTAATTTATTTAATTTAACTATTTATAGAAAATGGAGCACTTTATACGATAAAAGCAAAGTATAAAAGGAATAACAGGCAAAGCACATACATAATCGGATGCACTTCTTTAGCACGCTTTTGTGCGATTAGGCAAATTGGATAAAGTACAAAGCCTAACCCGATCCCGATTACCACGCTAGAAGTTAGTGGCATCATAATAATTGTTAAAAATGCCGGAATGACAATCTCTAACTTTGTCCAGTTAATTCTGCGAATTTCCATAGCCATTAGTGCACCTACAATAATCAATGCAGCTGATGTTACTTCAACAGAAATAACGCTAACAAGTGGTGAGAAGAATAAGGCAACGACGAAACATGCTGCAATAACTACTGATGTAAAGCCGGTTTTTCCTCCTACAGCAATACCAGCAGAAGATTCAACACTTGTCGCAGGAGTTGATGTCCCTAGAACAGCACCAATTACTCCAGCAGCTGAATCGGCAAGTAACCCTTTTCCGATATTCGGAATTTTATTGTCTTTCATCATGCCCGCTTGGCTTGTTAATCCGATTAATGCTCCCGCTGTATCAAAGAAAGCTACAATTAAGAATGTGAAAATAACTGTCAGGATTTCCGCTGTAAAAATCTCATCTAAATGACCAAACACAACACCAAATGTCGGTTCAAGGCTTGGGATACTCCCAACGATTGAAGATGGTACTTCGATTTTACCGAACAGCATCCCTACAATTGTTGTAATGACCATAGCGTAGAAAATACCGCCGTTAATGCCTTTCACTAACATAATGATTGTAAGGAAAATACCTAGAATTGCTAATAATGTCATCGGTGAAGTTAAATCGCCAATCTTAACAAATGTATCTGGATCCGCTTCCACAATTCCACCGTTTTTCAATCCGACAAATGTGATGAAAAATCCAATACCAGCAGCGATTGCGAACTTTAAATCACTTGGAATAATATTAATAATTTTTTCGCGAATTTTAAATAAACTTAAAATCAAGAAGATGATGCCGGCAACAAAAACACCTGTTAACGTGACTTGCCAATCAATGCCCATCCCAATACAAACTGTAAAAGTAAAGAAGGAGTTTAATCCCATACTCGGTGCAATAGCGATCGGGAAGTTCGCAAGTATGCCCATTAGCAATGTGCCGATAATAGCAGTAAGCGCCGTTGCAGTGAATACAGCTCCGTGATCCATTCCAGATTGACTTAGGATAATAGGATTGACGATCAAAATATAGGCGATCGATAAGAAGGTCGTGATTCCTGCAAGTGTTTCCGTTTTATACGAAGTACCCCGTTCTGCAAATTTGAAAAAGTTTTTCATGTTGTAATCTCCTAGTTGCTATAATGTTAGCAATTATTTATTATCCTAGAACAAAAAAAGCTTTGACCAATAATTGGCCAAAGCTTCTCTACAAAATGGAATAAAATAAATTTAATTACCCATTCCTTGTAGTCAGCTATTATCGGTAGCTGGTAGAAACTTTCAAGCCATCTTCTTGAATTTATACAAGGTATATTATATTTTCTAAAAACAATAGTAGAATAATATCAAGTTAATTTTAAATCGTCAATAGAATTAACAGTAATATTTTTTTGTTTTATCAATAAAAAAATATTCAAAAAAGAGCAAAAAATCAGCACTACCCTAAACTTGTCAATAGAACCATAATACCATTCGTAATACCATGAATTATCACGGATGGCCAAATCGAATTCGTCCGTTCATATGCTAGTGCAAAAATAATCCCGCTAAAAAAATTTACTGGCATTACATTATAGGCAGGAATATGTACAATCGTAAAAATTGTGGAGCTGATTAAAATCGCTCCAAAAAATCCAATGCGCGTACGTAACCATCGATATAAAAAACCACGGTAAAATATCTCCTCATAAATTGGTGATATAACAGCAGCAGAAACAAAAGCGATAAGAACTGTCAGGAAAGTCACATTCTGTTGTAAGGATTCTGTTTTGCTATTCTCCCAGGTATTCCCGATAAAACTAGTAAGTATAACAATGATGACCGCACCAACGAGTAAAATGACAGAATAACCAACGATAATTTTCCAGTCTTTCACTTTCATTCTCGTTAGTCCTACTTCACGCCAAGAAAGCGCTTTTGGACGGAGGGCAACAATATAAACACCCATTATTAAAATAATCGCTATCGTTAGCCCCATTAAGGTCCCAGCGTATAAATCATTATTGAGCCATTGTGAATACATCGGTGAAACAACGCCCTTTAAAAAGCCAATAACGAAAATAAACTCCAGTAACAATAATATAATAAATTCTTTACTACCCCAAGGATCCTGTACTTTCCAACTGTTTTGATTATTTTCCATCCCTTTCCCCTCTTCCTTTAAATGGTATAATGACACTATATTGGATTACGTAACGTAACCTGCAAGCTTTTTTAAGGAGGACTGACATGAAACGATGGACTACAGGGGAAGTTAGTAAACAAAGAAATATATCGATTCGGACATTACGCTATTACGATCAGATCAAACTTCTTACACCTAGTTTTAAAGATGAACACGGAAAACGATACTACTCGGAAGAAGACTTGTTCCAATTAGAGAAAATTATTATTTTAAAGTCCCTTTCACTTCCTTTAGAGGAAATTCGACTTCTTTTAGATCAATTAACGTATAAACAAATTCTTATTTCACACTACAATTATTTGCAGGAACAATCATCAAAGCTTCAAACAAGTATAGCGAATACGACATCTTTAATTAATATGATAGACGTAGAACAAGATTTATCATGGGACCATATTTCCAAACTTGTTCAACAATCACAAAGTACGACAAAAAAGTGGATCGATTATTTTCAAGATGACGAAAAAGTTCTTTTACTAAATACGATTCCAAGCCTTAGTAACAATGATGAGATGACCCACCAATATATTTTATTATTAAATCAAGTTGAATCCTATATAGACGAAGGTATTCAGGCAGAATCCCTGCAAGGTATTGAAATTGCCAGTAAGCTTATTGAGTTATCAAATGATACGTTTCAAGGGGATGACAATTTAATAGAAAAGTTCTGGAAGGTAAGAAAACTGCCTGCTGAAGAAACTGGACTATATCCAATTTCCACAGATGTCTTGGAGTTTGTGGAACGCTGTATTATTTATGTGTCAACTAGATAAACGGAAAATTAATCTAGGCTCGGTTACCATAAGTGGATCGAGCCCTTTTTATCTTGTTAGCAGGTTATAGTAACCCCTTATATTATTTAAATGTGGTTAACTGGTGTGAAACGGCATTTAAAAAATCCTTTTCAAACCGGTAAATATGTTTGCCTTCGGATTTGCTTATTGTAATTGCATCATCTATCATTCCACCACTTAAAGATAACGATGTTACTGATTTAAATTCAATTTGATTATCTAGTAATTGATCAATAGAAATGTTAGTTTCTATTTGAGCAAACCGTTCTTTTATTTGTATTGGTGAAATTTCATTTTCCGTTTTATCCATTACAGCATCGATAAGCGTTAAAAGAGTACCCTCATCCAATTTATTTGACTCTGTAGCAGCTATCATCAGTGCTACGACCTCTTCTCCATTTAAATGATTTACTCCCTTTTTAAATTCCAAAGCCACTTGTGTTATCCCTCTTACTGTAATATCATCCTGCAAATCATACTCAATACCATTCATGGTTTCAATGAGTGTTGAAAAAGTGTCGAGATCGATCACCGCAAAATAATCAATTGGTAAATCAAATAATTTTGATACAGTTGTTCGTACATTCTCAGCGCCTCCAAAATTATATGCAAATAACAATTTATCATTTATTAAAGTCCCATCCGAGTTTTCTCCTATGGGTGCATATGTATCATAAGGGAGCGATACAACCTTCATCTTTTTTTTATCTCTACTGTACGATAGTAATAAATTGAGATAGATTCGATTATCCATTTCTTTAGACTTAATCGTAATTAGAGTGGTTAACACTTTTGCATCTTCTATTCCTTTAGTACTTGGAACAGTTGTATTGGGTTCTGTATTAAGATCGCTGCTGTTAGTGTTTTCATTGACATCTCCCTGAAGCATCGATGGTAGAAACAAAAATAAACAAAGACCTGCCACTAAAAAAGAAACTGTAAACGGAATACTTTTGTTAGGAGAACTAAAAGATTTCTTTTGTCTGTAATTATCCGTCTGTGATTTGTGGATTTGTTCGAATACTTTATTACGGTCCTCTTTTGTGAAATTTAACTCTTGATCCGTCATATATTTTTCTCTGAATCGATTATCTTCCATTAAGTTCTGCCTCCTTGATCATCGGACCTAACCTTTGTTTTGCTCTTCTTAATCGAGTTTTCACTGTATTTACAGAAACCCCTAAAACTTCGGCAATTTCCTCTGTGCTTAATGAATCATAATAATACAGATAAACAACTTCTCGATATATTTTTGAAAGTGCAAAAATGATGTCTTTTATTTCTTCCTCCTTATATTTATCGATAACTGTTTTTTCTATTGATGGTAATACAGCCTTAGTTGTTTCATTAATAAAACTTTTCACCTGGACCATTTTGTAATGCCAGCTTTTTAAATAATCCTTGCATTCATTAATTGTTATCCGGTAAAGCCATGTTTTGATTTGTGCTTCAAATCGGAACGAATCCAGATTGTTGTAGCATTTAATAAACGTATTTTGAACAAGGTCTTTCGCGATTTCTTTATCTTTCACATAGGAAAATGCAAGCCGGACCAGTTCATTCCCATATTCAATCATAATTTTTTCTAATAAATAATCCTTTTCTTCACTATCCAATATACTGCCCTCCTTACAATTCAATTTCAATTCTGCTATTAGACGATTGTCATTTCAATACAGGTTCAAATTCCATAATATATATAATTATAAAAAACTTGAAAAACCCGTATCTAAGATTATGGACTAATCAAAGATACAGGCCTGAAGTATTTAATATTTTTATTTCCCACTGTAACAATTAAAAATCATCGTTCTTGAAGTTCATTCACTGTTACAAATTGATACCCTTCGCTCGTAAGTTCCTTTAAAATCTCTTCAACTACTTGTATTGTCCCACCGGTTTGATCATACATTGGATGAAGCAAAATAATTGAGCCCGGTTTAATGTTTTCCAGTACATAATCTACTTTATCATCAACGCTTGTGTAATACGTTTCCGGTTCTAAAGAACACATAATAGTCTCCCTGTTGTGCTGATTTAAATAATACGGTAACCCGACAAATTTTTTCCCGTATGGTGGGCGAAAGTCGATTTCTCCCTTATACCCAATCTTTCTAATCAGCTCGTCTGTTTTTTCTATTTCCTCTTTAATAAAAGAAGGCGATTTTAAAACCATTCTTTTATGTGAATAAGTGTGATTTCCAATTTGATGCTCTGCTTCTACTATTTTTTTAGCTTCTTCAGGATGTTTTTCAATTTCATTTCCGATAAGGAAAAACGTAGCTTTAGCCTTGTATTCATCCAATAAAGGCAAAAGCTGATCCACATTCTTGGTCGGACCGTCATCAAATGTTAAAGCAATAACCTTGTCTTTTGTTTCCGCTTGGTAGGTCAACCCTCCAAAAAATTGAAACGTTCTTAATTTCGTAACTTTGAACATCCCTGCAAATAAAAGAGCCATTAATATAACTGCAATTATTAATTTCTTTTTCATCTTCGGTTCCTTTCTTTAATAACCTTTAAGCAAAACTACTCTAGTAATATACGCTACTTTAGTAAAACAAGCACTTACTACCATGCCAATAAGCCAAAAAAGTCTGTCGAAAACACTGCGAGTAAAAACACCGAGATGACCACTAATTGTACAGCCGTAAAAATGTAATCATTTTTGTTTTTTGCATATCTCTTCTCCATAACAATTCTCACTAGTTCAGTTGCAATAATAAAACCGAACATAAGAATATGCGTTTGCAAAAACCAAATATGCTTTGAAGGATCGCGGTTGACATTAATGAAAAAACCGAATAACACAAAGACAATAAAAGTAATTCTGATGGCCCAATCTATTTTTTTATGTTGTTCATTTACATGGTTATAAGAGAAGAACTCTTTCTTTTCAACGTTAAGTCGTTTTCTTAAAAACTTATTAATAAAAAATAGTACAAGTCCAAAAATTGACGATATTAAAATTAAATTCACAAAAAAATTCTCTATGATTCATCACCTCCTATTTTTCTTTCCGCCCGCAGTTGCATTATATTGAAGTGATGTAGTTTTATCCCTTACTTCGAATTTATATAGTAAATAAGATGATCTATCCACACTTCAAATTCGTAAATAAATCCTTTTCTTATACATTCAAATTGCAGGCCAACACTTTCTGCTAACTTAATGGAAGGAAAGTTATCCAGGTTTATGTGTGCTTCGATCCGATGATAATTCAGTTTATCAAAAGCTAGTGTAATCGCAGCTTTTACAGCTTCCTTTCCATATCCTTGTAACCAAAATTGGTTGTGGATGGTGTAACCAAATCTTGCCCATTGAAATTCATCCCTCATTATTGTGGAAAAATCAATTGAACCGATATTTGCAAGATCTACTTTTCGGAAAACCCCAAACACATATACTTTATCTTCGGAAGCAAGCCTTTGATGACGATCTACCAAATCTACAAACCAATCCTTTGTACAAATGCTCATATCGATTTTACCTTCATCGTATTGATGCTGTGAAGGCAATCTATTTTCAAATGCGGATAACCATGATGTGTAATCTACTTCTTCAAGCGGTCTTATTACTAGTCTATCCGTTTCTATGGAGACATTAAATTTCCTCAAAAAAACACCTCAACTTCTCAATCTTCATTTACATTCTTATAAGTTTCTAATTTAATTTATATTTTGGATTATTTATTATTTCACTTATCGCATATGAAATTTCATCAAGCGAATTATTGCTTGTATCAAAAATGTGTTTTTCATTTAATCCTGATTCTATGAACTCATCTACTAATATCACACATCGTTCACCCATTCTGTCGCTTGGTAACCTCATATTATCCCTAGTCAATAAAGTCTTCTTATCAGTCCATAAAACTACGTAAATTACTTCCACATTTAAACTTTTAAGATTGTCGCTAATCCATTCTGCTTCTTTAGGGAAGGTTACATAGTCCACGATGACGTCATTGCCATACTTAATAAAATTCTTTGTGAGACTTAATATATTATCCCAAATCAGCGACACTTCTTCCGAGCTTTCCCACGGCTTTTTTCTCCCGTTAATGTGCATATGGCTAATATAATCACCAGAAATATAGGCACTGTTCTTAAATGTTTTAGTCAGTTCTTTTGAAGTTGTAGATTTTCCTACCCCTGCCGGTCCTGAAATGATGTAGACCTTATGTGCTGCTTTTTTACTCATTCGTTCAACTCCTTAAAATTAGAAGTAATACTCAATAATGTTTCCCAATAAATCCATTTAAGTTATAATTTTCTTACTATTCTACTAGAATGAGGTGCAAAATGTTATCTTTATTTAAATACAATTGGCAAGTACGTGAAGATTGGTTCACTTGGTGTGAATCATTACCTGAAGGAGAATTTCATAAAGAGCGGGTTGGTGGTATGAAAAGTTTACGGGAAACACTGACACATATAATAGACTGTGAACTGCTGTGGTTAAATTCATTTATGGATGAAAAAATAGTTTTTGAAAAGCGGCATTCTCTTACTTTATTGAGTGAGATAAAAGACTACTCTACCTTTGTTCAAACGTATACTGAATCCTTAATTGAGCAACTTCCATCAGATTATGAAAATCAAATTATAGAAATACAGCGACGTGACGGCACCATTTTAGAATTTACGCAAAAAAAGATCCTCGCTCATATGATAACGCATGAGATTCATCACATTGGCCAGCTATCGGTTTGGGCAAGAGAAATGCAGCGAAAGCCGGTTTCTTCGGATTTAATCATAAGGAATTTCGAATAATCCATATTCTCCGGCAAGCATTTCCCTGTTATTCTTAAAGAAATGGAAAATTTACGTTAAAATATTTAGGGAATATTCTTTTTGGTGTGTTAACAATCAGTTCAGGTTGTGGAAAACATAACAGGGGGTAATTAAGTGGATGTTTTGATGTTGGACGGATGGACTCCTATATTATTGTGCGGAATTTTATTTGTATTTATGATGTTTTTTATTGCACGTAAGGTTTCAAGAAATGTTTTACTTTTAACCTCTGCTATATTGAGTCTAATTTGCTTCGGTTTATTACTTTTCAGCATAATTGTTGTTGGTGGTTGGGAAGGTATGGGTTTAGGCTTCTTTGCCATTACTATTTTTATAGGAGTTTGGTTAGGTACGGTTTTTGGGCTTGTTTTTAGGAATTCAAATTCAGGGCATTAATTGAAGAAGCATATTAAACGCTCAGATACTTTGTTTTATTTAAAAACTGAGCGTTTTTGCTTATTTTATACATCTCTTATTACACCATAGATATAATTGTCTCTTCTTCAACCTTGATTTTACATTACCATATTTAAAATTTCTGTTACCCACTCTGAATTCTCATCGATCCCGTATTGCTCACATAATTTCTTATGAATTGGAATGAATTCCGGAATGATACTTTTCATTACATTTAAAATATCATCTTGTTCCCTGCTACACTGCCACTGAATTAACAGTGATAATTGACGTTCATTGAGCTTACTTCTATCCCCTTCTAATTTTGCCCAATCGCCAAATGTATTTGGTTGTATTCCTGCTTCCATATACCAACCAGTTATCATGGATAATCTTAAATTATCTATATTGTGAAGCGCATAATAGATTTCATTTCTCATCATTCTTCGGTAAGCTTCATGAAGATAAGCGAAAAATTTTGTTCTCCAATGCTCAATTTCATGAACAGATGGCCTATACTTTAAAGCCGCTGATTTGGTTAATACATCTTGGATTAATCTTGTTGGGTCATGGACAATTTTTAATTTCTGAAGCCAGATAGAAGGCTTAATATCCACCGATTTATAATAAAAGCTGTCTACTTTTATAAATGTCCTGTAATGTGCCGTACTGTAATTTGCCCAATTGAAATCTTCAAAAAATAGAACCTTTCCCCAGTTATTGGCCCGTTGCTTTTTGTTCAACCTGTATTCCTCATACACTTCATCTTTTACAACAATCCGGAGATCGATGTCAGAATATAAATCCGTTTCCCCACTCCCGATAGACCCTCCGTAAAAAATGGCCAAAACATTTTCATCACGGATTAAATCGAGTTCGATTGCTTCCATTATTTCCTGACGATGCTTTGGTAGACAAAAATCTCGTTCTTTATTTTTAGTTACTAATCCCACACATTCTAAACAGCTCCTTCGTTTTTACGTCCTATTATTTAGATTCTTAAATGGGATTCAATAGTCCTCTTTTTATAATGTAGTTTTTCACAGCAATCGAGGAATTAGCCACCATACAACTAGAAAAATACTCAATACTCCCCACGCTGCGGTTCCTATTATCCACCCAATGATTACTCGAGTAGCTGAACTATCATGAATCTTATCTTTTAAACTTCTCATTTTAAAAGCACACACTAAAAATCCGATGATGATTAGTCCAATAGCTAGCCCGGATAATGCATCCATTATTCCACCCCCATTCTCCCTTTTCAAAGAAGTTTATATGAAGACACCATGCTTATTTAAACTTTTCTGATATCTACTTTTTTAAAACTCATAATTTGAATGAAGGCAATAACATACAATGGTGTCATTAACAAAGAGAAAGTCTCATAATTTAAGTTTAATAAATAGTTTATTCCAAATAGCGGTGTAGTATATATCAAATAAAACGGATACTGAATGGACGCTATGATATCTAAAATGGTGTAATTTATCATAGTGCTTTCTAATTTTTTAGTGCTATAGACAATTAAGCCCGAGATAGAACCAAATAGGAATAATATCTTTAATCCGCTCTTAGATTTGCTACTATAAGAGACTTCTTTAATTAATATTAGTAAAGCGATCAGAAATAATGCTGTAGCAAACAAATTAAAAATATTCATCGTTGAATCTGGATGCTTAAATGATGGGATTAAATTTGCTGAAAAAGCAATGACATATGAAAACACAAGAAAAATAAACAATTTTAACCTCATTTTATCCTCCTAAAGTAAAAAAACTACCGAACAAACTCCTTTTCCATGAAAAATCTACGTGAAAATAATCTAACAAATAACTGTCCTATTAAGAATACAACTGAACAAAATATTACTGCCATATCTCTGCCAACAGGTTTAAACCAACCACCATCATCTGCTATAAAATAAGATGCCAAAAAAACAGACAACACTGTTGATACGATATTTGCTAACAAAACATGTCGGAATTTTACACTCCCAGCTAAAACACCTGCAACTAGTACGAACAGTATAGACCCCTGGAGGAGAAATTTTGCTTCTTCATGTTTAATGTGTTGTCCATATTCATAATAGTGAAATAAGAATGCGGTAGGTACTAAAGAAATAATTAACCAAAAATTTCTCATAAAATCCCCCTAATAAACAAAACCCTTTTTGTGTAATTTTACACTTAACGTGTCATTTGTCAACATTAATTACTTTCCCCTCATACTATATAAAGCTTTTACTATTAATATAAATGGGTTAAGGAGTGCTAAATATATGGGAAGCAAATTAATTTTTTCTTTCTTTTCATTGTAAAAAAAGCGACAATCACGTATTGCATAATGATTGTCGCTGAATGTAATTTGTGTAGAATCATTAATTATAATTGATGTTTTCGTTATGATTTTACTTTAGATTCAACAAATTGGCTGAAGAATGAAAGGATTTTTTGGTAAACCGCAATTTCATTTTCTTTTTTAGAGAATCCATGACCCTCATCTTCAAGAAGCATATATTCGACTTCACGGTCTTTATCTTTTAACGCCTGTACAATTTGATCCGATTCTTCCTTTACAACTCGTGGATCATTTGCTCCTTGAATAACGAGCATTGGTTTTGTCATCGTCTCTAAATACGTAATCGGAGAATATTCGATAAACTTTTCTTTGTCTCTTTCAGGATTTCCTACCCACTGATCCATCATCGGTTTCCAGTCTTCCGGAACCGAATCGACAAATGAAAACAAATCAGACGGCCCAAAGATATCGACTACAGCTTTGAAATAATCCGCATGTCGTCCGTGAAGCAACAATGCCATATAGCCACCATAGCTTCCACCCATCAATAATATATTCCCCTTTTCTGCATAACCGTTGTCAATAAGCCAATCGAGACCTGCGACATTATCAAGACGCGGACCGTACCCCCAATCTCCGTCCACCATTTTCATGAAAGCTAATCCATAACCCGTTGACCCACGGAAATTTGGTGCAAATATACTATAGCCATTATTTAAAAAGAATTGGAATGAAGCTCTAAAGAATTTTCGCTCTGCAGCTTGCGGACCACCGTGTGGCCAAAGGATGATTTCCCCATTATCATTTTCGTTATTAGCTTTGAAGAATAAAGATTCAATCTCCAGCCCATCAAAAGAAGCATACGAAATGACATCCGGCTCCACTAATTCGCTATGGTCGACACCCGGAACTGTATATTGTGTAAGAGAAGTCCATTCATTATCTGTAAATCGGTAAATATTATCCGGTTTAGTAGCAGTTCCGCCTAACATATATAAATTTCCTGACTTTGTCACAACTAACTTATCGATAGTACTACATGGCGTTTGTATTTTCTCCCATTCATCTGAGCCCAAATCATACATGTATACAGTATCTTCTACACCCTTTTCACTAACTATATATAGGTGCTGCTTGTGCTGGTCATATTTCAGGGTAGTGAAGCTTTCATTCTCTATATCTTTCACTTTAGTAAATTCATTTGTCTCTAAATTATACGAGGCCAAGTATGTAAAATCTGCGTCGTAGTTCGTTAAAAAATAAATGAGATCATTTGTTGCGAAACAAGCGTCACTAACTGTGTGCTGACAATCGGTAGACGGTGTTAACAAAGTATTTTCGTTCCCCCGTTTTGCATACAACAGCGAATGCGTATTTGAATACCCCATCATATAAAGCAGGGTTTCTTCATTCGGGCTTAAACCAATAGATAATGTAGGAGTAGTTTTTCCTTCTAAAATCAATTCTTCCGCCCCTGTCTCCAGGTCATGTTTATACGTATTCAAAAAAGAGGGATTTCCTTTTGATGAAGTGTAATAAAGCTTTTTCCCGTCTTCGGAAAGAATCATTCCCGTATTGCGCGTTCCTTCTTCATTAATAATCGGTTTTAATGTACCCCCATGAAGAGGCAAACCATAAAATTGTGTATTTTCATTGCCATCGTCATCAAAACCTGCCATGATGAATCGTCCTTGTTTATCATATAGAAGCCCATGACAGCTCTGATTATTGAATGTCAGCTGTGTAGGGAATGTACTTGGCAGATTCATTGCCCATAAATTATACTTTCCGCTTAAATTTGTACTGAAAACAAGTTGATTTTCATCCGGACTCACCGCAAAATCTCTAATTGAAAATGTCCTTAAAAACTGCTCTGCCCCTGGTTTAGGAAATGATACCATATTGAATACTCCTCCTTAATGTTTAAATTGTAAAAAATGTATTATTACTAAATTACCATAAATATACTTTTAATTGAAATAAAATAATTGAATATACGAAAAATTGTATACAATTACTAAACCATTCGTAAAATAGTATTACAAATTAACTCAAATTAACTGAATTCACATATATTCATTTATAGATTATAAAAAACAAAAAAAGAGTAATACAGAACACCACCTGTTTACTCTTTTGCTCATATAAATCTTTACAAAGGTATATTTGAAACCTTCATACGCACATATACCATTATTTTTATTCATAACTCTCCATTTAAGCTGTAAAATGATTTTCTATAATTTTTTCATTAATGAGTGCAGTTTTTTCCTCTTTTTTTATTCCATTTAATATTATATCCATGTAGGTATTCACTAACTCTTCTTCTGACACTTCCCCATCCGGATCATACCAATTATACGAACGGTTAACCATGCCTAGAATTCCAAAAATGACAATATCACATCTAAGGTCATCCCTGAATTCCCCTTTTTCTATTCCTTCACCTAAGAGTTTTTGGAGTTTAATCCGAAACTCTTTACGATAATCATTGATTAACTTTAATTGATTATCATCGAGATGCCGAAACTCACGATTAAATACTCTTGCACTCTTCCCATGTATTTTAATATTTTTTATAATTAAAGAGATTAAATTATTCAATTTTTCTTTATTACTAAGATATTCATCATTAAATATTACTTCTTGTTCGGCTAATAACTCTTTAATATAATTTAAGTGAATATCCATTAATAATTCTTGTTTACTTTTAAAGTAATAATAAAAGGTACCCTTTGTCACACCGATTGTATCAATAATATCTTGAATGGAAGTTTTGCTGAATCCCTTTTTATCAAAGAGGTCTATACTTTCTTTTAGAATTCTTCCGCGCATTTAATTTACTCCTCAAGTCATTATTTTTTTACAATTTTAGTTCACTCCCTTTCGATTACTAAAGAGATTCCTTGGCCTCCACCGATACAAGCTGTAATGAGGGCAAATTTCCCAGCCGATCGTTTCAATTCATATACAGCTTTTGTTATTAAAATTGCGCCTGTTGCACCTAATGGATGCCCCTGTGCAATTGCTCCGCCATTAACATTTAGTTTTTCCGGATCGATTCCCAATTCCCGGTCACAGGCGATTACCTGTGCAGCAAACGCCTCGTTCAATTCGATAATGTCCATATCGGATAAAGAAAGATTCAACTTCTCTAATAATTTTTTCGTTGCCGGTACGGGACCAATTCCCATGATATTAGGGTCTACTCCTGCAACGGTTGATCCTTTAATCGTGGCTAATGGTTGAATTCCTAATTCTTCAGCCTTCTCTCGAGACATAATGACCATTGCTGATGCCGCATCATTAAGTCCGGAACTACTGCCTGCTGTGACAGTTCCATCTCTTTGGAAAGCCGGAGATAGCTTTGCTAATGCAGCTAACGTTGTATTCGGACGTGGATGCTCATCTTTGTTAAAAAGAATCGGCTCACCTTTACGAACAGGGATACTAATTGGAACTATTTGTTCATCAAAACGACCTTCATTAATTGCAGTTGCCATTCTTAGTTGACTTCTTAAGGAATACTCATCTTGTTCCTTTCTTGTAATATCATATTTTTTTGCAAGGTTTTCTGCAGTAGTTCCCATGCCCGGGTTACCGATTTCTTCAGGAGCAAGTAACGTTTTACGATACCTTGGCGGGATTGAACTGTATGCTTGTTCTGGACGCTCATATTGATATGGTGCACGGCTCATGCTTTCAATCCCCCCGGCAACATATATATCACCTGCCCCAGATTGTATCGCTTGGGCAGCTAATGCAGCTGCATTAATACCTGAACCACATTGCCTGTCTATTGTTAACCCCGGTATGTTGACAGATAAACCGCCCTGTAAAGCTGTCAATCTAGCAATATTGCCGCCACCACTTAAAACATTTCCTAAAATTACATCATCTATCATTTCAGGATTAAGATTCACTCTCTTGATTGCTTCTTTAATAACTTCCCCTCCATACAGATGAGCAGGAAGACTTGCTAATGCCCCACCTTGTTTTCCAATCGCCGTACGAACAGCTGATACAATGACAGCATCTCTTTTCATATATGGTCTCCTCATTATCAGTTTATATTTAAAGGATTTGCCCCTATCCTATTTGAAATCGAGACAAACCCTTTTTAATTAATAACGTTCAAATATTAATTTTCCCTTAACCACAGCTTTTTGATGCTGGTTTATAGCTTTCACATCAAAGATTAGTGATTGATCCACTTTGTCAACTAATTCGGCCTTTAAAGTAAGAACATCATTTAAAAACACCATTCCTGAAAATCGAATATTATAATCTTTTATATAGCCCTCTTCATAATAAGCCGTAAACAGCTTGGAAAGATTGCCCATCGTCCACATACCATGAGCAATAATTCCTGGTAGACCAGCTTTTTTAGCTTCTTCATCAATTGTATGAATCGGATTAAAATCACCGGAAGAACCTGAGTACTTGATTAAATCCATTCTCGATACAGGTTCTAGTATCGTTTCAAGAGATTCACCTTTTCTTATATCTGCTAAAACTGTCATACGTTTAAGGACCTCCTTACCGTTTCCGTGATGATTGTGATCGACTCTTCAGTGAAAATTAATCTTCCATCTCTGTCTTCACCATACCGTGTCATCTTCAGGAGGCCCATTTTTCCGGTGCTGCCTTCTTTTTCATAGTAATCTTCTATTTTCGAGTAGCAATAGACTTCCTCTCCAACCAAAAGAGGTCGTTCATAATGATAAATTTGTTCACCATGTATTAATCCTTTTAACGGTAATTTGAGTCCATCGATATAGCCGGATCTTAGCACCCTTGGAAATGTAGGGGGAGCAATATTTGTACCATATCGTGATTGTTTACCAATCTCTTCATCAGTATAGATTGGATGATTATCTCCAATGGATTCAGCAAATCTTCTTACAAGCTCTCTTTCAATTACATTTCTCACTTTATTAGAAGTTAGTCCAATATACTCTGTATACAAAACTTCATCCCTCCTCTTTAATTTGTCGGCCCGCCAGCTACATAGAGTACTTGCCCGTTTACAAATGAGGAATTTTCATCGGCAAAGAAAGCAACTGCATTTGCGATATCTCTAGGCTTTCCAACTCTGCCAACAGGTATTTTACTGGCACCTGCCTTCAGGAAATCTTCAAAAGGTACGCCGATTCGCTCTGCAGTAGATTTTGTCATATCTGTCTCAATGAAACCAGGTGCAACTGCATTTGTAGTAATGCCAAATTTCCCGAATTCTCTCGCCAGTGTTTTTGTCAGACCTTGCAACCCGGCTTTAACCGTTGAATAATTTGCTTGGCCGGGGTTCCCTAATGCTGAAGTTGAAGAAATATTAATAATTCTTCCATACTTCTGCTGAACCATGTATTTTTGTGCTGCACGCGTTGTATTAAAGGCACCTTTTAAGTGAACATCGATTACCTGATCCCAGTCATTATCTGTCATTTTAAATAGTAAGTTATCACGGATAATGCCTGCATTGTTAACCAAAATATCAATTGATCCATATTCCTTCATAACCTGTTCCATCGCGGCATCAACTTCATGTGAATTCACAACATTTGCCTGTAGGGCTAAAATGTCGAATCCTTTTTCTTTAAATTCAGACTGTACATTTTGTAATGCTTCCGTATCAATATCAATTATGGCTATTTTTGCTCCTTCTTCAGTAAAAGTTTCTGCAATGCTTTTCCCTATACCGCGACTACCGCCAGTTATAAATGCAACTCTATTTTCAAATCTTCCAGTCAAATAAATTCCTCCTGCCTTATCTACTAAAATTTTGTGTCTTAACATTTTATTAGTAGTTTTAAAGAATTATTCAGTCAAACGAAACATTATGCTTTTTCCACTAATTATTTACTAATCGGTACTTAAATACTCCATTTTGTTTTTCTGAAATGACAATATTCCGTTCTTCTAATAAATCCAGTACACTTATAATTTCAAACAAAAATGTAATTACAGCTTTCTCATACCTTCCCCGGTACATGTCTTGTATAATTTCAAATCCGGTTGCAGCACCATTTGCTTTTTTTAATGTATTGATCACTCGACTTACACGATGTTCTATATTGCTTATATGTCCGTCAATTGCTTCATCTAAATCGGAAATAATGGGGCCATGTCCTGAAAAAGTAAAGTTAGCAGAAAGTTTTCTGCACTTTTCTAAATTCTTTAGATATTGGATTAAGGGTTTTGCACGCGTATTTCCGGGTTTAGGTGCATCCATCCACATCCCTCCATGGACCCCTTTGATAATGTGATCTCCACAAATGAACAGCTGCTCATCCGCGGAATAAAAAGAAATATGATCCTGTGAATGACCTAACGTTTCTATTACTTGAAATGAAGGTAAACCCGGTACAATATCTCCCTCCTCTAGTACCTCATCAACAGATGCAGTTTGGAAGTAATCCCGGTGTCCCTTTCGAAACGCTGACTTGATAGCCATATCTTCTGTTAAACCAAATTCAATGAATAAGTTGTGAAAAAATTCAGAGCTCCATTCTATATAGCTTTCATCTTTTAAAATCATTTCAGTATCTTTATGAGCAAAAATCTTAATAGTAGGATTCTTCTCTAAAATCCAGTCGACAAGACCTGTATGATCATTATGGTGATGTGTTAATACAATTTGTTCAAGATCGGTTAATTCAACACCTAGACGATGCAGGCCATTATTGAGATCAACCCAACCCTGTTTATTTTTTAGGCCGGCATCAATAAGGGTTAACTTTTCTCCAAACACAACATATGAATTTACTGGACCAATCGGGAAGTTGGTTGTTAACTCTATTTTTTCTATCCTTTGCAAAGTACTCAATCCTTTTTTTGTCGGAATTTTTCTCACATACCTTCCATGTGACGATAAATTTTTACACAATTAGTATCCAACACTCTATAATGATGAATTTTTTATTTATCGTACCAAACATCTTTTAAATATCCGTATCCGTATGAAGCATGTGGATATGAATCTCTTACATAAGGCTGTATCGGAGTCTTCGTATAATAAGTTGTGATTGGAATCGGATTGACTACATTTTCTAAAACATAACGTTGAATTTCATAGATATATTCTTTTCTTTTTTCTACATCCAGTATTGTTCTCTGCTCATCAAGCAATTTGTCTAATTCCGGGTCACTGATGTTATACCAGTTTCTGGAACCATTCGTGTGTAATTGCGTACGAAGCCATTCATCAGGCTCCTGGAAATAAGTTTGGTAGCCTACACCCATGTCATAATCGACATTCGGCCATTTTTCCGAGAAGTATGCAGCATATTCAACCACCTCTATTTCGACATTAATGCCCACGTTTCTTAAATCTTCCGCAACCCATTGTGCGACACGCACAAGTTGTTCTCCGTAGCCATTCGTTACCATCATGGTCGTATCAAAACCATTTGGATACCCAGCCTCTGCCAGTAGCTTTTTTGCCTCTTCTGGGTTATATGATAATAATTTTTCTCGCTCTTCTAAAGGTAAGGCCCAATCACCTAATGAAGGATTGACTGGTCCACTCGTTTCACCGCCGCCGTAGATAGCCTTAACCATTGATTTTCGGTCAACAGCCATACTAATGGCTTTCCGTACCCGTAAATCCGTAAAAGGTTCTCTTTCCATATTCATATACAACTGTTCCTGCGTAGCAAACAGGGCTTCAAAAATTTTGATATTTGGATTTGTTTTTTGTAATTGTGTTATTTCTTCAGGGGATAGCCCACCTATAGAATCTGCCTGACCTGTACGAAATGCTGCTATCCGAGATCCCTGTTCCGGTACGACTTTATAAATAATTTCATCTAAATACGGTTTGCCTTCTTCATAATAATTCGGATTTTTTTTGTAAGTAGCCTGCACATTATCTTCCCATTTTTCTAATACAAATGGACCTGTTCCAATGGCGTCAGTTGCTAAATCAACTTTCCCATCAATCGCTTCCTTAGGTAAAATCCACATGAAATGGTTTGCCATGAAATTTAAAAACGGAGCAAATGGCTGTTTTAATGTAAAGACTACTGTTTGATCATCTTGCGCCACGATACTTTCTACTACAGATAATAATGCTGCTTGATGACCAGGCAAATTGATGATTCTTTCCATTGTCGATACAACGTCCTCTGCCGTTAACTGTCTGCCATTTACCGGCTCTACATCATGCCAATATGCCTCTCGAAGATGGAACGTATAGGTCTTTGCATCATCAGATACTTCCCAACGCTCTGCAAGATCCGGCACAACATTATAATCTGTATAAGCAGCATCCGGTCCTGTTTCATAAGTAACTAGCTTGTTATAAACTAATCCTGCAAGCATATGTGTATAAATTGATGACTGACGATGAGGATCGAGCATATCAGGATCTGCAGGTGTAAGAATGGTATAGGTTCCACCACTTTTCGGTGCAGTAGTTCCTCCATCCTTATCGTCTGGCCCTTCATCTGATGATTCGTCACCGGAGCAAGCACTAATTACTAGTACTAATAATCCTAAAACGAACACATAGATTATGGATTTCAGTTTTTTATCCATAAGTATTTCCTCCTAAGGGAAAATTGTTATTAACTGCCTAAGACATTTTGGGATCAAGGAAATCCCGAAGTGCATCCCCAAATAAGTTAAATGCCAAAACTAGTATACATAAGGCTAAACCAGGGAAAAGCACAAGCCATGGTGCACTTTCCATGTATCTACTCGCATCACTCAACATTAACCCCCAGGATGGATTCGGTGGTGGAGTTCCTATTCCAAGAAAACTAAGTGATGCTTCAGCAATAATTGTTTGACCAAAAGCAAGACTTGCCATGACAATGATTGGTGCCATCATATTTGGCAATCCATGTCTCATAATGATTCGAAATGAACCTGCACCGACCGAACGGGATGCTTCAACATAATTAGATTCACGGATTCTCATCATTTCCCCTCGAACAATCCTAGCAAAACGAGGTATCTCGATAATCACCAATGCTATAATTACATTATGGATGGCAGGTCCCAACAAAGCTGCAATAAACAAAGCAAGAATTAAAGCTGGAATTGACATAATTGCATCCATTATTCTTTGAAATACTAAATCGATTACCCCACCAAAATATCCAGAAATCATTCCAATTAATGTTCCTAATACGATTGAAATAACGACTGTTACAATTCCAACAAGTAACGATATTTGTGAACCAAAAATTAGACGACTAAACACATCACGTCCTAAATCATCAGTGCCCATCACATGTTGTGAGTTTGGTGCTGCCAAAAATGCTGTACGATCTTGACTAATTGGGTCAAACGGTGCAATGAAGGGTGCAAATACAGCGACGGCGAAAACTAAAAGAATAATTAAAAGAGATATAAAGCCGATTTTTTGCGTATGAATAAAGCGTTTACAATCCTCTTTAAATTTTTTCAAGTGTATGTTCCTGCTCGCCTTTATACTCTCTTTTGGCAACTCAGAGTCTATTTGTATTTGAGACAAATGAATCACTTCCTTTTCTTGAAACAAGAATATTGAGGCATTTTTTATTTAGTTCTAATTCGTGGATCTACCCAACCGTACATCACATCCACCATCAAATTTACTAATAAAAACATCGCTCCAAAGACCAGTACGGTTGACTGAACAACTGGATAATCTCTCACTAATACAGTTTCAAAAATCAAACTGCCTAGTCCTGGGAGTGCAAAAATTGATTCAAGTACTACAGTTCCTCCAAGCAGATATCCAATTTGTAAACCAATTAATGTAATAACTGAAATCAACGAGTTTCTAAGGGCATGTTTGAATATTACAACCGCTTCTTTCGCACCTTTTGCCCGTACCGTTCTGATAAACTCCGAATGCAGTACTTCAAGGACAGCAGATCTTGTCATACGAACAATACTGGCACTTAGTGTAATTGCTAGACAAATTGCGGGTAAGAACATTTGCTGTAGATTAACAATAGGATTTTCTGCGAATGATTGATAACCAAGTGGTGGAATCCAATTGAAAGACAGTGATAATACAGTTAATAAGATTAGTCCCAGCCAGAAGCTTGGAATAGATAATCCTCCAATTGAAATTACTTTTAAAAAATGATCTATAAATGTATTTTGTTTAACAGCGGAAATAACTCCTATCGGAATACCGATAATGATGGCTAAAATAATTGCCATTAGTGCTAGTTGTATAGTTACGGGAAGTCTGTCTAATATAATCTGGGATACTTCCTTACCTGACCAAAGAGAACTACCTAAATCTCCTTGAAGCGCATTTTTACCCCAATCTATTAGTTGACCGAAAACACTTTTATCTAGACCCATTTCAGCTTTCAATGCAGCCATTTGTTCAGGAGTTGCACCAGAGTTAGCCAACTGAAGGGTCACAACGTCACCAGGTACCGCTCTCATAATGATAAAAATGAAGGTTGTCATAATTAATAGTACGAATATCCCAAAAATTAAGCGCCTAACAATATAGTCAATCATATGTGTGACACCTCCTTATAAAAATGACAGGCAACAGTATGACCTTCTGTAATTTCCATTAGTTCAGGTTTTTCTTTTTTACAAAGATCCATTGCAAAAGGACATCTCGTATGAAATTTACAGCCACTTGGAGGGTTTGATGGACTTGGTACTTCACCACTTAGGATAATTCGGTCTGGTTGAATATTAGGATTAGGAATTGGCACAGCGGAAATAAGTGCCTTTGAATATGGATGGAGCGGTTCTGTAAATAAAGTTTGTGAATCGGTTACTTCTACTATTTCTCCTAAATACATGACAGCTATTCTATCTGAAATATATTTGACTACCGTTAAATCATGAGAGATAAATAAATAAGATAACCCTAGTTTCAACTGAAGATCTTTTAATAAATTTAAAATTTGGGCTTGAACAGAAACATCTAATGCGGACACTGCCTCATCACAAATCAGAAGCTCTGGTTCAGTAGCCAAAGCTCTTGCTATACCAATTCTTTGCCTTTGACCTCCTGAAAATTGATGAGGAAATTTATGCATATCGTTTTTAGATAGCCCTACGATTTCAAGCAGCTCTCCTACCCGTTGACGCTTTAAACTTCCTTTTGCTAGATTGTGCACTTCTAATGGTTCACCAATAATATCGAGAATGGTCATCCTCGGATTTAGAGAACTATAGGGATCTTGAAAAACAAATTGAACCCGCTTCCTTAAAACTTTTTTCTCTTTTCTATTAATATTTGATAATTGTTTTCCATCAAAACTTACTTCCCCATTCGTTGAGTCAATAAGACCTGTTATTAATCTTCCAACAGTTGATTTACCACAGCCGGATTCACCTACAAGACCAAGAACTTCGCCTTTGTGAATATTCAGTGTTACCCCATCCACTGCCTTAACGTGTCCGATTGTTCTTGACAGTATTCCTTTTGTGATAGGAAAGTATTTTTTTAAGTCTGTTACTTCCAATAAATTCTTTTTACTGATTAAATGTTGATTGAGCTCAAAGACAGGCTCATTTTCTTCTGTTAAAATTGGTCCCTCCCAATTTCCTGTCAGGTTGGGATCTGCAATCCAACATTTGCTTTCTCGACCATTTGCTAATTCAAAAAGTGGTGGTTCCTCACTTCTGCACTTATCAGTAGCAAAAGGACATCTTGGATGAAAACGGCAACCAGCTGGAATTTCTATTAAACTTGGAACATTTCCCTTTATCGTGAGCAGTTTACGTTCTTTACTTGTATCAATTTTTGGAATACTTTTCATTAATGCTTCTGTATACGGGTGTTGAGGTTTATTAAACAAATCCTTCACATTCGACTGTTCTACAACCTGCCCCGCATAGACAACAACTACTTTATCCGCCATTTCCGCTACAACACCTAAATCATGTGTAACAAGGATAATCGCTGTTCCAAACTGGGTTTGCAAATCTTTCAGTAATTGCAGAATCTGTGCCTGGACAGTCACATCAAGAGCTGTTGTAGGTTCATCTGCAATAATTAAACTAGGTCTGCATGCAAGAGCTATGGCAATCATTACTCTTTGTCTTTGACCACCCGATAATTGATGCGGGTAGGCATTAATACGGCTCTCAGGGTCCGGAAGTCCAACTAACCTTAATAATTCTAGTGCACGTTCCTGCAATTCATTTTTACTAAGTGTTTCGTGAATTTTAATCGTTTCGGTAATCTGATCACCGATTGTGTATACAGGGTCTAAGCATGTCATCGGATCCTGAAAAATCATGGCAATTTCATTTCCTCGAATTTTTCGGATTTCATCATTACTAATATCTTTTAAATTTAAATTATTAAACAGGATTTTCCCGGAAGTGACTTCTCCATTACTGTCCAACAAACGTAAAATCGAAAGTGCTGATACGCTTTTACCAGAGCCTGATTCACCTACAATCGCTACTGTTTCACCTTTAGAAATACTAAATGAAATACCATCAACAGCTTCTAGGTTACCTTTTCTGGTCTTAAAAACCGTCTTCATTTCCTCTACTTGGAGTAGTGTGTCATTTTTTCCAGTCATTCGAATGCCTCCTTTCAAGTATATTAAACTACTTATATTAATCTAATATCAGGTTAGCAAATTGTTCTCTCAGCTTGATTTTCATGATTTTCCCAACACCATTTTTCGGAAGTTCCTGAATGAATTCAATATGACGAGGTGTCTTATATTTAGCTAAATTTTGTTGGCAGTATCCGATTAATTCACTTGCACTTACTTCTGCATCCGGCTTTTTCACAATACACGCAACAATTTCTTCACTCATTTTTTCGGAAGGAACACCAATCACCGCAGCTTCCAATACAGCTTCATGTTTAACTAGCAATTCCTCTAAATCCCTCGGATAAATATTAAATCCGCCTCGAATAATTAAATCTTTTTTACGATCTACAATGTACAGATAGCCTTCATCATCCACTTTTGCCATATCCCCTGTATGAAGCCATCCATTTTGTAGTGCCTTTTTTGTTTCTTCTTCATTCTTAAAATAACCAGGCGTTACATTATCGCCTTGTACTAATAATTCACCGACATCCCCAACAGGTACCTCATACCCATCTTCATCCACGATTTTAATGTTTACACCTGGCATTGGTACTCCTACAGAACCTTCTTTAATCGGCATATCATTACGTTGTGTAGCAACTCCTGGCGATGCTTCAGAAAGTCCATACGCATCTCTTACCTCGGCCCCAAATTTTTCTTTAAACTTATGACGTAAGCTAATCGCTAGTGCAGCAGCCCCCGATCCAACTGTTTCTAAACTAGATAAGTCATATTTATAGGCATTCGGATGATAATACATCGCATGTACCATAGCCGGGACAGCAGCAAAGGATTTTACTTTAAATTTTTCAATAACCTTAAATACCTCTTCGGCATCGAATTTATCAAAAATAACAACTGAGCTTCCTAGCAAAAACATACTGTTCATAATGCCAAAACCATAAATATGGGCTAGAGGAAGAACACCTAGAGTAGTACTTCTTATTTCGTCCTCCGCTCTAAGTTTTAATCCTGACATTGAATTTGAGTAGAGATTTTTATGCGTTAACATAACTCCCTTCGGTATACCCGTAGTGCCGGATGTATAAAGGATGACGGCTACATCTGATTCTTTTAACTCTAAAGGAGCATTTTCATAAATTGATATATTAGAAAGAGCCTTTTCCCATTCAATGATTTCGAACTCTTCTTGTATATCTTCCTCTCTTGGTTGATCAATGCAAATAATCTTCGGTTTAACAGATAAATCACTGGATGCATTTTTTAATTTTTGCAATAGAACAGATGATGTAATAATAACTTTTGCTTCAGAATTTTTTAAAATAAAGTTGATTTCATTTTCATGTAAAAGATACATAGCTGGTACAATGATGCCACCAACTCCTAATACTCCTTGGTAAGAGAAAATAACTTCGGGACAATTTGGCATACAAATTAACACCCGATCTCCTTTTTCCACTCCCAGAGAATGGACAAGACTAGAAACTTTCTTACAAATAATTTCCGTTTCACTATTTGTATAAGTTTTATCATAGAAATACAGAAGGTTATACTCACCAAAATTCTCAATATTTCCACTCAATAATTCAGTTAGTAACATGTTACCCTCCTAACTTTAATTTACTATTTTCATAGTATTTTTCGCATTAAAGCGCTTACATTTTAAGGCCAATCGTTCCGATTATGAGTTACTAGTATCTTTGTGTAGAGATATTTCAATTTTTTGTTGGGAAGTAATTAAAAATGCAATACCTAATAGAATTACTGTTATAACAGCAGAAGTTATAAATGGAGCCGATACGAGATATATGAATACCCAGCCCCCCCAAAGAGGTCCAAGTATTCTCCCTAAACTATCCATTGATTCTTGGAGGCCTAATGTAATACCTCGCCCCATCTCAGTGCGTTTTGATAACATCGCTATAGTAGTCGGCCGAACCAATGATTGCCCAAAACCAGTAAAAACACATCCTAAAATTGCTACCCATATTAATGGCGCAAAACTAATTAAACAATAGCCAATTGCCGTAAAGGATAAGCCAATTTTTGTAATCGTATCTTCATTCCATAATTCATAACATTTTTTTAGTAAAAAGAATTGTACCAAGACAGAAGTTCCCGCTTGTGCGCTAAAGGCCATACTTACAAAGATTGGGGTAGCTTCAAATTTTGCTATTAGATAATATCCAAGTAGACCGAAGAAACTCGAAGCTGCAATGGACAATCCAAGTATGATCATATAATGATTCCAATATCCGGTTTTCGTAACCATTGTAATGGATTTCCAAAAAGAAACTGTTTCATTATTTCCAGCAAACGTATTCTGAGTTTCTTTATTATCATTATTTATCGAATCTCGGATGTAAAAATGGGCAAAAGGTAGAGTTATTAATGCTAGAGATCCTGCAATAATAAAAGGTACTACGACTCCAAATGGAGAAAATAACCCTCCAATAGCTGGACCACACAAAAAGCCAAGTCCATTCACTGCCCCCATTTTCGCGATGGTTTGATTTCTAAACTCTTTTCTAGTGTGATCAGCTACCATCGAAAAAGCTGCAGTTTGAGTACCAGATGATATTGCTGCACCAATTAATCGAACTAAAAGCAATTGCCAATAATTTTGAGCCAAAATTAGTAAAAGGAAAGCTACACCAAAGCCAAATACGCCAATCATTAGAACGGGTTTTCTCCCTATTTTGTCAGCTAAACGACCCCATATAGGTGCAGTAATTAACTGGGAAACTGCCCAAATTATGATTAACGATGACATTTGAACTGATGAAAGCCCCAAATCATCTGCTAAGAATGGTAATGTAGGAAGTACTATTCCATAACCTGTCATCGTTAAAAACATTATGAATCCTAGTAGAAAGAACGCCTTCCTTTCCATCATCTATATTCATCTTCTTTCAATTTAATAGAAAAGCGGGGAACGCTCGCTTAGCCCTGACACAAGTTGGAGACTCTGACATGGAGGCGGTTTTGCCTCCATCGGAAGAGCCGAAGCGCATGGCGGTGCTGGCATTTACTATAAATATAGTAAAGATAATTGATGTTCTACCCACACTATTTCGGATTAAATTTTTGATTTGGCAAACTAACTATTCATCTAGAGCCACACTTATTAACTAACCGGTTAGTATTACTACCGCATAATAACTGACTAGTTAGTATGTTAAAGAAATAAATGAGTAAAAGCTGCCTTAATTAAAGTAACTCTCCAACTTTTGCATGACCTTTTAATAAATTTCTTGCAATCGTTCTGCGCTGAATTTCATCTGTTCCTTCGAAAATTCGGTATAATCTTAATTCTCTATACCATCGTTCAATCGGTAATTCCTTTGTATATCCCATTCCACCATGGATCTGAAGAACACGATCGACCACTTGATTTGCCATAATTGCGCCATTTAGTTTTGCCATAGATGATTGATGACGTGGATCCATACCATTTTCAGCCATCCATGCAGCTCTAAATACGATCCATTTTGCTGCTTCAATTTCAACTGCTGAATCTGCAATCATCCATTGGATTGCTTGACGTTCTGCAATAGGTTTACCAAAAGTAACTCGTGTTTTTGAATAGTCGATGGCCATTTGTAATAAGCGTTCTGCAGCACCGATTGCACCAGCAGGAATCATATATCTCCCTTGACCTATCCACTGCATGCCTAAATTAAAACCCTGACCCAGTTCTCCTAAAATATTTTCTTCAGGAACACGAACGTTATCAAATACTAATGTTGCTGGTCCCCATTCGCCCATTGTGTAAATATATTCCGACTTCCAACCCATTTCTTTATCTACAAGGAAACAAGTTACTCCGCCATTCGCGCCTTTTTCTTTATCTGTCACTGCAAATACCATGGCAAAGTCTGCTTCATTTCCATTTGTAATAAATACTTTCTCACCATTTAACACCCAATGGTCGCCATCTTTAACCGCTCTCATTTGAATACCTCTTGCATCTGATCCCGCATCAGGCTCGGTTAAAGCAAAGCAAGAACGTCTTTCACCATTAATAGTAGGGATTAAATATTTCTGTTTCTGTTCCTCGTTACCTAAATAAAGGATATTATCAGCAGAACCACCAAAGTTGAACGGTACAAAAGTTCTTCCTAATTCCATTGCAATTAACACTGACATAATTGGTCCTAAATTTGCTCCACCGTATTCCTCCGGCGTATTAATGCCCCAAAATCCAATTGCCTTTGCCTTTTCTCTTAATTCTTTTATTTTTTCATTAGAGATACCAGGTCTGCCTTCCCTTTCATTTTTTAATACTTCTTGCTCCAAAGGCTTCAGTTCTTTATTCACAAAATCTCTTACTGTTTTTTGAATCATTTTTTGTTCATCATTTAGCGTAAAATCCATTAATAACATCTCCTTGTAAATGAAATTATTTGAGTACGAAATTGTTAAATAATATTCACAATTTTATAGAATACTCAGTTACAACACGTTATGAATCTAACAGTTTATATATGCGAAAAATTTTGAAGCGCTTTCATTTTATAAAGAATGGTCTTTTAATAAAAAAAAGAAACCCAAAAGAATGAAAACATTCGGGTTTCTTAACAGCATTCGTATCAAATTATTTTGTTCGAATCTTTGGAAATTTGTTCTTTCAATACGTGTAAATATTTATTTAAACTTCACAATCCAAGGTAATGTATCTTCACCAAAGTCCGTCATTGTGTATAAATAATTTTCCTTTTGCCACTTCGCCATTGTTCCAGTTTGCTCAGTATCGACATGTAAAGAACCATAATCTTTTGGTATTGGAAGCATGTTCGTTTCTAAAAATTCGACTGTTTCCTTTGCTGTGTTCAAGCTTTCCTCAGCCTTTTCCGTCAATGACCGGGCAATAATTGCCCAACGCCCTTCATTCCAGCTTGTAAATAGAGAGCCCGCCCCGCCATCCTGATAGCCTGTAATTTCGTGCCCTAAATCAACAGCTTGTCCACTATCGAAAATAGTTTGATCAATTTCTTCACTCGCCAATTCCTTTGAATCATATTTGGTAATTGTTAATTGACCTGTATACGTGCCGCTTTGCTTTATAGCGTTATCATTTATTGCCAGTTTAGATGGAGTTTCATAGAAATTAAATGTTATGACATTATTATTTGTCGTTGTAATCGCAGTTAAATAGCTGTCCTTTGAAACAGGAAAGTCAGTTGGCATGTTGACATCCCAATTACTTGGAATAATACTTTGAAAATCTTCCGCCGTAGCAGTTTTGCCTGCCGGTTGATTAGAATCCGTCTCATCATTATTTGGAGAATTTGTTGTTTCTACTTCATTAGACTTTGTATCTGCTCCAGAATCCTGATCGGCTGTCGTGTTATTATTCGTCTCGTTACACGCTGCTAGAAGAAGAAAGCTTAAGACAAATGGGACATATTTTTTCAAGATCTCACTCCTCAAGTTTGGCTTGTATAAATTATCATACATGTTTCAAAATACATGTTCAAATGATGGATAGCACTTCACCCGTACAAAAAAGCGCTGATCCTAATAAAAGAATCGCGCGGTTTTTATATCAAAGAGCTTAGTTGGGTTACGTAAGCTTCGTTCTAGTGAAATCAATATATCTTGTTCCTTGGAAAGTTAACGTGCCAATATCCCCTTCTGCGAGCATACCATATTCCTTGCCTGAAACATGAAACTCAGACCGGTCACCACTCTCAAATTCAAATGTTATAAAGTACTTTGTAGAGGTACTGTGCGAGTGGTGGTTGTTATCATGATGGTGATGATTATGTCTCGTTACACTTGTTCGTTTAACTTTTACTATGGCCGGAACAGTCAGGCGAGGTGAGTTTTCATTTTCCCTCCATTGTCTTAAACCACTGAATATATTGCCAATTATTAAAATAACTATGATAACAAAAATAAGTGCCATAAATATTGGCCCGAAGTTGAATAACCAATCCCCACTTCCCGGCATTTCATACATGATTTCCCCCCCTTGCTCTGATAACTAAATTATACGGATAAAATGGAAGAAAGTTTCAGATTGATGACATATATTTACCAAATAAATTCAATAGCCCTATAATTATAAAAAAACGAGCGCTGATTCATTTTACAGAATCGCACCCGCCTACTTATACAATATTAAAATGAAGATAATCATACTAATGAAAACGTCGCAATTGGTTCATATTTCGGTGTGTTTTCTATATTCGATTTATAAAGGACGATTTCAGTGATTTGAAATGATAAAGGCTTTTCTTTAAATGGGTTATGCGTAACAAAGTTGTCCACATTGAAATCTTCATTGCCTCCCCATTTTCGTGCCAATGTAATATGCGGATGATAAGGCCGTGTTTCTAGTGTAAAGCCTTCATCTAGACAAGTTTGATGGACAATTTCCTGAAGTTTATACAAAGGGGCTGCTTCACTCACCGCTCCCCAAAATATACGAGGTGAACTTTGAGCCCCGAATACACCCAGTCCTTTAATGTCTAACATAAATGCTTTTTGATTTTGTATGGCGTTCCTGACTGATTCAATAACGGATGAAAGTTGCTGCGGTTTTACAGCGCCGAGAAAGGCAAGCGTTATATGATAATCATTTAAATCTACCCAACGCTTAAACTGGAATATTGGTTTACTTCGTGTGAGTTCCTCGTGAATGGTTTGTTTAATTCCATCCGGAATCCGAACCGCCCAAAAATAGTGCGCCACTCTCTCCATATTCTTTCACCTCTTTTTATAAAAGAATGGACATTATTATTAAAACTAATACAAAAATATCTTATCGATCGTATTTCCCTTAGATTCCTTCTGAAAGGCATATTTTAACTAACATATACTGGCTTCAATCATCTCGAGTTCGCCTTTTTTATTAACACTATCTTTCCCACGTTCGCAGTTATCTTTTATTTCCCACGCAATGAAGTATTTATTATTTTTCAATTCAACAGATCGTATTTCAGTTTTACTATTATGGTTAAAATGATGATCCAAGACCATTTGTTTTGCTTCATCTTCAGATATGACATTTTGAATAGATGAACAGCCTGCTAATAAAAAGACTGCAATTATTAAATATATTCTAAAATAGATTTTTACACTTTTATGATTTTGCTGCCACATTTCATACGTCCCTTTTATATTTCATTATTTTGTCAGGCCTTATAAAAAACGCATTCCTTATTATTGAACTACGCCTGTTGATTGTTTAATAAAAAATTCCCACTATATACTTTTCTCCTTCAGATTTATGGACTTTTAATGAAAATAAGCGCTGATCCTTACTACAGAATCGCGCTTGCATTCAACCATCTCGACCTATCCACTTCTATTTTAAAATGGATTTATAGTCAACTTCTCTTTTCGTGAAACTGACGATGGAGTTGATGAACTTCCTCCGCTAGCTCTGGAACAGGACCATCGAAAGTAATATCGTTAATAACCTCTTGAATGGAAAGATTCCGTACACGTGAAGGAGCTTGGCCCAATTCAGCTAGCCATTCTACCAATTGTTTAGATGAACTTGCATAAACAATCCGGCCTAAACCAACCCAACCGTGTGCTGCAGCGCACATCGGACAATGTTCCCCGGAAGTATATACTGTCGCTTTGATTCTTTCTTCAGGTTTCATATTATTTGCTGCCCATCGCGCTATTGCAAATTCCGGATGTTGGGTATGGTCACCACCTGCCACGTGATTATGATCTTCAAAAAGTACCTCTCCATCGTCGGAAACAAGTACTGAACCAAATGGTTCGTCACCTTTCTCAAGCGCAATTTTTGCTAATTCAACACAACGTTGTAAGTGCTTCAAATCTAGATTATTTATCATATTCGTATCCTCCTTATCCAGTAAGTAGAAACTTTTACAATCATAATTATAACAGAATTATCCGACTCCTTAAGTGAATATTCATTCGTACTCTGATCCTTATATTTTCAGACAAAATTCTTCTGACCTTATCGTTTAATTAATAATTGGCTATTTTAATACGGTCAATTTTCATTATACTAAGTATCATTACAGGAATGGAGGTTATTTACATGGTACAAGTTGGAACTGATCGAATAAAACGTGGAATGGCAGAAATGCAAAAGGGCGGCGTTATTATGGATGTCATTAACGCTGAACAGGCAAAAATTGCGGAAGCTGCAGGAGCAGTAGCTGTGATGGCGCTGGAACGTGTGCCCTCTGATATTCGGAAAGCTGGCGGTGTTGCTCGTATGGCGGATCCGCGAATTGTTGAGGAAGTGATGAATGCCGTTACGATCCCTGTTATGGCAAAAGCACGAATTGGTCACATTGTAGAAGCACGGGTTTTAGAGTCAATGGGTGTTGACTATATCGATGAAAGTGAAGTTTTAACACCGGCTGATGAAGAATACCATTTACTGAAGAGTGATTATACAGTGCCATTTGTTTGTGGTTGCCGTGACTTAGGAGAAGCAGCTCGACGTATTGGCGAAGGGGCTTCTATGCTCCGTACTAAAGGTGAACCGGGGACAGGCAACATTGTAGAAGCAGTTCGTCATCTTCGCAAAGTCAATGCTCAAGTACGTCGTATTATAGGAATGAATGTGGATGAATTAATGACAGAGGCAAAAAATTTAGGAGCCCCATTCGAATTACTATTGGAAATTAAACGTTTAGGACGTTTACCAGTTGTGAACTTTGCTGCGGGTGGCGTAGCTACACCTGCAGATGCCGCGTTAATGATGGAACTTGGTGCAGATGGCGTATTTGTTGGCTCTGGTATTTTCAAATCCGAGAATCCCGAGAAATTTGCACGTGCCATTGTGGAAGCAACAACTCATTTTAAAGACTACAAACTGATTGCTGAAATCTCGAAGGAACTTGGAACACCGATGAAAGGAATTGAAATTGCTACACTTCATGTTAATGAACGGATGCAGGAGCGTGGCTGGTAGTATGTCAAAAATAGGAGTACTTGCATTACAAGGTGCAGTAGGTGAGCATATGCATCAAATTAAACTTCTTGGTCATGAAGCTGTGGCAGTAAAAACAAGCAATGATTTACGTGGTATTGATGGTCTTATTTTGCCTGGTGGAGAAAGTACAGCTATCGGTAAGCTTTTAGAACGCAATGACTTATTAGCACCTATACAAGCATTGGCACAGCAAGGGGTTCCCATGTTCGGGACATGTGCCGGTCTCATACTATTGGCAAAAAAGATTAAGGATTCCATTACCCCTCACCTTTGTTTAATGGATGTTGAAGTAGAAAGAAATTCTTTCGGCCGACAAGTAGACAGTTTTGAAGTTGCTTTATCAATTCCATCAATTGGTGATGACATAACAGCAGTTTTTATTCGAGCTCCGCATATTGTAACCATTGGTGAACAGGTCGAAATACTTGCTACATATGAAGAACGGATTGTATTAGCTAGAGATGGACAATTTTTAGGCTGCTCTTTTCATCCCGAACTGACGGATGATGTTCGAATACTTCAATTTTTTATTGGTATGGTAAATGAATTTACAAAGGTTCCTAGATAAATCAAAAAAGAAGCACAATTCAGTGCTTCTTTTTTATGTTCGATTATTTGTTTAAGCCTTTTTCATGTATTCGATAAATCATAGCTGCCATTTGTGCTCTAGTTGTAGGATTATTCGGACCAAATCGGCTTGCATTATAGCCGGCCATAATTCCTTCTTGTTTCATCGTTTCAATCGCAAGTAATGCCCAAAAATTTTGTTCCACATCTTTAAATGAATTTACACGATTATTTACAGATTGGCTATAAAATCCGGCATTATAAAAGATTTGAGCCATTTGCGCTCTAGTTAAAAAAGTATTTGGTGAAAAACGTCCATCACCGATACCATTGATTATTTTATGTTGTGCTACTAAATGAATAGATTCTGAAGCCCAAAAGCTCTTTACCACATCACTAAAGTAGATGTTTTTATTTATTGTTGTTGACGTCAATGCTAAAAAGTTACTTATAATAGCAGCTGCTTGAGCTCTTGTTATCAAATGATTCGGTTTATATGTACCATCAGGATAGCCAGAGATCCAACCTTTTTCAGTTAAGAAAAGAATCTGTTCTTCGGCCCAATGACAATCTATGTCTTTTAATTTCCTATCATCATATTGATATAAATCATATTCGTCCATGATGGAGCCTACTTTATTTCGATAGTATTCCCCACCCAAATGGATATAGCCGGCATTGGCAATATCGTATAGATATTCTTTGGAAGCTCGCTCATAACTCCATCCCTTTTTCATTCTTTCTTCATAATTGGTTTTTGCGAAACGATACCTTTCGTTTAACAACAAGTTCCCTGCTAAATAATCAACCGCTTCTTTATAGGAAGTAAAAGCCCGATACCAGTTATCTCTTCTTTTGCTTTCATCATATATTTTGCGGTCATTTCCGTAATCGATTAGAACAGGTACCGGTTCATAATCTTCATCAGGTTGGCCCTTCAGCTGCCAGGCGTTCTTCGGATTATATCCCCAAACCTTTATTCCGAAAAGATTATTTGCATTCACTGCTATTCTTGTTGTTCCATAGCCGCTTTCCAGAATGGCCATTCCAATTATCGCACTAGCAGGGATTCCCCACTTTTCATTTGCTCTCATTGCATATGTATAAATTTCATTAATAAAGTCTTCCTTCATTTTGGTTGAAGGAAATTCGTATGTAGATAAATAAGCGTTACTATTTCTTCCTGACTTCTCATCTTCATAAGGTAAAGGATTCACGCTGTTTGCACTCGAGGTCAACGGGCCACTATTTAAAACTAGTAAAGAAAGTAAAATTAATAGTGATACTCTGATTAATTTTATCAAATTTGCAACTCCTTTAATATTCAAATAATAGACTTAAACACTATCATCATAGCAGTTTTTTATTAGAACTAGTGCATAAAATCTCATTTTATTACTACTAATTCATGGTTATACTTCCGGACTTTACCTATCTCGAACCCCCTTTCCAAACAAAAAACGACTATTCATCCAGCTGGACAAATGGTCGTTTGAAAAATTAATTTAATAAAAGCAATTGAATTCCCCTGCATTTTATACTAATTACTCAAATAATTAATAAGAATATAAATTTCATATTAGGGTAGAAGTAAAAAAGTAAAGTAAATTTTTAAAGAAAGAGGGGATTTCATGCAGGAGATAATCCTAATCCTGGTCATACAGCTCGTTTACGTGCCGTTAATGACATTACGAACAATTTTCTTAGTCAAAGATATGAGACTTCTTGCTTCAATTTTTGGGTTTTTAGAAGTTTTAATTAACGTATTTGCACTTTCTATCATTTTTAGTGGTGATCAGAACTTTATCGCAATGATTGTGTATGCACTCGGATTTAGTATTGGGATACCAATAGGAACAATGATTGAAAACAAACTGGCTATTGGTTTTGTCTCAGTTACAATCAATACTCAGCAAAAAAATCAGGAATTGATCGAAACATTAAGAAACAGCGGCTTTGCCATCACGACATCTGTCAGTGAAGGTCGTGACAGTGAACGTTATAAATATGAGATTTTGGCTAAACGAAACCGAGAAAAAGAATTATTCGCCCTTGTTGAATCGATTGAACCAAAGGCATTTATCATTTCATATGAGCCAAAATCATTCAAAGGCGGTTTCTTAGTCGATCGTATGCGTAAATTTAAACTTAGACGTTAAAATAAAAATGAGCTAGATTCAATGATTCTAGCTCATTTTTTATGCATCTTCAGTTTTAGTCCTTCTTTAATTGCCCAATACTGATGTTCATGTATTAAGAGATCTTGGGTTTTGTCCGTCTCAATCCATTTTATAAAGTGGTCGTCATCAATGGGATCTTGGATTTTATTTAATAATTGTGCGAAGTAGAAATAGCCATCATTTAGAATTGGCTCTTTTTTGGTTGAGAGAAAAAAGCACTTTGCGTTCCCTATATAAGTCCCGATCACTACGTTATATCCTGTTTCTTCAAGTATTTCTCTTTCCAGGCATTGCGAATGGTTTTCATGATCTTCAATCCCGCCACCGGCAAAAAGTAATCCCCTCTTGTAGTTTGGACTGTTAAGACACGAGTCATTGTTGAATTAAAAATTACTGCTTAAATCCCTTTTCTTATTTCATAATTAAGGCCATTTAATTTCTCTCCAAATACTTTCACTATTTTCACCTACCGCTAAAAGTTTTGTTAGCTTTTTTTAGCATCTACTGCTATATATGTATTGCTATAGGGAAGCATATGAATTCTCTTTACATTCCATAGCATTTTAAATTCTTCAATCGGCACCTTTCGATTATAGTTCTGCTGTTTTTCTTCACAATTCACTAAATGACTTAATGACTCTGAAAGGTAAATATGCTCTTTGTCATAACCTACTACTGGAACAAAATGCAGATTTTTGAGATCCTTCTGTACTTTAATAAAAACAATTACGGGCGTTCCTTTACTGACTTCGTACTTTAATGTATCAATAGTTCCTTTATAATAATTTGTCTTAAATCCGTTATTTCTTAACACAGTACGGATTCCTTTTGGATATACATTGCCCGCTTTTGTTTTATTGGGAAAATGTTTATATAACGCTTCTCCTTCAGCATCCTTACCAAAATGACGTAGCAGGTAAGCTGTTGAAAATGCCGCGCATTCCGTATCTTTTTGGAAATCGATTCGATTCTTTTGAGGAATCATGTAGGTAGTCGGAAAATCCTTTTTTCTTATAACCGGAATAGGTAAAGTCATTAAATAATTGTTAATCGTCATTGAGATAATTACCCATAAAGCAACTGTATTAATTATAAACATGCTACTCCCCCAATATATGAAATCAACGTGTGTCTACTTTTCTTTTTTTACTATAATTCGTAATAACGTTTTCATTCTCTCTTCAAAATCTGAATGTCCCCAATAAAGCATTGCATTTTCAATACCTTCTTCACCTGCTAAACGTTTTACTAAAAGATAAGCAATATAATAACCAATCCGACTGTAGCCAAAAGTTTGACCCCCATTAATCGAGAACCATTCTTTAAATATTTCTGCTGATGTTCTTTGAATTAAATCTTTTTGAAAAGCATTGATAATGGTTACTATATTTTTTTCACAGAATGAAAGCCACTCCGGATCACGTTTATATGCAAAATAAATATCTTGGTCTACATTTACTACTAAAGTTGATAAAAAAGTTGCTACACCCTCTTGCAATAGCCATGTCAACGGATTAGACCATTGAATATCTTTTGCTTCGATCCCATTATGTGTTGTGTAAAGATGATGGGCTGCATGGCCAAATTCATGCGCAATTATTACGTTAAGGCCCTCTTCATATGGTTCAAATTTTTCAACACAATAAGCAATATGAGGGTCCATGGAACGATAAGTATAAGCATTGGAACCACCTAGACCAACAAAAATATAAACATCTTTTGAAAATATTATCGGAAACCGCTTTTCATATTCTTTTGTAATCTGGGGTGTGAGCGATTTTAATTTCTTTGCAACCCAGTTCATTTGCTCAATCATATTTGGATGCGCTTTTAAAGCATTTTCAAGTTTCAGTTCTTTATTGTGACAGTGATTTTCAAAATAATAACTAAAGATTTCTGGATGATGATTAAAGTAACTTTCGTAGTACTCTTTTGAAGGCTCATATTGATTTAGAAATGGACTTGCTAGATTGTATATTTTCATGAAAATTTCTCCAATCATTTTTAATTATTATTTTCCATCAACGAAGTTACTCAAATTCAATTAAATCCCCAACTTTATATTCTTCTGTCACGACTTCTCCTATCTGGTCTATGCTTACTTCAAAAATAATTGTATTCAATGCCTCTCTCATTGATACTTCGTTGTTTAATCCTTTAGAATAAAAGACAAATTCTTGCACATACGAGGCGACATTCTCACCTTCATTATTTTGTTCACTTCCGCCTCCAAACCAATAACGGTCAGTAGCATCAAATGAATCGATCGCATCTTTCCAACTATCACTAAATGAAAATTCCACTTTCTGTCCAGCTACATTGTCTACTTCCACGTTGAATGTAAATTTCTTAAAATCATCTATTTGAGGATTTTTTAACTCATGAGTACCGACACTTTCAAATTCTTCCTCTGTCAACTGTGAAATTGCGGCTTCAATTGTTGTAATAGGTTCATCTTGGTTACTGCAAGCAGTCGTGATGTGCAAAATGGAAAACAAACAGAATAAAAACAATAATTTTTTCATCCTTATCCCCCTTATAAATCTTGCGATAACCTAATCATATCGATACACTGAATGCTATTCTCGTAAATTTCTTCTGAATAGTGCTTAATAAAATAGTTATGATCAACTGAAACGATTCGAAAACCGCATTTTTGATATAAAGCCAATTGCCCAATACTTGAATTTCCCGTACCAATTTCAATCGTTTTATACCCCTGTGTTTTGGCTACACGAATCGCATGACTTACTAATAATTTTCCGATTCCTTTTCCCTGATAATTTTCAGCTACTGCTACATTGACAATTTCTACAGTTTGCGGTCTTGTCGGTAACAGTACATAGACGCCAATGGTTTGCTCTTCATTTTCGGCTATAAAACATTCGCCCTTTGCTACATAATCTTCAACGATAATTTTTGAAGGGTCCGCCAATAATAACAATTCCAAAGGCACCTTTTCCTGGTTTTCCAGCCTTTTAATCTCCACACTTATCCCCCTATATTTCTCGATTAGTTTTATTAATTGATATCTTTTTCTAACTCTTTTTCAATGTCGTCATTACTCAAGTTAGGCATTTCTTCTTCAATCTTATATTTCTTTTTTATTAAAATTCCAAGTTCCGAATAATTAATCCCATGCTTGACTCCCAAAAATACAACGATGTAAAGCAAAAATCCTAAAAAGGCAAATGATAATAAATCCATGAAATCCTCTCCTTATATTTTAAATTTTACCATAATTGTAGAGTCGAACCTGATAAAACCAAAAAACCAGATGGCTAAATTCCATCCGGTACATTGAAATAATCCTTATTAATTGCTGATTAGTTTTTACTTTCTTACAGCTGGCAGACCAAATCCACCTAGCTGTAAATCACGGAACGCTTCTTTAATTTCTTCTTTTGTATTCATCACAAAAGGTCCGCCTAGAGGAAAATGTACTCTTAAGTTGAAATATTTCCAATTTAAGATTATCGCATTGTCTCAGCTAACTCTAAAATTATGCCTTCTGGTCCCTGAACAAAGCATAATTTATATATATTATTGTAGTTTTGAGTTTCGCTAATAATTTCCGCGCCTTTCTTTTTCAATTTAACAACGACCGTTTCAATATCTTCAACTGCAAAGGCAATATGATTTTTAAAAGATTGCTGAATACTTTCTATTTCTACGTCTGTATGAAACTTGACCAGCTCCAAATTTGCCTGGCCATTTGACATCCCTAAAAGGACAATGGTTGCTTTCACATCAGTAAGCCCGATGATCCGCTCTGCCCATTTTCCATCCACTTCCCCTTCACCAAGCACTTCAAGCCCAAATTCGATGAAAAACTCTTTAACTGCAGTAAGATCGTTTACTATGATACCTACATGATCTATTCTATGAATTGCCATATATAGTCCCCCTTAGTCCTGTAACACTCTATCTTAATAATTCTGCTTAATCTCACTCTATTTGCTTCTATCTTTCTTATCATGCCAAGATATCGCTGGTCTTGAAACAGGGTATCCATTTTTCTCCCGATATTGTTTCCGTTCATCCGTAAAATGCCACCAACTTTTTTGGCTGCCTGAATGGTTAGCATGATGTACGATACATCTTAACGAATCCTCTACACACGGGTCTTCCCAATAACCGAAGTGTTCCTCTAGACGATTAGTCAAATCAGCACCATCTTCGTTTTTCAACTCTTCCAAAGAATAATAACCCAATTCAGTAACCCATTGAGCCAACTTTGGTCCAATCGAAGGGATAGTTTGGAATTGAGCTAGTGCGCAAAGGTATTTAGCACGTTCGGAAGTTGATTGTATACATTCAGTTAATTGTGGTATATGCATAAGCGCGATCTCATTCAATTTCACTTTGCACTTTCTTAAATTAATTCTTTCTTCAGATGTTAAAGGCAACTTTGGAGAGGACTTTTTCATATATTCACCTAACTTTTACTTATTTTTCTTTCTTACTCTTCTAACTCAATTAGTTATTAACCTAGTTCTGCAATTTAAAACAAAGGAAGGGCGAAGTATACCCTTCCTTTCTTCTTATTTTGTTCCGACTACACGAATCCTTTTATAATCTGCCATCCAAGTTCCTTTATAATACAAAACTTCTTTTAAATTCATTTCGACAATATCGATAAGATCATCTTTGGACTGTTCGGGTATACCATCAAATAACACACTGCCAAACATGTCAATCCAATTTCTCAATCCATTTTCCCCGTCTAAAGGCGTTGGTCGATCATATAATTGGGCAAAAGTCACGTTGAACCCTGCCTCTTCCATCAGCTTCGAGTACTCCGCAATACTTGGATAATACCAGGGAAATTGTACTGCGTTATATTCAAAGCCTGCATTATTTATTTGTTTAATAATCTCACTTGTAATCGTTTTTACATTGCCTTTCCCTCCAAATTCAGCAACCAATCTACCACCATGTTTTAAACTTTGGTAAATAGATTGCACGGCCTCATTCGGCGGGTGCACCCAATGGAGTGTTGCGTTAGAAAATACCGCATCAAATTCATTTTGGTACGTTAATTGGGTAGCATCTCGAACGGTAAATGGTATGTGCGGGTATTTACTAGTCGCTAGTTTCACCATATTTTCAGATTTGTCGACACCTACTACTTCCACGCCATACTCAAATAAAGTATTTGCTATATCTCCTGTTCCACAACCAAGATCAAGTATTCGCTCTCCTTCCTTTGGATTTAATAATTCCACCAAATTATTGCCGTATTTTGAGACAAACGAGTGCTTACCATCATATAAACTTGCATTCCATTGATCTTCTGTACTTTTTATAATTTCCATATTATTCCTTTCTCTGTATAAATTTGTTAGTTTCATTATAATGGAAAATAATGTTATTATGTTACCGTAAATAAAAAGAGGATTTCCTTATTACAACGAAACCCTCCCACTAATTAATCGATATTCTCTTGTAGTTTGACCATGTTATACCAGCTAACACCGCCATGCTGTGATTCAGAAATGCCGTGGTTTACAAACCCGAGTTTCTCATAAAAAGAAACCAATTCCTGTTTGCATGTTAATGTAATTCCTTGTCGTTCATTTTCTTTTACTAGCTGCTCCATTTTATTAATCAAGATACGAGCGATTCCCTGATTTCTCGCCTTTTTAGAAACAGCTACCCCTAATATACTTTGATAGCCTCCACTTTTAGGATTTTCATTAATTTCTTCAAAAAGGTCATCGGTTATGTAAAGTTGAGGAATTACAGGGCCGTTAATATAACCTACAATTTCTCTATCTTTTTCAGCGACAATAAATGTATCAGCGATCAGCTGAATTCTTCCTATAAATGCTTCCCTTGTGGCAGCCTCTTCTTTTGTAAAGCCCTCGTTTTCAATAACGACCAGCTCCTCTAAATCTGTCTTTTGCACATTCCTTAAAGTAACCATATTATTCTCAACTCCTTGATAGATCCATTACTTGTTATTTAATTTTCTTTCAAGTTCCTCAACTCGTTTTTCTAATGTATACAACTGGATTTTTAATGCTGCATCACTTCTGTTTGTTGACCTTAATGTAGATATAAATAATTACTTTTATCTTCGTCCGACAAAGTGTTCATATCAGCTGTATCGCCTAAGTGAATCGTACCAACTAACAAAATCTCCATACTAAAGCCCTTTCAATTAAACATTTATATAATTACAGACTATACTTTCATAATAGAAGTTTTATTTCTATTTATTTGCCTACTTAATAAAAGTAATATTAGATTATATGTGGTGAAACCAACGATTAAAAAAATGGCCTCTTTCGACAAACTAATCGGTTCATATCCACTGTGATTATTAATATGATTTTCTAATCCTTTGTATATAAACCAAATAGATAAAGATATTAACCCATATAATACAATCAAGAAAACATAGTGACCGTAAAAAATAATTTTATTGTTGGAAGAACCTAATCGTGCGGTGTATAAAAAAAGACCTCCATAAACAAGCATCATGATAATGATTTCAGAGACCGCCATTTATGCCCTCCCTTTAATCTCTGCAAGCTTTTTCAATTCTATTGCTCGATTAATAATGAAGCTTTCCATATATCTGTACAAAAACAATTTGTCAGCAATTATGCCTAATGGACCAAATGGCGACTTATATTCAAATATATCAATCATTAAAGTTCCGTCTTTTACTTCTACAAATCGGTGTGTATGGGTGAATGATTTAAAAGCACCTTCTACCATTATGTCTACAAACTCTGTAGGTTGTTGCATGTAGATTACTTTTGCTGTTAGTTTTTGTCTGATGGCAAAGTGAGCAGCTTCCCAAGTAACGGAGTCCCCCTCTTTTAATAAGCCATGTGTAACCCCACCTACCGCTTTTTCCTTCGTCTTAGCAGTAGTCATTAAATGAGTCTCTACGTTTCTGGCAAGATCGAAACAAATTTCTATAGGTGCTTTTACAAACTGCTTGTGTTTAATAGTCGGCATTTGATCACCCCTTAGGCTATTAAGAATAAATACATTGGCTATTTCCAACTATATTTATCCACAGTAATTTGAATGAAATAAAGAATCCACAGGCTGTTATCGTCCAGAATGAAAAGAATAAGGCATTCCGACAATTAGTTTCCTGGAATGCTTCGTAATTAATATATAATCGAATCAAAAATGACAGAATAAATATGATGAGCAGTAAAAAGAGCATCTATTTGTGCTTTATATTTTTTCACTCCTCTCCCATGCTGCAAACTTCAATCAGATTATAATTTCTTCTCAAAATAGGTTAAGGATAAATGTTCATTTAGTTTGATTTCCTTCGTCATCTGAAACCCATTCTTCTTATAAAAAGTAACCGCTGGCGTATTTTTGGATCCAGTTGCTACTATGAATGTTTTTTTATTGTACTTACCTTCAATAAAAGTTAACAGTTTCTGTGCGATTCCTTTTCTGAATTGGTTCGGATGAACGATTAGTCTATGTATATCTACTTCATTATCGATAACTTTCACGGATATGGCCGCGCATAGTTCTTCATTTATATAATAACCAAAAAAAGTTTCTCCGCATTTTTTCAAAGTATTTACTGTATCTTTCAGTGGTGGAATGTCATCATAACCGATAATTTCTGCCTCTACTTTATAGGATGGTATTTGAATCTCTAAGAGCTTTTCCGCATTTTTTGTAATGCGAATGTCAAGTTGTTTTATCATGGAAACACCTCATTCATTGTTATTATTAAATTAACGTTACTAAATATAACTAAATATTAACATAAATTTCCCAGTTGATTTTACATTAATAAAAAAAGCGCTGATTCTTAGAGAAACGCGCTCGTCAAATTGATTATTAATTGATTTTTTCTTCTAAATCTAATTCTTTAACAATAGAAGACACGAATGTTTTTAACGGATTCGTGATTGATCTACCTGTCTTCGCTTCAACAAGCTGAGCTGCATCCACCATCGATAATTGAGCAACAGAAATTATTTTATCATCGTAAATAAGTTGTTCTAACATCCTTGCTACTTCCTGATCGTATTCTTTTTTACGTCCTTGCATGATTAAGTCAAACATGTTGTTTAGAACAACAACCTCGATGTTTAACGATTTTTGATAGGTATCAGCAAAAAGTCTAAGACGTTCCATTGTTCCTTCAACGGTTGCCGGATTGGTAAAAAGTAAAGTATGGGGCTGCTGAATATTGCAGATGAAATCAAAGAACGGTTCATCCAATTTAATAATTGGTACTGGTATGGAAAGTTGATCATCCTTTAAAATAGCAATATAGTTTGTACAAGTAATTAAAATAGCATCAACATTCGTTTGGGCAATCCATTCCAATTGCTCTTTCACTTTTTGTTGCGCATCTACTTCATTGAATTTCTGATCTGAGGTTAGTCGATTCATTAATCCTGGATCAACAAAATGGACTAATTCAATGTTAAATGGAGCAAGTACATTTTCTATGTATTCAATATTTGAATAATGGGCGTGTAGACAACCTAGTCTTTTTCTCAATTTTATTCCACCTGTAATTTATTTCTAATTATTTTATCAGTTTGTGAATACTATTGTCTATTTAAATATAAAAACGTAAATCAGCTTGAAAATACCAAGCCGATTTACACCATTAATTCTCCATCTGTTTTTCATTCACATAATCCAAAACAGCACGAGCCTTTAAAAATTCTTCCTGTGAACCGGCCGGAATCATCTCAATTTTTGGTGGTGAAGAGACACCTAATTGTGCCATAACTGTTTCATAGGTTAATAAAGCCTGAATATATTGCTCATATTCTTCTGCTGTTAAAATCTCTTTACTAGATGGTTGATCGTTTAATCTGTCAAAGTAAGGTTGGATTTCATATATGGCCGCTTTAATTTCCTCCACTTTATCTTGAGGAACATGGGAATAATCGATATTTCCATTTTTATCGCCAAATTCAAGTTTTGCATTTGTAATTACATATAAAACTTCTTTAAATTGTTCAAATTGTTCTTTTCCTAAATCACCTTTTGCTTGGGACAATTTAGCATCAAATAATAAATAACTTTTCATTGTGATATTTGCTATATGTTTTTTTACATTATCAAACGATCCATATAAATCATCTGCAAGTAGCGATTGATACGCAAATGCCCCAGTTGGAACCATTAAACAGGCGGCCATAATTGTAATAGCTATACGTCTTTTCACAAAACGTTTCACATTCCCCCCCATTTCCGATTTAGCTTCCTGGATACCTTTCTTACTTCTTTCATGAAGCTGAAATGGGATTTCAATTTTTTCTAGATCTTGTTTAAGATTATTTTCCATAGTTCTCTACCTCCTTTAAATTTTGGCGAAGTTTATTTAAAGCACGATATAAAATGGACTTTGCTGTTCCAAGTGGGATTTCTAGGATATCTGATATTTCCTTTAACGTACGGTCATTATAATACTTTAGTAAAATCACGCTTTTCTCATCTTCCTGCAAAGTATCCATTAGTTCTCGTCAAGATAAAGAAGTTGCAATATCTTCAACTTCCGCCCCTGTATGTACTTCAAACTGAGGAATTAGTTGAACCACTTTTTTATTTTTATTAATTACGTTCAATGCACAATTAATCGTAATTTTTATAAGCCATGTCTTGAAATATTCCGGTTTATTTAAAGTGCTAATATATTTAAATGACTGATAAGCTACTTCTTGAACTACATCTAAAGCATCGTTTTTATTTTTTACATAGACATAGGCCATTCGATAAATATCTGCTTCATACTGTTGGAAAAGCTCTAAATACGCTTTATCATTTCCTTTTTGAGCTTTTTTTACTAAACGTTCAATATTCATCGCAATTCCTCCCTTCATTTTCGTTTTACATTTATTAGACATACGAGAAGAACATTTGGCTTAAAAATTTTAAATTTAATTTTGCTCAAATTTGGCCCTATTCATAAAAAAACGCTTCCCTTATTACGGAAAGCGCATTAAATTTTATAAGCTATTAACTTTTTGGTTTCTTTAAAAAAAATAAAAATATAAGTTGGATGATGGCAACTAAAATAAATACTACACCTAATAGCGCTAAAGAAAGCCATCTTAGCTCTGGTGTTTGAACTGCACCAGCACCGTCTACTTCTCTTAAATAAATAAATGTAGCTAACCCGCCAAATAAGACAATCCAAAACACATTAATCGCCCACCATATTTTTTTCATTCAGTTCCCTCCATAAATAAACCTACGAAAGGAAATCAAATAAGTTTCATAAATTTTACATACAAAAATTAATTTCCATTTTATTTCTTTTAAGCTTTATTAAACAAATAAATCCCTACAAACATCAAAGCAAGGGCAATGAGTTTCGTCATATTTATCGGATAGACAACCCCACCAAAAAGTCCAAAATGATCAATAACTGCACCGACTAAAATCTGACCGATGATAACAGCCATAAAGGTTGCGGCAACTCCAATAAGATTTACAGAAAAAATATTTATGACAATAAAGAAGGCACCTAATAATCCTCCGATTAATTGCCATTTTGGAACAGTAAATACATTTTAAAAATTTCCCTTTCCAAAAAAGAAAGCCAAAAAGAATAAAGCAAGTGCTCCTACTGTGAAGGAAACTGTTGCGCTTTCTAATATGCCTACTTTCTTACTAAATAAGGTATTGATTTGACTTTGTATCGCAACTGCTGAACCGCCGTTCAGCGCTAAAAAAGCAATTATTAATTTCATCACCAATATTTCCTCCAATATGAATACCACAAAACCTGTAAATATTGATTTCTATTAAATTATTCCTTCTTCCATCTGTTAATCGTATCTTTTTAGTAATAATTAGGGATAATATGAGTTCAAATAAAGCACCACTCGTTATAAATTCTTAAAGCACCTAACTCTCTTTTTTTTCAAAAAGAAAAACTAATATGAAAGCTCCGATGGATATATAAAGAAGTACAAAAAAGCTATCAATTAATATTAATGTGTTTAATAGTATCTGATCTTCGCCATCCATAATCCCAATCACATTGAACACAGGCGGAAAGACCCATAAAATCCATTTAAAAAACAATGAGATTTCGGCAATAGATTTGGAGGCAAGTGAAACTACGATTATAAATACAGCCGAAAGCCAGGCATATTTTTTGTAGCAAGTTTAGTAGCCGAAAATAGGGTTCCTACTAATATCCCGAATACTATAAAGGACAAGTGGCTGTATAATGCATAAGTATATAGCATGAGTGACATATGCCCTTTAAAACTTTCTGTAATGATCGGGAAAAAAATTGCAAATAAAAGTAAAGGTGTCATTACTACTAGAATAGTTAGCCACTTGCCAAATAGGTAACTTACTTTTCCTTTTAAATGAAAGATTAAAATATGTTTTTCTGCTTCTTCTTCCAAAGTAAAAATGGCCATTGTAATCCATGTCATGATTAGGTACATGGCAATTGAAGATGCTGCATAACTGCTTAGTATCGGTACATTTTTATAGGCATATAAAATAAACACCCATACGAAAAAAATAACAACAGGTGGAATAAACTTTAATGAAAGAACATAGCTTGTTAATTGGTAACGGATAAAAGCTGACAACTTACTACCTCTTCTCTGTTAATTCAATTATTGAACATCCTCTTTTAAGCAACATGGCCAATATTTTATCGGACTCTTCAGCTGAAACAACTATTTCAACAAAATCACTTCCTATAAATTTATATTTAAGAGAAGGTATCTCGGCCATTATTTCTCTAGTAGGAATCTTTGCCGTTATACATTTAAATTCTTCCTTCTTGTTTTTTATAGAATCTTGAACAATTATCCCGCTTTCCACAGTTATAACCCTATCGGCTAATCCCTCAATTAGTAGTGGTTCATGTGCAGTAAAAATAATTGTTTTATCCCCTTGGAGAGAATTCAGCAGATTCAAAAGTTTGATTTTTGAATTGTCATCTAACCCGGTTAGTGGCTCGTCCAATAATAATAGGTTAGGGTTCTTCAACAATGCTTGAATAATTCCGGCTTTCTGCTTTGTACCTTTTGAACATTGATGCAAAGGGGTGTTTAGAAAGCCTGTAATTGCAAATCGCTCCGCATAATTCCGAATTTCTTTTATAATATCTTTATCCGACCTACAAGTCATTTTACCTATTAGCATTAAATAATCTTGTAATTTGAATCGGATACTTTCCGGAAAATGTTCAGGCACATACCCTATGTTAATTTGTGATCTCTTCACTTGCCCTGCAGTTTCTTCGAATATCCCCCCGATGAGTTTTAAAAGGCTGCTTTTTCCGGATCCATTATTTCCAGTGATCGCCACTTTTTCACCTTGTGAGATGCTTAAAGAAACTTCTTTAAGAACCATTATTCCATCAATCTCTTTGAAAGCTTGATTGGCCTCAAATATTTTCATGAAAACCACTTCCGTCTTCCTTATTTTTACTTTTTAAATAAGAACATTTCGATTCGTATCTCCATTTTTTTAAATCTTTATCTGGTTGATATGATGAATATCGTGTTCCTTTAAACCTTTTAAGTACTCGTAAAATGTTAAATTGGACTGGTTAATCTGTATTTTAATCAACCAGTCATCTTCAGGTATTTGCTTTAACTGACTTAATAATTCTTCCCGGATCTGAATGCATTTTTCCAATGTATTTTCAACCGCTTCGGTTCTGGCAAGTAAAGAAGAATGCTTGTTTAAATCTTCGACACTTGGGCCTTTCGGTAAGCGTTTGCATTTTAATAAATATGGAATTCTGTGTTGTAAAACAAATTCATCCCAAGGGCAAAAGTGTCCTACTATTTCTATAACAGACCACTTTCCATCCTCAATCGGTTTTCTTAATAGATTTTCATCAAAAGATTTCAAACTATGAATAAAAGTTATAAAGTTTTGATGATGTGCTAATATTTCCGATTTCTCCTTCAGCAAATGAACCACCTCGAAGTTTTTATTCGGTACTGAACACACAAAATCCCTACTACTGCGATTTAATAATCATTGTCTGTTTTAAAGATAAACCGGGTATCGGGATTCCACACATGCAAGTTGTCAGCAACATATCCGCGCAGCCATAATACGCCGTCAACTTTTCTAACATAAAACCCTTTTGGAAAACTATCCTCATCACTGATTATTTCTGATGCGATGGTGATAGATCCAGAAGGTGCCTCATTTTTCTGTGAAGGATTTCCTGAATTCTCCTCAACTTGATCTACATATTCCAGTCTTAAGTAAGGCCCTAGTTCAGGTGGGCATAACTTTAAGCGAAGTTCGTTCGCCTGTTTATAGATTTCAGGTAATGTTGCGCCGTTCGGAAAGCCCAGATCTCTAACTGATAGTTCAACTATTTCCAAGGTATACTTTATTTCTGAAGTGGTAAACCGATCATCATATAATAACTTCTCTCCATATTGGTTCAATGAAATTGAAGACTGTTGCAGCCTTTGAATAAGTTCTGCTTTGGATAGCCCGCCTACCTCTATCGTTTTTTTAATTACAGAACAATCCGGATATATTCGCATTTGTTCCCCTCCTAACATACGGTTCTAGTAATGCCTTTTGCGACAGACTGGAGCTACTGAACCTGTACTAATGATTTCTATTAAACTCATTAATACTCCTTCATCCCTTTTAAAACAGGAAACGCTAGTGAATTATGACCAGCTTAAATTGATAGGCTACAGGGTATTCAAAGGATGATAGGAGAGTGTATATAGATGATTACAGCAATTACTATTAAAATCATTGCAGGTTTTATAGCGCTTATGGTTGTTATCCGCTTTATCGGGAAAAAGGAACTCGCGGAAGTTACCCCATTCGACTTTGTATTTATCGTTATTCTTGGAGGAACGCTTGAAGAGGGTGTATACGATGAAAAAGTACGAGTTTGGGATGTCCTCTATACGATTGGATTATGGACTGCGCTGTATCTTTTAACTGATTTTCTTGTCAGGAACTTTGAAAGGCTTCGTCCGATTATTAAAGGAGAACCGTCTTTTCTTGTAAATAATGGGCTGCTGGATATTAAAGAGTTAAAGAAAAATAAAATAGAATCTGAACAGCTACGTTCCTTACTGCGGATGCAAGGGGTTTTTTCTATTAGTGAAGTAAAATATGTCCTTCTTGAACCAGGTGGGCAAATTAGTATATTGAAAAAGAATTCATCCGATGAAGATACCGGTGGCGTGCTAACCCACTTGCTTATCGACGAGGGGCAAATTGAGGAAAGGATTCTTGCTCAAATCGGAAAAGATAAGCAATGGATCATTCATCAGTTAAAAGAGGAAGGTTATGAGGATATTAATAAAATATATTATGCAGAATGGTCTGAGGAAAATGGACTTTACGTTCAGACTTATGATTAATTATTTTAAAGTAAGTAATAATTATTGGCTCGGTTTCGATAAGTGGAACCGAGCCTGTTTACAATCTAATTTAGACCAATTTAAGCGGCTTAGTAGTCTCTTTGACAAAATCCAGAAATGCTTTTTCTTCTTCAACAAATGGGTTGTGATTAGAATGGTCAAATATTATTAATTCAGAAGTAGGGATGAGGTCAGCAATTTCAATACTAAATTCAATTGGACACTGCGCGTCATACTTTCCGCCAAACACATATGTATCTATTTGAATTGTCGGCAGCTCTTCTCGTAAATCGAATGACTTTACTGCTACTTTTCTAAAGTAATCCAGTGCACGACCAACAGTCCGTCCACTATTCGGTATTGTCAGGGCATGTTTTAATTTTTCTTCACTAGCAAATGACATCATTGACCATTCAAAACCTAAATCTTTTCGTTTCTCTTGCGGCGTGTCTGGATTATTTAGACTTTCCATGATTTCGATAATTCTATTGAAATTTTTATTATCAGCACAGTAAATACTATTTGGATGACTTGCGTATGCTTTACTTGCTGCGCTGCAACCGCAAATACATTTTGTAAGAGATTGTTGTTTTAATACAGCATATTGCAATGCAAGCATCCCACCTGTTGAATGGCCTGCAAAAGCCCATTTCGGAATATGTAATGCTTCTCGAATTGCTTCTAAGTCTAATATGATTTCTTGTAAATTCATTTGGTCATCCATTTCGATGGCAGGTGAATTACCCGCCCCACGGACATTAATTAGATAGACTTGATAATGTTCTGTGAATGGGTTAGCAAACCAATTCCCTTTTTCATTAAATGCCATATAAAAATGCGTAATAGCAAGTGGCTGACCACTTCCCTTTACAAAATATTCGAAAGTTCCTCTTGGTGTTTCAATAAATTTTTGTTCCCACATCTTAGACACATCCTTTTCAGAAAAATGTAATATTCTAACAAATACTATTATACTCTTCTGAAATTGATAAAGAGTAAAATTTCCCCAAAATAAAACCACAATGGATAATTTCCACTGTGGTTATTTCTAATCATTATTTATATCACGAATAATCCAATGGGCTGCTTCTTTTAAATTTTGAAAAACTGCATCTGCCAATGGATCCTGCTCACCTATAAAAACTGTTTTAGTACCTGCTTTTTTACCTGCCTGAATATCTGTATCTGTATCACCGACCATATAGGATTTTTCCAGATCTATTTTGTATTTTTCACCTAAATCCAAAATCATTTTGCTATTTGGTTTTCTGCATTCACACCCAGCCTTAGGTTTATGCGGACAATAGGCAACTTCATGAATCGTTGCTCCCTTTTTCTTCAGTTCAGCTACCATGTGGTCATGAACTTTCTGTAACTGCTTTTCCTTCATATAACCTAATCCAATACCACCTTGATTCGTCACAACAAATACATAATCAAAATGATCATTTAAACTTTTAATGGCTTCTTCTGCACCAGGTAAAAAATAAAATTGTTTCGGATTGTTTACAAATTTCACTCGCTTAGTTAGCACTTCATTTATTACGCCATCTCGATCTAAAAATACTGCTCTTTTCAATCCATCCACACCTTTAATTTTAATCTTACTTTTAGTATGTTAAAAATTATCGGCTTTAAGCAGTCTTAATTCGAGTATTCAATAATTCTCTTAACGAAATCCATCAACTGAAAAAGGCACAATTCTTCATTAAGAATCGCACCCTATTAGGAAGACTTACATTAACTTTAGCAGAAACTTTTAATTTGGTTTTCAGTAATCCCTTTAATTAATCCCAGTTCGCTAATCAAAAATTGATGCGCGTTATTTAACATTTCTTTTTCACTTGTATTAAGTGCTTTTTCTTCTTTCATACGCATCAAATCACGTACAACTTCAGCACATTCCAGTATTTTACCCGTTTTTACTTTGTCCGTGTTCACTTTATACCTTTGTCTCCACGGCAATACTTCATCTGATTCTCCATGCTGAAAAATATGAAGGATGTGTTTCAATTCAATTATATCAGTCACTGGACGTATACTTGAACTCAATATTTTATCCATAGGGATTGTAATTTGCATATTACCGACTGACATTTTTATAATATAACACTGTTGTTTTTCACCTAATATTTCCTTTTCTTCTACGGCTTTAATTATACCTGCTCCGTGCATTGGATAAATAATATTTTCACCAATTTGAAACAAATAATCCACCTCCATATGGCAACCTTAAGGTAACCTTCTTAACCTTAACACGTTTATGGATTTTTAACAAATTTTTAATAATATCATAAAAATTATTAAAGTGTCAATTATTTTTTATTTGATATTTAAAAAGCATAAACAATAAGAATCGTGTCGGATTAAATAAAGTGGAGGTTAGTTTGCCTATGTAACATTGAATAAATGTGTTATTAAATAGTCAGCTTCAAACGATTTATACTAGTTTATAGTCAGCACTATCTAGTACAATTTGAATCAAGCTTTTAAATAAATTTTGTTGAGAAGATTTTTGCCAGTCCTCTTCATACTCAGCGATTAACCACATTACTTCATCCAGAAAGACATGCTGCTTCGCCATTTCCCAATATCTTTTTTCTTCATCGGTAATGTCGATATATTCTTTGTATCCAGCTAAAAATAAATCCCATTCATCTATTGTGAAAACCCGGTCCGGGGCTTCTTCATGTTCATTATGAAAAAGTAGTAACGCGAGTGCTAGATCAAATAATTTCGGTATCCAAGCAGCATTATCTGGATCAATTAGAAATGGCTCGGGGATTAATATTAAATTATTTGCTTTAAAATCATGTGGCGTTGCAATATGTGGTAAATTTGCACGGTAAAGTTTCTGTTGATTCGCTACACTTTCCAGCAACTTTGTTTTTAACGCCGCATCAATTTCTATTCCAGCTTTGTTAGCATGTTGGATAATTGCCTCCATACTCTCTTCCACTTCTTCCTCATTAAAATCATAGACATCGTAGTCAAGGAGTTTATAACTATTTGAAACAGGTGAATAGCTGTGAATCTGTCCTAACATTTTACCAGCTTCATAAATTTCATTGTCTTTACCCGAGTATTTTTGACCTTCTATAAATGGATAAACAACAAAATTTGTATCTTCAAATTTTTGTGGGTTTTCAACTTGTAATTTAACTGGTGTTACAACATTTATCCCCTTATCTTTTAGCATGTTGATATAAGACATAACACTTTCTGCTCTGCTTTGCGTACGTTTTACAACAACATTCTGATCACCATATTTCACCCGATAGACTGGTGAATATGGATAAATACTTGTAGGCTCTTCTTTCACTTCAAACCCAAAAATATTTAATATTTCAGTTCCATTCATTACTATAACCACCTTATGTTTTAGAACTAAAAAACTTTAAAGCAATCTCCACTAATAATTTAACATTTATATCCAATTTATTTTGTTAATTCTTTCATAAATTTTACTTTTAATAAAAATAAGCGCTACTTCTTTTTATAGAATCGCGCCTGATTATTATATACTATAGTTTCTATGCATCTAATCCAAACAAGTTAAGGTTATAAATTCCTCAGCATCTTTCACACAGATTTCCATTCCCTTTACCCAGAAGTCCTTAGATGTAATGTCTTCTCCTAAATGTTTCATTACTAAATCTTCTACAGTCATACTACCTGAGTCTCTAAGTAAATTCAGGTAATCCTTTTCAAATTCTTTTCCTTTCTCCTTTGCCTTTGCAAAAATCCCCAATGCCAATAAATACCCAAAAGTATAAGGAAAATTATAAAAAGGAGAATGTGTTATGTAATAATGGGGAGTCCACACCCAAGAATAAGTAGATGGTTCTTCAAGGGAGCCATTATATGCTTCTTGTATGGCCTCATTCATTAATTGATTTAGACGCTTGGCTGAAACAAGCCCCTTTTTACGCTCTTCATAAAATCTCTGCTCAAATAAAAATCTAGAATGGATATTCATAAAATTCATGACACTTCGTTTTAATTTCTCATCTAATATAAGCAATTTTTCTTCTGTTGATTGTGCTTTTTCCAATGCAGCATCAAAAATAATCATTTCTGCAAAGGTTGAAGCGGTTTCGGCAATGCTCATCGGATACTGTTTATTTAGTCCATCCACAGATTTCATCGCATAATTGTGGAAAGCATGACCCAATTCATGCACAAGCGTTAACACATTTAAAAACGTCCCCCCAAAGGTCATAAAAATTCTTGATTCACCGGTAAGCGGAAAACTCGCACAAAATGGGAAAGCCGATTTATTGGCACGGTCTTCCGCTTCAATCCAGCCTTCATTAAAAGCATGCTTAGCAAATGCTTCTAATTCGTTTCCGAACTGACTAAAATGAGTCGTTATTAGTACCACTGCATCATCATAGTGAATCTTAGTACTTTTATTCGTAATTGGAGCCCAAAAATTATAAGCTTTCATAGTAGGATTCCCTGTAAATTCAGCTTTTCTTTTTAAATAATTCGAGAATGGTTTTTTATATTGCTCGACTACTGACCACATCGCATTCATTGTATTTTCCGTTATTCTATTTTCTTTTAAAGGGATTTCTAATACATTTTCAATTCTTGAATATTGATATATTTGTAACCGGAAGCCCGCAATATGGTTTAATATTTTGGCAAACAGCTCTTCTTTTTCTTCATATAATGCTTCTAATGCCTGATGAGCTTCATTTCGAACCTTCTCATCAGGATTAGATCTTAAGTTGATAGCTTGCCCTATCGATAGCTGATTTTCATTTCCATCCACTTCAATATTAACTGTCATACTACTTACAAGTGCATTATAAAAATGACCCCAAGAATGATAGCCATCAACCATTAAATCAGCTATTATCGATTGCTCATCTTCCGATAAATGTATATGCGTATTTTCACGCCATTCATTTAAAATGAATTTATAATCTGCTAATTCTTTAGCTTCTATTAAACTTACCCAAATCTCCTGTTTAGTATTTGCTAAAACAACCTTTACTTTAGATAATTCATTTTTAAAATCAGATTCTAATTTGAGTATTTTTCCTCGTAAAGTTGCTGCATCTTGATCTTTTGGATTTTGAGAAAGGAGACAAGTAACAAAAGAATTGGCTTGCGATAAATGGATGCGGGTTTCTCCAATTTTGCTCACTAGTTCTGCTATATTAGCCCCTTCACCTGTTGCGGGCGGTGCATTAAAAGAGGCAACAGACCTTTTAAAATTATGTATATGAACTTCCAATTCATTTAAGTGATTTAGAAATTGGTTTGACTTGCTTCCACCTAGAAAAATGCTATCTAAGTTCCAATTCATTTCATACGGCATTTTTAACTTCCCCCCTACTGTGAACAATCGTCTTTTGGCATAATTTATACAAAATCATTTATTTAATTCTTTTTTTAATAAGTCGATTGCTGTCGTTACTTCTTCAATATTTTCAGTATCATTCATTTGGTTGCGGGCGTGAAGTAGCGCAGGTCGAACCGACTCTATTGAGCGGCCAAACTCATACATCCACTCATATCTTGGAACCATCCAAGTGTGGAAATGGTGAAAAGTATCTTCGTTATAAAAGTAATAAACATACTCAATATTTAAAATTTCTCTCTGAGCCTGTCTAATTTTGGTCAAAACATGAATATAATCTGTTTTTTCTTCTTCGGTTAATTCATCGAAAGACTTGATATGTCTTTTAGAAGCTAATATGATTAACCCCTTGATTGGATAAGCAACATCTTGATGGGCATGGAAATACTTCGTTTCAAATACAACCCCGCCATCTGGTTCTATCAAACCACTTGTTAATGCACAACTCAAACACTCAACTTCAATTGTTTTTCCATTTGATAATGTTATTTTCTTAATACAATTACCTCCAACTCTGTTTCCTTATGAAAAACTCTTATTAAGAGTTCACATGGATTATTTATAATACACAAGTTTTAACTTATTTAAATTGTGGTTTTTCATAAAAAACTATAGTGATCTTTTCATTTATTTTTCTGGTTTTGCCTGTTTTTCTATAACCTATCTTTTCATACAGGTGACAAAGCCCTTCTTCTTGCAGAATGGTGTCCAACTCCCATAATCTTGCGTCATGATATATTTTCTCTATGATTGCAAAGACATTTTGAGCAATTCCCTTTCCTTGATGTTCTGGCAAAATAAATATAGGGCTGACACGATAAGATTTATTGTCCATTTTAATAACTCTAATACCACCAATTGTTTCTTCAAGATTTTTAATTAAATAATAATCTGTAAATGGTTGATTAAATCGAGTTATAACTTTTTCTAAGGATTCATTAGCTGGATTAGTTTCGTAGTCCTGATATTTTTCTAGCAATGGCATAAATGCTTTCACTTGCATCTCATGAAGCTTAGCCGTATCATCTAAAGTTGCTTTACACAATGAGACGCCCATAAAATAAAAACCTCCTTTCTAAAACCTCAATCAATATTAACATATTTATCCAAATCAAAATAATCACTGTTAAAGTTTCATTAGTATTAATATCATTTACACTTTATTTTAAACACATCAATCTTATTATATTTTTCATCAGAAACAGTCTCAAGGTAGGTCCACCCTCTATTCCTATAATAGTCAGAAGCATCTTCTGTTCTCAAATATAGCTCATCATATCCCAGTTCACTTACTACGCTAATAGCCTTGTCTATTAACATTTTTCCTACCCCTCTACCACGGTTCTCTGGTTTTGTATAAAGAGATGCAAGCCAAGGTTTATACATTCTTCTTATCTTTAGATCATTTTCAAATATTGATACAGTACCGAAACAATCCTCATTTTCAAAAGCTACTAGAGTAATGGGAAATGAATAATCCTTTGTATTAGAAAAGTAATGAACTACATCTTCAAACTTCATTCCACTACCTGCTTTTACAACAAATTCTTTATAAACCATTTCAGAAACTTCATTGATAAATTCCGGTTGGTTCGATAGTAAATCTATTTTCATATTAATCATCCTTTCTAAAGAATAATTCTTTAAAAATTCTCGAATTGCTTATACAACCCGTGTGTTTACGTTTTAACATTAATCCTTTTATCTCTAAATAAAAAACTGATTCTATTTATAAAACCACGCACTTTAATTAAGTATTATTAAGTTTCTAAATATATCATCCTTAAGATTGATTTAATCCATAATAAATAACCCATATACACATTGAGGTGATAAACATGACAGATTAAAAAACTAATGACAGCCGACATTAAGTTTAAGAATATTTAATCCTTCTTTATAGAAAACCCTGTAAAGATAAAACACGAAATAAACGCTACTGTTGTCACTACAATACCCATAACTAATCCAATCGCTCTCATAAAAGTATCCTCACCTGGATAGGAAGGCTCTAGTGTTACTAGCATATAAATCAACATAAGAGACAGGATCATATAAAAACTACTCCCGACTGCTCCTATCTTCAAACGATTTTTTCTCGTACCTTGCCAAGCTTTATTAATTATTATCCATAAAAAGATACTTCCAATTACAGCAAGAGTCATTACAAGCAAATGTACATATTGAATTATGAAATAAGTCAACGCATACAGAAGAAGCGCAGTTGAAAAAAATAGGATCGCATTTATGAAAAATAGGAATATGCCAGCCAACCAATAATTTTGAAACCACCCAGCATTTTTTAACTTAAATAGTAGAATATTATTTTCTCCAAATAAGTTTATTAATGGCCTTTTATGAAATGTGATAAAGAATACAGCAAAAAGTCCAATAAATATAAATAAAGTTAAGGACATAGCTTTCCCCCAATAGTATGTCTATTGCTTATATATTATTAAGAACAACAAAATACAGCTTTATCAAAATCCTTCTCATTTACTAAAACACTACCATTATCATCAATTATAAAATCTATTTCTGCATTAGTAAGTCTTTCTTTTGCTGCATGAATAAGTTCTGCGTCCTGGGATGATTCAACCCAAACACTATAACTTTTTTCTTGAGAACACCCAACTAACAAAAAACTACTTACAGTAAATAAAATAAGTGTATTTTTCAAAAGATCACCTCTTTTAGATAATTTAACGCCATTAATGGAATAAAGTTCCTATACCGGATTTCCTCATACTAGAAGTAGGCATTAAAAAAAGCATCGTTACGGTTTAAACGATGCTTCTTTTAAATGATAAAACTGGGGTCTTTCGTTATTCAGTCAAATTTATTTTAAGCTCAACGTCTGTTGCTATCGGGTTATCAATGTAATTGATCCATAGTTTTGCTCTGCCATTGTATGGCTCGTAGTACTCTCTATAATTAAAGCCTTCGTAGGCAGACGTAGAGAAACTGCTTCCTTCAGATTCAAGCGACGTACCATCCTCTTTTCCAGCAGGAAACAAGTGCTGGCGGCCGTGATCGTCTTTGACTGGTGCGTTTAAGTATACATCGTTGCCGACAACTTTAATATCCCAGTCAATGAAGTCTGGTTTGTAAAGTACTTCCTTTGTTGTGAAGTCAACTTCGATATAATCTTCGCCTTTTGGAACTGCTTGTATTTCGCCGATGCGGACGATGAGTTCATCCGAATCGTAGAAGTAATTGCTTTGTAAGTATAACGTGTACCGACCTTCGCGGAACGAACCACTACCAACTAAACCGTTGCGAATAAGTTCACGTTTACTACCGTTTTTAAGCTCAAGTGAGATGTCATCGAGAGCGACAATTTGCATCGTATTTGATGGATCTGGCTTTACTTCAATATGAATGCGTAGCGGTGTCCGAATGATTTTATTGATTGATAGACGTTGACCTTGTGCTGTAATACTCGCATTCGGTTCTACTATTTTAGCTTTAGCAATCGGTTTTTCAAGTGTGAATGGAATCGAAATCGTTTGTTTATCACCATCTCGCATTTCAAATTCAACCCGGAAATTACGGTTTGCCGTATCGAGCGGTTGGTCAAGCGTCATTTCAAGTATATGATTACTGTGTGCAACCGGCTCGTTTAGGCCGTCCATCGTACCGTAAGATAAACTATTTTCAAGCAGTTGATCACCTTGGTATATGTTCACGGAATAGTTATGATGATCTTTTTTTTCTTTCGGATAATCAAAATCATACATGAGCATAACACCGTATTCATCAATGATCGCCCCTTGCAATGTTATCGTAACATCCTTGTCTTGCACAAGGATGCCAAATTCCTCGTAATATTCATTGGCTATGGCATCTTTTATCCCCTCATTTTCCTGTACGAGTTCAACAATAACGCTAAGGCCAGGAATTTTAGCGGCATAGCTAGCAATCGTCGGCGAGACGCGGATCGTTAATAAAAAACTTAGGAAGATGATAGCCACTGCAGTGATTGCCTGCCATTGCTTCTTATGGCGGCGTTGTTTTTTTACTTTTGTAAATGCCTCAATTCGACCTTGGCGTAGCTTATCTTTTGGAATGTCAATCATAACCAATCCTCCTTATGTCCAGCGGCTTTACGCAATTTTTTTAAAATGGCGTGCAACCTTGATTTGACGGTGCCTTCCGGAATATTTTGCAGTTCGGCAATTTCATTGTTTTTCAGCTGTTGAAAATATTTTGCGTAAACGAGCTGTTGTTCTGTGAGGGTAAGTAAGTTAAGAAGACGACTGATATCGGAATAAATAGGTGCTTCGCTAAGGCAGGTCTCTTCAATTTCCACGGTTTGGATACGTTTATTCAGCATATCTTTACAGCAGTTGATGAGTACTCGGACTAGCCAAGTACGCGCAAATTCAGGCTGTTTAACAGTATGCATTTTTTTCAGTGCCTTATAAGTCATTTCTTGCATGGCGTCGAGTGCGTCCTGCTCATTTTTTAAGTATGTATAAGCAATTGGATAAAGTACTTCCTCGTCTTTTTCAATCAATTCTAGGATTGCTAGTTGGTCTCCAGTGGTAGCTTTTTCGAGTAAGTTTTCCAATCTGTGCCACCTCCTTATTTATTAGACTGTAAATAATTAAATTTCGTTCGAGTCGAATGAAAAAAATTTTGGAAGTTATGATGGGATGGATAGGGTATATTTTATCTTTAACTACTAACAAGCACTAGTGAAGGTATAGAGGAGATCGATGGCATTGGTTTATGCGGATTACGACTATGAAGCGCTATATAAAGACGCAATTCTTTTTCAAGAATGCGCCCGATTGTTGTAAATTTTTATTCCATTAAAGTCCCTATAATTTTAAGTGCTTTCCTTCTGAAAACACTTCTTTTGCAATTAGTTCATAGGAGCGGATTCGATCTTCCGGTAAGTATGTGATTGTATTAATCATCATTTCATCTGCTTGGTATTTTGTCTTTAATTCAAATAATTTCTGTTTTACTTCATGAGGATTGCCAATAATCATACTTTGTCTAACTTTATCTAACTTTTCTATTTCTTTTTCAGTCAGCTTATATTGCTCAGCTTCATTTATAGAAGGAATGCCTTGATGACCTTCCCCTTTGTCCATTTGTAGAGACCAGATGAGAAAGCTTGCTGCAACTTCTTCGGCTTTTTCTGTTGTTTCACCACAAATAACATTAACAGTTACGATGACTTGTGGTGTTTGCCCTTCTCTTCTTGGTTTAAAAGTATCAATATATTCCCTAATGATAGCAGCTCCATCATGATCGCTCATAAAATGACCAAAAGTATACGGCAATCCATTTTCCGCTGCTAGTAAAGCACTTTTTTTACCCGTGCCAAGTAGCCAAGGTACTGGCGGGTTTTCAGGTATGGGAGACGCCGATAGCTTTGAATATTCGGTATCTGTTGGAAAATCATCATTTAAAAAATGAAGTAAGTCTCTCAATAAGGCAGGAAAGTTCCCCACATTTTTGATAAAGTTATCAGACAAAGCAGTCATCGCTTCAGCAGACCCACCTGGCGCTCGTCCGATTCCTAAATCAATACGATTAGGAAATAATGTCGCTAACGTATTAAAGAGTTCAGCAACTTTGTATGGTCGGTAATGAGGCAATAAAACCGCGCCAGATCCTATACGAATTCGATTCGTGTTAGCGCCAATGTAGCTTAACATGACTTCAGGTGCAGGACATGCCAGTCCAGATAAATCATGGTGTTCGGCAATCCAGTATCTTGTATATCCTAGTTCCTCCCCAGCCTGTGCTAATTTCATTGACCAGTTTAGTGCATCCTGAGGCGTTTGATTTGAAGAAATAGGGGATTGATCCAATATGCTTAATCTCATTAAATTTCAGTCCTTTTCTTCTACTAAAGTCAATGTATACTGTCCTACCTGATTTTCTTCATACAAATTTGTAACAGAAGTGGAGTAGTTATAAATCGTTCCTCTAAACATTAATTCTTTCTCAGGAATCTTAACGTCAAATGTTCCGTTGTAAAGTAAAGTCGCAATGTCATGATATTCTTTACTTGTCACATCAAAAATGACCGAGACTTTATAAAACCCATTTACTTTTTCTTCTTCATAGCTTCTCAATTGAATTACTCTATCATTTAAAATTATTTTACTGACCAAAAAATCACTCCCTTTTAGATTGTTGTTGCATCATTCTTTACAAAAATCTACAAATTTTTTTGCCTGTATTAACGACATATCTGTTTGTTCTCTTACAAACTTCACCGCTTTAACTTCACCGACTGAGTTAATTTTCTCTTTTACTAAGGCAATCAGTTCCTCATGGTAGATTTTAGTATAATCCATTTGTTTCGCCCCCTCATATATTTAAAGTATAACATTCCCAAATCATCGTTTGGCAACACTTCATAGACTCGTAAGTCCATCATCAGAATCACCCACTTTAAAAGGAGTTGAAGGCAAATTGATCATCTATCTTTTCTTTTCCAAACATGTGGGGTTTTCGCCCAATTAATAATTGCTAATGATAAACAGAGAACAATAAGAGCAATTACTGTCAGAGATAAATTTTCCCTCCATTTAATATTACCATTAGCAAAATATTGACCAGCTGTTACTAAAATAAAATAAGTAATAGGAAAAATAAGATAATATAATTGATTTTTTCTCATATGATACCCTTTCTTACTTCATTGAATGTTATTAATAATATGGCCTTTAAATTAATAAAGCACTTTTCTTACTCAAGAAAAGCACTCTTTTACAACCTTATACTCCTTGAATTCTGAATTACCAGAGGAAGATCCGACTAATAATTTTCAATGACTCCACCTATTGATGAAGCTTTTATGAACGGTTCTTTTAAAATTTCTACTATTTCTTCCTTCGTTCCATAAACGACTGCTCCTAATAATTCTACATCCTCTAACTTAACATCCTTCATCTTGTTAAAAGTATTTCGATGATCACGGGAAATACTCATTTGCAGTAATTCCAGAAATTGTTCATACTCGACCTCTAAATCATGGATTGAAATAAAAGGCGTGTTTATTGAAAAGCCTAGCGCATCATGCTCCCTTATAAATGTTGAAGTCCAATCGTTTTCTTTTGCCTCTTGTTGAAAATCGTTTAATTGTTCACCACTATAAGTGTCTACCCAAAACCATGTCATTTCGGGAAGCTGTATGAAAAGTTCATTTGGTTTATACGGCTGATCAAAGGAAATCGCCACTTCATAAATTTTATCCCCTTGCATTAGCTCAATCTGATCTTCATCATCTTTATATTTTTTATAGGATACATTCGGATGGAAAAACATCATTTCTCGCCAACCATTTTCTTTGTAGCCAAATTGCCAATCTTCACCTGTCATACCGATTTTGCCACCTGAGCCTCTAGATACTAAAACAGATGGGATCAGGCCAAATGAGTATTGTTTTCGTTCGATCACAACCGACTTGATTTTAAAGTCTTTCGAAATTTCATAGTTGCTTTCTCCGCCTAATAAGCCTCTGGAGTCTACGGTTTCACTTATGTAACCGTTTGGCGTGCTAAGACGGACATAAGCATCCCACTGCTTAAAGGCCTTTTCACTATAGTTTGTCGATATTGCAGAATTAGCTATGTTTAAAACTACGAATACCACGATAGAAATAATAATAACCGTAATGATTGTCTTCAATTTCCCTCTTCTTACTGCTTTCTTGATTTTCTTTTCATCAAAAAGATCATCCGAAAAATCATTCATGTAGCTCCCTCCACTTCTTTTGAAATTCTTTTCTTGCCCGAAATAAATAAGTCCTTACCGTTTCTTCCTTTATCCCCAGCAACAAAGCAATCTCTTTATAACTAAGTTCCAGCTCATATTTTAATAGTAAAAGCTGCTTAAAGATTTCTTGAATACGGTTTAAAACAAATGCAATTTCATGATTCATTTCGATTGTTAATACACTCATTTCTGTATCCTGGTCATTAGCAAAATTGTTCCAGAAATTATCATCGTCGATCGAAATAGATCGTTCCTTACCCTGTTTCCTTAACAGTTTTTTAAATTCATTCATGGAAATCGTAAATATATAGGAAAGTGCTTTATCGGAAGGAACACCACTGCTATAAGCAATAAATTTCGTATAGCTTTCTTGAACAATATCTTCTGCATCCTCATGACTACAGCCGTTCTTTTTTAAATAAAAATAAATCATCTTTGCTTGCTTCTTGTATAACTCCAACAAAAGATGCGAATCCATAGGTACTCCTTTCTAAAGCCTTCACTACTAAAGAGTCTCTTTTGATTAAAAAGTTTACAAAAAAATCAAAGAATTTTTTCCATTTGAAAGAACCACTCCTTAAAATATGATTAAAACAGAATGAAAGATTATGTATTGATACAAGCATACGTATTTTAATTAAATAAAAAAAGCTACTCTTCTATTGAAGAATAACCTTCGTTAATTGTAATGGACTTATTCAATAATCGCGCCGGATTGTTGAAGATCTTTTTTCAATTACTGTTATCATAAAATGCCGTACATACAATATTCAAAGGAAACCCATGAAATGATACTTTAGCATTTTTTAGGCTAATTATTTCTGCCTAACTTTTATCTGGAAACGTTATTTAAATTGGTGTGTATAATTCTTTATGTTTCAAAGAGTTTATTTTCTAACGCTGCAATGTATCGGTTTGCTGAATTTTGAACACGTTCTTTAGCGTCCTTTTCAATTACTCGATGGAATGCGTCAAATAACTTTTCGAAATTAAATGTATCAAGTTGACTTGCTATTCGTTTCACAGTATTAGTTGGCAATGGAATAAAGTTAGGGTAGCTGTACATAAAAGTTACCCATCTACGATCTGCGACCACACGAATGATATCTCCAACAAATAAAATGCCCTCTTTTTTATTGTTTTGCCATTCTAAAATTGTTGCTCCTTTAAAATGACCTCCTACACGATGTAATACAATTCCTTCTTGTAAATTCAATTCTTCACCTGACCAAAAAATGATATGCTCACTTGGTCTAGTTACCCACTCTTTATCATCTTCATGAATATAGATTGGTGCATCGAATGCTTCTGCCCACTCTACTTGACTTGAATAATAATGGGGGTGAGATAACGCAATTGCATTAATTCCACCTAATTCATTAATTTTGGTAATAGTTTCAATATCAATATATGTAATACAATCCCATAACAAGTTAAAATGACTATTCTGAACTAAGTAAGCAGTCTGTCCAATACCGAATGTAGGGACAGTTTTAACACTATGTAATCCATCTTCTTCAAAAGTAATCTTATTTTTATACTTACTAGACGCCACTAATTGATCTAAAGTTGTCCAATTTTGCCCATCTATACTAACGTATTGTCTTTCCTCAGTACAAATTTTACATTCACTAGGTTCAACAATAGATTTTTCATATTGAACTCCACACGTTTCACAAACATGATAATTCATCTCAAACAAACTCCCTTATTTTAGTTTTATGTATACTTTTTCATCCATAAACCTAAAGTTTCTATTAGTATTTAGGTGCATATCTTTCTTTGCAATTCTCAAACCGGTATTTAGGGACATAGTTGGGACATACCAAACATTCCCCTACAAATGGAATTTTTCCTTAACTATCTTAGCTACTTCTTCAGCACTTAATTTTGTATTGTCAATCTTGATATAGTTTTTGAATACTATTTCACCTTCTAATGAATTTAGTCTATGTTTCTCCATTGTGCATTTTATGTCATTCTCAGACCATTCAATATCTCTTTTTTTAGGCTTGTGTTCAAGCCTATTGGGGGTTTTATTTCGCTCCAGTCTCTCTTCTAAGTCAGCCTCTAATTCTACATAGTAAACAGTGCCTCCTCTAGATTCGAAAAGCTGGGAGAGTCGCTTAACATAATCCCAATCCGATTCCAGATTAAACATCCAGACATAAGTAAAAATCATTCCATACAGATTACTCTTAGAAACCTCTTCAAAGATCTCTTGACGAAATAAATTCACTAATCTTTTCCCTTCATTTGTACTGTAATCAAAAAATTGACTTACTAAATCGATTGTCATATGGTTGTGAAAAAGTTTTAAATCTGTTATTTTAGCTAACTCCTGCCCAACTGTCATTTTACCAACCGCTTGTGGGCCAAATAAATGAACAAATTTCATAAACAACCTCCTAATTCAATATTAAATAATTTCAGTACTCCTATGGTATTTATTAAATCCCTACAGGAATAATTATTTACTTATTCTGTAACCTTACCATATAATGTAATTTTAGAAAATGGTCCTATTATTAAATAAAGCACCTTTCTTATTCAAGCAAGGTAGTGCCCGATTGTTGTATAACATATGTATTTGAGTAACTCTGCAACATCTTTCAAACATTAATATTATTGTATTGTTTAATTTATAGCACATTTATAAACAGTATCTCCAAAAGACCGAATGTCACTTAAATAATCGTATCCTTCAGGTGAACCATAACGGTTGAACATTCTCACTGCTACTAAGTTTTCCTCTGGAATGACAAGCAGAGCTACATTGGTGTAGCCAAGTAATTGAAAGGAACCTTTTGGAACTGTATCGCCTATTTGGTTAAAACTATGGTTTGTGTCTTTTACAAACCATAAAAATCCGTTTTTCTGAATAGGGAGTGCTACGTTAGGTGTTTGAACGGATCTAGCCATTTGAATGATTTCTCTAGGAATAATCTGTTTCCCTCCCCACTTCCCCTCTGTTAAATGAATGTAACCCCATAAAGCAAGCTCTTTTGCAGACACATACATATTCATTCCAGAACCATCTACAACATTCGTCTCATTCCAAAATGGGTTATCTGCATCTCGAATAGTGTCTGCAATTTTTGAATGAGGCTTACTCATCCTAATCCATTCTGTCGATTGAAAGCCTAGTGGTTCAATAACTTTCAATTTAATAATTTCAGCAACAGACAATCCCGTTGTTTGTTGGATAATCATTGTCAATAGATCAATACTTGGACCTCTATATGCCCATGATTCACCAGGATTATATTCACTTACTAGTTTATTATCATCACTAATTTTTAGCCCATGTGTGTGAGTTAATAAGTGACGAATGGTCACCCCTTCATACGCGAATAGATGTGAATCTTCTACAAACTGTTGAACTGGATCATCAATAGAAAAGTAGTCATTGTAGATAGCGTAAGCCGCAGCAAAACCGATATAAGCCTTTCTTACAGATGCAATATGGAATTGAGTGTCTACTTGAACATTTCGAGCGTGTTTGCCATTAGACTGTTTACCAAAATACGATTCTGTCACGACTTTGTCATTACGGATAATAAAAAGGGCACCACCACTTGCACCCAACTTATCAGCACTTTCCATTACATGGGTACGTACATCTTCAAATAAATTTGTGTAATCATTCCCGTTCTTTAAAATCACTTTTTTCACTCTCCTTAGAAATTGCAAAATGCCCCCAATATGGTTGGAGGCATTTTGCAACATTATTGTTTTTAACCATTAAGGACACCAACAAAAGTTATCTCACTTATGTGACCTGTCTAATTATTATAATTGTAATTTAACAATTTTAGCAATAATCAGTTTTTTATCACAAACATCATTTATACTTTAATCTATTTATTCATAACCAGCCCTTTTGTGGGTGGTGGTTTATACCTTATGAAACGCGAATTTTACATCTTAAGAATGTTGTTCAACAATCTGGCCATTAGTTGAATAAGAAATCTAAAACTTTTTGTTTTAAATAGGTGTATTGACCTTCATTGGTATCTGCATATGCTTCATCTCTATTAGAGGTAATGTCCATATATAAAATTCTCTCTCTAAATTGAGAAACTGTGAAATCATATCTTTTGTTTTTGATAAAATTATAAAAGTGCCATCCATCAGGTAGTTTAGTTTTTTTTATTTCACCGCCCAATAAATCATTTACAACTAATGCAGTAACTCCACATTGCCCCGCGGAGGGATTATCTTTGCTCCATTTTGTACTTGATTCTGCAGACCAAGATTTAGACAAAGCCTTCGAAATTCGTTCTATCTCCATATTATTTCTCCTTCCCTTTCATAAAACACTTATATTTCTCCCCTTACCGTATATAGAGAGCGACTATTCATGTTCAACAAACACGCCCAATTTTTGCATAAGGTTGGCATTAGATTTAAACATTTACAATGTTAAGCAAAATCCCAAAATTTTTAAAATATTATATTTATTATATCGTACTATAAGTTAAAGAAATAAAAGGAGGATTATGAATATTTCCAAAAAAATAATTGACTTTCTTAACAAAATTGAAAAAAATTGAAAATTTGGGAGATACAGATGTGGAATTAACAGAGAAACAAATAAAGCATATTCGAAAACAAAATTCTTAGGGCATGGGCTTGATCACTAATTTGTATTCAAACTCAAGTTACAAATTTCATTTGAAAATAGCTCACTTATACTGCAATCGGAATAAAACTGCTGAAAAAATAGCTATACCAAAAATTGAAATGCAAATATACAATACACTTGATTGGGTCCCTAAAACACTGCTACCTATTTCGTAAACAACTCCGTAAGTTAACATATAGGAATCCATTGCCTCATTCGCATTTCCAAACACCGTATTCAAAGAATCTTCCATCAAAAGCTGACGTAATAATACAGCGACGTGACTGACAGGAAATAAATGAATGACCGTTTGGATTGCTTTCGGCAGTACCCCCATCGGAACATAGACTGCGCATAAAAAGCCAATTAGTGTACCAACCAATGAATTTACAGTGGAAAATGCTTTAGCTGATTTCGCCAAAAGTACGATCACTAAATTAATCATTGCGCTCAGCAACACACCAAGGATAATCACTCCGAAAAATTGCATCAGCTTCCAAACACTCGGCAATTCCGCACCAAGCGTCAATAAATATACTTCACATACAATGAATGCAATAGTGGTCATGATAAACCCGATCATGACCGAGCTAATGACATAGCTTAGCTGAATCGAATACCGGGATGCGGAGGTAACAAGAAAATCCGCTGTACGCTTGGATTCCTGATCACTAACGAATATAGCAAATACAGCTAATGTTGATGTCATGGCTGTCATTGTTAAAATACCAGCAATCATCCATTCACTTACAACTAATTCAACTGCCGGCGTCACTTCAATAACCTGACGAATTGCATCGAGTTGCAGCTTCTGCAAAAAGACAATAAATAATCCAATTGAAATCAAGACAGACAGCAGTGAGAAAAAAACGAGCATTCTGTCACGGAAGAAAATTTTATTATTGCGTACAATTAAGCTCATCATCATATTATTTCTCCTCCCTAGATTCATTCGTTTCGATAAATACTTGGTCGAGCGAACCTTTTATTACTTCAAATGATGAAATATAGGGTTCTAGTTGAGCCAAAATCGGAATCGTGGAAATTGTAGACGACACCTCCACCTTCCACCCATCTTGATGCTTTTCAGGTAGCATAGGCAAAATAGCGGTTACATCTTCAATTGCATTAGATGGTTTTAAAACAAATTGCAAATAGTCCTTTGCATAAAGCGCTTTCAATTCATTCGGCGTTCCTTGTGCAATAATTTCACCATTTTTCATAATGACAATATCATCTGCATTTGCTGCCTCTTCCATATAATGTGTTGTCAAAAATATCGTCATGCCTACTTCCTTACGTAATCGGTCAATAGTAGCCCACACAAATTGACGTGTGAATGGATCCAGTCCCGTCGTCGGCTCATCTAAAAATAACAGCTTGGGCTTATGAATAATTGCCCGCGCAATATCTGCTCTGCGACGCTGTCCACCTGAAAGCGAACCGTATTTTTTATATTCGATGTCTGCAAGCTGTAAATACTGCTGCACAAAATCATAATTTTCCTGTAACATTGACTTCGGTAAACGATAAAAACGGCCGCGATGCAGAATATTTTCCTTCACCGTCAATTGATGATCTAAAATACTTTCCTGAAATACAATACCAATCGTTCTGCGGATAGCTTCATTGCCTTTCAGATTACCAAGTGTATGTCCATCGATTGAAACCGTTCCGCTCGTTTTCTCTAAAAGCGTACATAACATTTCAATTGTTGTGGATTTACCAGCACCATTACTTCCAAGAAATGCGAATAGTGCCCCCTTTTGCACTGAAAAGCTTATCCCTTTTACGGCTTCAACTTCTCCGTACCGCTTTGTTAACTTTTGGACATCAATCAATACTTGCATGTTACTCACCTCGATGTTGAAGTTGACTGTTCATTTTTCGAATTGCACGCTTTTCTTCGGTATAATAATACAGCCAAACGATGAGATAAATAACCGAAGCGCGGGCGTATAATAAAAAGACTGATTTACCATTATCAAGATCAAACCAGCTGCCATAATACCCTATGATAAAGACTGCAGTTACAGTAATAGCATAATGAATTAAAAGAACAACGAACATTGACCAGTCCAATTTATACAGTTGATTTGCTACTGCAATGACAGTTCCTAAAATGACTGCATAGAAAAACTGATCTACAATCGTTTCACTCATCCAGTAATCATGTGGAGATTTTAATGAAATGAGCATGATGATAAAATAGGATGAACATAAACTTATTGAAATGCTTTGTATTAAATTTTTCACTTGCTATTTCCCCCTAACCCGAATGCCTCTTTTAACGCTTTGAAATAATTGCGGCTTATTGGAATTGTGACCCCATTTTCGAGCGTCAGTTGCGGGTTGCCAAGTACCTTCGACTGGATAGAAGCAATTTTTTCAAAATGAACAAGTGTCGCCTTATTGACACGTAGCAACTGCGATGAAAAACGTTCCTCCAGCTCATAAAGCTTTTGTTTCACTTCCAGTTCCTGCTCATCCGTTTGGATAAATACTTTACCCTGCTCGCTGTAAACGCTGTACACATCCTGCAATTTAATCAAATGAATATCCCCATCGCAATAGCCTGCAATCGTATCATTAGTCGTTGATTGGTTAAGCTTTTTCATCAGTTGCCCCACTTGCTCATTATATTCAGGCGCATGCACGTGAACTTCGACTTCCATAAGCTGATGCTCGATATGTAAATGAATTTTCATAAGGCCCTCCTTCATGGTTTGTAGTATAGCACCTCTTTTTGTACGGATTTTATATTTGGCGCTAACACGTATAAAGCTGTATGTAAGTTGTAAAATTTGGCTTGTAACATGCAATTTTATTATAAGTATTATTTTCCAACAATTGTTAGTAAAATTTTAATTTTAAAATTTAAAGTATTTATAAAAATAAAATAAAAAAGCAACCTCCCGTATAATCAGGAGATTGCTTTTAATAGTGTCATATCACGTTGTTCGGGAGCTATTTTGAAACCCTTATAAGTCGATCGGTTCGCCGCCCGTCACACCGTAAATCTGTCCGGTAATGTAACTTCCTTCATCGGATGCTAGAAGGACATATACTGGGGCAAGCTCTACTGGCTGTCCTGCACGACCAAGTGGTGCATTTTGGCCAAATTCAGGGATTTTGCCATCAGGTTGTCCATTATCCAACTGCAGCGGTGTCCAAATCGGGCCTGGCGCAACCCCGTTCACACGTACCCCTTTAGAAGCAAAGTACGAAGAAAGGTTTACTGTAAAGTTGCTAATCGCACCTTTTGTAGAAGCATAGTCCATTAAAAATGTGGATGGATTGTACGATTGAACCGATGTCGTCGTAATAATCGCACTTCCCGGTTCCAGATGTTCTTCAGCTGCTTTAACGGCTTCGAACATGCTGATAATGTTTACTTTGAACGTATCCTCAACTTGTTTGATTGTTAAATCACTTAGTGTTGGCTGTGCAATCTGCTGCCCTGCATTCAGGACGAGTGTGTCCAATTCGCCAAATGCTTCCACTGTTTTTTTTACCATTTCTGTCGCGGCGCCATCTTCACGCAAGTCATATGGCAGCAGCAATGCTTTTGTTCCGGCTTCTTCAATTAATGCTTTCACTTCACTTGCATCTTCTTCTTCACCTGGGAAGAACTGAATGGCTACATTTGCGCCTTCGCGTGCATAAGCAATCGCGGCAGCACGGCCAATTCCGGAATCGCCACCGGTAATTAAAGCATTACGTCCTTCCAAACGATTATGCCCTTTATATGATTCTTCTCCACAATCAGGTTTTGGACTCATTTCATTTTGTAGCGCTGGAGTATTCTGTTCTTGATCCGGGAATTTCTCCGTATGAAATTTTTTTCGTGGATCGTTTAGATTTGGGTTTCCCATCAAAAATCATCTCCTATATAGTTAGTACAAAATTGCAAGGATAAATCCTGTAAGGTTTAAAACTGCTTAACAGATTTTCCTTCACAAAAATTGTTACATTTTTTGAATACCCTGTATGATTTACTTTAAACAGTTTCAGACTTTATTCTTCAATTAAATCAATTGTGCTCATTTTTTATTGTGTTTCCGGGAAAAATACTTGGGCTGTGCTGATATCCACCAGTGTAGGTCCCTTCGTATTAAGTGCTTCTTCCATCACAGACTCCAGCTCGGAATCTGAAGTAGGTCGTAATCCTTTCCAACCGCAAGCTTCTGCCAATTTCACAAAATCAGGGTTGGTTAAATCAACACCTACTTCTTCCTTCTTGGCAACTTTCAGCTTATCTCTTTCCATTTGCAGACTCTCATTATTTAAGACAACGACTGTAATATCAAGTTCATATCGTGTAGCTGTCAATAAATCTGCCAGCACCATTTGAAGCCCTCCGTCGCCCACAATCGCCACTACTTGCTTTTCTGGCTTGATAAGCTTGGCGGCCATCGCTGCTGGAAGTCCAAAGCCCATTGTTCGCCAGTAACCGGAAAATAAAACAGATTGATCTTTTTGTTTGAAGTTACGATTCGTCCATACTGTATTATCCCCTGTATCCAGTGCGAGAATAGCATCCGGTGCTACTGTTCGGTCAATGGCGCGGATAATTCGGGATGGATGAACAGGATAACCTTTAGTATTGCCCTCCTCCTCATTTTGCGCTGCCCATTTATCTTTTGCTTGCTGTAAATGGGCTACCCAATCCTCGGAGCGGGTGAATTCTTGCAGGCTCTCCGTTAAAATTGGAATAACTTCCTCAGTTTTTCCCATGATTCCTAGTTCTGTCGGAATTTCTTTTACAAACTTATCAAATTGGCGGTCGATCTGAATAATTCGTGCATCAGTTGGCACAAACCCTTCCGGCCACCAAGTCGTGCCCGCAAGGAGTACTACATCTGCCTGTTTAAATACATCTGCAGCATAAGGATTCCCGCCTTCGCCAATCCCTTGTAAAACAAGCGGTGAAGTTTCATCAAACAAACCTTTTCCGCCTAAACTTGTAAGAATGCCGGCTCCCCATAAATCCGCCATTTTTTCCAAATCCGCTGAGACAGAAGTGGCACCTAAACCAGCCAGAATCATCGGTCGCTTGGCTGTTCTCATAATGTCTGCTGCGTGTTTCAAACTTTCATTAGTAAAGCTGGAAGTACCCTCAATCACATCGGGCAATCGACGCGGTTCCCCTTTAGCAGGCATCATTAAAATATCCTTTGGTATGGACACATGGGTTACAACCCTCTGTCCGAGAGATGTCCGTGCTGCTTTTTGCAGAACTTCAATTGTCGCATCTGGGTGTGCCAGATTTGCAGAATATGCAGCAAAAGGCTTCACAAGCTCCTGCTGGTCAATATATTGCGGATATTCTGTGCCGATTTTACTGCTTTCGGCCTGACCAGTGATTGCAAGTACAGGCGCTCTGTCTGCATGCGCATCACCAAGTCCATTTATAAGATTTGCTGCACCTGGTCCCATCGTTGCAGTACACACACCGAGACCACCAGTGAGTTTAGCTTCTGCAGACGCCATAAAAGCAGCTGTCGACTCATGTTTAACAGCAACGTACTTAATTTTATCCTGTTTTGCCAGTGCATCGATGAGTCCGAATGTCGCATCACCTACTACCCCATATATCCGTCGTACACCGAACATATACAGTTGATCGAGCATTAATTCAGAAACTGTTCGCTCTATTTTTCCCATGACATATGAACCTCCTTGATAGACCTTCCTAACCTGCCAGTTATAAAGTCTAATTTATATTTTTTGTTCACCTTTTTTAACTTTCCCTAAATCATTCGAGTTAATCTTCCTTTTTTTAAAACGCTGGTTATGTAATATCGCGTTGGGAAATTTTATCAAATAATATATAATGAATGAACTTATGGAAACATCTTTTCTTCGTGGTTTTTTAAAGGTTATGCTATATTCAAATTGTTAGGAGTGATTTGATGAAGAAATTTTTAACTGTTACTGTAATTATTCTTGTTTTACTCGGAGCAGCCGGATATGCTGTTTGGCATTTTGGGACAAATATTGCTTCCGAAAAAATCGTACAACAAGTAGAAGCTAATTTAAATGATGAAGATAAAGAGGAAGTAAAATCCTATATTGCAAAAGATCCAAAGCTTCAGGAAATTGTAAACGAAGCGGCAACTACGAATCCCGATTCTCTACCCTTCCAAACGAAGGAAGAAGCAACTCGTCTGTTAATAAAAAAAGTAGGCATTAATCGTTTACTAGCCATCCAGGAACAGGCTCAAAATGGTTCAATCAGTATTGATGAAGTAGTTTCTGAAATGGAAGGTACACTGTCTGAGGATGAAATATCTGCGTTAAAATATGTTTTATATAAGGAATTGTATAACCAGAATTAGTCAACTCGCCGTCAATAGCAACAGCTTCGTATTGGTGAACTCAAAAATAAAACTCGATTTCGAATAAACGGAATCGAGTTCTTTTTATACAATGTATTTTTCTTTGCATATAGCCATAATAAATTATATTTACTTTGCATTATCCTAAATTTCTTTAAGTTAGGAGGAACTAATATTAAAAAATGGCCATATATTTTAGGCATTTTTACTTTCGTAGTATTTTGTTTTTTATGGATAACGTTTGAAACAGCCCACATTCAAGCTTTTGACAAGGGCGCTTTTGAATTATTGTACGGTAACAAATTCATTACACTGTTTCATTATTTAGGTGAAACTAAATTTATTTTTACTGTCGCAATAATTCTTTGTCTCATTATTTGGATTTACAAAAAAGACTATAGATTGATTGGTTTTGTTATTTTTTCCGTAGGTGGTGGATACGGATTATATCAACTATTAAAACGAATAATTGAGAGGCCGCGTCCGGATATAGCGGATCAATTTTCTACATTTAGTTTTCCTTCAGGACACGCTGTACATGGCTTGGTATATATATTTACGATCGCATATGTACTTAACCGACTTTACACTTCATCAAGAACTTCACTAGTCGTTTGGATCGCAGCCATTGTCTTAACTATACTAATTGGAATTTCTCGAATCACAGAGGCACGTCACTTTGCTTCAGATGTGATAGCTGGTTGGTCGCTTGGCTATAGCTGGTTTATGCTTTGCTTTTTGTTGTATAAAAGAAGTAATGATTTTAGACGCTCAGAAAATAACCATTCTGATATTTAGATAAGTTTGCGAAAGCAGAATACTGGAAAGCATCCTTCGAATAATTTTAGAAATTTTGGCGAGAATAGTCACAGCACTAGGTTCGAAGGATGTGACACTGTGGACTTTTTTTACGGACAAGAATCTCTAACGGCAATTCAATGGATATTAAGGGCAATTATCGCCTTCTTTTTCTTATTTTTTGTAGTTAAAACAATGGGGTTACGTTCGTTTTCCCAACTACGATTACTTGATTATACAATGGCAATACTCATTGGCAATATCATCGCCCACCCACTATCAGATGAAGGGTTAGGATTGGAAGGATCATTGATTTCCATGTCTGTTTTAGTCGTCCTTTATTTAGGTTGTTTATATGTAATGAGAAAGTTTATCCCGTTCAGAGAATTTGTAGCGCCTCCCCCAATTGCTCTCGTTAAAAATGGGCAAATTAATGTAATAAATTTAAAAAAAGCAAGAATCACAATAGATGATATTTTATCAGAAATGAGAAAACAAAGTATTTCAGATATCAATAAGATTGCTTTAGCTCTATGGGAACCGGATGGGGAGATATCAATTTTTCTTTCTCCAGACCATCAGCCTGTAACAAAGTCAGATCTCAATATTACATCCCAACCTTTTTCCTATCCAATTACGATAATAAAAGAGGGTAAGATTAAATATGAAACGTTACGTAATTCACCCTATACTGAAGAAACCCTTAAAAATACTGTAAAAAAATCTTATAACGTAGAAATTAATGCGATATTGATTGCAACAATTGATCAAAATAATCAACTGCAAATTTTCCTCAAGTAGAACCCAAGTAGAACTATTAAATTGTAAGGTTCTTTTGCATTGTAACAGTTGGAATTTCATCACCATTTTTATTAATGATGATTTCTTCCTTCACGATTTTATATCCCATTTTTGAATAAAGCGCGATATTATTCTTTTCAATTTTTCTAACTTTGCATTTTGAAACAAATATATTATTTTGTACAGCGTAGCCTTCTAAGTATTTCACCAAGTTAGTTGCTACGCCCTCCCCCTGGTTTTTAGGTAAAACAGACAATCTTGAGAAATACATGAACCCATCATTTAAAATGCATTTTACGAGTGCTATTAATTCATCGTTATCGTATACTCCGAACATTTCTGTCCCTTTCTTTAATTCAGTAAGAATGGAGTCCTCTGTTTCATTTAAAGCACTGGACGGTTGTGGGTCTGTTTCGTAACGCTTAAATGCTTGATGGATAACTTTAACCGCTTCCGTTGGTTTAATTTTCTTTTCAATCTTCAAAATAGCACCCCTTTTGATAAATATACTAATTATACATATATTACAAAATAAGTAAATTCAAAAAAGAACATTTTCTTATATCAGAAAAATGTTCTTTCTAGTAATATTTATTTAATCTCAAAATCACTTAGCAGATGAAGTCCTTGTATAGTAATGCTTGGTGAATTACGAGAATTCAATTCTTATAAAGAAATTCAGCGATCGAATAAACTATAGAAATCAAGGGTAGCGCAACAAAAAAGAAAAACCAGAAAAAATCCGCATTCTTAATTTTAAGCTTAGGTTTAATTTCTCTTTTTGCTTTTACACCAATCTCCATTACTACACTCCTTTACTACATAATTTTGAAGAAGATTCACTTCTAATTTATCCAAAACTGTAGTAAATCATATACCCTTTCTTTCAGGAAAGCAACCCATAATTGATATATTTCATAGTGTATTTTTTCACTATTTTTCTTCCCGCTAAAAAAACCGATTAATTCATAAAACTAAAGACCTTTTTCACTCTCTCCCATCATACAAATAAGCGCTGTTTCTTGTAATTAAACCGCGCACGAAGGTTAAATTTTGTTATTCTGCTATAAAAAATCATTACATCATATTAGGGATAAAAACTTTCACAAATAAGAAGTAGCCTAAAGCACCAATAACTAAGCCGATAATGATGATTCCAATCGATAATGTTTTAATTTTTATGATTTTCACCTCACCTAAATTACCTCTCAATATAAATTACATCATTTGGAGGTTCAAGATACTCTTTATCCCCTAATGAAAAAGTGGTATGTAAACGTTCAATTTCCGCATACTGAATTGCTTTACCCTCATTGACAAAAACCAATAGATAAATATCATCCCTCGAACCAATGTTGCTTGGATCAGTGAATTTAACGCCGACCTGTTTTTCTATATCTGCTTGTGTCGTATAAAGCTGAACTAAAAACGCCTTGTCCCATTCGAAATCGTCAAATGTGTTTAGATAAGTTTTACTGGTGCTATTACCGGATACCATAATAATCGAAGAATGCAGTCTTTTTTCAATTTCTGTATTCCGTTTAATATCGCTATCATTACACCCGGTTATCAATAGCAAGACTAGCAATAAAAACGCAATCTGTTTTATCAATACTAAATCCCCTTTATGAAAATAGACGCGAATTCTTGTTCAAGAACCGCGTCTTTCAATTAAGTTATGGAGCAAAATCAATTAGGCCTGTAAACAATAAGAATAGCGCTAATACCCAAAAAATAAAGAGCGATGAGGAAAGAATTAAAGAGAGAATGGGAATTAACTTTTTCTCTTTTTCTTTCGATAGCGCCACAAGTGATAATAAGATCCCTATAAATGTCATGACATAGGTGATATAATCTCCTGTCATATTTCCAGTCTACTTTCTTATACAATGTTAAGCAAATATCGGTCTTTAATTAAATCTTAACTATTTTATACTATGCCCCAATAATGAAATTGAATAGGACTATTTCAGAACCTCGTCGATTTACTGATTCAAGTCTGTCACCTGTAATTTATGATAAATATTAGCTACCCTCATATTGATAAATGATTTGTACAACACCGGAAGAGAATGTTCTTGTATTTACCACTTTTAAATTTAACCTCTCTTTAATATCGATAAACAGCGGTTTGCCTTCTCCCAATACGACTGGATGAATGGATAATCTAAATTCGTCAACAAGCCCTAAATTGATAAAAGTAGTAATGAGGCTTGCTCCGCCATATAGCCAAATATCTTTACCAGGTTTGCTCTTTAATTTAATCACTTCTTCACGGATGTTATCATTTATAAATATTGCCTCATGACCGGTCCAATTTTGAGTTCTGGAGAAAACATATTTCTCTTTACTATGAACCAAATCCCACATTTCTTTTTCGGTTTCGGAGCCCCCTTCTTCAGGAATATAGTGTCCCCATAAGTCGTAGCTTTTTCTGCCGTAAAAAATTGTATCTACTTGATTCAAAAAATCGTTAAAGTTCATTTCCGGGTCCATAATACACCAATCTATTTCACCGTTTTTCCCTTCAATCAATCCATCTAAAGTAATTGCCAAATCTAAAATTAGTCTTCTCTTAGTTGTATGATCTGCCATAATTTTTTCTCCCTCTTTGATGCTGCTTACTTCCACTCTTCACCCAAAATCGCGTAATAGTATTCATCCCACCACTCATCACCGTTGGGAATACATTTTTTGAAATATCCTTCCCTTCTCATGCCAATTTTCTCCATTACACGATATGAAGGCGGATTTTGTGGCTGACAAGTTGCGATCACTCTATGTAGCTTCTTTTCTTCAAAGGCATATTGTAACATTGCTTGAGCCGCTTCAGTAGCATATCCTTTATTATAAAATTTCGGGTTGAATACCCAGCCAATCTCATAAGTATGATCTCCAAAATATTTACCGAAAAATATATGTCCAATCAAAGTATTTTCAACTTTCAATATGACTGCGAACTTCTCCGCTACATTCCCCAAGTTCTGTTCGATAAATTCTTTTGCCATTTCTTCTGTAAAAACCCCTTCAGGTATATATTTCATGACATTGGCATCGGATGTATATTCATATACCGCCTGTAAATCGGTCATTTCGAATTTCCGTATTAATAATCTTTCGGTTTCAACGTGCATTCCATTACCCCCATTTATAACTACTATTTTCTAGTTTCGACATTGGTTGATTGTTTACCTTTTTAATAAAACGTTCTGGTTACTTCAAACAAAAAATCCTCACCACACGAGTTGGCGAGGATTTCACTTAGCATTTACTTAAGCTTGTTGATTGTTTCTTTTGAAATATAGAAACCACTTTCATTGTATACGCTGATAGTATTTGTCAGAATTTCATTTGTCGTTACTTTGCCTGATTTATCCGCTGTTTTTTTAATAATTATGTCCTTATTTTCAGGAATTTCATAAGTAGTGGTACCTTTCTTCACTACAAGTACCGCGTTTTCCTTATCCGATAGGTCGATTGAAGTCGTCATTCCTTTACCATTCAATGCTACTTCTGCGTTCGTGTAAAGATCTTTTGTTAATTTATCTAATTTAATGCCCATGAAGTTGGCCATTTCTTTTGCTAAATCGGTATTGTCAACTAATCCGGAAATTCGTTTTGGTCCATATGAGTACAGGAATACGTCATCGCCCGTATGTCCACCAGTAGTGTATCCTAAATCCGCACGCTTTGATAAAAGATCGACGAGTGTACCGGCAAGCTTCTTCGTTTCTGCTGCGTTCAGGGCAGCCGTTTCCTCTGCAGTTAAATTATCAAGTCCATATAATTTCGCTACTTCAACTAAATTCGAACGATCGGGCTTTAAGTGGCTTAGTGCGCCTTCAACTGTCATCGTTGCCTTCTTCAATGGATTAATATAATTGGAAATATTAATTTTGTCATATGTAGAGTTCGTGTTTTCATTACCAATCGTAATCCCGCTGTTGCCGTGGTCTGTTACAGCTATAACCATCGTATTTTTATCTTTCTTCGCAAATTTCAGCGCTTCATTTACCGCATCATCGAATGACAAAATATCCGTAACCATTCCGATTGGATCATTCGCATGGGCTGCCCAGTCGATTTTACTGCCTTCGATCATAAGGAAGAATCCATCCTTATCTTTGTTCAGCGTATCGATCGCTGTTGACGTCATTTCTGCCAGTGAAGGTTCATTTGGATTTGTTTTCGTACGATCTAGTTCATATGCTAAAGAACTGCCCGCAAAACTTCCGTAAATTTTATCGGATTTAGATTTTAATAACTCATCCCGCGTCGTAATGAGGTCATATCCTTTCTCCTCAATTACGTTAACTAGATCTTCGCCATCTTTCCGGTTTTCTGATTTTAAGTAATCATATCCACCGCCAAGAATCACATCCATATTTTGATACACTTGCTGCTCACCGATATCGTCATAGTTACTGCGAGAAGTTACATGTGAAGAAAAACTTGCTGGTGTCGCATGCTGAATTTCAGATGTGGACACGATTCCTGTTGCCTTGCCAAGTTGTTTTGCTCCTTCTAACACATTGGCAACTGGTGTAAATGCATTGTCCGGATTTCCTTTTACGCCCGGCATATCAATTACGGATGGCAGTACCCCTACATAACCGCTGTTTGATTTATGGCCGGTAGCAAGTGCCGTTCCAGCTGGTGCCGAATCTGTGATAGCCGATTCTGCTGAATACGTTGTCACACCACCTGTTAAAATTTCATCCATTGCGAGACTTTCACCTTTGTACCAGCGAGCTAACGATACAGCATTATTGCTGGAACCGTCCATCACTAGCATGATAACATTTGTCGGCTCCTTTTTTGCTTGTTTTGCTTCAGCTTCAGTATTGAACTGCATGACAGAAAGAGATGATACTGCCACTGTCCCCGCAAGTGCATAAGTAAACCATTTTTTCTTGTTCTTCATCAATGAAATTTCCTCCTAAGCAACCGCTAATTTGTAATTCGATTTCATTGTAAAGTTCTTTTGTAAATCTAGAATGCTACAATTGTTAAGAAATATTGAGTCATTGTGAAGGTCAAAAAAAAAGAGGGAAGCTCATCATCCGCTTCACCACTTTAAAAATTGATTATAGTAAAATATCTATCCATATTTTAATGGCCGTGGCACCAATCATAATTGCAAGCAGCCATTGCAGCATTTTTACATTCATTTTCTGGCCGACTTTTGCACCAAGTGGCGCGGCAATGATACTAGCGATAATCATAATAAATGCCGGCCAATAGTCTACCTGGCCTGTCATCACTTTGCCGACACTACCACCGATCGAGGAGATGAATGTAATTGCCAAGCTTGTCGCAATCGTGATTCGAGTTGGAATTTTTAACACCGTCAGCATAATCGGTACAAGTAAAAATCCGCCGGCTGCCCCGACAATTCCTGACCCGATGCCGACAATCAGTGCAAGTGAGCTTGCCAATACTTTATTGAAGGTAATTTCTGTTGTATTTTCAACCGTTTTCTTTGGTATAAACATCATAACAGCTGCAATGGCGGCTAATAGACCATATACAATATTAACGGCATCTTCAGACAAAAATCCTGAACCGTAACTGCCGATGAAGCTACCGATTAAAATCGCCACACCCATATAGATAATGAGTTCTCTGTTTAACAACCCGCTTTTACGGTAAGCCCAAACCCCTGCAAGCGATGCAAATAGCACTTGTACAGCACTAATACCGGAAACTTCATGTGCGGTAAATGCCACCAAACCGAACATTGGCGGAATATAGAGCAGCAACGGGTATTTAATGATTGAACCGCCGACACCTAGCATTCCGGATAGAAACGAGCCGATAAATCCAAGCCCGAATATGACAGCTATATACATAAATGATAAATCGATTTCCATATGTTTTCCTTCTTTCAAAAATTCAATTTATACCTCAGCTAAATAATTGTGACTTCAGCTGGGGTTTATCTTTATTCAACGGGCGTTTATACACCCGCTGAATAAAGATATAGCGAGTAGAAGCTTCATCTACCCGCTATTTTTTTATGCTTTTTGAATGTAGAAGTACAGGACGCCTGCTTCTTCTTTTTGTTCTACGATAGTGTGGCCGCCTGCACCTGCCCATGCAGTAAAGTCATTTAATGCACCTTTGTCTGTCACTAATACTTCCAGAACTTCTCCTGAATTCAATGTATCGATCGCCTTTTTTGTTTTTACGATCGGCATTGGGCAAGCTAAACCTTTAGCATCCAGTGTTTGTTTAATATTCATGTATAATTCCTCTTTTCATTAATTTGATTGTTCTATTAAAATCATTTTTTATTAATCGTTATCTTACTGCACAGCGGTTCGGACCAATCTCCATCTCTGTCTGTTCTTCATCGCTTGGTGTCACTTTCCCCATATTCACGATGCGGATTTCCTGATAAGCATTCGGCTGCGGTGGCAAGTTGTCTGTTACCATTGAACGGAATTGCTTTTCGTCTTGTACATTTAAACCATGGTTTTCAGCGAATAAATCACCTAAACGTTTTGCTACTGTTCCGTCTTCATTCAGCTCATCGATGATCATGAAGTGCGCTGGCAGTACGATTAAATCTCCAGCCAATGTGCGGTAGCGTTTGTATAATGTTTCACGTAAGTCACCAACCCAATCCTCCGCTAATCCGGCTAAGTCCGGGCGACCGATCGAATCGATAAACAGGATGTCTCCTGTTAATAAGTACTTTCCGTCAATCACAAATGAAGTTGACCCAATTGTGTGACCTGGCGAATACATCGCGCCCACTTCGATTTCCGATGCACCTAATGTTACTGTTAGGCCATCTTCAAGTGCTGTATAATCGAAAACTACTTCTTCTGCATCTTTTGGCGGCAGGTAGTATGTTGCACCTGTTTTTTCTGCAATATGACGTCCACCAGAGATGTGATCTGCGTGCAGGTGCGTATCGAAAACATGCTTAATCTCAACACCTTTTTCTTTTGCGAAGTCAGTGAATACATCCGTGAAGCGAACTGCATCGATAATTGCTGCTTCCCCACCGTTGATTGCCATGTAAGAAAGACAGCCTTTTCCTAAACGTACAAACTGATACAGTTCACCGCCATTGTTCAAGTCTCCAACTTTAATCGGTTCAAGGTACATCGACCATGACTTCATGCCGCCTTCTAGATAACCGACTGACAGACCTGCATCTGAAAGCATTTCCGCCACCATGATGGATGATCCTTCTTTAGCACATACAACCAATACTTCTTTTTCGGCAGGAATTTGCGGTAAAATTTCATCTACGCCATCCAACAGTTCAAAATAAGGAATATTTAAATAATCAAATTTGTGACCTTCGATTTTCCAGTCTTTAAATGCATCTTCATTACGAACATCTAAAATAAACAATTCTTTGTTTTCGATTACTTTACGCGCCACTTGTGCGGCTGTCCATGCTGTTACTGTCATCTAAATTACCCCCATAGGTATATTTTGGTTTAAAATTTTTTCTGTTAAAACGTTAATGTTGGTGCTGCATCCTTCGCATATTCCATGAATGTAACGGCACCGCCTACTTCAATGCCATCCACGAAATCAGCTTTTGTCAGGCCCATTACGTCCATTGTCATTTGGCAGGCGATGAACTTCACACCTAAATCCTGTGCCATTTCCACTAATTGCGGGATTGCAGGTACATTCGCATTGGCAAAGCCTTCCGCAAAGTGTTCTTTACCGGCAGGCATTTCAAGTGCATTCATCCCTTGTTTATGAATGAGGTTCAATCCTTCAAATGTGAAAAAGATGGCGACTTCTTTATCGGAAGCTGCTGCTGCCGTTGCGATATTGAATACTTTATACGCATCGAAAAGTCCGCCGTTCGCTGCGATGATTGCTACTTTGTTTGTCATATTACTCTACCTCTTTCTTCAATTCGCCTTCATAACCTGTCATACCAGGCAAGACGTTGTATACTTTTGTAAATCCAGCTTCAGCCAGTTGTTTTGCTGCCATATCTGAGCGTGTACCTGTACGGCAAATTACATAAATAGTTTGGTCTTTATCGAGTTCATCCATTCGTGTTGCTAATTCGCCCATAGGAATTGATTTTGCTCCCGGGATATGGCCAAAAGCGTATTCCGCTGCTTCACGTACGTCCAAAATCATTCCATCTTCCTTCACGGCATCTTCATTCGAAATCGTTTGTTCAAATGATTTTTCCGCTGCATCATTGATTTCCGGATTGCACTTTCGGATATAGTGATAAAACACACCATTTACTTCATTTGAGCCGATATATTGATGACCGACCGTTTTCGACCATGCAGCTAAATCTGCCACCGAGCCTTTATCTGTCGCCTGAATCTCGAGCACTTGTCCTTCTGCCACATCATTCATCGCTTTTTTTGTTCTGACAATCGGCATTGGACAAGCTAAACCTTTTGCATCAAGTTGTACGTCTGATTTAATCATCGTTATCCTCCTAGGGGTATTATCCTATTTAAATTTTTTACTTACTTAACTTCGCCATTCCATTCAAGCATACCGCCTGTCATATTCGTCACGTCAAACCCTTGTGATTCCAAAAAAGCTGTTGCCTGACCGCTGCGGCCGCCTGAACGGCAAACCATAATGTACGGTGTTTTCTTATCCAATTCGTGCATACGGAATTCCAGTAATCCTAATGGAATATGGGTAATCCCCGGAATATGACCTGCTTCTACTTCCGCTACTTCACGAACATCGATTAAATGAACCGCTTCACCTGCTTCTAATTTTGCTTGTACTTGTTCTGGTAAAATTGTTTTCATTCTTTCTTCCTCCTTAATAGGCACTCATGCCGCCACGTATATTCGTGACACGGCTATAGCCTAATTTTTTCAGTTGATTACATGCTTGTTTGGAACGCATGCCGCTTTGGCAAATGACCACAATTTCCTTATCCTTTGGCAGTTTTGAAAAATCAGAGCCAAGTGGGAGATTTTTAAATTGCTTCACATTGCGCGCTTTATACTCAGCAGGTGTGCGTACATCAATAAACAATTTGTCTTTGTCATTGATCATTGTTTTGAGTTCTGTCGTCGAAATCGTCTTGACGCCTTTTGCCGGCTTCATGCGCCAGGCTAAAAATGCCACGATCACGGCGATTAACAGTATTGTTTCCATATGTCACCTCTTATATGAATAGGTTGACGTTTCCGTCTTCCGCATCCGCTAAATAGGCCGCTACTCCGGCGTATTCGATGCCATCAAGCAATTCTTCTTTTTGAAGTCCCAATAAATCCATCGTCATCGTACATGTCACAAGTTTAATATCTTGTTCCTGTGCCATTTCAACGAGTTGTGTCAACGTTAATGCGTTATGCTTATTCATTACATGCTTGATCATTTTTGGTCCCATGCCAAGCATCTGCATTTTTGATAAGCCAAGTTTTTCTGCTCCGCGCGGCATCATTTTGGCGAACATTTTTTCCAGGAACCCTTTCTTAACAGTTACCGGTTCTTGTTTTCGTAATGCATTGATACCCCAAAAGGTATGAAAAATTGTTACCTCATGATCATATGCAGCCGCACCGTTTGCAATAATGTAAGCAGCCATCGCCTTGTCGTAATCACCGCTGAATAATACGATTGTTGTTCTTTTCTTTTCCAACGAAAGTCCCCCTACCCCTATAGGTATAATATATTTTAAAAATAAAAAGCCTTATCGACTTTTTACTAGTAAATCTACTGCCTGTTTGACCATGGCATTTTTATCCATCGTTTCGGCATCTTCCTTTGAAAGACACTCCACTAAATTATCCGTTACGATGACACCGATTGTACGGTCAACAGCAGAACGGACAGCACTAAGTTGTGTGATAACATCTTTGCAGTCCTTTTCTTCTTCCATCATCCGTAATATGCCGCGTAACTGACCTTCGACTTTTTTCATTCGAGCCAATACTTTTGGATCATACTGCATATGCTCACCTCATTTGGAATGATTTATTAACCAAACTATACTACCCCACAGGGTATATGTCAAACATTTAATTTTCTAGTAGTGTTGAGAACAGAAAAGCTATTTCTCACTTTGTATTATACCCCTATAGGTATAAATGTCAACAAAAAGAAACTCGCACTTTTGTGCAAGTTTCCAAAACTAGAGCTCATGTCTTTCCGCATCTTGTTTTGTTGGATGCACTGTTCCAAATGGATGATTTGGTGGTGCATAGATGGAATATAACTTTAACGGAATATTTCCGATATTGAATAAGTTATGCCATGTGCCAGCAGGGATGATGATGGCGCTATCATCAAAAACGATCCATTGCAAATTTAAATTGTCTTTACCTTTACCCATTTGAACAATTCCTTAACCTTGTTTAATCCGTAGAAACTGATCGACATTCGGATGCACAATATCCTCGCCTGGATGAAAACTCATGACAGTCAATTGCAGATGATTCCTGGTCCATAAAACGGTCCGGAACGTACTATTGCGCTTTGTCGCTCCATGAATATTAATGACAAATGGGTTTTTGCCATAGTCCGTTATATCATTCATGCTGTTACCAAAATCCCAATATATATTGGGCATAAAATTCATGTTGATTTCATCCCTTCGCTTACAATGTATTCCATATAAATAGATTATGAAAACTTACAGTTAACGTTCACTTTCTTTTGAGTTAATTCCATTTATTCCTTTAGTACAGGGGCATTTTTTCAATTATTATACATACCACAACAATCATCGATAAAACTATCGTTAACCATATAATCTTTTCTCCTAACAATAATACAGAGGGATAAATTAGTTTCTTTAGTGTCCGTTTTAAGATTATATGTTCTTTAAAATATCTTGCGGATTTATTATTCCATAATAAAATTAAAAATAACACTTTTCTTTATAGGAAAAGTGTTTACTGTAGTTCTTCGGTATGTCATGAAAGAATTTTATAAACAGCACGCTGATGCGAGAAAGTTTTAAAACCATGAATTCCATGGAAATTGCCGCTTCCCGAGTTATTGACACCGCCAAATGGTAAATGAAGATGCGTATTGTGCATAAAAATACCGTTGACCGTCACTCCTCCAGAAGACGTAGTACGGAGCACCTGCTGTTGGAAATGTTCATCCTCACTATAAATATACAGCGCTAAAGGCTTTGGATTCTGCTGGATATAGCGAATCGCCTCCGACACATCCTTATACGTTTTTACAAATGTGAGCGGTCCGAAGATTTCCTCATCCGCAATCCGCATGTCGGGCATAATATTTCCTAATAAAGTCGGTTCGATTAAACGATTTTCATCATCAAATATCCCTCCGCTTAATACGGTTGCTCCTTTTTCCATTGCATCCTCGAATAACCCCTTAATCCGATAATAGTGTGCATCATTGACAATTTGAGTACGCTCCGTTGTGCGTAATTTACCGTCACCATAGAGCATACCTAGCGTCATTTGCTGAAAAGCCCGTGCAAAACCTGTTAAATCGTCTTCATGAACAAATAAATAATCTGGTGAAATACAAAACTGGCCAGCCATCATTACCTTTCCGAAAACGATTGTTTGCGTCGCTTTGAAAGGATTATACCCTTTATCGATAATAACCGGCGATTTACCGCCAAGCTCAAGCGTTACAGTTGCCAGATGCTCGGCCGCTTCACGCATGACTATTTTGCCGACACGGGGACTGCCCGTAAAGAAGAAATGATCAAACGGCAGCTTCAGTAATTGCTCGGATACATCGGCTTCCCCCTGAACGAACGCGACCTCCTGCTCATCAAATACCGATTCAATTATATCTTCCAGTATCTGATTATAGGCAGGATTAAACTCGCTTGGTTTAATTAATACACAGTTTCCTGCAGCCAATGCATCCACTAATGGATGAATTGTTACGGACATCGGAGAATTCCAAGTCCCGAAAATGCAAACACAGCCGCGTGATTCATATAAAATATAGGCTTCTCCATCTTGAGTATTTTCAACCCGATCAGGTTGCATCCATTGCTCCAGATGCTGAACAGTAAAATCAATCGCCGATGTGACGGAATAAATTTGTTGCTCGGCTGTCATAGTCGTCATGGCAAAATCACTGTTCGCGGCCTCTACCAAATCCTGTGTACGTGTCAAAATCGCATTTTTCAAATTCATCAGTTTTTTGATACGCTGCTGTGCTGTTGTTTGACGTGCCTGCCACTGAAAACTTTTTTGCTTGTCAAAAATACTTTGTAGCTTGTTTAACGTAGAAAAACTCATCTTTCCCACTCCCTTTTATAAAATTAAACTTACCTATTTCAAATCCTTTAATTTAAACAAGCTGCTCTGTGGCTGGTTCTTCTTCCTCTATTTTCAAATTGCGCTTTTGCAATGTGATGACAAAGATTCCAAGTGCAAGAACAACTGCGCCTAAGCATGCAAACAGTAAGTACGACAAGCCTTGACTTAAATTTGGAAGTCGTAAAAACAGTCCTAGGAAAGATGTTGCCAATAACGACGATACTGCAACAGCTAACTGAATGACACTCATTGCAACACTAATATCTTTATCAGGCAAGTTCATTTGAATTCCTGTGTGGAAAATTGAAATCAGGACACCGCTGGACGTTCCCCAAATTAAACAAATAATCGTTAAGGCTAATGTAGAAGCAGATGTTGTAAAGAACGTTAAAGTGAAAATCATAGAAGCAAAAATAACCATCGCAATGATTGCAACCAATTTGAAATCCTTCAACTTTACAACAAGGAATCCGCTCATTGCAGCAAATATGAAGGAAGTCGTCCCTCGAAACGTCATAAATAAGCCTGTTTCAGTAGGTGTAAAACCAAATAAATTTTGTAAGAACATCGGCAATAAAAAAATTAGCCCGGTTGCGGCAAACATAACGGCAAAAACACTTAACATGCAAACGACAAAAACCCGATATTTAAATAACCGTAATGGCACGACCGGATGTGCAACCTTCTTTTGGCTAGTAATAAAACCGAAAATCGACAGGACAAAGACGATGACCAACACGAACATCGGGACAGATAGCCAAGGAATTCTTGAGCCGCCAAATGTTGTAATCGCAACAAAAACTAAAATAGCGGCACTTAAAATACTTATTCCCTTATAATCAAGTTTCGCATTTTCTGTCCTCGGAATATTCGGCATATATTTAACGACTAAATACAAGCCAACCACTCCAATTGGAGCTATCGAATAAAATACCCAGTGCCAGGACATATACTGGACAAATATTCCACCCAATGTAGGCGCGACTATTGCTGTAATGGCATTTAATGCCCCATAAAACCCTAAAAACTTCGCCCTGTTCGCCAAATCAAATATATCGCTGATGACGATCAGACCAACTACAGCCGCAAGTGCGCCGCCTAAGCCCTGTATCGCCCGGAAAATCATTAAATGGTAAATATTCGATACCAACAAAGGTGTTATTATTTCCGAGACTAAAATAACTAAAATACCGATAATCAAAATTTGTCTGCGCCCGTAAATATCACTCATTTTCCCTACTATTGGCGTCATTATTGCACTTACAGTCAAATTTACAGTGAATACGAGCGAGTAAAATTCGATGCCGCCAATATCATCAATAATTTTAGGCAACGCGACTGAGAACTGGGAGGAAACCATAAGCCCCAATTCAATACACATAAAGACCCCAACCATTAATAAAACCTTTTGTTTATATGTTAGCGACTCAACAGTTTTAGACGTTTTTAACATGAACAAAATCACCTCTTTGATTTTGATTATTTTGTTAGACTAAACTTTCCGCTCAATTAAACAAATAGCCCGAACTATAACAATGTTGTGTCGTCGGCTCAGACGTCTTATCTATAAATTCGGATTAATTTTCTGAGTTTCATTAAAATAGAGAGCGACTTGATTTAAATATTTCATATATTTAAACGCAAATCACTCTCTATATATAATCCTCTATTTATGCGCCATAATAGTTTGCTGCTCTGTTTGAACAGAATTTTGACTGGTCCAATTTAAAGCATTAATTGCCAGATCATAATATTGATCAATGCTTCCTAAATAATTTTCGTAGTATTTAGCCTGCTTTATAAATAAGTGACAATCGATTTCCTCCGTGAATCCAATCCCGCCATGAATTTGGATATTATGGGACGCCAATCGAATGAATGCCTGCGTTGCAAAAATACGCGCACTGCAAATTGCCTCAATCCGGTCTTCTGAAAAAGTCTCCATTGCCCAGTTTGCATAATAGGAAAGCGAACGTGCAGTCTCCAAATCCAATTTCATATCTGCTAGACGATGTTTAATCGCCTGGAATTTACCGATAGGGTTTCCGAATTGTTCACGGATTTTAGCGTACTCGCTGGCCATCTCCACTATATGCTCCATTGCACCTACCGCTACGGAAGATAACGCAGCATTATAATAAAGCAAACCCTCCTGCAACATTCCCCAGCCATCTCCTATTTGGCCAATAACATTTTCAGCCGGAACTTTCACTTGTTCAAATTCAACCATTGACAGCTTTCTCGTTTCAGCAAAATTATCCTGTGGTGTAATCGAAATTCCCGGTGTGCTAAGATCCACAGTGATTAATGTAATTTCATTGTGTATTCGTAGTGGAACTATAACATGCTGTGCGAGCTCTAGATCTGGCACCAGTGTTTTCACACCATTTAAAATAATCTGCCCCTGACTCACTTCACCAGAAAGCCGGATCCCCTGCTCTTTATAGCTGCCACCTGGCTCTAACCATGCCACCGTAAAATTTAAATCCGAATCGGCTATTTCCTTTAAAAAATATTGCTTCTGCTCCTTCGTTCCGAAACGTTCAATCATAGGAACTGCCATTGCATTTGTTTCAAGGTGTAAACCCGGAAGCAATACCCTGCCGAACTCTTCCATGATCGGCACTAAATCGAGCTGGCCTAAGCCCATTCCCTCGAATTCTTCCGGGATATTCAATTTTGTCCAGCCCAATTCCTTTAAATCCGATAAAATATTTTTTACATGCTCTTTTTTGTTATCAATATAATCTCTTGCAATTTTCGTATGTTCCATATCCCCTAAAAATTTCTTTATATATTCCCGAAACATTTCCTGTTCCTGGCTTAAAGAAAAGTCCATCTATTCACCTTCTTCTCATTTATTTGCCAATATCCTTTGGCAGGCCTAAAATGCGCTCCGCAATTGTATTTCTCTGGATTTCACTCGTACCGCCTCCGATTGTTTGACCAAAGGCATAGAGATAATTCCTTTGCCAATACGAGTCGCCATACACGGCATCTTTTTTCCATAACAGCCCTTGGTGCCCCTGAATTGAAATGGCTTCTGCGAACAGTTCTTTCGTATTTTCGCTGACTAAGAGTTTATCCATTGAGCCTTCCACTCCCGGATGACCCACTTTTAGCTGCTTAGTTAAATTGCGGTAATAGTTCAGCAAGGACCCGCGCGACTTAATATACAAATCCAGCAGTCTTTTGCGGACATCCGGCTTATCTATTACAGGCACATGATCCTCCGTTACATTGCGGGCCAATTCCACCAGCTCATCAAATTGCTGTTCCAATGAGAACACCTGTGCACCAATGCCCGTTCTTTCATGCATGAGCAACGCAATTGTTACACGCCATCCATCATCGACAGCACCGATAATTTCACTTTCATAGGCAACCGCATCATTCAAATAAACCTCATTGAAATCATGCTCTCCGTCCATTTGAATAATTGGTCTAACCTCGACGCCCGGCTGGTTCATATCCAATAAAAAACATGTAATCCCATGGTGCTTTTTCTCGCCCTTACTCGTTCGGGCTACTAAAAAGCAGCGATCTGCAAAATGCGCAAAACTTGTCCAGATTTTCTGCCCATTTATAATCCACTTATCGCCGTCTTTCACCGCTGTCGTTTGAACAGCCGCCAAATCCGAGCCTGCGTTTGGTTCAGAATAACCCTGGCACCATACTTCCTCACCGGTAATAATTTTTGATATATATTTTTCCTGCTGTTCCTTGCTGCCGATCTGCATGAGTGTGGGGCCTACCATATGTAAGCCCACATAGTTAACAAGTGGCGGTGCCTTCACACGAACCATTTCCTGATGATAAATGATTTCTTCCATCAGCGTCGCATTGCGGCCGCCTTGCTGTTCCGGCCAAGCAATCGCTGCCCATCTTCCCTCTGAAAGTTTTCTTTGCCAATTTCGTAAAAATTGGCCTAGCTCTTGTTGATTTTCCGGCATTTTAAAGGTGCCAGCCAGCCAGCCCTCCGGCAGATTATTTTCCAGCCATTCGCGAAGCTCCAGACGAAACTGCTCCTCGTGACTTGTGTACGAAAAGTCCATCCATATCCCTCCTTCTTAAAGAATTTAGACTAATACCCACTGTGGAATCGCTCGCTCCTCAGTAGCCTCTATCCATACCATTTTTACCTTTGTTCCGATGGAAACTGTTTCTGTATTGCCATGGAGTACATTACCAATGATCTTGATGTCAGGGTATTCCTCCAATTGGACAACAGCGATCACTGTTGGCAGTTCATTTTGGAAGCCCGGTAAAAATGGTCTATTTGAAACGATATACGTGTAGACCTCACCGGTAATTGTTGAGCCTAAGTTTTCCCAGATTAAATCGATGCTTCCGCAGTTTGCGCAGCTCGGTCCAGGGGGGTGATTATAATTGCTGCATGTATTACATTTTTGCACATTCAGCTCATGTCGATCTGCCGCATCCCAGTAAGGCGCATTATAGGTGTTTTTCAAAGGAATCGGCTTTTCGTAAATAACTTTTGTCTCTTCTTTCATTGTCATTCCTCCTATTTACATAAAATCATGGCACCGGCAACATCCGGTCCTGTCCAACCTGTACAAATTGCCAGTTCTGTATCTTTTACCTGACGTTCGGTTCCCTCATATTCACGTCGAACTTGGCGGACAATTTCCAATACATTATTCATGCCGTGTGTATAGCCTTCCGAAAGCATGCCGCCCGCTGTATTTGTAGGAAGCTTGCCATCCATCCGCAAGTTTCCAGAACTTACAAAATCTCCCACTTCACCTTTTGGTGCAAGTCCGTATGCCTCGAGCTGACGTAAAACGACCCAGCTGAAACAGTCATAAATCGATGCAACCTTAATATCCTCAGGTGAAACGCCCGCATTCTCGTATAATCGGGGCGCAACATAATCTGCTGCAACTTCATCGATATTTTTCCAGTAATGGGCGTGGGATACTACTTCTCTTGCAGCCATGCCTAAAATTTTTACAGGGACGGATTTGCAGTCTTTGGCACGCTCTGTGGAAGTTACAATAATCGCGTTTGCCTCATCAGACTCCAAACAGTAGTCATGCTTTGTAAATGGTGAACTTAAATGTGCCGTGCTCATATATTCTTCCATCGTCAATGGTTTCCCGTAAAAAAATGCTTTCGGATTCCGCTGTGCATGCTCGTAAAAGCTTGTGCAAACATGCCCTAAATGCTCCTGTGTCAATCCGTTCAGATGCATATGGCGAGTGGCAAACAACCCGAACCATTGCCCTGGACTGCCTGCCCCATAAGGAATAATAAAGCTCCCGCCATCAAAACCGTTTTGAAGGGCATCAATACTGAATCCGCCTCCACCCATGCGGACACCGGAGCGTCCATTCATCGAGCGGAAAATAAGCACGGTATTTGCCTGTCCTGTTTCAATCAAACCAATGGCCTCTGCGATTAAGAGCTCAGTACTGCTCCCCCCGCCGAACATTTCTTTCACAACTTTAGGCCGAACCCCTAAATATGTTGCCACCTGGTGCGGATTACAAGAATCCATCTCCGAATAGCTCATGAACCCATCAATGTCTTTTGCTTCCAAACCTGCATCTGCTAGTGCAGCCCGTGCTGCTTCCAACGCCAATTCCAATGGGGTAACCCCGGAATTTTTCGAACGATTACTTTCGCCTACCCCAACAATGGCATATTTTTCCCTGATTTTTTCCATTCAGCCCACTCCCTCTATGTTAAAATTGGATAATGGCTTCGCCAGATCCAACAACCTCGCCTATGTCCTTTACTGCATATAATTTCAAAACAACCTCTGTCCTACCGTCAATTTTCGTTTTTTCCTTGACGATTCCTTTACACACAATTTCATCCTCCGGAACAGTCATGGCACCAAAGCGCATTTTAAAATCGGTTACTGTACCTTCATTCGATACAATTTTATTCACGTATTCTCCTAAAAAACCCATGATTAGCATTCCGTGTGCAATCACACCATTTAACCCGATTTTCTGGGCGAAAGCATCATCTGTATGCAAAGGATTAAAATCACCTGAAGCTCCTGCATATTTTACAAGCTGAACCTTTGTTACCTTTTCTTTTTTATATTCCGGCAGATTCAGCCCTTCCACTAATTGGCTAAGATCAATCATATTAATCTGTCCTTTCTGCATAAGAAATTTAATTCAGCACTAACGGGCGGTATACAATATTAGTCCGGCTTGTTACTATGTGCCCGCCGTTTTCGTCTTTTATTTCTGTATCGAATAAAATGAATTCCATCATGCCGTTTTTTCCTTCTTTTTCATATACATCCGTCACCTTCATCTGGCAGTACAGCATCTCTCCCACACGAATCGGACGAGTATAGAAAAATTGCTGTTCACCATGAAGCATTCGTCTGTAATCCAACCCTAAATCCAAAGCGTCATTTTCATTGTCGGGTGTCACGGCAACAGGAAACGTCAACGGTGCAACGATCCCTTTATGAGGTGTATTTTTGGCATATTCTTCATCCGTATAAAGCGGGTTCGTATCGCCAATCGCCTGCGCAAATTGTCTAATATGACGCTGTTCCACCTTGAAGGTAAAGGGTTTACCTGTTTTACCGATTAAATGTGCAAGCTCCATCGCTTTATCCTCCAATCAATTCCTTTTTAATACTCTCTTCAGTCACTACAAGCATGGCATCTGCAGCCTTGATTCCATTTTCATAAACAATCAGCGGATTAATATCCAATTCCTTGATTTGGTCTTTATAATCAAGCATTAACTGGGAAACTCTTAAAAGCACATCGATAATCGCTTCTTTATCTACCGCTGCCTGACCCCGAGCCCCGTCCAAAATGGCCTTTGCCTGCAGTTCGTCCAATAGTGTCCCGGCATCCTGTCTGCTTAATGGTGCAATCTTGAAGGCGATATCCTTAAATACCTCAACAAAAATGCCACCTAAACCAGCCATAATAACCGGTCCGAATACTTCATCATTTTTTGCGCCGATAATCACTTCTGTCCCCTGCGGCAGCATTTCCTGTACAGAAACACCATTTAAAACAGCAGCAGGATTGTAGTTCCTTGCATTTTTCATAATTTCCATGAATGCTTCCTTCACTTCTTCTTCAGAAGAGACATTTAAACGAATTGCATCTGCCTCTGTTTTGTGAGGGATTTGCTGCGAATCGATTTTCAGCACAACCGGAAACCCAATCTGCAATGCTCTTTCCACAGCTTCTTCCGCAGAAAGTGCTACATAGCGCTTAGTGATTGGAATGCCATACCTCGCTAGAACTTCACTCGCCTCTGACTCACTTAAAACAGCACCTGGTGTTAACAAATCATCAATCTTCTCATGTTCATAACGTTCTTCCATCCCATCTGTTTGAACGGTATTTAAAAACTGACTGTATTCTACTATTTGTGATAATGCCCGCACCGGGTTTAATGCGCCTGATACTACCGCTATTTCATTTTCAATTAAGATCGGAGTCGTTTGTGGGTATGTGATCTCTCCTAATGGGAACGGGAAAAAACCAATAAATTTTTCACTGTTTTTTGCGACGGTTATAAACTCTTTGAAATACTCGTTATGCTCATCCCAGCTATGCGGAAACTCTGTCAGCAGGATGTTATCAACCTCAGGACTATTCACGAGCACCTTTAGGGTATCCAGGAAAAATTCCGGATTTGTGAAAGAGGCTGCGGCAGTCAAGTCAATTGGGTTCGTAACACTTGCGTAATCCGGTAAAGTCTTGCGCATTTCCGCCATTGTCTCATCAGAAAGTCTAACAATATTCAATCCATATGCCTCACAGCGATCCGCTTCATTAATGCCCCGGCCGCCGGAGCTTGTAATAATCGCCGTGTTTTTGCCCTTTGGCAATCGATTTGGATTAAACAATTTTGAAAAGGCAATGACATCCTCTGCATCTTCTACACGAATAATGCCGTGCTGCCTGAAAAACGCATCGTAGATTTTATCCGATCCAGCGAGTGCTCCCGTATGAGAGGCAGCTGCTCTGCTCCCGGCATCACTACGCCCGGTTTTCATTAATACAATCGGCTTTTTCTTTTCCAAAGCCTTACGTGCTGCCTGTTTCAGCTTTTCAGGGTTTTTTGCTCCTTCGATATAGCCGCTGATTACTTCAATCTCATCATCATTGACCATATAGTCGATATAATCTTCCATTGTTGTATCCATTTCATTTCCGCTGCTGATAAAATAGTTGAAGTTGATGCCATACTGGGCTGCTGCCATATATGTTAAAACACCGAATGCACCGCTCTGTGACACATAGCCAACTCCTCGCTTACCAGTCATTGGAACGTCTAACACAGAAGATGAGAAGGTGCCGATTAAACCATTCGATGTATTGACTAAACCGACACAGTTTGGACCCAGCAATCGAATATTATTTAATTTGGCATATTCCGCCAACTCCAGCTGTAGTTTCTTTCCTTCTTCACCAGCCTCCGAAAAACCGGAAGCAAAAATGATCGCAGCTTTTACCTTTTTTTCTGCGCAGGAGATTAGACCATTTTTAATCTGATCGTAGGCTACACAGAAAATAACGAGATCAATAGAATTCGGGACATCTGTCAATGACGGGTAGCTTTTCAGGCCCGCAATTTGCTCGGCTTTCGGATGGATTGGATAGATTTCGCCCTGAAATTTACCGTCAATCAGTGCCTGGAGCTGAATGTTGCCGATTTTGTACTTATTCTCTGATGCGCCTAAAATCGCGACCGATTCAGGATAAAGTAAAGGCCTAATGGATTCATAGCTTTCTACATTTTGAGTCATTTGCATTCCTCCTAAAATGTTTTTAGATGATTCATCTATGAACCCATCATACATTTCCTTATTTATTTACACTGAAAATTCTGACTAGTAAATTAATAGAGTTATTATGATGTCAATATACTGGAATAATTCATTTAAAGTGTTGTAACTGCTGCTATTTGAATAGGGCGGAAAAAATCTTATGTTCACACTAACCCCGACTTTCATTCATTATAATCTCGACTTCGTTTCTATGTAAGCGCATTCATATAATGTAGAGACAAAAATAAAAAGCCTCCGAATAATTTCAGAAGCTTTAGTCAAATCGCTCTAGCCAATCCCATATTTTCTTTTGAATTTTAGAGGAACCTACAACAAGCCCTCTCTCGATTTTATTTAAATACGAAGCAGAAACTTTAATTTCCTCCGCGATATTCGTTAACGTAAGGTTATGATTCCTGCGTACTCGATTCATACGCTGGATGAGCTCTGTCTGGAGACTGCTCTGCATATCCTTACTGGCCGCAACAGACTTGGCGGGCTTCTTCACTCTCTCAATCGACCGGTAATGTTCTTTTATTTCAGGAGAAGGAACAATAACGATGGAAGTATTTAGCCAATATTTGGCCCAGCCCTTTCCTTCCGCTCTATTTTCATCCCAGTTGATATAGTACCAGTCGGCAATGATTTTATCCTCCACTAATTTATCCAGCGCCTTTTCAAACCGCTCCCTTGTTCTGATTGGCAGACGATTATTTAGCCCCTGCCCGCATACTTCCAATAGCGTATTCACTCTGTTTAATTGCTGGTAGTCCCCTTTATATGCCTGTGTCCTCCATCTCCAGCTTAAATAGCGGCATAATTTCTTTTCAAGGTTAAATCGTGCGGCATGATAGTGCATTGCTTTTAACGGAAGTAATGCCATCTGCCGCTTGGACGAGACTAAATATTTTGCGAATACTTTATCGACCGTAAATGTAATGGACTTACCGCAAGTCTCCTCATTCACTTCATATTCCTCGCCATTTGGATGTTTAAATAAAAAGGTTCTGCCTTGGACTTCTACCTGAATTGGCTTGTTATTTTTGTACATCACTGTTTTATCAATTGTTAGCCACAGACTTTGAATCACCTTTAAAGAATGGATGACCTGTTCCCTCTGTTTTGTTTCAAAGCCTCCACGCCGCCCGTCTCCATTGAGTTTAGGCCGGAGCCCCCTCATTGTTAAAATATCCCTTAATTCAATTTCCACAATATCGTCGAGATTTTTAGCCAGCTGTAAATAAAGATGACAAAGAATATCCAGCACATCCACATCGATAATGGACATTTGCCGGACTATATTTGACGCAATTTGTTGCATATTTTCATAAGCAGAATTAAAGTTCCGGTTTTCCTTAATAAACGGAATGATTTGAAGATTCCCGCTCGTATTTCCCTTTTCAAAAATATATTTAGGCCAAATACCTTCATCACCTATCACAAATTTCTGTTTATAAATCGCTTCTCTCACTACATGATAGGCTACATTATTCAGAACATTTGCATAGTTGGACATGTATTTCGGTTGAAGTGCATCATTGCCTGCCCCACCATTTTCGGGCTGTTCGATGACACTACCAAGTTGTAAAGAGGCGGAAACATTATTATTTATTTCATTGATCAGTCTTCTTTGCCATTCTTTAAGATAATGATCGACATTATGACTAAACTTCCTAATAAATGATTTATTAGTTGCCAGATTAAAGCGCAGTAATTCAAAAAATTTCACATTTAACTCTTCTATCGTCAATTCTTTGATACCTCTGATTCCGTCCAGCAGAATCATTTCCTCTAAAATAAAGATTTTTAATTGATTCTGGAGCCAAATATAAAAATTATCCCACGTATCTTCTTTACCTATAAATGTTTCATTCTGTATAATTGCCTTCGTTTCCTCAATAGAATTCTCTAGCAATTGATCGTTATTTAAAATTGCATTACTTCCCTGAGTGCTATGGGCTACAATATAAAAGTTAATGGAAATCGCCATCTTTTCAATTATTCTTTTTCGCAGCTGTAACCGAATCTTGTAATATAACTCCTTATTTCTAGCATACTCCTCCTCATCAATAATATAACTTGGAGTATTCGTATTGCCTTCATCCTGTTCCAGATCGACAATGGAGCCCTCCTCAATATGTCTGTCGAAAAAAAGACTGTAATTCATTTTTTCAGTAGGAGCATCATTGACCGAAAGAACATAAAAATTTTTTATTCTATGCTTTTCTTCCTCCATTGTACGTTCCAAATATACCTGCGTAGATTCATTAGTTATATAATTAAACATAGCACCCTCCCACCGTACAAAGAAAAAGTAGTATAAATAAGAATAATTTTATCATAATGCAAGAATTTTCTTAATATTCATATTTATTATACATGACTTTGTGGATTTTTTGACTTATTCTAAAGATTTTAAGGGATTTGTTATTCTTGATTGGTAGATGTCTAGAATATAAAAAAGCGCTTCTCTTTCATTGAAGAAAAGCACTCGTTTTTTGATTTGCTATTTAATTTTTAATAATTGTTCTTCCTAAATGCTGACCATTTTTAATTCCTTCAATCGTGTGAGGTACTTCTTCAAGTGAAATTTCGCTTATTAGAGTGGTTTGAGCAATATTCCATTCATTCGCTATTTTATCCCAAATATAACCTCGATCTTTAATTGGCACATTTACTGAATCAATTCCCAAAAGGTTAATTCCTCTAAGAATGAACGGCAGCACTGTCGATGTTAGTTTGATCCCGCCTGCATTTCCGCACATACTCATACTTCCGCCATAAGAAATTTGAGGGATTACTACAGAAGCAATATCTCCTCCAACAGTATCTAGGACAAAATCGAATTTTTGCTTATTTAACGGTTTATTGAGTTCTCCTAATTCGTCTGCAAAAATGACATCAGTAGCTCCTAAAGATTTTGCTACGTCGATCTGATTTTCTTTCCGAACTAACGCAGCAATATTTTTGTAACCAATTTTTGATAAAATTTGCACAGCTATACTACCTACTCCGCCAGTTGAACCAGTGACCAGAATCCTCGGATCTTTGTTTAAATCCATCCCCTTCTCCTCTAATGCCATGATAGAAAGGGCAGCCGTAAATCCGGCTGTTCCAAAAACCATCGCATCTTTTAAAGATAAATTGTCCGGTAAAGGAACAATCCAATCTGCCGGAACTCTGGCATATTCCGCAAAACCTCCTGTATGGCTCATACCCATAGCAAAACCTGTCACAATTACTTTCTGTCCTTCTGTATAGCGATTATCTGTTGACTGAACAATCGTTCCGCTTAAATCTATTCCAGGGATAAGCGGATAATTCCGGATAACTCCTCCATTTTTTTGAACAGCTAACATATCTTTATAGTTTATTGAAGAATAGGAAACCTTAATTAAAACTTCGCCATCCGAAAGACTGTCGAGATTAACATTCTCCAAACCGTAAATTACCTGATCTTGTTCTTCTTTTACAATAATTGCCTTGAATTGATCCATAACTATCTGCCCCCTTCTGCAACAAAACATTTCTATACCAAAAATGTTTTATTACAAAAACTTACATGATATGATAGGTAATGTCAATATGGGGGAGATAAAATGGAATTAAAAGATTGCATGAATTTTTTGCTGAGCGCCAGTCAGAATAAGGTTTTTAAATATTTCAGCAAACTTTTGGAGGATTATGGCGTAACACCTGCCCAATATGGTGTGCTGAATTGTTTGTGGAGAGAAGGGCAATTATCGCCTAAACAAATTGGTGAAATGGTATATTTAGAAGCCCCTACTGTCTCGGGGATCTTAGATAAAATGCAAAAAGCCGGACTAATAGAACGTTCAATCGATCCAAACAACCGTAGAAATGTTTTAGTAATGGCGACTCAAAAATCGGAAGAAATCAGAGATGAAGTGGAAGCTGCAACAATTGTGTTGAATAATCAAGTTCTCGAAAACTTGACAGATAGCGATACAGAAGTGCTGAAAAGAGCATTGGAAATAATAATTAAGTCTGATTTTTAATTATAGATACCCTTTTGATAGGGTAATCGCTTAGTGTGCCCCACAGATTAATCCAACCAATAAAAACACCGAAACGCAAAATCTAACCGCGTCTCGGTGTTTTCAGGTTATTCATCTATTCGAACGCAGGAGTAGCCGTTTCGTCGTAGTTTTCTTTCAGGAAATTACGCACTTCTTCACTCGTCATCGCTTCCGCAAGCTTTTTGATCGCTTCGTCGTCTTTGTTGTCTTCACGAGCAACTAAAGTAATGGCAAAGTCGTTTTCTACACCTTCAGTTAACAGTGCATCACTTTTCGGCGTTAAGCCAAGTGGTGCCGCATAGGCAGGTGTCATAACAACCGCATCCGCATCATCGTACATACGTGCTAGCATTAACAGGTCAACTTCTTTAAACTGAAGATTTTTCGGGTTGTCCTCGATGCTTGCTAATGTGTAATACACATCTGTTTTTTCCTTTAATGTGATCACACCGTGCTGGGCAAGCAGCATTAACGAACGGTCAACGTTTGAAATATCGTTGGCAATCGCAACAGTTGCCCCATCCGGCAATTCTTCGATTGAATCATAATTTTTTGCATACACACCGTAATTTGCAAAGTAAATTGGCTGGATCGGCACTAAATTCGCGTCATTATTCCGATTGAATTCCTCCATATACGGTACGTGCTGGAAGAAGTTTGCATCAACTTCCTTTGCAGCTAGTGCACTGTTTGGCTGTACATTATCGCCTAATACGACAATTTCCAGATCAATGCCCTGCTCTTCTAATTTAGGCTCGACTAGCTCCAGAATATCTGTCATCGGTGAAATTAATGAGGCAACTTTTAATGTTGTCTCTTCCTTTACTGCTTCTTTATTCGTTTCTTTTTCTTCATTCTGTCCGCAGCCAACTAAAGCTAATACTGCCGCCACACTTAACATCCATCTTTTTTTCACAATCTTTCTCCTATCTTTTGTCCAACCATCTTGCTGCAGCCGTACCAATCATTTGAATGAGCTGCACCAAAATAATCATAATGAAAATCATGTAAAGCATTAGATCTGTCTTGAATTGCTGATACCCGTAGCGAATTGCAAAGTCACCGATACCGCCGCCCCCGACAACACCCATAATTGTGGAATACGAAATAAAACTGACTATTGAAGTCGTCAGGCCGAGCACTAGTCCTGAACGCGCTTCCACAAAAAGAAAACTAAAAATAATACGTCGAACCGAAGCCCCCATTGAAACAGCAGCCTCGATTACACCTTTTGGCACATCGAGCAGTGACTGTTCGACAAGCCTTGCATAATGGGCAATGGCAATAATCGATAACGGAACTGTTGCCGCAACCGTACCGATTGCCGTACCGACAATGAGCCTTGTAAAGGGAATCAAGAATACGACTAGCAGCAGGAATGGAAACGAGCGGATCGTATTCACCGCTAAGTTTAGTATGTTGTAAACGACACGGTTTTCAAGCAACTTTTCTTTCCCGCAAAGAAATAAATATGTACCGATTGGTAATCCGATTAATACGGCAGCTACAATTGACACACCGACCATGAAAAACGTTTCACTGATCGCCCGCCAAATCTCGGCTTCATATTGACGCAATACATCAGGCATGTCCGAATCCACCTTTCACGAGCTGATCGACGAAGCTTTGCGGATGATGGCTCGTTTCAAGTACGCCACTAGGTGTTAACTCAACTGTTTCGTATATTTGCCCTGCATCCAGTACAGTAGCCCGATGGCAAATACTTTTAACGACTTCAAGCTCATGACTGACAAGCACAATCGTCACACCGAGCTCAACATTAACCTTCTGTAAAACACGCAATATTTCCGCAGAGGTGTTTGCATCGAGCGCAGAGGTTGGCTCATCACAGAGCAGGACGGCCGTTTTGTTCGCAAGTGCTCTTGCAATTGCCACACGCTGCTTTTGTCCGCCGCTCAGCTGGGCAGGATATTGATTTGCAAACTGTTCCAATCCTACAAACTTCAGACATTCCATTACGCGCGCTTTCCGCAGCTTTTTAGGATAGTTTGCGAGAACGAGTGCAATTTCTACATTATCCCGGACGGTTTTATTAGCAACGAGGTGAAAATGCTGGAAAATCATTCCGATCGATTTTCTCGCTTCACGAAGCTCAGCATTCTTTAAAGCTGTTAGTTGCTGGCCATTGATGAAAATATTCCCGCTATCCGGTACTTCCAGCAAATTCATCAAACGCAATAACGTCGATTTCCCTGCACCGCTTGCCCCGATCAAACCATGAATTTCCCCTTTAGCAACCGTTAATGTCACATCTTGAACGGCCATAAAAGAGCCAAACTTTCTTGTGACTTGCTGTAATTGAATCACCTGTAAAAACACCTCCACTGCATACCCAATCGATTTCTAATTATAGTAGATTTTGCATCAGCTACCAAGAGAAATGTTTAATGTAAAAAATACCAGGTTCCATAAATTTGCAGGTTATCGATTATGTACAATCCATACAATAAAAAAGACTGCCGCAAAGTTAGAATCTATTTCTAACTTCCCGAACAGCCGATTAGTATGATTAAAACTTAATAAGGGACTTCATCCAATTTAATTGGTGTTGTTTTATTGTCCTTCCAATCATCATAGATGGAAGCATACAAGACAGTATCTGAGATTGATCCGTCTTCATTTTCCCATGCATTACGTAAATAGCCTTCTTTTACGAAGCCTGCCTTTGTAAAACATTTTCTCATCGCTAAATTATCCGCTCTAGTATAACCTTCAATTCGAATTTTACCTTGTTCACCATACAGATAATCTTTTAGCCAACTTAACGATTTTTGACCAATGCCTTTTCCTCTTGCTTCTTCCGTTAACCTAAGATCAAACAATGGAATTGTATCTTCAATGTCATCGATTATTATTATTCCGACCTTTTGTTCTTCTTTAATAATCCAAAACGCTTCTCTTCCCTCAGAGTAATATCCTTTCTCAATCGCTCTTTTTATCGCTGCCGGATCTAACTGAATCTTCGTATGAAAAGGCCAATGATTGGAACATAGTAAATCAATCAGTTCTTCATTTTCTGAGTTATATTTCTTAATTTCCAAGACAATCACTCCCTTTCAAATTCAAGCTGTTTCACAAGTTCTGAAATCGAAATAGGATAGTAGTTTACCTCCTGGGATGTCCAAAAGTCATCCCCTTTATATCGTGGAACTATATGTATATGAAAATGTGTCCCCTCATCCATAATTGCGCCGTTATTTTGAATAATGGTTAGCCCGTCTATCGAAAAGTGCGTTTCATATACATTTATAATCTGTTTCTGCAGTTTGAATAGCTCCATTAATGCTGAATCAGAAAGCTCGCGGATATCCATAAAATGCTGTTTTGATATAATTAATAAATGACCGGACTGAATCGGATCGATATCTAAAACTACTTTAAAATTATCTGTTTGGATTAGTATTTGTTTCGTTTCTATCCCCACACAGAAAATACAAGTCATAAAATCCCCTCACTCAATTTCTTGAAAATCGACTGCACAAATTGTTCTTTATAGGTTGTGTAATCTGCAATTCCTTGCATATTTGTTGAGAAAAATTCATTTTTAAGCGCTTCGTATTCTTTCTTTACCGCTTCATTTGCATTCAAATAATCTCTAAAAAAGCGCATTTGATGCCACTTTGCCTTATTGAATTCTACAAGATGGATGAAATGAGTTTTCGTTTCAAATGAAGCATCTGTAAATTTTGCGCAAACAATTTCATCAGGTCTTTCAACTTGTAAGCGATAAAAACCAGCTTCCTTGAGTCCAATGAAAAAGGCTTTATCCAGCAAGTTAAAATTTTCAACACCTATTACAATATCAATTACCGGCTTTGCCGAAATCCCTTCAATAGATGTGCTACCGATATGTTCAATCTGATACGACTGCAAATTCGTGTGCCCCATGATTTTTCTCTTGGTTTCGGCAAATTCCCTTTTCCAGCCGGCTTCATGCGGCACAAGTACAACTTCATTCTTTTTTAATCCGAGTTTCATCATATCCAATCCTTTCGAACCAATTTTTTTGGGGGGGAATTTTTCCTTACTGATGCCATTCAAATAGTAAAATGCGATTTTCGGTTTGCTGATAAATTGCCGTGAATGTATCTGACTGACCATTTTCTGATTGTTGGAAGTAGAAATCACCAGGTTCTACTTTAGTGGAATATGCTTCAATCGTATTTTTGAATTCATCATCATGCTGGATTTTATACATATTTTGACCTCGGCTTATAAAATGGGAAACGGGTCGATTTGCCTCTATTAAATTACCCTCTGTCACTTTTATAAAATCATGAAGTTGTTCAGGGTTAACCTTGCTATCATATAGTAATTCCGTTACCCATTCCCCATCTCCACGAGCGGGATATTTTGTTGACCACACATTGATAATTTCATTTGGAATCGGTAACTCTACACCCCAGCGTTCTTTATAATGAGCCGTAATTTCTTCTGGTGTTGACGATAACCTGTAGAGGGAAATAAAGAGCAAGATAAATAATACAATAAAAAAGATCCAAATTTTTTTATAGATTCTTTTCTTACTGATACTATTTGTCTGTCCACTAGTTATATAATTCATTCACCTATCGCCTCTTTCAAAAAAGCTGATGTTCACTTCATATACGCCTCTTCTTCGTACCATTTCATAACACTTCTCATTTCAAGGTTCTCTTTTACTTAAAAAACTGCCCAATTACTCAAGGAAGCAATAACAGCAGTTTTCCAGCCAAAATAGATTTTGCAATTTTATCAAACGTATCTTACTATGGTTTGCTTGCTGAGCCAGGCTTCACAAAATCACCCTGGATTGGTTCTGCGCCCCGATGAAATTTGATACGTAGTGATTTAGCTTGCAGGAAATCCTGATGATCCATTACTTGAAAATGGATATGGGCTTCTGAGGAATTGCCAGAATTCCCGCATAAACCGAGCAGTTGACCTGCCTTCACTTTATCCCCTGCTTTCACACAGATTGAATCATTCTTAAAATGGGCAATCATGCTGAATTCATTGTAATCATGTGCAATGATGCAATAGTTTCCTGCTAGATTTTCTTCATCCATCTCGCCAGGAACATTGTCTGTAATACCGTCAATCACTTCGACAACTACACCATCAGCTGGTGCTACGACTTCCGCTCCGAATGCATAGTAATTTTCATTTTGCTGTGTCGAGTTTTTATATGTTTCGTTATTGTCCATTTTGACTAAATCGTAAGCATAACGCTGCTGTTCATACGGATAATGATAGTTGATAAACTCGTTCGTGCCGCCCCAAAAAACATACCATTCATCATTAATCGGCATGTTGTATGTATTTTTCGTCCATATTTGATCGCTGTTTGGATAAGTTGCAAACGGTTTTAAATAGATTGCCTGAATAATATCCTGCCTGTCATACGCTATTACAACTGCTTTGGAATAAGTTTCATCAACCCAAATATGCCGGTCAAGCCCTTGAAATGTATTGGACACGATACACGTATAACTGCTCACATTTGAATTATAGTCTAAAGAAAGCTGGCGAAATTGTTCAAACGATACAAGGTTCTGAAACGACTTTGCTGTTTTCTCGTAGATTTCCTCAAATTCACCGGCTAAAAAATACCGACCGAACTGTTCTTTAAATTGATTATTCATTCAAATGCCTCCTCTTCCTTACCTGTTTATTTATACGAATTTTCAGATAAAAAGTTTCAAAAAAAATTCCTTTCGTATCGTTAGAATCCGAGCACACAAAAACATGGCCGCTTCTTTATGAATGGCCATGCATGTGCATTTTCAATATTTACGCCATAGCAATCCAAATAAGGAACACTAGGACAACGAATATAATTTTATACTTTTCCACTTTCAATATGATCAAGTTTGTAATCTCTCTTTTAATCGGCCACCAAATGCTTAATCCATACCCAAGCACTAATAATAGGAGCAATGGCTTATAATGTGGTCCAAACCAGTAGTAATAGGCGGCCAAAACAGCGAGGATGATTAAGCTAATTGTCATTGCAATTCCTAATCCGCGAATTTTTTTCGGCCTTTCAATTTGACGGCGACTATAGTAGCTGGTGGACATCAAGTTCATCACAATAACGCCTAGCGCAATAAAAATTACAGGAAATTGTAGTCGATCATGCGCATTTTCCAAATCAGCTAAAACAGTGGATGGATATTGTTCATATCCTGGATAATATGCATTGTTGTTGACGTCATATAAATAGTTCCATGCCAATTCGAATTTTCGTAGTTCTCCGTTTTTATACAGCACGACAATATCATAATGCATGTCACTCTTTGGAGGAGCCATGACAGCAGGGAGCTCTGAAATATTTTCGAATAAAGCGGTCATTTCATCTGTCGTAACATTTTCAACGCCTACGAAAAGTGTCGAAGTTCTGCCTCTAAACCCCTTTTCTCCGTTATTTTCATATGAGGTAATTTTAGCAATCTCTCCTGATGCTGCCTGATTGTTTTGAATGTCCGATGTGAACAGTAAAAACAGGCCGATGAAACAGATTGCCACCATTACACCTAATTCACGGAATGTTTTCATTGACTTACGGGGTTTCGCAGGTTTTTTATGAATGTTGGTGTAAATGGATTTTTTTAATGATTCATTTTCAGGGAGTTCATTTAACTGTTTTAATTGATCATCAAGCTTCATCAATTACACCTCCTAAAATTTTCTGCAATGCCTGCATCGCACTCCGCTGTGTGTTAGCAACCTTCACCGAAGTTAACCCCATAATGTCACACGTTTCCTGAATTGAAAGCTCCTCGATTTTTCGGTAAATGATAACTTCACGTTGGACTGGTTTTAACTTTTGCAGTGCCTCGTATAATTGTTTTCTGTCCTCTTCCTGGATAAGCCATTCATGCGGTACATAACCAAAATCCTGTTGCTCCGGGGCATTTGTAAATGGAAGCCACTTTATTAATGCTTTCTTTCGATAATAGTCATAAACAAGATTCCGTGCGACTTGCCTCGTATAAGTTTGGCAATTGGTTACTTTGGTCAGGTCCGATTTATAAATTCGAACAAACGTATCCTGCGTTAAATCTTCGGCAACTTGTGCGTGAGATACCATGTAGCGTATGTACTGATAAGTTTTGCGGAACTCCTGCTCATAAAGCTCATCAAAATCCAAATCCATCACCTCTCTTACTTATAAAGACGAACAAAATAAAGAAATATGTAATTTTCTTTTAATAAATTTTTTCACACTGAAAAAAGCACCTCCTTTATGAGATGCTTTAGTTATTCGATAGGGATTCTACTTTTCTATCGGAGTGTTCTCCTTTTTTCGCGTTCAGTTCTCCATTCGTAGCGGCAAGTTCTACTTTCACACCGGTGCGTTCCACCTTACCCGAGAAATTTTCTACTTTTCTCGTGCAAGGTTTACTTTCACACCGGAGAGTTCAACATTCCCTCCGAAATTTTCCACTTTCCACTCCCAATATTCTAATTTATAGCCGCCGTTCCACTTTCCGCTCACAATCTTTTAAATTCACTTAATTCTCATTATCTTAATCATCTTCCAAATTAGCACACCAAACAGCGCTGCCAATATTATGAAAAACGGCCAGCCGATTGTTGCCGCATCTCCTAATGCAATCGTGACAGACCGGTATACGATATAAGCGAATAATATATTAATGATATTGCGCATATAATTTAATGTTTGGCGACTATTTCGGTAAAACACCTCGGCATTGGATACATTAATGCGGGCCGGATAGTTGTGTGTTTCGGGGAATTTTTCGAAAATCATTAAAAAGAAATGCATCGCAATTCCAATGCCCGGTAAAATTAACAGCTCCCATCTAGAGCCCCAGCGGTCGACATTGCCGCTGCCGTCAAAATGGGCAGGCACTTCATTCGGCAGTACTCGCCAGTTCATGAATAGCACAATGAGCATAATTGCTAATGCTATATAGCCGATTATATCCATTAGCCATTCGGATTTTGTTTTTGAAATCTCAATTTTAGGGCGCTTTGTCAAACTCATTTCCATCACCTCTTTAGATTTTTTTACTCAGCACTTTTTATAGCAATGTTCAGCCAATATCCGCTATACTTGAATTTAATCATCCTCTTGATAGGAGAACTACTTATGCTACTTGAAATTATTCAATTTTTACGGGAAATCGACCAAGTCATATTTTATTACATAAAAGAACTCGGACTGTATATTTATATTCTGTTATTTGCGGTTGTTTTCACGAAAACAGCCTTTGTGATTTTAACGTTTTTACCAGGAGACAGTACGGTGTTTACAAGTGGTACATTAGCGGCAATCGATAAGCTTGATTTTATGACATTGCTCATCATCTTTATCGTTGCGACAACGCTAGCTGACAGCAGCAACTATCTTATCGGTAAATCGATACGGAAAATTCCGCCGAAGCGCAATCTGTTTAGGCGTTTTTTATCAGAGGAAACTAATGAAAAAGCTCTGAACTTCCTGGAAAACTATGACCGGGTTGCCATTACGTTTTCACGCTTTGTGCCGTTGATGCGGACAATGACACCATTTATATGCGGATATTCCGGCTTTTCGTATGGAACATTTTTGCGCTATAACTTCATGGGGGCCGTACTTTGGACAGTTGTCTGGCTTGGCGGTGGCTTTTTACTTGGAAATATTCCATGGGTTGAAGAAAATCTCGTTCTGACACTCACAATCATTTCCATCTTTGTATTTAGCTTCACAGGTTATGCGTACGTTAAACAATTCAAAAAAAAGGCGGTTACTGCCGATTGAAAAAATGGAGCCTATCACGATCAGATGATAAGCTCCTTTTTTTAGTTTGTCTGATTTTCCTGCTGATTCATTTCATGTAAATATTCAATAATTTCACGGATGCCGTCTAACGAATGAACGAGAATATTCGGGTCAATACAAGAAATCATGCGGTCTTCCAAATTGGCAACCGCCGTAAAATATTTCGTTTTTTCGTAATTGACAAGTCCCATCTGTTTTAAAATGCCTTCTTCAAAGTCGATAATTTCTTTCGCATCGGCAACGACCAATCCATAATTAATCAACTCTGTCTTCAATACAATAATTTTAGACGTTGGTGTATTTGTTGGGCGATTATATAAAATAGTCTGAAAATCGATAACCGGTGTAAGTTCCCCGCGAATTCGCGTAAAGCCGAGTAAGTAGTTCGGTAAATGTGGAATCGGTGTGACGCGATCCAATTTTTCTATCGAAACAACCTGTTCTACCGGAACAGCATATTCTTCTGTGCCGCATAAAAATACGACTGCTTTTTCAATGCTCATATGGATACCTCTTATTTCGTTGTTTGAACAACGATTTCTTCCAATAGATCCGCCAGTTTTTCTAGTTCTTCAACCGGCATTCTTTCGTTTGTTGTATGAATTTCCTCATAGCCAACCGATAAGTTTACAGTAGGAATACCGAACCCAGCGATAACGTTCGCATCACTACCGCCACCTGAAATACCGAGCTGTGGTGTACGACCAATTGCTTCAACGGCTGCTTTAGCAACTTTAACAACTTGATCCTCTTCTGTCACACGGAAACCTGGGTACATTAACTTCACTTCTACTTCAGCACGCGCACCCATCTCTTGTGCAACACGTTCAAATGTTTCTTTCATATGGTCTGTTTGCGCATTCAGTTTTGCTTCATTAATCGAACGAGCTTCCGCAAGAATTGATACTTCATCACACACGATATTTGTAGCCTTACCTCCTTCGAAACGGCCGATATTCGCTGTCGTTTCTTCATCGAGACGCCCCAATTTCATTTGGGCAACCGCTTTTGCTGCAACAGTAATCGCCGAAATCCCTTTTTCAGGTGCAACGCCAGCATGTGCGGTTTTACCGATAATTTTTGTAAATACTTTTGCCTGGAATGGTGCTGCAACTACAATACCACCCACTTTTCCGTCACTATCAACCGCAAAACCGTATTTCGCGGTAATTTTTGAAGGATCGAGTTCCTTAGCGCCAACTAATCCGCTTTCTTCGCCTGCTGTAATGATGAACTGGATTGTACCATGTACGCTATCCTTTTCTTTTAAACGACGTGCCATTTCAAATAATGCTGCGATACCTGCTTTATCATCCGCGCCAAGAATCGTTGTGCCGTCAGAATATATATAGCCATCTTCTCGAATTTCCGGTTTAATGCCTTTGCCCGGTACGACTGTATCCATATGTACTGTAAAATAAATTGGCTCGATTGACTCATCGCCTTTTAATGTTGCGATAATATTGCCTGCACCGTGGCCGTTGCGTGTATGTGCATCATCCTGAAAAACATCAAAGCCCATTTCTTCTAATTTTTTCACTAAAATTGGTGCAATTACTTGTTCATGTTTTGTTTCTGAATCAATTTGCACTAATTCTAAAAACTCTTCTACTACTCGGTTCATAATCGATAACTCCTTTAAATAACTAGTTTACGTTTTATTGTACGCCTCTATTTTTGAAAAAACAATGATTGATCATCGGCATTTAAAATGCTTTCCTTTTCTATTAGAAGAGCCTGTTCTTTTTCGATTGTCATGCTCAATTTTTGCTTTAAATCGCGAAGTGTATTCGCCACATCGTCCTGCACGCGCAAGATTTGATCGATTGCTGTTGTAATTTTAGAGTGAATTGACCAATCAGTGAAAATATTATCGAAAAAGTAATCCGTAAACATAACAAAACCATCCGTATGAACTTCCAGTGTATTTTGACGCATCTCTTTAATATCCAGCAGTTCATTTTGGAAACGTTGCAGGGCCATTTGCGCTTCATGCAAATAGCTGTTCGTTTCTTCGAGTTTGTCGTGCTTTAACGCTGTTGCGATAAAGCCCCCGCCTAAAAATGTATCCCATGTTGAGTAGGATTTGGCATCCTGCAATTGGGAGCCGGCATCTGTCAGCTTATTAAATGCCTGTTTTCCCGCATCGATCGCTTCATCGATTTCGATTTTCAGCTGTTTGCATAAAATCTCCTGTTCAATGATGCCCGTTAATTCCTTCGCTGCTGCAGGTGCATTCGCCATTAGCCACACTTGTTTTTCTTTTTCTATTTTCTTCAGTTGCTCACGGATAGTTGAAACATTTATCGTGCTCAATTGTTGAACAAGTTTAATCCGGTCTTCTTGTAAATCTTTAAACGTTAACTGAGCTTCTACCAGCTTCAGCTCGGTAACTGCTACAGAGTCCATATTTTGCTCGATTAGCTCATCCTTTTTCCCGGACCAGCCGCGGAAAAGATTGACGAAAGAAAATTCCTCGAGTTTATTCAATTGTTGGCGTGTGTTTTGCAAATCTCGTTCATGCTGCTCAACATTCTGCTCTGCATGTTGAATTTGAAGTTCAAGACTTTCGATTTTTTTGCTCAGTTTTTCCGCTTCCAAAAGTTGAATGTGATACTGCTCTGCTTGCTGTTGCAATTGCTGCCATCCCATTTTATCCACTCCTTTGTTTATACATGCTGCTAAGCAGCCGTACAATCTGCAACACTTCGATTGATATTACAGTTCATCCTCATCTTCCTCGAACAGATCCTGTAGCATTTTTTCACGGTGCTGCAAAAAGTATGAGGTAATTTGATAATGTTCGGTTTCTTCGTATTCCACTTGCTCGATGCCATCTTCATTAAATTGATAAATGACCGCTCCTGGGTACCCGAGTAAAATCGGTGAATGGGTTGCGATAATAAATTGGACATTGCCCTGTTTCACCAAATCATTCATCAATGTTAAAAACGCTAGCTGTCTTGTCGGGGATAATGCGGCTTCCGGCTCATCCAGTAAATAAATCGCCTGACCTGTGAACCGGTGCTGGAACAGTGAGAAAAATGATTCCCCGTGTGATTGATGATGAAGTGATTTCCCCCCGTATGCTTTGTAGCCATTTTCATCGGTATCATCCAAATGCGAGGCAAACTGGTAAAATGTTTCCGCGCGCAGAAAAAATCCGTTCGTTACTTTTGGCCACCAGGAGAGTTTCACATAATCTCCAAGTGCAGATTCGGATTGATGCACTTCATATGCCTTATAGTTTTGCGTGCTCCCCCCTGCCGGATTGAAACCGATCTGATCCGCAATGGCTTCTAGCAATGTTGATTTACCTGCACCGTTTTCTCCAACAAAAAACGTGACCCGTGCATCCACATCCAGCTCATCCATATGGCGAATAAATGGAATTGAAAACGGGTACTCGCTATAGTCCAATATTTGTTCTTTTTTTAGTTTGACTGATTTTAAAAACATCTGTTTTCTCCTTACTCTACCGCAACTATTATGAATCCGACGATAAATACACTTCTTCAAATGGTTGAATGATGACAAATCCCTCACCGGAAAAGGCCATTTGAATAGATTCATTGCTGCCGCGTCCAATGAGTGTGCGGAACGTAATATCCGTTACAAACTCTGGTTTCAAATTCCCGGACCACGCAACTGTGGCATTCGGGTCCGTATACACAGTTTCACCCGGCTTCACGATTAATGTTAACGGCTCAAAATGGGTTGTAATCGCCACTTTTCCTTTGCCGTCCAGCATCACATTGAATAAGCCGCCTGCCATCATACCGGCCATTTTGCGCATAAGACGAATATCCCAATTTATCGATGGCTCAAACGCGAGCAGATCATTGCCGTTCACGCACAAGCTTTCGTTCTGCAAATCAAAAATTGTAATCTTTTTCCCTTGGTCCGCTAAGTATAACCGGCCTTTGCCTTTCGCTTTCATAAGTTGAGTGCCTTCACCGGTCAAAGCTTTCTTGAACATTTTCGATACGCCATGTTCCAGAATCCGTTCACGCTCAAATTTGATAGAACCGACATAGGCGATCATCGCGCCCATTTTTGACCATACTTCCCCATTAAGATTCACTTCGAGTACGCGATCAGTTTCCAATTCAAAATAATCGTTTTCATTCTGGTCTTGCTGCGTCTTGTTTACAAAATCGCGAATGGAATAGTTCCCCATAAGTAAAACCTCCCTTTTTATGTTCTACGGATTAATTACTGTATAGGTTTCGAATTTTCTGCATTTTATAATTGTATTAATGCATGATTGATTTTTATCACTACTATCTCATGAAAAATTCCATTACAATAAAAAAGAGGTGATCATGATGGAGTATCGACGTGAAATTGCTTTAGTGTACAGTATTGAGGAAGCTATGACAAAACTGAACATGATTAGGGGGCACGGTTTTTCCGAGCATGAAATCCATGTGTTTTCAAAAGATATCCATCCTCTACAATCACTGAAAATGTATACCGATATTCAAGTCCACCTTGCCGGCAATTGGTTTGACCAACTTATCAGTTTTATACCACGCCAAAATGTATATGAAGTGAGCTTACGCATATTGCACCTAACCCCTGAAGAAACTGCCCATTACGGTCATGGCATTGATCTCGGGGCAATCTTCCTTTTTGCCGAGCACGAACACCCGTATGAAAAGGAGAAGAAAAAACAGCAAGCGGCTTTCAATCTGTCTAAAGCAGTAGAGTAATTTTATAAAAAACTGCCGTTGATGATAATGAATTTTAAAATTAACGCACCAGTGACCAAACTAATGACAATTAAATTTAAAATGAAGATAAATCGCTTTGGAAACGGTATGTTCAAAAGCGATGCAATGCTCCAATGAACAATGCTGTAAATAAGTAGCACAATGAACGTTCCAAAAGCTTGAAAGGCAATGGTCAGCAATCTGCCTGAATTCGAAATATCTCCCGGTGGCGCATCTGCTGCAGTAAACAGCATAGAACCAATAAACAACATCGATATGAAATAACAGCTATAGCCGATCAGGCTGACCATCCCTGTATAGACTAAGTAGTTTACAACCTTAGTTAATTTCATCCTATAAAGTGCAGACTCAATATTTTGCCTCAATTAATTGATTCCTCACTTCCACACTTCATTCAGTTTATCACTATAAAATATTATAGATTTTTTGTATGTCTGAATTTGAGGGTCAGAGGAAGTGCTCGCTAAATTTTTTAATAGAAGCTCCATGGAGCGCTCGTGTTCATTCAAGTTAAACAACGTCATCGCATAAAATACTTGAATGGCTAAATTGTGTGGAAACTTCTCTAACCCTTTTTCAAGCATATGTTTTGAATTTTCGTACTCCCCTAATGTTCTATATGTACTGCCAAGACCTAAATAAGCATTCGCTAAATCTTCTTCATTCAAATTACCTTGAATTGCCTCTTTATAATACGGTACAGCTTTGGACTCTTCTCCAAGCACATCGAAGCTCCAAGCACACTGGTAATTTACATAGGCATCGTTAGGATGTTGTTCAACTAGATCCAATAATAGCTGATTGGATTGGTATAATTCTCCATTACTTCTTAAGTCTATTGCTCTCTGTAGTTGATTCCTTTCATTCATCCATCAAGTCCTCCTGTCACTCTGTGTAAGTATTCAATGAAAATCCCTTTAATTTTTTACAGTCTTTCCCTTTCTTTAGCATAATGGCTTTTTGTAAATTTCACTATAATAAAAAAGGAGTATTTACATTTAATAGGTGATTAATTTTTGGTAAATTTCTAATATTTTATCCTTCTTTTTCTGTTCTGTTTCCTTCTGAACTTTTAAAAACAAAAAACACCTCAAAAATGATTGTATAGTATACAAATCATTTAAGAGATGTTTTCTTAAAATACTTTAATTAAACATTATAGCGGAATGTTCCCGTGCTTTTTGTAAGGACGGTCTTCCTGCTTTGTTGAAAGCATATCCAATGCTTGAATTAACTTGATACGTGTTTCACGTGGATCGATAACATCGTCAACCATACCGCGTGATGCCGCTACATAAGGATTAGCGAATTTTTCTTTGTATTCTTCAATTTTCGCTGCCCGTGTTGCTTCCGGATCAGCCGATTTCGCAATTTCACCTGCATGAATGATGTTTGCCGCACCAGCAGCACCCATTACTGCAATTTCCGCATTCGGCCAAGCAAATACTAAATCCGCGCCAATTGCTTTTGAGTTCAATGCTACGTACGCACCGCCGTATGCTTTACGTAAAATAACTGTAATTTTCGGTACAGTTGCTTCTGAGTAAGCATACAGTATTTTCGCACCATGACGGATAATCCCACCATGTTCTTGTTTAACACCCGGGAAGAAGCCGGATACGTCTTCAAATGTAATAACAGGCACGTTAAATGCGTCACATGTACGTACGAAACGAGCTAATTTATCAGATGAATCAATATCTAATCCGCCAGCTAAAAACTTCGGCTGGTTACATACTAAACCAACTGATTCACCCGCGATACGTGCAAAACCAACTACGATGTTTTTCGCAAATTCTTTTTGCACTTCCATGAATGAACCTTCATCTACTACTTGCTCTACTACTTTACGAACATCATAAGATTTTGTTTGGTCAATCGGTACCACATCAACAAGCTCTGAACGGAAGTTATCGCCTTCTGGAGCAGCTTGTTTTGGTGCTTTTTCTCGGTTGTTCTGTGGTAAGTAAGATAGTAATTGCTGAATTTGTGCAATTGCAGCTTCTTCGTTTTCAGCACGGAAGTGGGCATTTCCTGAAGTTGCGTTGTGCACTTTAGATCCGCCAAGGCCTTCAGCAGAAATTTTCTCACCCGTTACTGTTTCAATTACTTTAGGGCCTGTAATGAACATTTGAGATGTTTTATCAACCATTAAAATAAAATCTGTAATCGCTGGTGAATAAACGGCCCCACCAGCACATGGCCCCATAATTACCGAGATTTGCGGAATAACACCAGAATAGATTGAGTTACGGTAGAAAATATGACCGTATCCGTCAAGTGATAATACACCCTCTTGAATACGCGCACCGCCTGAATCGTTAATACCAATAAATGGTGTACCGTTTTTCGCTGCCAAGTCCATTACTGCTGCGATTTTTTTCGCATGCATTTCACCAAGCGCACCGCCGAATACTGTGAAGTCTTGTGCGAATAGATATACATTACGGCCATTGATTTTACCGAAACCAGTAACTACGCCGTCACCAGGGCCTTCCAGTTTATCCATACCAAAGTCAACAGTACGGTGTGTGATGAAAGGGTTGATTTCAACGAATGACCCGTCATCCAATAACATATCAATACGTTCACGGGCAGTCATTTTCCCTTTTTCATGTTGCTTTTCGATACGCGCATCTCCGCCACCAAGCTGGATCGCTTCTTTACGGTCATAAAGCTCATTAATTTTATCAAACATATCTGGAGTTACTGTCATTGTTGTCATCGTTATTTATCCCCTTTTCCGCTTTTATCGCATAATTCGTAAAGTACACCATATGAGTCTTTCGGGTGTAAAAATGCTACTTCTGCGCCGCCAGCACCTGGTCCCGGCTCTTCAGATAATAGTCGTACACCTTTGTCACGAAGTTCAGCCATGCGCTCACGAATACCAGTTACGCCGAATGCAACATGGTGAATGCCTTCTCCGCGCTTTTCCAAAAACCCATGAATCGCGCTTTTTTCGCTCATTGGCTCAAGCAGCTCAATTTTTACATTGCCTGCATCGATAAAAGCAACTTTTACTTGCTGTGATTCTACTTCTTCCATCTTTAATAATTTCAAGCCTAGCGTTTCTGTGTAATATGTAATACGTTCTTCAATATTACGAACGGCAATGCCGATATGATCCACTTTTTCCACGGTACTGACTCCCTTTTGAATAAAATTATTAATTCCTCCACATCTGGATCGTGTCCAGACATCTGTTGGAGGCATATTTTTTATTTGGTGTACAATAAAAAATTTAAAATTTCGAAAATGTAAAATCTAATGTACTTGAGAATTCCTTCAAATTTGATAAACTAGTACTAGTTCATATTGAAGGAGCGAAAAGAATGAGCAACAAAAAGTTTCAAAAAATAGTCGTTTATTCAATGGTTGTTATCATGTTAATCTCAACTGTTGCAATGGGTGTCGCAGCAATTATGTAATGGATGTTTATGCATCCATTTTTTTATTTCATCCGGTTTCTGAAGTTGATTTCCATTCCGGGTCGGACGCTTTCCACGGGCCCGAGGCCAACACAATGTTGGTCACAAAAGCGTTGCCACAGGACGTGCCGTTCTTAGCTTTTGTTCCTATTGCTCTCCCTCGGGCTGTTCCCGCTGTAGTCGCCTCCCCTTCATTCCAATCAATTTGCATTTAAATCAAAAGTTGCCGTCCCATCATGTTCCATATTATTTCATCCCCTTGAACGATTGCTTGATGACCAGGTATTCATCCATTTCTTCAATAAACTGGTACAATGCCGCCATGGCGAGGAATGTTTCGTGATCGGTTGGCAATGGCATTTTGGCGAACTCTTCTTTTACTTTGTCGAGCTTTTCCAAAAAGCGGCTTGCTGTGTTTCCTGAATGGACGTGCTCGCTCAAGTCTTCCATAAACGCTGCAATTAAAGTAGCCTGCTCCGTCATTACCGGCAGTGAAGTAATTTTCGGCAACACGCGCTCAATAATTTCCAGCTGTCTTTCACGCATATCAAAATACAAGTAATATGTATTTTCTTTACGAGTTACGTGGTTTTCAACATCTTGGAATGCCAGTGCTTTTCCTGCTTCGACCACTTTCGCCGCCTCAATCAGTTCATGGCCATCCCATAGTGTGTCGCCATCTCTTAGATACCCTGCAATTTCTGCAAGAATTTTCTTCAATAACGACTCCATTTTCTCACGGTGGTAATACAGGCCTTGCTGGATATCCGGCATATACATATTAACGACTAAACCAACCCCGTAACCGATTGCCATTAAGTAAAACTCATTAATTAGCAAATCCGCCGTAAAATTAGCGGTCAAATAAATATGCATCATAATAACCGAACTTGAGATAAAACCTTCCACAACTCTCAGCGAAACGATTGTCGGAATGAAAAGAATCATGACAATCCCCAAAACAACCGGTGAATAACCGAATATTTCGAAAAATATAAATGCATAAGCGATCCCGATAATTGTTGAAACAATCCGGGTATACACTGCATGGAGAGATTTACGTTTTGTTGGTTGAATGCTTAAAATCGTCAGAATACCAGCTGCCGTGAAAAACTGCAAATCAAAATATTGGGCAATTGCTATCGCAACAGCAGCACCAATGGCTGTTTTTAATGTACGATAGCCGATTGAAAATTTCTTCATATCGGTTGAACTCCCCCGTTATAGGTGTGCAGCGGGTACGTTCAATACGTACCCGTTACACAATAACTCTAGTAGTATTAGATTTCTTCGCAGTTTTCCTCGAAGTGACCTTGAAGGTTTGTTACAACGCTCATTGGGTCATGTCCTTCGATTTCAAAGCGGCCAACTTCTCCTACAACTTGTCCATCTTTCAATAATATGAATGATGGTGATGATGGAATGTGATCTTCACCGAAATAATAACGTGCTGCTGCTGTTGCTTCTTTATCTTGACCAGCAAATACTGTTACTAAATAGTCAGGACGTTTATCATAATGTACAGCATGTGTTGCTGCAGGACGTGCAATACCGCCAGCACAGCCACATACAGAATTCACCATAACAAGAGTTGTTCCTTTACGAGCAAACGCTGCTTCCACATCTTCCGGAGTGCGCAGTTGTTCATAACCTGCTGCTTCCATTTCTGTACGTGCAGTCGTTGTAATTTGTTGCATAAATAAATCATAATCCATGTTCATAAGCTTTTTAGCCCCTTTCTATGTTCCTTTTTATCATAGCAAGGTTACGAAAGATGTGCAAAGACTGTTGATTATCATTCATTTATTTTCATCTTTTTCGCCAAATAGTGCATTAACACCTTGTGTAACCGTCAGTTGGCCATGCAATATTTCTTCCTCAAGTGACCGGACCTGTTTTTTGCGTTCCGGATTTTTATAAAACGAATCAATTAAATGATCGGTAATCATTGTATGGAACCAGTCGCGTGTTTGTTCATGGCGACGAGTCATCCAATAATTCGATTGCTTGATCGCCTGCTCAAATTCCATCAGCATGTCCCATACTTTGTCGAGCCCGGTTTTTTCAAGAGATGACACCGTTAATGCCGTACTGAGCCACCCTGGAGTTGATGGCTGAAGGAAATGAAGGATCTGCTTGTATTCCTGCATTGTCCGACGTGCAGGACGTACATTGTCCCCGTCCGCTTTATGGACGATAATACCGTCTGCAAGCTCCATAATGCCCTTCTTCATCCCTTGCAGCTCATCTCCCGCACCCGTTAAGACTAGCAGAAGGAAGAAGTCGACCATACCGCGCACATACGTTTCACTTTGACCGACACCGACTGTTTCAATCAAAATAACGTCATAGCCTGCTGCTTCGCATAACAGCATTGTTTCGCGGGATTTTTTGTGGACGCCGCCTAATGTACCGGCACTCGGCGAAGGACGGACAAATGCATTATCCTGGCGCACCAGTTCTTCCATCCGGGTTTTATCCCCTAAAATACTACCACCTGAAAGCGATGAGCTCGGGTCGATTGCGAGAACCGCAACACGCTTGCCCATTTTACAGAGCATTGTTCCGAATTCCTCGATAAACGAGCTCTTCCCCGCACCCGGTACACCAGTAATCCCAATACGGATCGAATTACCTGTATAGGGCAACAGCTCTTGCAGCAGCTTCTGTGCTTCTTCCTTATGAGCATTGTTCGAGCTTTCAATGAGCGTAATCGCTTTTGCGAGCGAAGTACGGTTACCCGCACGTACTTCGCCAGCCAGCTTCTGTAGATCAAGTGCTTCCTGCTTTTTTTTACGGAATTTCTTTGGGTTTGAATAGCTCATACCATCATGACCACCCTTCACACCATCCATGACAAATAAAGCGCTTTTCTCGTCTTGTGGCATCACTATTCTGCCACTTCCTCATAACCTAACTTTTTATAGATTTCTTCAATAATACGCATGGCCGATACTGGAATAACAGTACCTGGCCCGAAGATTGCCACAGCTCCCGCTTCATATAAGTAATCATAGTCCTGAGCTGGAATAACCCCGCCGCAAATAACAATGATGTCTTCACGTCCAAGTTTTTTCAGTTCTGCTACAAGTTCAGGCACTAATGTTTTATGGCCGGCTGCTAAAGAAGATACTCCAACACAGTGAACGTCGTTTTCATTTGCCATTTGCGCTGTTTCCTCAGGTGTCATAAACAACGGAGAAATATCAACATCGAAACCTAAGTCCGCATAACCAGTTGCAACAACCTTCGCACCGCGGTCATGTCCGTCTTGTCCCATCTTCGCCACTAAAATACGTGGACGGCGACCTTCCGCTTCCAGGAAGTCTTCTGTCATTTGCTTCACTTCCGAAATCATTTCATCATCCGAAAAGTTTGCAGAGTAGACACCTGAAATTGAACGGATAACCGCTTTATGACGGCCGGATACCGCTTCAATCGCATCCGAAATTTCACCTAATGATGCACGTGCTCTTGCCGCATCCACTGCAACAGCCAATAAGTTTTCAGAGCCGTCTTCAGCCGCTTTCGTTATACGGGCCAAATGTTTTTGCACTTCCGCTTCATCACGTGTCGCCTTCATTTTTTCAAGACGGGCAATTTGTGCTTCACGTACGATCGCATTGTCGATATCTAAAATGTCGATTGGATCTTCTTCAGCAAGACGGTATTTGTTTACACCGACAATCGTTTCTGTTTTTGAATCGATTTTCGCCTGGCGTTTTGCCGCTGCTTCTTCAACTTTCATTTTCGGAAGTCCTGTCTCAATCGCTTTTGCCATTCCGCCAAGAGCTTCGATTTCTTCGATTAATGCCCATGCTTTTTCTGTCAGCTCATCTGTCAGTTTTTCAACATAATACGAGCCGCCCCATGGATCGATTACTTTAGTCATTCCTGTTTCTTCTTGCAGGAATAGCTGAGTATTACGTGCAATACGAGCAGAGAAGTCCGTTGGTAAAGCAATTGCTTCATCCAGTGCGTTTGTATGAAGCGATTGAGTATGGCCCATCGCTGCCGCGTTCGCTTCGATCAATGTACGTGTTACGTTATTGAATGGATCTTGTTCCGTTAAACTCCAGCCTGATGTTTGCGAGTGTGTACGCAATGCAAGAGACTTCGAGTTTTTCGGATTGAATGTAGACATCATTTGTGCCCAGATGCGACGTGCTGCACGCATTTTCGCAACTTCCATGTAATAGTTCATACCGATCGCCCAGAAGAACGATAAACGCGGTGCAAATGCATCAATGTCAATACCTGCTTTTAAACCTGTACGTACATATTCAAGACCGTCTGCCAATGTATACGCAAGCTCGATATCATTTGTCGCACCCGCTTCTTGAATATGGTAACCCGAAATGGAAATCGAGTTGAATTTCGGCATGAATTTCGCCGTATATTCAAAAATGTCTGCAATGATTTTCATCGACATTGCCGGTGGGTAAATATATGTGTTACGTACCATGTATTCTTTTAAAATGTCGTTTTGGATCGTACCGGCCAATTTATCAGGCGATACTCCTTGTTCTTCTGCTGCAACGATGTAGAATGCAAGAATCGGTAATACTGCACCGTTCATTGTCATCGATACCGACATTTGATCAAGTGGAATGCCGTCGAATAAAATTTTTGTATCTTCAACTGAATCGATTGCAACGCCGGCTTTTCCGACATCCCCTGTTACACGGGGATGATCCGAGTCATAACCGCGGTGTGTTGCCAAGTCGAATGCTACTGAAAGCCCTTTTTGACCCATTGCCAAGTTACGACGGTAAAAAGCATTTGATTCTTCCGCAGTTGAGAAACCTGCATATTGACGTACTGTCCACGGACGCGCTACATACATTGTCGGGTATGGGCCACGTGTATTCGGCGCGATACCAGCCACATCTTTTAAATGTTTTGCATCTTGAATATCTTCTTTATTGTAAACCGAATTTACTTCAATGCCTTCATTTGTGACGTACGAGCCTGTAGAAGTAAGTTGCTCTTGTTTTAATACATCTTCAATGACAACTGTTGCGAAATTTGCTTTGCTCATTGTTGTACCCCCTTCACGCTCATCACGACATCCGATAGCTTTTCAACGATGTTTTGACCTGCATAAATAAAGCCGTTTAAGCCTGCTGCAGTCCACGCCGCTTCTTCTTCTTTATATTTACCCGCTGCATCCAATACAGCTGTTTGCTTTTTGTTTTCAAGTAATGCCGGAATAATGGCCTTTGTATCTTCATCCGTTGCTGCTACTACTACATAGTCATAGTCTGCACTTGCCAGCCAAGTTGTTGCATCCTCAATTGTTTGGAAGCCTGCTGTTTGGTATGCGACGATGCCTGCTGTCGCAAAGAATCCTTGTACAAAATCTGCGCGCGGCTTATAATTTTTCAGCTCGCCGAATGTTAAAATCGCTGCTTTGATGCCAGTTTGTGCATAAGTAGCACGCAGGTTTTCAAATGGAATGGCAAGACGTTTTACACCTGCAAATTGAGCATTTTCACTAGTTGCTACCCCATCTTGCGGGTTTGCATAAATATTTGTACCGATTAATGAATGCTTGCGTGTTTCCACTTGCTTCATGCGTGTCGCATACACTTCCTCAATATGAGCATTGATGCCGTATGCTTCCAATCCACCAGCAATTTCGATTTCCAAAAACAGTGCCCATGCTTCTTTTACATAGTCTGCTGTTAATGATTCGATAAAGTACGAACCGCCTGATGGATCGATTACATTTGTTACATGCGACTCTTCTTTCGTCACAAGGGAGACATTGCGCGCAATACGGACCGACTGACCTGTCACACCTGTCAATGCATCATGCGGATGTACCGTAATAACATCTGCACCTCCGATTGCCGCTGAGAATGCTTCATTGCCTGCACGTAATAAATTTACATAAACATCATATTTCGAGAAGCTGCGTACCGAAGTTTCCACTACGACCGGGACAGCGCTTGCTTCATTGCCGAATGCTGAAGCAAACGCTTTCCATAATACTTTGAAGGCACGAAGTTTTGCTACTTCTGCAAAGAATTGTGTATCGACAGCGAACTGTACGAAAAACTTCTGTTCAAATGCTTTAAAATCTTCTACCGTATTAGCAAGTTTAGCTGCTTGTGCAAGCGCAATAGCAAGCTCTTGTACCGCATTAGCGCCGTCATTATGGAATGGAATCGTATTTGCACAAAACGTGCGGACATTTGGATAGTTAGCTAATTCTATTGTTTCAAGTGAAACAATATAGCCTACAACGTCTTTACGTTTAGCTTCGTCAATATATTTGAATACATCCAGCACTGCATCTTCAGCAGAAGCGACGATAAATTTAAATGAATTTTCCGATAAATAAGAAGCGAGTTTTTCGCTGTCTTGTTCAGACCAGTCAAATGCAATCGGGCTGTTGATTGTAATCATTTCATTGCCGCGCGATAAGCTATCCTCGATATTGGCAAAAAAGCTGGCTGCATCTTGGCCTGCAATTTGCTGTGCAACAGTGAAGCTCGTCTGTTTTGTTAAAGTACGTATTGTTGATACTTGTTTCTCCAGTTGGTCTCCCAATTTTTCGATTAAGCTTTCTTCTGTATAAAGTGGGTCAAGCGTGATATTTTCAATTGTCTTTGTAAATAAGGATTCAAACGGTTTTCCTTTTAATGCTTTAACTGCTTCTTCCTTCCACTGCTCATAGCTGGCTGATTGAAATTCGATCTCTTTCATATTCATTGACATGTGGTCGCTAAGTAGCTTCCCCCCTTGTTATATTTCTGTACTATAGTTTACACGAGAATGTTCTGACAATAAAGAGAAAAAAAACGTGAAAGCCTTATTTTACAGGCTTTCACGGCGTTTTCAGTAGACTGACATCTTCTCTTTATCGACATTTTCGAGAATTTCTTTCACACGAGATAAGAATTTCCCACAAATCATACCATCTAAAATTCTATGGTCTAATGATAAACATAAATTCACCATAGAGCGTGGAGCAATCATATTCCCCTGTACTATTACAGGTCTTTTTACAATACTTTCCACCTGCAAAATAGCTGCCTGCGGATGATTGATAATTCCCATTGACTGAATAGAACCAAACGAACCAGTATTGTTAACCGTAAATGTACCACCTTGCATATGCTCCAATTTCAGTTTTCCATTACGGACAATATGTGCATATTCATTAATTTCTTTTGCAATGCCTTTAATTGATTTTTCATCGACATTTTTGATAACCGGTACGAATAATGCATCATCTGTTGCAACGGCAATCGATAAATTAATATCTTTCTTTTGAATAATTTTATCTTCCGCCCAAACAGAATTGATGATCGGGAATTCTTTTAGCGCCTGGGAGACCGCTTTTAGGAAAAAAGCAAAATACGTCAGATTAAATCCTTCTTTTTTCTTGAAATCTTCTTTAATGCTGTCGCGGTATTCAACAAGCTCTGTCACATCCACTTCCATCATCATCCATGCATGCGGAATTTCATGGGTGCTGCGTAGCATATTTTTTGCAATTGCTTTACGCACTTGTGTAACCGGAATTTCAATGTCTCCAGCAGCAACTGGAACCTCTTGTTTCGGCTGAGGCGACGATACCGGTTCTTGTGTAGAGCCTTGAGCTGACACTTGCGAAGATGATTCTTGTTTTGTTTCAGCGAATGCTGTTGGTTGTTCATCATTCGAAATATCCTGATTTGTCGGCTTACCTGCCGCAACATATGCTTCGACATCTTTTCTTGTAATCCGGTTGCCGACACCTGTGCCGGTAATTTGTGCCAAGTCGACATCGTGCTCATTCGCCAATGCTAAAACAGCAGGTGAAAAGCGGCCAGGTTTGCGTTCTGTGCGAACTGGTTTATCTTCTTTTTTCGCTGCCGGTTTTTCTTCTTCTTTCTTCTGCGAGCCGGCATTTAAAATCGCCGAACTGACATTCGAACTTTTTTCTACTGGAGCTGGCGGCATTTCGGAGCCTTCCACTTCAATTGCACATACAACTGCGCCTACCGGCAACGTTTCACCTTCGTTTGCGATTAACTCTGTAATTACCCCTGCAAACGAAGAAGGGATTTCAGCATTAACTTTATCTGTTGTCACTTCTGCTAATGGATCATATTTATTTACTTTATCTCCCACTTGGACAAGCCAGCGTTCAATCTTACCTTCTGTCACACTTTCTCCAAGTTGCGGCATGACGATATTTTGAATTGTCATTAAACAATCCCCCTTTAACTAATAGGCCTTTGCTCAAAAAAGTTGCAAGCCAAATATAGATACTTGAATTAAATAAGGGCATCTCAAAATATATGAGTTGATTTCCATTTCAGGGAGGACGCTTTCCGCGGGCCCGGCTCGAGCCTGTAGTCTCTCCCACGGGCTGTTCCCGCAGGAGTCGCCTCCCTTCCATTCCAATCAACTCGTTTCTCTACAAAATTGTAGCTTAAATATTCTGTCCCTTATTCTATTAACTAGAATTCTGCGAGTTCGCGAATTGCTTTTTCTACTTTATCAGGATTAATCATAAAGAACTTTTCCATTGTTGGTGAATATGGCATTGCGGGAACATCCGGACCTGCGAGACGCTTGATCGGTGCATCCAGTTCAAATAAGCAATGCTCAGCAATGATGGCCGCCACTTCACCCAAAATGCTGCCTTCTTTATTATCCTCAGTAATCAGTAGAATTTTCCCTGTTTTTCTTGCCGCTTCAATAATGGCTTCTTGATCTAATGGGTAAACAGTACGTAAATCTAAAATATGCGTTTCGATACCGTCTTTTGCTAGACGCTCTGCTGCCTGCAATGCAAAATGTACTGCAAGGCCATACGTAATAACTGTCACATCATCGCCTTCACGCTTCACATCGGCTTTTCCGATCGGCAATGTATAATCATCTGTCGGCACTTCCCCTTTAATAAGACGGTATGCACGTTTATGCTCGAAAAACAGAACCGGATCTGGGTCGCGAATGGCTGCTTTTAATAACCCTTTCGCATCATACGGTGTTGACGGAATGACAATCTTCAAGCCAGGAGTACCTGCAAACATCGCTTCAACCGATTGCGAGTGATAAAGGGCACCATGAATTCCCCCACCAAATGGTGCACGCACAACTAAAGGACAGCTCCAGTCATTGTTTGAACGGTAACGGATTTTCGCCGCTTCCGAAACAATCTGGTTTACAGCAGGCATAATAAAGTCCGCAAACTGCATTTCAGCAATTGGACGCATGCCGTACATCGCTGCACCAATTGCAACACCGGCAATCGCACTTTCAGCTAACGGTGTATCCAATACGCGTGCTTCCCCGAATTGGTCATACAGGCCTGTTGTCGCTTTGAACACCCCGCCTTTCAACCCAACATCTTCACCTAATACGAAGACACTGTCATCTCGCTCCATTTCTTCTTTCATTGCTAAGTTAATCGCATCAATATAAGAAATTACCGGCATTACGCATCTTCTCCTTCCGCATACACAAAACGCAATGCATGTTCTGGCGGGGCATAAGCTGCATTTTCTGCATAATCTGTCGCTTCATTGACAGTATCCATAATTTTTTTGTTCATTTGTTCCAATAACGCATCGTCTGCTACACCACAGTCTTTTAAGTATGTTTCAAATAAAATAATCGGGTCTTTTGCTTTTCCTTCTGCAATATCCTCAGCTGTTCTATATTGACGATCGTCATCATCAGAAGAATGGGCTGTAAGTCGGAACGAAACCGTTTCGATCAGTGAAGGTCCTTCACCGCGTCGAGCACGATCAGCCGCTTCTTTCACCACTTTGTATACTTCCAGCGGATTTTTGCCGTCTACCGTTACACCAGGCATCCCGTAGCCGATTGCACGGTCAGATACTTGTGCACAGCCCAGTTGTCGCTCAACCGGAACAGAAATGGCATATTGGTTGTTTTCTACCATGATAATAACCGGCAATTTATGCACTCCCGCAAAGTTTGCCCCTTCATGGAAGTCTCCTTGGTTTGACGAACCTTCACCGAGTGTTACAAATGTGATAAAGTCCTTTTGCTGCATTTTCCCTGCAAGTGCGACACCGACCGCATGCGGTACTTGTGTCGTTACAGGAGAAGAACCCGTAAGTATACGATTTTTCTTTTGCCCGAAGTGTCCCGGCATTTGACGCCCGCCAGAGTTCGGGTCTTCTGCTTTCGCAAACGCCGAAAGCATTAAATCTTTTGCCGTCATCCCAAAATGAAGGACAACCCCCATATCACGATAGTACGGCGCAATATAATCCTTTGTATGATCAAGTGCAAAGGCAGCACCTACTTGAGCTGCCTCTTGTCCTTGGCATGAAATAACAAACGGTATTTTTCCTGCACGGTTTAACAGCCACATCCGCTCATCAATGCGGCGTGCCATTAACATCGTTTCGTACATTTTCAGTACATCTTCATCCGTTAACCCAAGTTGTTCATGTGTTATTGTTGTAATGTCAGTCATAAAATACCCCCTTGTCACTCTTAAAAATGAATCGCTTTCCCTTCAATCGCCAGCGCGGCTTCCCCGATGATTTCGCTTAATGAAGGATGCAAATGCACCATCTGTCCAACTTCCCATGGCGAGGCATTTAAAAACAAGCCAAGTGCAGCTTCAGATATTAAATCCGTTGCATGCGGTCCAATTAAATGGACGCCGACAACATCATTCGAACTTTCATCCGCAACTACTTTCACAAAGCCTGCTGTTTCACCATACACAATCGCTTTACCGATCGCTTTAAACGGGAATGTCGTTGTCACAACTTTATAGCCGTTGTTTTTTGCTTGCTCTTCTGTAAGTCCGACACTTGCGACTTCCGGATTACTGTAGACGCCTCGTGCAATATTTGCATAATGTAGAGGAATCGAATTCTGTCCCGCAATATGCTCGACAGCACGAATTCCTTCATGTGAAGCAACATGTGCCAACTGCATACCGCCGATAACGTCTCCTATAGCATATATATGACGTTCTTTCGTCTGGAAATGTTCGTTTACTGAAATATATCCATTGTTCAGTTCAATTTCTGTGTTTTCCAAGCCGATATTTGCCGTGTTTGCTACCCTTCCAACTGAAAGTAAAAGTGCTTCCGCTGAAATGGTTTCATCATTTACTTGAAGCGATACATTTTCCTTTGTATCAATTGCCGAAGGATCGAGTGTTACATTGAAATGAACGTTCACTCCGCGCTTTTTCAAAGATTTCAGCATCTCCGCTGAAATTGCTGCATCTTCAGTCGGCAGCAGACGGTCACCTAACTCTATGATCGTGACTTCTACATCAAAATCAGTGAGCATCGACGCCCACTCGACACCGATTACACCACCACCGATTATAATGGCTGACTTCGGAAGCTTTTCGATCGTCAGAAATTCATCTGACGTGAACACCTTTTTCCCATCAACTTTCAAACCGTCCAATGTACGAGGGCGAGAACCTGTCGCAACGATGACGTTTTGCGGCACAAGCATCTCATTTTCTGTGCCATCATTCATTTCCACCGATATTGTACCTGGCATCGGGGAGAAAATAGATGGTCCTAAAATACGGCCGAAACCATCATATACATCGATTTTCCCTTTTTTCATCAAGTGCTGAACGCCTTTGTAAAGTTTATCTACAACACTAGACTTTCTTTGTTGGACACGTTCAAAGTCGATTTTGACGTCATTCACTTCAACCCCAAAATCAAGTGCCTTTTTCGATTGCACATATACTTCCGCACTTCGGAGCAATGCTTTTGTCGGAATACAGCCCGCATGCAGGCAAGTACCCCCCATTTTGTTTTTTTCGACGATTGCCGTTTTCAGTCCGAGTTGTGATGCACGGATTGCGGCTACATAACCGCCTGTGCCCCCGCCTAAAATAACGACATCATAATCTTTTGCCATAACCGACACCCCTTTTTTCCAGTAACAAAATCAATTTCTTCTTTCGTAATCGCGTCTTAGCGACCGTTTAATATATTCTTTTCGTTTTGTAGGAACTGACTGCGGGATTTCGCTACACGAGCAATACGCTCTTCTGCTAAACGGTTTGCTGCCAAATAAGTCGGAATATCTTCTTCTTTTGATATTGCAAAAATCTTTTCCAAGCTTGTGTAAATCGTTTCAACACGCTTCATTGCACGCTCACGATTATAGCCGTATAACTCGTCTGCAACATTAATAACCCCGCCTGCATTAATCACATAATCCGGTGCATAAACAATTCCTAAATCATGCAGTACCTTACCATGTCTTGATTCTGCCAGCTGATTGTTTGCAGATCCAGCGATAACTTTCGCTTTGAGCGTCGGAATCGTTTGGTCATTAACGATTGCGCCAAGTGCACATGGTGAGAAAATATCCACATCCTGTTCGTAAATCGCATCAGGTGCTACAGCTACCGCTCCAAAATCTGCAACGACACGGTCGATTGCTTGCTGATTAATGTCAGTTACGATTAGTTTCGCTCCTTCATTATGCAAGTATTCACATAATGTATACGCAACATTCCCAAGACCTTGAACCGCTACTTTACGACCTGCCAGCGAATCATCCCCAAACGCTTCTTTTGCTGCTGCCTTCATCCCTAAAAATACACCGTATGCTGTAATTGGCGATGGATTGCCAGAGCTGCCGAATGCCGGTGAGATACCTGTCACATAATTTGTTTCTTCATGAATTAAATCCATATCGGCAACCGTTGTGCCTACATCTTCCGCCGTAATATATCGACCGTTCAGACCTTGAATGAATCGTCCCAATGCACGGAACATTTCTTCGTTTTTATCTTTGAATGGATCTCCAATAATAACTGTTTTTCCGCCACCTAGATTTAAGCCTGCCGCCGCATTCTTATAAGTCATGCCGCGTGCTAGACGTAGTGCATCTTCAATAGCTGCTTCCTCTGAGGCATATGTCCACATGCGCGAACCCCCAAGAGCTGGACCCAATGTTGTATCATGAATAGCAATAACCGCTTTTAACCCCGATGCCTCATCTTGGCAAAAGACTACTTGTTCAAAATCATATTTCTGCATGTACTTGAAAATTTCCATAACACTATACCCCTCCACTCAAGAAAGCGCTTACTTTCTCGTATATTATTATTTTCTGTTAATTAGAGATAATAAATACTTAAATTTGTATAATTTTATTATCGTTATTTTTACAATACTTATAAATCTAAAAGGATGCAACTAGAAATCCCCAATTTAATTTAAATTAGAATATTCGGACAATTTTTACCTATAAGTGCATTTGAAAACCGGATGAAATTACTTTTAAACTAACTATCCTAATATAGTTATTTAGGCATTTTTTGCACCTGCCTATATTTCCATTCTATGAATCTATACCCGATTATTGACTTTCTCTATCTGCATTGTAAAATTAAGTGATACTAAAATAATCAGAGACATTGTTTCATTCACTGTTTTTATTTGAAGGAGGTTTGAAAATGGCACGTATGGCTGCATTTATCGTACTAGTCATTCCCGCAATTTTAATGGCTGCAGGGATAAAATTTATGCGGGATACATTATTCGGGATTTTAATTTCACCATTTCCATGGATTTGGTTACAATTCATTGTTGGTGCCATCTTTTTTGCCGTTTCATTTTTATTTTTTGCAGGTTTTTTACTGCATCGGGATCGCAAGCACGGCAAAGTATCCGAACGCTGGCAGAAATAGGTCTACAACAAAAAAATCAAATTTTTCTCTGGGAGGAAATTTGATTTTTTTCATATATTCAGTTATCTCTTTTTTCAGGAAGAGTAAAGTTATTGTGACACGTCACTAAATTATTAACGTGAAAGTAAATTGGTGAAAATTGTGATATCTCCACATAATAAATCAAACTTACCGATTCACCTGGGCTTCCCGAACTAAATGTGGGAAATCCGTAATCCACCCTTTTACACTTGAATGGGGATTTTTCAGAAAAGATTCATTGCCCTGAATTCCGTAAAAACGCATGCCGATATTGGCTGTTTTACAAGCCTCTAAATATTGGCCTTTATAGTACCTTTTATGTGCATGTATTGCATCAAAAAAATTTGGCTCCTCTAATGTTCCCCAATAGAATTTTCTCGTAATAATGAACCCCGTCTCGATGTCCGGCCGAATTTCTTTCACAATTTTTAACAAAGAATCGTGAAATGACGAGAAATGACTGTTTTCAGGTAAAGTAATCGTATGCAATAATTCCTTCAGCACATTTTCGTTCGTTAATAGCGATTCTTTCAGCTCCACATTCAACGCAATATTTTCTGCATTCGCCCACTCCAGTACATCAGCAAAAGCAATCATCCGGTCACGACGAAACAGCCGTTTAAACCGCGGGCCTAATTTATAGTGAATGAGCTCGTCATAAGAACACTGATTAATCATTTTATTAATGCCGGCCAGTCTTTTTAAGTCATTATCGTGAAAAACCACTAAAATACCATCATTTGAAACTTGGAGATCCAGTTCAATGCCATCTGCCCCAAGTTCTTTTGCTTTTTTAAAGGCAGCAAATGTATTTTCTAAGTGAAAGCTTGATGCCCCTCGGTGGGCAAAAATGGGTATGTCATTCATTATACATTCAACTCTCCATTTTCTATTAAAAATCGTCCATTTGTAATAGACGTCAAAACAGTGGACTTTTTGCCAATCTGTATATATGTACCAGGATATGCTTCTTTCGTCACATGAATCTCTGCTTTACTAACTTTACGTAAATCGTTCATTAATTGTTTAATTTCCCGATCTAAATTTTGCGCTGTTTCCTTAGTGGAAGCGAGCTTTTGCTTTGTTATCTCCAGTGCTGCCAATTGTCGTTGTGTTAACGTATGTATAACGGGTAGGATGCGATCTATTTGACTCTCTAGCTGCACCATATCTTCCTGCATTGATTTTAGCAGAGATGCCTTGTATTGAATAACCTCAAGACTTTGTGCTTTATTTATACTATTAATAATTAATTCAGTCGGTCTTTCCAATCGATTTCCGGTACATGCCGTAACGATTGTACTTTTTGCGATTGCTGTACCACCGATAATTTTCCCTTTCCGCTCATCGACCAATATGGAATGTGCGGATAAGTTGGACCCTAATGAATAAAATCCAATATTCAGATTTTGACCTGCAACTAAATGGGCGTCATTCACATGTTTAACGAATATATCCCCGGCAGCTTCAACAAGCGTTTCGCATAACCCGAATATGCCCCCTCGAATGAAAATATCTCCATATAAGGATTTGATCAATTTTGCGCCGGATACACCTTCTGGACCTTCAATTGAAATATCTCCATTTGCAATAACCGAAAAACCTGGCTGGACTGTTCCCTTAATCGAGACAGATCCATTAAATTCAATATTACCGGTTTCTATGCCGACATCACCAACAATCGGTAAATGGTGGTTAACACTTACCATTCCTTCATGTTCTTCAACTACCCCGCTAATTTTCGATCGAAGTACCGTTTTTCCATCTTCCTCGACCTCATATGCCGATTTCCGATCATACTTTAACGGCAAATCTCGCCCAAAAGGAGCAGGAATTGACTCTCCAAAAATATTTATTCCCGGAGTACCTGGCTGTGCATGAATTTTCTCACCAAGCCATGCGCCTTCTTCAATTTCATAAATGAAGTTCATGTCATAATAATCCGCTTTACCATCTTCTCTTATGACCGGTTTCCGCTCAGGTAATTCTAAATAGCTAATTTGTGCATCATTTCCTTGGACAGGTGGGGTACCTTGCGCAATTAATGTTGCCTTCGAAGTGACAATGGATTCCAGATTTACATTTAAAATCCCGTGCGTTATGTTATTTTCAGCTAAAAGTATCTGAACTCTATTCTGAATGGACTGTACGTTTTCTTTTATATACTCCGATGTCTCATATACAAAAAGCGATGCTGACATTTTATCTCGTGAAATTTCGATCATTATTGATGGGAGCCATATTCCGATTTCTATCGATTTGTCGGTAACTTCATTTAATTCTTTTTTTAATAATGCGAAATTTGTAAGTTTAATACGGGGATGTTGGCGCAAAATCGTTTCAAAATCTTTTAGCATGAAGCCTGGTTTACGTGTGTGGATATATACTTTTCTATCTTCTTTTATTATTTCAAAAAAATGATTTTCATAAATAACCATGCCCTTCCACCTCCTCATACATTACAGTATATACAAATAGACGATATTTGTTTAGTTAAATATTGGATGAATAGGAGGTTTTTTAGCATGTCCATCAAATAAATGAAAATCATGTGACTCATAACTTAAAAATACCTATAATATTTTATTATAGTGAACGTTGAAATTGGAGTAAATTATGGTACATATCTGACAGGTCAGTTAAGTACCTTTCGTCTTGTGTTTCAATAGCCCTAAGTGTTCTATTGATCATCAAAATATCTAGTTCGATTGAATTGGTTAAGTTTTGATGGTGTATATTATTTTCGATGATCTCGTTTCTTAATATTCCCAGCTCATTTAAATAATTCTCAAGCTCCATTTCCATCGTTTGAAGCTGTGAGTTGCTTAATGTACCGAGCAGCAATATATCGTTATAACATGTCTCACGTTGTACATGTAATTCTTCTTTATATTTTTTTACAACCTCATCAGGAGAATTGGCTGTTATCGTAGAGGATGCCTCTAAATCATACGGAAATCTTACTAGAAGAACAAATGTCAGCACGCCGAGCAGGATTATTATGAATTTCCATCGTTTCATTTATCATCGCTCCTTATTGTTGTCCCCCTATTTTACTTCGAAATTGTATTAATAATATGAAATTAATATTAAAATCCTATGACAACAAAAAAAGTGTCCAGCAACAGCTAGACACAAATAGAACAATACGTTTTCAAACATATTATCCAAAGAAAGGAGGTAAAAACGAAGACGAAGAATTTCTTAGCCTTGCTACTTAATTTTACCCTTTGTTATTTTTTGTTAAACGTAAATTACAAATATTTTAAGTCGAAATACAATTTATGTGATCACAAAGACTAAAAAATCTCTTTTTAGGTTAGAATACTCATAAATTATCAATGAATGTAAAAGGATGATTATGTAATGAGTGTTATTGTATTAGATAACAAAAGGCTTTTTCTAAAAAGAATTAAAAGTTATGAATTGAATACAGAAGAAATATATTATAGAAATGATAAAACAGAGGAACGATTTCTTTTCCTATTCCTTATGAATGAGGAGGAACTATGGAGTGAATATAAGTTCGAATATTTATATATTAAGATGTTTGACGGCAATGAATATAAGTATTTCTCTGATAAAAAATTAGATAATATTTTAAAGAAAATGGCTAACTACTTTAAAGAAGTCGGCATTGACAGTGAAGTAGAAGATTGCTCTTATGATCGATCTGACGATTGTTACTATGTTAGTGAAAAATTAAAAGAAATACTAGAAAATGATGAGTATTTAGCGCAAGCTGTTGATAGTTATATAATAACGAAGGATACGTTCATATTCGTTGATGAAGACATTTCAACTATAGCGACTAGAATGGATAATTCCTTTGGCTTGGTATAAGAACAGCGAATGATCAACTCTTACTAAGAACGGGCTTAAAGCCAAAAAAACGCCTTCTTGAACAATTGTTCTAGAAGGCGTTTATATAAAAGTAATATTCTCGTAATAAATAATAAGTTTCCGAGGCAAAATGAACTCAAGTGAGTGCTTAACTCGCCACCATCTCAATACGAATTTTATCTGCAATCATGGCAATGAACTCTGAGTTTGTCGGTTTTGATTTCATATGGTGCACTGTATACCCGAACAGTTCTGAGATATTCTCATAGCTGCCGCGGTTCCAGGCTACTTCAATGGCATGGCGAATTGCACGTTCCACACGTGACGGGGTTGTCCCGAATTTTTTCGCGATTTCCGGATATAAAATTTTTGTAACCGAGCTTAATAATTCAATGTCATTGTAAACCATCTGGATCGCTTCACGTAAATAAGCATATCCTTTTATATGTGCAGGTACACCAATCTCTTTAATGATGCCTGTAATCGTTGTATCCAATAAGCGTGTATCCATTTTTGCAGGGGTGTTCGTTGATAAAACCGGTACACGTTTTTCCTGTTCGACTTTCTTGCCTGCACAATGCAGAATTTTTTGAACAAGCTGCTCAAACTCAAAAGGTTTCAACATGAAGTAAGAAGCACCGTAATTCACAGCCTGCTTCATTACATCTTCTTGTCCGAATGCAGTTAGCATAATGACTTGTGTCTGTGTATAACGCTCATCGTTATACATTTCTTCCAATACAGCCAGTCCATCCAAATGCGGCATAATGATATCCAATAGTAGAACATCGATTTTATGCTCTTCCAACATTTTAATACAGATTTTTCCGTTGGATGCTGTAGCAACAATTTCAATTTGCGGATGATTTGTAAAATACACTTCCATCATTTTTACTAATTCGCGATTATCATCTGCAATCGCAATTTTCACCTTTGACAAACAAAATCCCCCTTTAAATTCTATTTCTTATATATTCATTACAATAGCAAATTGTATGAGTTTTCTTACAAATGTCTAAACTTCTTTTGTAATACAATTGTAACAAAAATGAATGACAGTTGTCCTTCGTTCTCTCTTATTTTGCATTGTCCTTTAGTGAAGTTTCGACAGAATTACTAAATTTCCTTTTCTTACACAAAAAATGAGCAACAAGTATTATCTTTTCTTACTTTATCGACAAGGAAATTTATGGTTCTACATTTGTCGATTTATCTTTATATACTATTGTAATGAAAAAAGCAAAAAAAGACTACACTTTATTAAAAAGTATAGTCTAAAGTATTTTAGTACGGGCTCTTTTTCAGCATTTCAATAACAAGAATACCGGCACCTTTTGTTGGTTCTTCGATAAACATATGTGTTACCGCACCAACAAACTGGTTATTCTGTATAATAGGACTCCCGCTCATCCCTTGAACAATACCGCCCGTTTTCTTTATAAGACGTTCATCGACGACATTGAATGTAAACGTATTATCCGTTTGTTTGTCAATTTCGATATCAAATAAATTGACTTCTTCTCCGTCGATTGCTGTTAAGATTTGTGCTTTACCCTTTTTTAATTCATTTGCATGTATAATTTCCAGCGGTGGATGCAAACTGTCATGTAATGATTGTTTCCAATTACCAAAAATTCCGTAGACATCATTGGTTATTACTGAACCGAGTGGCATTTGTGATTTATCTACAACTGAAATTTTATACCCTGGTTGTCCAGGCGTACTTTTCTTCACTTGTGAGATTGATGCTTCAAAGATTGCACCATCATTAAATTTTGGAGGCTGCTTCATTGTAGAATCTACAATTTGATGTCCAAGCGCTCCGTATTCCATCGTTTCAGGATCGATATACGTTAAAGTACCTATTCCATCAGTTTCACTTTTTAAAAATGGTTTTAAATGCACCAGTTCATGAGCTGATACGTTGATGTCTCGTTGTTGCTTTCCATTCTCAACGGTCAGTGTAAATGATTCGCCTTTGCCGGCAATGTCTTCTAACTGGCTTACTTTTTCACCATTCAGTTTTAAAATATGTTCTCCCTTTTTCAACCACTCACTATTTTCCAATAATACGTCCTGTGCAACCATTACATAAGGCATCTCCAACTGAACGCCAATTGAATGGCCCATTGGAATTAACGATTTTCCCAATACTTCTATTGGTGATAACATAAAAAGCAATGCAACGAGTATCGACCATTTTTTAATAATCCTTCACCTCCTCTATGCGCTTACTATGTGAAAATTTGACGGAGTTATGAACGGAAAAATTTTGTTGATATGAGGAAAAATTAGAATGTATTCGTTGTAATCCTTGCTGCTTAGGGACATTGAAACTTATACGGTTAAAAAAATAAAAAAACGTCTAAAATTTTATTAATTTTAGACGTTTTTTAAATTTAGTTCATCATTTCTTTACGTTCATTGGCCATATGAATTAATTCTGAAGCATGTTGTAATGTCAGGTCTGTTATTTCAGCTCCACTCATCATGCGGCTGATTTCCACGATACGTTCCTTTTCTTCCATTTCCGTAATCGACGTAAATGTACGGTTATGCTCTACTTGCTTTTTAATGTAGTAATGATGATCCGCCATTGCAGCAACTTGCGGCAAGTGAGAAATACATAATACTTGTGAATTGACTGAAATTGCTGCAATCTTTTCTGCAATTGCCTGTGCTACACGTCCGCTGACACCTGTATCAACCTCATCAAAAATAATTGACGTAATACCATTTGATGAAGAGAAAATTGTTTTAAGTGCCAACATCATACGGGAAAGTTCCCCTCCGGAAGCGACTTTAGGCAAGGACTTCGGTGGTTCCCCAACATTTGTTGAAATATAGAATGCGACAAAATCCTTGCCGTTTGCGTCTAGCTGATTTAATGGCTCGAATTTAACGATAAACTGCGCTTTTTCCATATGCAGCATACGTAGTTCATTCATAATCGCGTCACTTAGCTTAATTGCATTTTCTTTGCGGATTGTCGTCAATTCTTCTGCAATTTTATTTAAATCTGCTTCCATTTTCGCCAGCAGTTGCTCATTTTTCTGCAATGTTTCATCACGGTTCATAAGCTGGCTCAACTCTTCTTCGATTTTTTCGTGATACGTTAAAATCTCTTCAACTGTCGTTCCATACTTACGTTTCATATTTTGATATAAAGCAAGACGCTGCTCGACCTCATTCAAACGCTCTGCGTCATACTCTAAATCATCCAGCACATTTTTCACTTGATATGCTGCATCCTGCAATGCATAAAAGCTGGAAGTGACCGCTTCTGAAGCCTCTTTGAAATTCGGATCGAGTGCAACAATATCCTCCAGTGCATTCATGGCATTACCAATGAAATCCAGTCCTGTTCCATCATCGGAAATCGCTGAATATGCAATGTTCGCACGTTCGAATATTTTATGGAAATTCATTAAACGAAGTCGTTCTTCATCCAATGCTTCTTCTTCGTCAACTTTTAATCCGGCCTGTTCCAGCTCCTGAATTTGGAATTGATATAAATCAATGCGCTGTGCCATCCGCTGCTCGTCCATACTTAGCTCAGCCACTTCTCTTTTTAACTGGCGATACGCTTCAAACGCTTCATCGTACTTTGCTTTCACAGGCTGAAGCTTATTATGTGCATAATGATCCAGTAAATTGATATGGAATTTTTCATCCATAAGCTCCTGGTTTTCATGTTGCCCATGAATATCAATTAAACTGCCGCCAATATCACGCAAAACAGATAATGGGACAAGTTTGCCGTTCACTCTGCAAACACTTTTCCCTGAATCATGCAGGTCCCGTCGTAAAATAATCGTGTCTTCTTCTGATTCAATCCCATGTTCTTCAAGTTTTGCAAAAATCGGATGCTGACTATTATCTACATGAAATAATCCGCCAAGTTCCGCCTTTTTCTCTCCGTGGCGGATAAACTCCGTTGAGCCGCGCCCGCCAGCCAATATATTAACCGCATCAATAATGATCGATTTTCCGGCACCTGTTTCACCTGTCAAAACAGTTAAACCACCAAAAAAACTAACGGTTAAATCATCAATAATAGCAAAATTTCGAATGCTTAATTCTCTTAACAAACCATTCCACCTCGGTTTACAGCATATCTAATAAGCGATTTTTTATTTCTTCACGTTCGTCCTCTGTTCGACACATGATTAAAATCGTATCGTCCCCACAAATCGTTCCTAAAATTTCTGTCCAGTCCAGATGGTCAAGCAATGATCCGATTGCATTCGCATTCCCCGGCAATGTTTTCATGACTAGAAAATGTGAAGCTCCATCAATTGAAACAAAAGCATCTGCCAACGAACGATGCAATTTTTGAATTGGGTTGAAACGTTGGTCAGCTGGTAAACTATATTTATAACGACCGTCCTGTAACGGTACTTTTACTAAATGCAATTCTTTAATATCTCGTGAAACCGTTGCTTGTGTGACGTTGTAACCCGCATTTTTCAGCTGATCGACTAAATCGTCCTGTGTCTCGATTTCGTTATTTGTAATAATATCACGGATGCGTATATGGCGCTGTCCTTTGTTCACAAAAGTCACCTCATTAAAATGTTTAGGAATATATGTATATTTACACTACCATTTGCATAAAGGAAAAACAAGAAAAAACCGTACATATGTTCAAAAATCCGTTTTTTCCGACTGTTTTCTACATAAAAAGGAAAGTAATCAGCTGCAAATTTCGTATAAAATTTGTTCTTTTTTGCTCAAAAAAAGCACAAAACAAATCCATAGGAATCTGTTTTGTGCTTATATTATTTCAGCTGCATATGCGCGTCTTTTACGACTTGCTCGAAATTTGTGAAGGCTTCTACTTCTTCACCGTCATGCGGATTATACAGATGGAATAAAAATTCAATATTCCCTTCCCCGCCTGTAATCGGTGAATACGAAGCATCCTTTACGACAAACCCGATTTCTGTTGCCATTTTAGCTGTTTCTTCTAAAACAGCTAAATGGACTTTCGGTTCACGGACAATTCCTTTTTTCCCGACATTTTCACGACCTGCTTCGAATTGCGGCTTTACAAGTGCCATAACATCGCCACCTTGCACTAAAATGGTTTTTAGCACAGGCAAAATCAGTGATAACGAAATGAAGGAAACATCGATGGTTGCAAAACTTGGTAAGCCTTCTATCAAATCTTCAGGCTTGGTGTAACGGAAATTGGTTTTTTCCATAACCGTTACACGCTCATCCGAACGGATTTTCCATGCAAGCTGGTTTGACCCGACGTCCAGTGCATAGCAGTGACGGGCGCCGTTTTGCAGTGCACAATCCGTAAATCCGCCTGTTGAAGAACCGATATCAAGCATTAGCTTACCTTCAACAGATAGATCAAAAATTTCCAGTGCCTTCTCCAGCTTTAAACCGCCTCGTGACACATATTTTAACTGTGAGCCTTTTACTTGCAGCGGTGCATCGATTTCGATTTTTTCCCCTGCTTTATCAATGCGAATTTCGTTTGAGAACACGAGACCAGCCATAATCGAGCGCTTTGCCTTTTCACGCGTCTCACATAAGCCGCGTTCAACAAGCATTACATCTACTCGTTCTTTTTTTTGCTTTGTCATTCTTTAATTAACCCTATCCGACTGTTTATTCGGTACAAGCTGTGTAATACGTTTTACCGCTTCTTCAGCTGTCACGTTTATTTCTTCTAATAATAAATCAACTTCACCATGCTCGATAAATTCATCCGGAATCCCGATACGTTCAATTTGAACATTGCGGTATTTCTTATCAAATGCAAATTCCAGCACTGCACTACCAAATCCGCCTTGCAGCAATGATTCTTCAATTGTTAAAATCGGCAGGTTTTCCTGCATAATTTCATGCAGCATCACTTCATCCATTGGTTTAATGAAACGTGCATTAACAACACGTACATCAATACCTTGGTATGCCAACTGTTCCGCTGCCTTCAAAGCCATTGGGATCGTTGTACCGAATGTCAGAATAACTGCATCCGAGCCTTCACGTAATACTTCCCATGAACCGATTGGCAATGCTTTCATTTCCGCATCCATCTCAACACCTAAACCATTGCCACGCGGATAACGAAGCGCGATTGGACCATCATTGTAATCAATTGCTGTTTTCACCATATGCTGACCTTCATTTTCATCTTTAGGCATCATCAGGACGATATTCGGGATATGACGTAAAAACGAAATATCAAATACGCCTTGATGTGTTTCGCCGTCCGCGCCAACAAGGCCTGCACGGTCAATACCGATGAAAACATTTAAATTCGGACGTGCAATATCATGCAGCACCTGGTCATACGCACGCTGTAAAAACGTCGAATAAATCGATAAAAACGGTTTCATATGCTGTGTTGCAAGGCCTGCCGCCATTGTTGTTGCATGCTGCTCGGCAATCCCGACATCAAAGAAGCGATTCGGGAAGTCTTTTTGAATTCCTTCAAGTTTTGAACCGACAGGCATTGCCGGTGTAATTGTTACAATCCGGTTATCTTCCTTCATGCATTTACGCACCGACTCCGCCACTAAGCTGCTCCATGCCGGACCTTTTGTAGAAGATTTTACGAAAGCACCTGTTTCCATTTTATATGGACCTGTTCCATGCCAAGTACCAATTGTATCGTCTTCGGCAGGTTTGTAGCCTTTACCTTTTTTCGTCAATACATGGACTAGTACAGGACCTTGTACTTTTTTCGCATATTCCAATGTTTTTTCCAATGCTTCAAAATCATGTCCGTCAATTGGACCTAAATATTTGAAACCTAATTCCTCAAAGAATACACCTGAAACAACTAAATACTTTAGGCTGTCTTTCACACGTTCAGCAGTAGCGGCCAGCTTATCGCCAACCATTGGAATTTTATGAATTAATGATTCCAAATCTTCTTTTGCACGTGAATATTCTTTTGCCGTACGCAAGCGTCCTAAAACGTCATGCAATGCCCCAACGTTCGGTGCAATCGACATTTCGTTATCGTTTAAAATAACGATCATATTCGTTTTTTCATGACCAATATGGTTCAAAGCTTCCAGTGCCATTCCACCTGTCAATGCACCATCACCGATAATCGGTACAACAAAGTTTTTGTCCCCTTTAATATCTCTTGCCGCAGCCATACCCATCGCTGCAGATAAAGACGTGGAACTATGCCCTGTTTCCCACATATCGTGTTCACTTTCGACAAGCTTCGGGAAACCGCATAGCCCTTTAAATTGACGCAATGTGTCAAATTGACTTGCCCGGCCTGTTAAAATTTTGTGGACATATGCTTGATGCCCGACATCCCATAAAAATTTATCCTTTGGACTGTTAAAAGCTTTATGCAGCGCAATCGTCAGCTCAACAACACCTAAATTCGGGCCAATATGACCACCCGTAATTGAACATTTTTCGATCAGAAAAGCGCGAATTTCTCCAGCCAGCGCTTCTAGTTGCTTTTTATTCAAGTCTTTCAAAAAGGATGGACTAGAAATTTTCGTTAAATCCATCTCATCCACACACCTTTTCATCAGTTTATTCACCGTTGTGATTTTTCTATTATATCAATGTACAACACAAGACAAAAGTTTAACACATTTTAGTTACTACGTCTCACAATATACTGTGCAAATTGTCGAAGCAATGTCGTATCAGTGTCAATTTTTTGCAATGCTTCAATCGCCAGCTCATAATGCTCATCCAGCTTTTGCTTTGCACCGTCTAATGTAAGTAAAGCAGGGTATGTACTTTTTTCGCTTGCAACGTCTTTTCCTGCTGTTTTCCCTAGCTGTTCCGAAGTTCCCTCAATATCTAAAATATCATCTTGAATTTGGAAGGCTAAACCGATATGGTGCGCATATTCCACTAATGCTTCACGATCAGAGCTACTTGCATTTGCCAGCACGGCACCTGCTTCAATACTAAAACGAAGTAATGCGCCTGTTTTGTTTACATGAACTGTTTCAAGCTCCTGTAGATTCAATAGACGTTTTTCTCCGTCCATATCAAGTACTTGTCCGCCGACCATTCCTTCAGCACCTGCGGCAACACTTAATAGGTTCACAAGTTCAATACGTTTTTCTGCAGAAAGATTATTCAGACGTGCGATGACACCAAATGCCAATGTGTTTAGAGCGTCACCAGCCAAAGTTGCCAATGCTTCGCCGTACACAACATGGTTCGTTGGCTTTCCTCGGCGCAATTCATCATCATCCATACTTGGCAGGTCATCATGGATTAACGAATACGTATGGATCATTTCAACAGCGGATCCTACTGTATAACTTGTCTCAAGAGACTGATTATACATTTCACAAACTGCCACAACAAATAACGGACGAATTCGTTTGCCCCCTGCTTTTAATGAATACAGCATCGATTCTTTTAAATGTGCCGGTGCTTTGATCGATTCAACGAGTTCATACATTGTCGTTTCCAGCTGCGGTATATTATGATCAATAAACTGCTTTAACGTGTTTTCCATCTGTTAGTCTTCTCCATTTCCTTGTTGGAAAGCTTTCTTTTCACCATCTTCTCCAACGATTGAAATTAATTGTTGTTCTGCATTTTGCAGTGTATCATGACAAAGTTTTGATAGTTCCATTCCCTTTTTGTAAAGGTCAATGGCTTCTTCCAGTGGAACATCTCCTTGTTCAAGTTTACGTACAACTTCTTCTAATTCTGTCATTGCTGTCGCAAATGTCGGTTTTGTCACTTTGCTTCCCCTTCCTTTTGCACATGCTTTTTCTCAATTTTCGCTTCGGCATATCCATCCTGAAACGTCACTTGAATCACGTCGCCTTTTTCCAGCTCGTGAACTGATTTTACTACGTTTTCCTCTTTATATGCCACGCTGAAGCCTTTACTCATTAATGCGAGCGGATTTAACGCCTCCAGCATACGCATCTGATTTGTAAAAGCGACTTTATTTTGTGCGAGCTGTTGCTGCATTCGATTTGTTAACGTTTGGGTACGGTGTTCGAGCTGCTGTTTAGCCGCAGTTAATTGATGTACCGGCGAATACAGCTTCATTCTGCTGTCAATTGACTGTAGCTTTGATTTTTCATTCATCATATAGAGCTTCGTCGCATTTTGTAGTGATAAGTCCACCTGCACAAGCCTTTCAATAAAAGGACGATATAATCGCTCAGGTGTTGCAAGCGGATAGGAATTTTGCAGTTTTGTTAAGCGATTGCGTTCAAAGTTAAGCTTTGATGTCATCATTTGATGAAGAATAGACTGATAGTGAAGAATTTGCTGGTATAGCTGTTGCTGATTCGGAACGGCCAATTCTGCCGCAGCAGTTGGTGTCGGTGCACGTAAATCCGCGACAAAATCCGCAATTGTCGTATCGGTTTCATGTCCGACCGCACTAATAACCGGAATACGGCTTTCAAAAATCGCCCTTGCGACGATTTCTTCATTGAATGCCCATAAATCTTCAATCGATCCGCCACCACGCCCAACTATCAGTACATCACAGAATCCATGGCGGTTCGCTAAATAAATATTCTCTGTAATGTTTGGAGCCGCCCCTGCACCCTGAACGAGCGTCGGATAAATTAAAATTTCAGCCTGCGGATATCGGCGGTTAATCGTTGTGCATATATCGCGAATAGCCGCACCAGTCGTCGCCGTTAATACACCGATCGTTTGCGGGAATTGCGGAATCGGCTGTTTAAAATTTGGGTTAAACAATCCCTCATTTTGCAGACGTTCCTTTAACTGGTTAAATGCGACGAACAAACCGCCGATCCCATCCGGCTCCATCGTCTGTGCATAAAGTTGGTATGCGCCACTTGCTTCATAGACATTCACATCGCCCCGTATAAAAACTTTCATCCCTTCTTCCGGCTTAAAGGAAAGTTTCGAAGCCTGTGAACGGAACATCGTAGCATTAATACGTGAACTGTCATCTTTCAGCGTGAAATAAATATGACCTGAACTATGTACTTTTACATTTGAAAGCTCTCCCGTTACGTAAACATCACGTAAATGCGGATCGGCATCAAATTTTCGCTTAATATATTTTGTTAATGCTTTGACGGATAAATAAGAATTCGATGTCATAAACGTATTGCTCCTTTACGGTAGTTCTTTTCTGTATGTGTGATTTCCATTGCGTACGGAAACCCCGGTTTATTAAAAAATAAGCGGAATATTACCGCTACTTCTCTCTTGTTTACTTTCTATTGGATCGTATAAGCTAAAAATCACGATTTTGATCTACATCAAAATCGTGATTTTTGAAGTTAGATTAATTCTCTTGACGTTCTAACTCTTTTTCAGCTGCTTGTACTGTGTTTTCCAGTAACATCGTGATTGTCATAGGGCCGACACCGCCTGGAACGGGTGTAATATGCGAAGCAATCCCTAGTACATCTTCAAAATCCACATCACCGCATAAACGGTTGTCTTCATTGCGGTTAATCCCTACATCAATGACAACTGCCCCTTCTTTAATATGCTCACTTGTAATAAAGTTCGCACGACCGACTGCCGCAATTAAAATATCGGCCTGTTTCGTAAAGTACGGTAAATCCGGTGTTTTAGAATGTGTATATGTAACTGTAGCGTCTTTTTGCAACAATAGTTGTCCCATCGGTTTCCCGACGATATGGCTGCGTCCTACGATGACTGCATGCTTTCCTGCAACGTCTATTCCCGTATGTTCGAGCATTTTCATAACCCCATAAGGAGTACATGGCAAGTATGTATCCTGTCCAAGCATCATTTTCCCTACACTAATCGGTGAGAATCCATCCACATCTTTCTCCGGAGAGATCGTTTGAATTACTTTGTCCTCATTGATATGTTTCGGTAATGGAAGCTGAACGAGAATACCGTGAATTGAAGCACGTTCGTTTAATTCACGAATTTGTTCAAGTAAAGCCTGTTCTGAAATTTCTTCAGGTAGTTTGACAAGTTCCGAATACATCCCAATTTGCTCACAAGACTTTTGCTTGTTTGCTACGTATGTTTTGGATGCCGGATTGTCGCCTACTAAAATGACAGCTAAGCCGGGTGTAATCCCTTGCTCTTTTAGCTTCTTTACACGAGTAGCGACCCCTGTTCGAATTTCTTGACCGATTTCTTTACCATTAATAATTACGCTTGACATGTTGTTGCTCCTTCCAGTGATTACGACAATCGGAAAGGTTGCCTACTGCTTGTATTAAAAAAACACACGATTATTATGACAACCTACCAGTTAAATCTTGATATATTAATCTTTAAAGAATTGAATACATTTGTTGATTTATTGCTCAGTAAATTTCGAAAGTACACCATTGACGAACTTGCTTGATTTCTCGTCACCGAATGTTTTAGAAAGCTCGATTGCTTCGTTCATGATAACTTTGTTTGGCGTTTCTTCAGCGTATAATAATTCATATACAGCTAAACGTAAAATTGTTCTTTCAATTTTTGGCAGACGGTTGATCGTCCATTTTTCTAGGTTTTTTTCTAGCGCTGCATCAATTGCTTCGATATTTTCAGTTGTCCCACGAACTAATTGCTCCAAAAAGGCATTTGATTTTTGTTCTTCTTCAAGAACATGGCCAATTGCCTCTTCTATTGTTAATTCTGTGCTGTCTAACTGAAACAAAGCTTGTAACGCTTTTTGACGCGCCTCTGTTCGTTTCATAAATAATAGCTCTCCTTCATAAGTAGCATTACTTGTTATCATAGCATATTTTGCAAGGCATCGCACAGTTTGACAGAAAATTTTTGGCTGCAAAAAGAGATTTTTGTATTCTTCCTTAAAATGGTGAAATTTACGATAAAAAAACGACATGTTTGAGATAAATCAACATGTCGTTTATATTATTTCCTAATTAATTATTCTGTAACGGTATCATCAGCGTGCCTGTTTCGCGCTTGTTGTTTTCCGATTCAGGGAATTCAAATAGGTACGTAATTTGTTCAGCTGTTTCTTTTATTACGTAGAACTGGAAATGCTCCATATTTTCCAGGAAATATCGGATATCCTGCATTGCCATCAGCTCTCCTACTTCTTCATAGTGTGCCAATGCTTGCTTAAAATAAGCGTTAATCAAATTTAAATCTTCTTCATTTGCTATACGAATATAATCTTTGCTCATATTATTTTAACTCCTCAACTAGATTATGACCTATTATAGCATAATTCCAATAGAGAATAGGAAGCTACTGCCAAACGACTTGTCCGGTCATTTATTTTCATGTACTTTTCCTTACCATCACTTAAACGCTTGCGCTGCTTTAACGGCTTTATGCCAGCCTGTAAATAATGATTCACGCTGCTCTTCTTCCATTGCCGGCTCGAATTGACGATTGAGTTGCCAATGTTGTTGAACTTCATCGAGGTTCTCCCAGAATCCGACAGCCAATCCGGCTAAATACGCTGCGCCAAGTGCCGTCGTTTCATTGATCGAAGGACGTTCAACAGGTACGTTTAAAATATCCGACTGGAATTGCATTAAAAAGTCGTTCATCACAGCACCACCGTCAACGCGCAGTTTCCTTAAATCGATCCCTGAATCGGATTCCATAGCCGATAACACATCCCGAGTTTGATAGGCAAGCGATTCCAATGTCGCACGGATAAAATGTTCCTTCGACGTGCCGCGTGTTAAACCGAATACTGCTCCCCGCACTTCACTATCCCAATACGGCGTTCCAAGTCCGACAAATGCCGGCACAACATACACACCATCTGTATCTTTTACACGAGCAGCATATGCCTCACTCTCAGCAGATTTCCGGAACATCCGTAGTCCGTCACGAAGCCACTGAATGGCCGAACCGGCTACAAAGATACTCCCTTCAAGCGCATATGTCACTTTGCCATCATAACCCCATGCGATAGTTGTAAGAAGACCGTGTTCTGACTTTACCGCTTCCTCACCTGTGTTCATCAGCATGAAACAACCGGTACCGTAAGTATTTTTCACCATTCCTTGTTCATAGCAAGCTTGACCGAATAATGCCGCCTGCTGATCTCCTGCAATACCTGCGATCGGTACACGATGACCAAAGAAATGATTACCCGCAATTTCTCCGTATATTTCAGAGGAAGGTTTTACTTCAGGAAGCATGGATGCAGGAATCCCTAAAATGTCCAGCAATTCTTCATCCCATTTTAAATCATAAATATTATACATTAATGTTCGGGAAGCATTCGAGTAGTCCGTAACATGAACAGCTCCTTCTGTAAGCTTCCAAATAATCCATGTATCAATCGTTCCGAATAAAAGGTCGCCTGCTTCCGCTTTTTCTCGTGTTCCTTTTACATTGTCCAATATCCATTTTACTTTCGTGCCGGAAAAATAAGCATCGATGAGCAAACCGGTTTTATTACGGAACAGATCATTATGCCCTGCCTCCTTTAGAGAATCACAAATTTCCGCAGTTTGGCGTGATTGCCATACGATTGCATTATATACCGGTTCACCGGTATTTTTATCCCACACAACAGTCGTTTCGCGTTGGTTTGTAATCCCGACTCCTTCGATTTGTGACGCCTGAATATTATTTTCCGATAACACCTTTGCAATTACCGATAAAATGGAACTCCAAATTTCCTTTGCATTATGCTCAACCCAACCCGATTTCGGGAAATATTGTTTAAATTCCTGTTGTGCTGTATGAACGATATCCCCTTTTTTATTGAATAAAATGGCACGTGAACTCGTCGTGCCTTGATCTAACGCCATAATATATTTTTCCATTATACTGTCTCCTTTTTAACGGATTTGGATTGTGTGATAAACGCAACGACACAAATGACAACAAACAACGTAGTAAACAGCCAAAATGCCACTGAATTTTCATTTAAAAAGAACTGTTTGTAAAACAATGCGCCTGTTACGCCCCCAATAATCGGCCCGACAATCGGTACAAATGCATAAGACCAGTCCGAATCCCGCTTACCTGGTATCGGTAAGAAAAAATGCGCAATACGGGGGCCTAAATCACGTGCAGGGTTGATGGCATAGCCTGTAGGTCCACCTAAACTCATACCAATCGCAATTACGATAATACCGACAAGCAAAGGATTAATACCATCCGCCAATGAATTACCGCCTAATGCCAAAATCCCTAATAATAATATAAAAGTTCCTATCATTTCTGTTACGATGTTTGCCAAAGGATGACGAATGGCAGGAATTGTCGCAAAAACGGCTAATTTCGCATCTTGATCTTTCGTTTGTGACCAGTGAGGCAAATAGGCAATATATACGACAATCGCGCCAATAATTGCCCCTAATATTTGTGCAATAATATACATCGGTACATCCGCCCATGGAAAGTCACCAATTGTTGCAAATGCTATTGTCAATGCAGGGTTTAAGTGGGCACCACTTACTCCGCCTACGGTATATGCCGCGATAGCCACGGCAAAACCCCAGGCGATCGTAATTACGACCCAGCCGCTATTTTCCGCTTTGGAAAATTTCAGCAAGGAACCAGCAACAACCCCGCCACCTAAAATAATTAAGATCATTGTTCCTACTAATTCTGCAAAAAATGTTGACATTCCCTTCGCCTCTTTTCACTAAGTCATTGTTACGTCTTGTAGTTCATATTCTAGTTGATCTGTATGCTGCTGCTTTTCTTCTGCTGTCCAGTTTAGGTAGTCGCTCATTTCATCAATAACAAGCTGTTTATATTTTCTCACCAGGTGGATGTTAAATAAGAGTGCGCCTGTACGACGAACGAAAAAGTCACTCGGCGTACATGCACTTTCCTCGTTTATCGCATAGTACAGCTGACCATATACGATCGGAGGTAAGTATCCTTTTGCCTGTTTAATATAATCGAATACTTTATCAACATTAGTACCATAGAATTTTGCTAAATAATGGCTTTGTTCCTCTGTTAAACCAAGGTCCTGGCCTTTCATTGTCCGTTTTTCAACAAATGATTCGAAAAATTTCGAGCCGCTTGTTTCTCCGCCCGAAATAGGAAGGTTTTTGGTAATCGATTTACCGTATTTCAACTGGTATTCGTCGTTCAATTGTTTTACAACAAGGTCCACAATTTTTTCAGCCATTTTACGGTAGCCTGTCAGTTTTCCTCCTGCAATCGTAATCAATCCGCTTTCTGATTGCCAAATTTCATCTTTTCGTGAAATTTCCGACGGTCCCTTACCTTCTTCATGGATAAGCGGTCTCACCCCTGCCCATGCCGATTCGATTTTATCTTCTGTCAGCTGCAGTTGCGGGAACATATAATGAATCGCATCCATAATATATTGTCGGTCCTCTTTTGTTACCTTCAGATCTGCAGGATCCCCTTCATAAAATGTATCCGTTGTTCCAACGTACGCTTTACCATCTCGTGGAATCGCAAAAATCATCCGTCCATCTTTTTCGGTATCAAAATAGATCGCTTGCTGCAGAGGGAAATCATCCTCGTCGAAAACAAGATGCACACCTTTCGATAAAATAAGATGTTTGTTATCAAGCTCCCCATCTAATTTACGCACTTCATCAACCCATGGGCCTGCTGCATTGACCACTTTCTTCGCACGAATTTGAAATTGTTCACCAGTAAGCTGGTCTTCCACCGTCACTGTAGAAAATGCCACGTTATTCGCTTCAATTCCCACAACCTTCAAATGGTTCATTGCAAGTGCCCCGTTGGCAGCAGCTGCCTTCATCACTTCGATTGTCAGGCGTGCATCGTCTGTACGATACTCGACATAAACGCCGCCACCGAGCAAACCATCCTTTTTAATAAGCGGTTCACGGGCAATCGTTTCATCTGCAGAAAGCATAAAACGGCGTTCACCTTTTTTCACATTCGCTAAAATATCGTAAACTTTTAATCCTAGCGCTGTCGAAAACGAACCAAATGTCCCTCCTTTATGGAAGGGCAGCAACATCCATACAGGTGTTGTTACATGCGGTCCGTTTTCGTAAACAATTGCCCGCTCTCGACCGAGCTCGGCAACCTCTTTAATTTCGAATTGTTTTAAGTATCGCAGGCCGCCGTGAACAAGTTTTGTCGATCGGCTACTCGTTCCTTCCGCAAAGTCCTGCATTTCTGCCAACCCTACTTTTAACCCTCGTGTGGCGGCATCAAGTGCAATACCCGCACCTGTAATTCCTCCACCAATAACAAACAGATCAAAGGTTTCTTCTATGAATGTTTTTTTCAGTCGCTCTCTTGCATTTGCAGAAAAGTTTCCCATACCGTTTCCTCCTTACCAAATGAAGCTTTAAATCTATACCCTATTTTCACCTTGTTCATATCCTAAAATTCACGAAATTATGAAAAAACATTTAAAATAAGAACTTCAGTGTTGAGTAATCAAAAAAGAACCGAGCATCAATTAATTGAGCTCGGTTCTTTTTTATACAATTATTCTGCGTCTTTTAAAGTTTCGAACTGAATCCCTGTAATATGGATGTTCACTTCGCTTGTTTCGATGGCTGTCATATTTAAAATGGCTTGTCGAATCGTTGTTTGCACTTCTTTCGCCACTTTTGGAATGGCATACCCATATTTTACAGTGCAGAATACATCAATGACAATATTGCCTTCTTCCGACATTGCTGACTTGATGCCTTTGGAATGGACTTTTTTACCGAAACGCTCGGCAACACCTGATGCGAAATTTCCGCGTGTTGCTGCGATTCCCTCTACTTCTGTTGCAGCGATACCTGCGATAACTTCAATTACTTCTGGCGCGACTTCAATCTTCCCTAATTCTTCTTTACCAACCGGTGTTGGTTGTACGAATGCTACTTGTTGTTTCTCAGCCATTTGCGATACATCCTCTCTTATGTAAACTAATGGATTTCTAACGCTTGTTACTTTAAATCCTTAAGTTCAGTATACTACAATTATAGACCGGATGTAGAACGGTTGCGCCACATTTTGTAATTTTGGCAATGGTCATCCATTATTCCATCCATACTGACCTTCATTCGGATCAATTAGTTTTATGTCATATACTTCACAGTAATGTTTTGCAACAAATAATATTTCCTGACGTACTTGCAGCATACTGCCTGTATCATTCGTTTCGACAAAGTACCGAATGAGAATACGGCAGCTTGTCGGCATCAGCTCATCCATCGCTACATGAATGATTTTTTTCGAAATTTTCGGATGAAGTGAAATTTGCTCTCGTACAGATTCCAAAAACTTCACAATACTTTCCTCGCTGTTTTCATTTGATATATGCAGGAAATGCTCCACTTTTCTTTCTGTACGATTGGACAGATTATAAATCGGACGATTGACTAAATACGAGTTTGGTACATAAACTGTCCCTTTATCGGATGTTTGAATAACAGTACTGCGCAAATTAATATCCTGTATAGTCCCATCAATTTTTTCGTCACCCGACATAATCCAATCACCGATCTGAAATGGTTTATCCAACGCAACACTCATCCCGCCGAATATATGCGCGAGCGTGTCACGAATACCAAATGCGAGCGCCACACCTGTTAATCCAATTGCAGTTAAAAACCCGTTTAAATTAAAGTTCCACAGTGACGCAATTGTAAACATCGCAATGACCATGACCGCGACTTTACTCATCCGCAAGAAAAATGGGGTTAAAATATCCTGATCTTTCCCTGTTTCAAATCTATGTGGGTTTTTCAAATAAAAACCGAGTACATCATACAGTGCTTTAAATGCAAAAAATACATAGACTGAATCGATATAAATACTTAGTTTCCCATTTTCAAATAGCCATACTTCCACTAATAAAGATGCTGCCATCACTATCAGGCTGAAAATAATGGCGTTACGTATTGATGGGTAGACACTCTTTGTAATGTCACCGAATACCGGATGATTTTTTTTATTGAACAAATCCGCAATTTTAAATAGCAGCGGCCGTATTATAAAACGAATGACGATTAAACCAACGATAATTATTGCAGCAGCCGCCAGACAATCTGCTACAGTCGGTGCAGTAACAGACGGAATTAACCATTTTATCGATTCCCACATAACAATCACCTTCTTAAACCTTCTTTACAACTACAAGACAAAATCATACCATGTAAAGAAACGATTTACATCGAAAATCGTTCCACTGATAATCAATTCGAATGGAGGATTATTTATGACTGCACTTAACAATCTATTTTTGCTTCTAGAACAACAACTCATGCATTACAGAAAAGAAGATTTTATCAACATCTTGAGTGAGGATTTTCTTGAATACGGATCATCCGGAGGCATCATGGATAAACCTTACTTGCTTCACCAAATGACAGATCAAGGGATTGAAGACTGTTTATTTACCGTTACAGATTTCCAGGCAATTTCACTTGCAGATCAGATTGTGCAAACACGATTTGTCACTACAAATCGAACGAATGGCAACAGGCAAAACCGCAGTTCCCTTTGGCGCAATGAAAACGGGACATGGCGGATGTTCTTTCATCAAGGAACACCAGCAAAATAAAAAACCACTCTTATGTAAAGAGCAGCATTTTTATTACTTTTTCAGTAAATCTTTATATTGATGCGATGTCGTGATCGCAATCGTCAGCGAACCTTTGCCGTAATACGATTTAATTAAAAACGGTGCCCCGCTCGTATTTTGAAATTTAAAATCGAGCGATCCGTAAGAAACCGTCGCATCCCTTCCTGTCGGGACATAGCCGATGTTCAGTGAATGGTGATGCCTTTCCGTAATGCGAATTCCCAACTGATCGACAGCATTGAATAATGTCGAGGACGTTTGGCAAATTCCACCGCCAATTCCCATCACCAGCTCCTTGTTAATAATTTCAGGTGCCGGTTGATAGCCTTTTTCCACCGTTCGTTCTCCAACCATTATGTTAAACGAAAAATAATCTCCATCCCCAACTAAAATATTATGGATGGCCTTTGCGGAAAGCTCGATATTTTCACTTCTTCCGCTTTCTTCTCCATTAAAATAGGTCGTAAACGAAGCAACGGTTACATCATCCAATGAAGGAATGTCTATATCCAAATTGGTTTCCAATATATACAGTGGCAAAAAAATATGATCCCCTTTTGGAGAAGCCGCTAAAATTTTTTCGACTAATTCACTTTCCTTTAATACGATTCCGGGATTTCCTTCAATAATCTCTCCGTCTTCCCCAATTTTGTGCAGGACCATTGTTTGATCATAGCCGGTCCTCTCTTTAGACCCTCTTGCCAGTTCTCTCGCTACTTTCTTAATGTTTGCCTCGTACAGTTCACGATCCGTGCCGTATCCTAATAATTGTGGTGTGAACGATTTCACGATTTCCATTGTTCTCGGATCGATCAGTGTAATAACAGCTGGATAGATAAGCGGATATTCCCCGACAATTGCTTCACTTTCCGACAACGGGGCGGAGGTCGAAGCTTCGATTTGATGTTCTTTTACTCCATCTGTTTCGGAAGTTCCTGAATATGACGCTTTTTCACAGCCTACAAGTAAACATAGACCGAACAATACTAAATAAATGAAGTTTATTTTCATTTTATTTCCCCTATCTATAAAAGCAAAGATCTCATAGCTTATTCAGAAATTTAACTTCTGTTAACAGAATTAATGCCACAAATGCCCATGCGTATTGAATGGGATACCGTCACTTTTATAAACAGCGAAAATTGGTATATATCATTATTGTTTTCTTTGCCTCGCTTCTTTTTCCCATCTTGTCAGCGCTGGATATGGATCAAATGCCCATTCTGTCCGGCCATTAAATTTATAGATCCCATAATGTAGATGCGGCGGGAACTTCCCTGCTGTTCCTTCTTTTCCGTACCCTGTACTTCCAACATAGCCGATAACTTGTCCAGCCTCGACAATATCGCCTTCTTTAAGTCCTTTTTGAAAATAAGCAAGGTGTGCATAATAATGATATGAGTTATGGTTGTCACGAATACCGACACGCCAGCCGCCAAATTGATTCCAGCCCATCACTTCGATTACCCCGTATGACGTTGAATAGACCGGCGTGTTGTACGGAGCAAAAATATCCGTTCCTTCATGTATTCTTCGACCACCCCAGCCCCGATTTGCTCCCCATGTCCCTCTGTAGCTGTAGTCAGCTCGGATTGATAGCGGGAATGTATGTCCATCCAAATCGATCGTTCCAAATTTCTCGTATAATTTTGCGATGACAAGTATTTGATTCACCGATAGTTCATTTTTATAATAATCCCATAATGCCAATTTAAAATTATCCTCACCATATCCGTACTGTCTTAAATACTTAGCCAAGGTAAATAATATATCGCTATCATCGGAACGATCCGCAATCCCATCCCCGTTCCCATCCATACCGCTTCCATTAAAATAAGCAATTGAAACCGGGGAAGTATCATTTTCGGCCGGATTTAAAATACCGGACCAGAATTCATCCGAAAATTGAATGGCAATGATACTTTCTCGCTTTGGAATATCCTTTCGTACTTCCTGAATATTTCGTTCATATTGATCGACAGCCGCCAAATAATACCAGGGCAATAAAATATTTTCATGCTGTACATAGTAGTCCATTCTTTTTTGCAATAGTTGTTCTTTTGTCGAGGTGGTGTCCTCCTCTGCAGAAGCATCGGCAACCGGCATAAATCCTAAAATGAAAATGGCCGTCATCATCCATGCAATACGGTATTTCATCATTTCCCCTCCTCTACAATATGTTTGTTCGAATCATTTTGTATTCGGATCATTTGTGAAATTGTGATAAATCGGTAGCCTTGATTTTTTAGCTCCGGCAATATTTTCTTCAACGCTTGAACTGTCTGCTCCCGATTGCCTCCTCCATCATGGAACAACACCACATTTCCATTTCCGAGTCCGTTTAATACCGTCTTCACTATTTTATTTACACCTGGATTTTTCCAGTCTTCTGTATCCTGATGCCATGACCACATTACAATTTTATAGCCGTTTTTGACAGATTCTTTTACGAGTTCATCTGTATAATAACCTTCGACCGGTCGGAATAAATTCGGTTTCGTCCCAGTAATGCTGAATATTGTATCGGATGTCTGATTAACCTCTTCCATAATGGGAGAAACTGATTTTGTATAAGGATGTGTGTACGTATGATTGGCAATCTCATGTCCACTTTCATGCATCCGCAAAACGAGTTCGGGGCTTTTTTCAGCCAGTTGCCCCACGATAAAAAACGTTCCGTTCGCCTCATATTGTTCAAGTAAATCAAGTATTTGCTCGGTATATTTCGGATGTGGCCCGTCATCAAATGTCAGGGCCACCACCTTTTCGTCCGTTTTAATATCCCATATTATCTGGCCAGTTTCCTCATAATATTCCCGACCCTTTGCAGCACCGAGACTGTGGAAAACATACATAGCTGCAAATAAAAATAAAAGGACTAAAAATAAAATAAAAGAGATTCTTTTCCATCTTTTTCTTTTCATATGTTCACTTCCTTAATTAATTTCATCAGCATTAGTATTTAGAAAAACGCTAAAAAGATGTATTCAATTTAAAGTGAAAATAACCCATTTATTTTTTTAAAATTAAAAAGAGCTAGAGATTCAATGTGATCTCTAGCTCTTTTCCTGCGTTAATCCTGTTACAGCAATCTTTTTTATGTATAGAACAGGAAGCCCTTGTTACAAAAAAATACTGCTTCCATAGGAAGCAGCAATTTTTTTAATGCGGTAAATAGATTAACTGTAAAATAAACAGAACAGCGAAAATATAAACGAGCGGATGTACTTCGCGTCCACGCCCTTTTACAAGCATAATTAACGGATAGCTAATAAAACCGAGTGCGATCCCTGTAGAAATACTTGATGTAAGTGGCATTGATAAAATAACTAAAAACGCCGGGAACGATTCTTCAATTTCATCCCACTTCATATTTTTTACGACACCGATCATCAAGCTACCAACGATAATTAATGCAGGTGAAGTAATAGCTGCCACACCGGACAATGAGCCGACAAGTGGTCCGAAAAATGAAGCGATGATAAACAATACGGCAACGGTTAATGCTGTTAAACCTGTACGGCCACCAACTGCAACACCAGAACCTGATTCCAAATACGCAGTTGATGGACTTGTCCCGAACATCGCACCCGCAGTTGTTGCAAGAGAATCGGAAATAAGCGCTTTACGTGCACGCGGCAATTTCCCGTCCTTCAATAACCCTGCTTGCTTTGATACACCGATTAACGTCCCTGTCGTATCAAATAATGTAACTAAAATGAATGAAAAAATCACACCGTATAGACCGTATTCAATCACTTCTGAAATCGCAGTTATTGGATTGAGTACAATAATTCCTTCCGGTAGATGTGGAAGCGCCACTACTTTATCAATTGTAAGCTGTCCTGTGAACATCGCAATAATTGCCGTCACAATCATACCGATAAAAATTGCCCCGTTCACTTTACGAGCCATTAGTGCAACTGTAATGAACAGCCCGACAAATGTTAATAGCGGTGCTGGCTCCGCAATATCTCCAAACTTAACTAAATTAGATTCATCAGCTACTACGATACCGGACATACGCAACCCGATGAATGCGATAAATAATCCAATACCCGCAGTAATCGCCAATTTTAAGTTTTCAGGAATTGCTGTAATCAGCTTTTCACGGAATGGTGTTAAACTAATAATAATAAATAAAATACCTGCAACAAATACTGCTGAAAAGGCAGTAGTATAAGTAATCTCTCCATTTGAAGCTAATACAACAGTATAAGTAAAATATGCATTTAATCCCATACCCGGAGCAACGGCAATCGGATAGTTCGCACAAAGCGCCATCCAGCCTGTCCCGATAACTGCTGCGATAATTGTTGCCATAAATACTTGATCAACCGGAACTCCAGCACCTGATAAAATAATCGGGTTTACAATGATGACATAAGCCATCGTTAAAAATGTTGTTAAACCCGCAAATAATTCACGCTTAACTGTCGTCCCATTTTCTTTTAATTGAAACATTTGCATTCCTCTTTTCAAAACACGAACAATTTTTAAGAACTTATATATAATATTCGTTATTATAGTAAAATGCAATCCATTATGAGCATTTTTTTAAATAGGGAAAATTAATTATTTTCAGAAATTTATTTTATTGTTCATATAGCTCTCTCTTTGAAATATTTCTTCCTTTAAATAACGAGAAAAAGTCCCCTTACCATGGTGCAGAGATCAGCTAATTTCTTCTTTCATACTTTACCCAAATTATGATATTTTACAGCTGTAAAATGAGAAAAACGGTTGCAGTGGACGCAACCGTTTTCTAATTTTTATTATTTTTGCTTTGATACGAACGAGTCATATCGCTGTATGAATGCTGATATATGAGCACGAGATAATATATCGTTAGGCTTGTATTCTTTAATTGAAGGCTCTGTAGTAAGTCCATTATTGATGAAAAATTGAATCGCTGTGTCTTCACTTACTGTTTTCCCATAGTAGTAAGAGGCCATCAATTGTGCCAGTTTACCACGTCTGATACCTTGCTCCGCAAGTGCTCTTGAGGCTTTCGATTTTTCGCTTGCGAGCACAGGCATATTATACTTTTTCGCCAAGTTGTATACACTACTTCTGCTCCAAGATGATGTGCCCTTTACACTTGCTAACTCATCTTTTTCAGCATAACGGAAGAAGATTGTCAGGAAGTGTGCTTCTGTTAATTTTCTGTTTGGTAGTAGATGCGTTTCGTATTTTTTAGTTTTTGCATTCCATATTGTACTGTCACCTTGAATGTAACCTCTGTCGATTGCCCAGATCATACTATCTGTCCACCACATTTCCCTAAAGTCGGCAAATTTTTTAGTATACTTAGAGTAGTCTTTTTCAGGATCTACTGGAGTTGGTGTTGGATTCGATGTCGAATCTGAATAGTCTAAATAACTTGATGCTACATACCCCTCTGACCCGTTACTTCTTTTCACCGGATACCAGACAAAATGGTTTTTCTTCGTAGATCCTTCATCATATACAAATGGACCAGTAATGATAACCACTTCGCCTTTATTTAAAGTACCTATTTTAGAATCATCTCCCGTTGTAGGTCTAGATCTAAATGCGGGATTTGTTGTTGCAATTACTTTATCACCTTTTTCAAAAGAATACTTTGATTTTGTTAATGGTAAATCAAACTTATAATTCATCTTTAAAAATTTAATATTTTCTCTGCTGTTAGAGTCGTATTGGAAATCATCGCTTGTAAAAGGCAGCTCTTGTAAGTCGATTAATTCATATTTCTCAACAAACCCAAAAATCTTTTCTTGATATGCTTTTGCATTTCTTTCACCAGTTGATTGCACAATTGGACTATTTACTGGCTTCGTACCATTATAAGCCATAATCGCGAAGTACCAATGTTCCAGGACATCTCTGTCACCATCATTGATTTTAGGTAAATCCGATCGATCAAACATTTTATCAAGAATTTTTACGCCAGATTCAATATTATAGACAAGATCGCTTTTTAGCCTTTCTTCATTGTAGCCGGCCTGATTTGTAATTTGCATAAGGCCAATCCCATTATCAGCTGTCACAATTGCTTCGCCGTTGTTATCAAAATGACGCCAATTTCCACTTTCACCTTCCGCTATTGCCTTCACAATTTCAGGAGGGACATCATAACTCAGTGCTGTTTCAGTTAATAAGCAGTTCGTAGTAGAGAAATCCGGGTTTACCTTCGACGCTGCATCATACTCACACGTATTTGCAATATCATTCGCAATTACATTTTTATCATTATTGATAGATAGAGTGATCGCACCAACAGCAATTACACCAATCAATGGTTTGAATAACCTTTTCATAAGTACTTATTACACTTCCTTTTATATTTTCTAAAGTTAAAAGATTTACATATATGTTAACATATACCAAACTTTCTAGATAGGGGCACCTTCCGCTATTTTGTTATCTGAGCAGCCATTTGCATTATTCTTTGCCCCCTCTCTTACTCTATTAATAGCTATTCAACGTACAGACGGTAAAACTGTTAAATAGTTTCAAAAAAAATAAAAACCCTCTAATTTAAAATTAGAGGGTTAAAATCATATTAAAATCTAATTAAGATTTCACATTCACACCTAAAATATCATTCTCTTCCAGGAACTTCGTGTTGAATTTCGCTGATTTGAATACGTCGTTGTTCATTAAAGCCTGGTGGAATGGAATTGTAGTGTTAATTCCAGGTCCAGCTACTTCAAATTCCGATAACGCGCGGTTCATTTTCGCGATTGCTTCTTCACGAGTGTCTGCATGAACGATCAGTTTTGCGACCATTGAATCGTAGTATGGTGGAATCGTATAGCCTGCATAAACTGCAGAATCGATACGCACACCATAACCGCCTGGTACTACATACGTATCTACAGTACCTGCTGAAGGCATGAAGTTTTTGTATGCATTTTCAGCGTTAATACGGCATTCAATTGCCCAGCCGTTAATTTTGATGTCTTCTTGTTTGAACGGCAGTTCTTGACCAGAAGCGATTTTTAATTGTTGTTGTACTAAGTCAACACCTGTAATCATCTCTGTTACAGGGTGTTCAACTTGAATACGTGTGTTCATTTCCATGAAGTAGAAACGATCTTCCTGGTAATCGTAGATGAACTCGATTGTACCAGCACCTTCATAGTTACATGCTTTCGCTGCTTTTACAGCAGCTTCGCCCATTTCTGCACGGCGCTCTTCAGATAGTGCCGGAGACGGCGCTTCTTCTACAAGTTTTTGCATGCGGCGTTGAACAGTACAGTCACGTTCGCCAAGGTGTACAACATTGCCATGGCTGTCCGCTAATACTTGAATCTCGCAGTGACGGAAATACTCGATGAATTTCTCTAAATAAACACCAGGGTTGCCGAATGCCGCCGCTGCCTCTTTTTGAGTAATTTCGATTCCTTTTACAAGCTCTTCTTCTGTGCGTGCAACACGGATCCCTTTACCGCCACCACCAGCAGTTGCTTTAATGATGACCGGGTAACCGATTTTCGCAGCCCATTCTTTACCTGTTTCAATATTCGGTACAATGCCTGTACCAGGAACTAACGGAACATTTGCCGCTTCCATAGTGTCACGTGCAACGTCTTTAATCCCCATGATTTTAATCGCATCCGAAGAAGGACCGATAAATTTAATACCCGCGTTTTCACAAGCTTCAGCAAATGCTGCGTTTTCCGCCAAGAAACCATATCCTGGGTGGATCCCGTCAGCACCTGTTTTTTGTGCTACCCCTAAAACTGCCGGGAAACTTAAATACGAATCTTTCGATAACTTTGGTCCGATACAATATGCTTCATCCGCAAGCTTTACATGCAATGCATCCGCATCTGCTTCAGAATATACTGCGACCGTTTGAATACCTAGCTCTTTACATGCACGAATAATACGTACTGCAATTTCGCCTCGGTTTGCGATTAATACTTTTTTCATTTGTATATACGCTCCTTATTCAGCTTTTACTAAAAATAATGGTTGACCATATTCTACTAATTGGCCATCTTGAACTAAGATTTCTACGATTTCACCTTTAACTTCAGCTTCGATTTCGTTGAATAACTTCATCGCTTCTACGATACAAACGATTGACTCTTCGCCTACTTTATCGCCTACTTTTACATATGCTGGTGATTCCGGGTTTGGAGCCTGATAGAATGTTCCAACCATAGGAGACGTGATTTTATGTAAATCAGCCGTGTTTTCTACTGGTGCTGCTGGAGCTTCTGCTTTAGGAGCTGGAGCTGGTGCCGCTTCTACTTGTACTGGAGCTGGTGCCGCTACTGCTGCAACCGGTGCTGCTTCTTGTACTTTTTTAGGAGCTGCTACTTCTGTAACACCGTTGTTTTTCTTTAGTTTAACCTTTGCGCCGTCCGCTTCATATACAAACTCGTCGATTGATGAAGCATCTACTAATTTAATAATTTCTCGGATTTCTTGAACTTTGAACATTCTTAACTCTCCCTTAATAAAAAGTAATAACAATACAAACCCTATTTTATAATTTTTCGGACTATTTTGAAACAAATAATTTTAAATAGCTCAAAAATAGGCATAAAGCAGAACAATCGTATATTAAGACAAAGAAAAATATTTCAATCTGCTATATAACACATTTACTGCTTTACATTAATATGACGCCCTTTTAATTAAAAGGTTCGAATTCTACGCTAACATTTACGTAATCTTTAAATTCAGAACGCACAACGTATAAGATTTCATCTGCCAATTTCTCGGATACTTCATCTGACATAACTCGTACAGCCACTTTATCTCCTTCAATTCGGACAAGGGCATCTGAATAGCCGATTGATTTAATAAGCATTTCCAGCATCGCTTCCGATGATTCCAATTTGATCAGTTCATCCATTTCATTGAATGCCTCATTCTTTTCTTCTGCTGTAAATTCATCAGCAGCAATCTTTTGCGTCAATTGTTCTTTTTGCTGGCTGCGTTTGTTAGCTAACTCTAAACGTACTTCCTGGAATAAGTCGCTTTCTGAATTAACAGTTTGTGTCAGGTTTTGATTAACCCCTAAAATATCTGTTTCATCAATCGTTTCATCAGAGAAGATCGTTAAAATATTCGGCGTATTGTCTTCAAAAATATAAAATACAGAAATTACCGCAGCTAAACTTACTACTGTTAAGAACCATACTGTTCGCTTTTTCACTTTCACTTGTTTTCCCCCTTAATTTGCATTGGCACTACTTGAATACGATGTGACGGAATTTGCAGTACATGCCCAACGGTTTCCTTTAGCATGGTTTTCACGTCGGTATTATTCGCTCCTTGTGCCACAATGATGACACCGGATAGCTTTTGCTGTTGTGTGACAGACAAAAATTGCTGTTCACTTTGTTGATCATAGTGAAAATAAACCTGAACTTGTCCGACTGACTGAATTTCACTTAATAATTTTGCAAGCTGTTCCTCATTTGAGTTATTGCTTTCTCCTTTCTCCGGTTGTGATAGAAACATGAATAAAAAAATAATAAATACTACGGCAATGACAATTAATAAGATAGGACGATTCGCTTGTTTCTTTTCCACATTATTAAGCGTATACGCCCCCTTCTCTACTAGATTTCAACATAATGTATGAACGAAACAAACCGGTTATGCAAACAATGAAAGAATTGTGCTTGTCACGAATAAATACAATGCGAGCTTTACATATACTTGCCATTGCCGCTCATCAGCAAATATGAGAAGACTGCTGCCCAGTAAAATAAAAAGAAATAATTGAATCATGTTTTTCCCCCCATGGACATCTGCATAAAGAAAATAAATAACAGTACGATAAACATAATTGCGAAGCCAAGTAAAAAGGCAACCGCACATAAAACAAACATCGTCTTTCCAACATCATCAAATAGACCGCTTATACGCATATTTGTAAACGGTTCTATAATGGCACCAATAATTTTAAACAGCAGTGCGTGTAGCAATAGTACCGTCGCCGGATAAAAAGCCGCACCCCAAATAATTGTTAAAAAGGACAGTCCAACAAAGGTGGAAACGGTTGACTGAGTTTTTTGGAAAAAGGACAGCCCTTCTACAATCAAATTGCCGATTAACGGAATATTTTGCTCAATTAATTTTTTTATAGGTGATTTTAATGCGTCATTTAGCTGAATAAAGGCGACACCGGAAAGCGTCAAAATCGATGTCAATGCAATAACCGACGCAATCATGACGCTTAATATAGAAGAACGAATAAGATCTGCAGCTTTTGAAAAAGAAATAGCCGGATATATTTTTGTACAGACATCAAATATTAATGCGAGGATTAGAGAAGGTATTGTAACGTTTGTGCTGATAAATAAAATAATTTGGACAAAAAGAATGATGATTGGATTCCATGCGATCGCCGTAAATACGGTTTGAATTGTCAACAGCATAAATGACATAATCGGTAAAATAGCCATAAAGAAATTTTGCAGTATGGCAATAAGCTCATACAGCACAACAAAGGCATCGACGACATTTTGTGCAAATACTACGATAAACAAAATAATAAATAACTGTTCAATTAACGCGGTTTCTTTCGGGACTAAAGCAAGTAGCAGTAAATACATCAAAATATATATCGCTACTAGCAGCAAAGAATACACTAAAGATTGAATGGGCTCTGTAAAAATCGAATAAATTGTCTGCATTACTGTAGCCTTTCTAATAATTGGATTAATAGCTGAAATTTCGGTTGTAGCAGATTGATCCAATATAACACTGCGGTCATGCGAATGGACAACGTAACTAATGTCGCAAAAGCTTCATATTCAAATTGATCTAATAGCTGACAGATTAATTCATTCAGCAAAAAAAGTAATGCCGTGAAGAGAAGTCCCTTACTGTATGGAACATTATTGAAAATAACTGCGAGTCGCTGCCAAAGCGGAATGAGTTGCTCGCGAACAACAAATTGGAAAAAAATAAAGAAAGCGATGACGACAATGATTGAATGTAGCTTGTCCATCGTCTGTTTTAAAAATAAAAACAGAACTAAATAAATGACACTTGCAAATAGCGCAATCATTTAGCTAGACGGCCGTCAACCATTGGAAAAATACGACAATCTCTTGAAAGAACAAGCGCAAAAATCGAATTAATTCAATCGTCATGTATAAATACGCAATGAAAAACAAGAAAAACGAAAACTCTTTTTTTCCTAAATGCTCGAAGAATAAATGAAGAAGTGCAATAATCAACCCAATCCCTGCAACACGAAGCACATCTTGTAATTCCAATAAAGCCCTCCTTCCTTAACGAAACTATATGCACTATCCAATCAAATAAGCACAAAAAAACACCGATGAGAAAGTTTTATCCTTTATCATCAGTGTAAAAATTTTTATTGTAAGAGAGTTTCGATAATCTCTTTAACAGATGCTTCTTTAGCCAAATAGCTATTTTCCCCCATCCAAAGAGACATATATTCATGGTTGTTTTGACGGGCACTTTCTTTTCGGATCGGTTGGGTCAAATAATGCTGGAGCGGATACGGAGCAGTAACCGCTTCTTTTAATTGCTCGGTAAATCTGTTTTTTAGCCCTCGCGCATATTTACCGGTAAATGCTTTCGTCAACGTTGTCGATTGTTCTCTGGAATTTAAAATCGCCTCTTTATGTAGTTTTGGTGCCGCACATTCAGTTGCCGTCAATAACACCGTTCCTATCTGAACATACGAAGCCCCTAATTCAAGCATGTCAAAAACTTGAGACTTTGTCATAATCCCACCTGCTGCAATGACAGGGATCGAAATAATCTCTTTTGCAGCTTTCAACAGCTCCACTGTTGAATGGAGTGCCATTGGTTCAATAAATGATCCTCTGTGTCCGCCAGCTTCTATTCCCTGAACAACGACTGCATTCAACCCCGCTTTTTCAACAGCGACCGCTTCTTCCACCGAAGTTGCTGTGCCAATCAAGTACACGTCTTTTTGTTTAAGTGCTGATAATGTTTCGTCATCGGGCAAACCAAATGTGAAGGAAACGACCGTCACGCCTTCTTCAAGAATCGCCTGTACTTGTTCTTGAAAAACATTAGATGTTGGAATAGATTCCGGAATTGGAATATTCAACTCATCACAGATTGGCTGTAATGCTTCACGTGCACGTTGAACTAAATGAAGGTCCGATTGAGTCTGTTCCGGAACAAACAGATTCACGCTAAAAGGTTTTTCAGTTAATGCTTTCACGTCCTGTATAAATCGCTTTGTTTCCTCACCGTTCAAATACCCTGCCCCAATTGAACCTAATACACCAGTCTCACAGCATGCCACTACAAATTCAGGGGTTGTAATACCTGCCATTGGTGCCTGTACAATCGGATTTTCAATTGGTAGTTTTTCCATCATCTACTATCCACTCCTTTCTTCGATTATACCTAACGCTCCATTAGCAGGCTATAATTTGAAATATTTTTCATTTAATTAGATTCGATTGGCGTGATTTTCGTTTAGCACATAAAAAGGCAGGGATATTGTATTTCTACAATATCCCTGCCTCATCACTATTGTTTCAAAACGATTAAGCGCGTGAAACGTAAGTGCCTTCAGTTGTATTAATAATTAATTTATCGCCTTGGTTAACGAAAAATGGCACGTTTACCATTAAGCCAGTTTCCATTTTTGCTGGTTTTGAACCGCCTGAAGCTGTATCGCCTTTGATGCCCGGCTCTGTTTCAGCAACTTCTAACGTTACTGTGTTTGGTAATTCAAGACCTAACATTTCGCCTTGATATGTTTGGATATGAACTTCCATGTTCTCTAATAAGTAGTAAAGTTCTTCTTCGATTTGAGCAGCAGCTAATGTTGTTTGGTCATATGACTCTAAATCCATGAATACGTGCTCATCACCTTGTGCATATAAATATTGCATTTTGCGATTTTCGATCATTGCTTTTTCTACTTTTTCACCAGCACGGAAAGTTTTTTCTGTTACGTTGCCGTTACGTAGGTTACGTAATTTAGAACGTACGAATGCAGCACCTTTACCTGGTTTTACGTGTTGGAATTCTAGTACACGGAATAAGTTACCGTCAACGATAATTGTTAAACCTGTACGGAAATCGTTTACTGAGATCATGAATTATTTCCTCCAAATTATAAAATGATTAATTCTTTAGTCGAATGTGTTAGTACTTCATTACCCGTTTTTGTGATTAAAATATCGTCCTCAATTCGAACGCCACCAATTCCAGGAATGTAGACGCCCGGTTCAATTGTTACAACCATATTAGGCTCCAGGACCGTATTTGAACGGAATGATAACCCAGGTCCTTCATGCACTTCTAGGCCGATACCGTGACCTGTTGAGTGACCAAATGCTTCACCTAAGCCTTTTGATTTTAAATAATCGCGTGCTACAGCATCCGCTTCAATCCCTGTCATGCCCGGACCAACTTTTCCAAGCGCAAGAAGCTGAGACTCGAGCACAGCATTGTACATTTCTACCAACTTCTCTGAAGGTTGGCCTACAGCGATTGTACGTGTAATGTCCGAAATGTAACCATTATAGTAAGCACCAAAATCAAGTGTTACAAAATCGCCCGTTTCAATAATTTTGTTTGTCGCAACACCGTGCGGCAATGCCGAACGCAATCCGCTTGCAACAATAATATCAAACGAAGAGCTTGTAGCACCTTGTTTACGCATGAAAAATTCTAATTCATTCGATACGTCAAGCTCTGTAATGCCAGGCTTGATGAAATTTAAAATATGTGTAAATGCATTGTCTGCAATTTCACATGCAACCTTAATAATATTAATCTCTTCTTCAGTCTTAATCAAGCGAATTTTTTCAATTAAACCGGAAACTGGCACGAAATCAACATTCACTGCCGAATTATATACTTCATATGTACCATATTGCATGGCATCTTTTTCAAATGCCAATGATTTTACACCCATTGCCGCCACTTGTTTTGCCACTTCTTCATGGATCGGACCGCTATGCTGAACGATACGGAATTCCTTTACTTGCTCTGAAGCTTGTTCTGTATAGCGGAAATCTGTAATAAAAACAGCATCCTGCTGAGAAACAACTGCAACACCGGATGTACCAGTGAAGCCTGTCATATAACGGCGGTTGTATTCATTTGTAATGAGTATTGCTTCGACATTGTTCTCGTTTAGTGCTTGACGTAGTTTAGTAAGTTTCATCTGTTCTCATTCCCCTTTTTAGTGTTGTAAAAACTTGCAGATGGCCATTTAATTGGCGAATCTACAAATTTGTCCTGCTTTCAATCACAGAAACTTTGGCGTTACGCGATGCAATACTCCTATGTCTTTAAACCCTTTAAATTACACTTTCCAAGGTGTTAAAAGGGACCTTTAATACAAGCTGCTTCATTGTGAACGCTTCTTTTTATACTGTCCCTATTTTATCACAGACTTTTCAGACATCAATACTTTCGACTAACGAAATAATGTCTTTGTACGGTACCTGGCTGTTTCGACAATCAAGCGCATCGCTATTAAAATTACAATAAAAAATGGGATGGAGAATTTTTTTAAGGATGACAATTCAATAGGTAGATTTAAGATTTTCCATTCGAGTAATGATGCCATGACAATTCCCAAAATAAGTGATAGTAAAAAAGGAGGCACCATAACGAGAAGCTGTGTTACGACCAATAATAAAAAAGCAACAATCGCTATCATTAAAAATAAAATAACCCATCGCTCGAATGCCGTCCATTCGAACCATTCCAATTTTTTTAGAAATGATACCGGATGCCATTTAATAAAATTAAATAAGTGCAAACCTTTTAAGCCTACTGTCACAATAAATGATGTAAATAATGCAGTGACAAACAGATGCATGACAAAAACTCCTTTTTTTGACTCAGTATGACCGATTGTAAAAAAACTATTCGAATGAATAGTGCTTTTCTCCAAAATTTAGTACAATATGAGGGTATAACAAAGACAAGAGATGGATAGACTCCATTCTCCCGCCTTAAAAATAGATTGAAATTTTATAAGAGAGTGGTGTCGAGCAAGTGAGTAATAATGCGCCAGTATATGGTGGGCAAGCGCTTTTAGAAGGTGTTATGTTCACTGGTCAAGATCATATGGTAACGGCAATCCGTCGAAATGACGATTCCATCGATTATTTCCATGTAAAAAAAGAGAAAAAGCCAATTTTTCAAAAGCTAAAAAAAATTCCTTTCGTTCGTGGGGTTGTCGCACTAATCGAATCGGCAGGCTTTGGGTCGCGCCATTTGCAATTTGCTTCTGACCGCTATGATGTTACACCAGGCGAAGAAGAGGAAAACAGTGGTGAAGAGCCATCGAAGTTAATGATGATATTAGGTGTAGCCGTTATTGGTGTACTCTCGTTTCTATTCGGTAAGTTTGTCTTTACATTAGTGCCGATGTTTCTGGCAGAATTTTTAAAACCTTGGTTCCCAGGAAAAACCGTTCAAATTTTTATTGAAACCGGCTTTAAATTAATTTTGCTTCTTGGCTATTTGCAGATTATTTCGATGACGCCGTTGATTAAGCGGGTATTCCAATATCACGGAGCTGAACATAAAGTAATTAATTGCTATGAAGCAGGCCTTGACTTAACAGTAGAAAATGTTCAAAAACAATCACGACTTCATTATCGTTGCGGTTCAAGCTTTATTTTATTTACCGTAATTGTAGGTATGTTTACATATTTCTTCGTACCTGTTGATCCACTTTGGGTTCGTCTTGTAAGCCGTATTTTACTAATCCCGGTTGTAATCGGTATTTCTTTTGAAGTATTACAAGCGACAAATGCCGTTCGTGAAATTCCTGTTTTACGTTACCTAGGCTATCCTGGATTATGGCTGCAACTGTTAACAACAAAAGAACCGAAAGACGAGATGGTGGAAGTAGCGATCGCCTCTTTCAAAAAACTGCATGAAGTCGAGAAAAACCCGGCTATTGCACAAACATTAGTACATGATTAATTAAAAATTCGGGGAGTTATGTAGAAGGGAATTTACTTTTACGATAACTCCCCTTTTTTTGATGCCTACCATATATTTAGAGTCTCGAAATATTTTCATTGAGTTCCAATAGACGAAATGGCATAATAGAGTTAAAATTCAGTGAATTCATTATAAGGAGTTACCAAATGAAAACGATTTTTCAGTTTATGAGGCGCTATAAATGGCCTGCAGCAATCGCCTTTTTTCTCATGCTATTGGAACTTGCGAGCGATCTGATACAGCCGCTGTTCATGGCGAGAATGATTAATGAAGGCCTTCTTGAAGAAAATTTACATAATGTCGCATTTTGGGGTGGCTGTTTATTTGCTTTAGCCCTATTCTCTTTCATAAGCGGAGTACTCAACTCCTTCTTCTCTGCGCATGTCGCCCATAGTTTCGGTTTCGATCTACGGAAAGCATTGTACAGTAAAATACAATCACTGACGATGGCGACCTACTTGACTTTCCCAACTTCAGGACTTATTACACGTCTGACAAGCGATGTTACACAAACGATGAACATCGTCTTTATGATGCTGCGGATTGCAATGAAAGCACCGTTAATGACGGTTGGTTCGCTTATTATGGCGTTTGTCATTAATGCGAAGCTTGCGCTCATTTTATGTGTCAGCTTTCCGTTTCTGCTCATCTTCCTCGTATGGATGGTATCAGTCGGAATCAAGCTGTTCGCACAAGTACAACAACGACTTGATTTTGTGAATCGTCAGCTTCAGGAAGGACTGCAGGCTGTCCGATTGATTAAAGCGTATATGCGTGGTCAATATGAAGAAAGCCGCTTTTTAAGCGTTGCTGAAAACTTGAAATTTGATACGATCAAAGCGACACGTGTCATGGAAATTGCATTGCCCGTACTTCAGTTTGTTATGAATATTAGTCTGCTCATTGTTATTTGGGTTGGTGCAGATGCGATCCGGGACAATGATATTCTTGCCGGTGATTTGGCCGCTATTATTAACTATGCATTCCGTATGACGGCATCTTTTTCTATATTCTCATTTATTATTATTGCTTATGCCCGCGCCAAAGCGTCTGCTGAGCGTATCGAAGAGATTTTAAATGTCGAGGAAGGCATAGAGGAAGTACAGAAAAATGAAGCCCCTCTTCTAGAAGACTTTTCGATTCAGTTTGACAATGTATCATTCCGTTATCCAACAACGGAGCAGTATACGCTTCAAAACCTGTCATTTTCAATTGACTGCGGCGAAAAAATTGCCATTATGGGGGCTACCGGTTCAGGAAAATCGACTATTTTACAATTGGTCGAGCATTTTTACGAACCGAACAGTGGAGACATTTATATTAACGATCAAAATATAAAGGATATCCCATTGCAGAAGTTGCGTCGCTCGATTTCCTATGTCCCGCAGCAATCACTCCTGTTTTCGGGTACGATTGTGGACAATTTACGCTGGGGACAAAATGATGCAACTATCGAGCAAATTATTGACGCGACAAAAAAAGCGCAAATCCATCACTCCATCGAAAGCTTTGACGAACAGTATGAGACGATAATTGGACAGCGCGGTATCAACTTATCCGGCGGGCAGAAACAACGACTTGCAATTGCCCGTGCCCTGTTAAAACCGGCATCGTTACTTATTTTAGATGACAGTACTTCAGCGCTCGATGTTGCGACAGAGCAGAAACTATGGGAGGCGCTTGATCAGGAGTCCATCACCATGCTCGTTGTAACTCAAAAAATCCAGACAGCACAAACGGCTGACCGCATAATGCTCATTGACGAAGGCCAACTGCACGGATTTGGCACACATGAACAATTAATGGCAACGAACGATTTGTATGCGAAAATTGTTGCTTCACAGCAGGAGGTGCTTGCCGAATGAAGTTTTTCAACTATGAACCGATCATCACAAAAGAACAAATAAAAAACACAAGCGGTAAGAAGAAAAAAGGTGAACGCGCGCAAAACTGGACGTATACATTGAAACGTATTTTCGATTTTGTAGCCGAACAGAAAATGCTCCTGTTTATCGTTTTACTGCTTGTCGTATTAAGCTCAGCTTTTGCATTAGTCGGACCGTTTATCATTGGACGGCTCATCGACCAGTTTATTGATGGCAGTTCGCTAAGCCAGCTTTCATACTGGCTATACGGACTGGCGATCATTTATTTACTTTACAGTTTAGCGAGCTATTTCCAAAACTATTGGATGGTCGGCATCGCCCAACAAACTGTATTCCGAATTCGTACACAGCTTTACGGACACTTTTTCAAGCTCCCTCTTCGCTTTTTCGATAAACGAAAGCATGGGGAATTAATGAGCCGCGCGACGAATGATATCGAAACAATCAGCTCAACGTTAAATAGCGCCTTTATCCAAGTTGTATCAAGTATTTTGACATTAACAGGTACGGTTGCCGTTATGCTTTGGCTCAGTCCATTATTGACACTTATCACAATGCTTATCGTACCACTTATGTTTTACGGGATGCGCTGGATAACAAAACGCACAAGCCTGCTATTTAAACAGCAGCAGGCAGCGATCGGGGAAATGAACGGATTAATTGAAGAATCCATTACCGGTCAGCATGTCGTTAAAGCCTTTTCACAGGAAACGGAAATGCTGCGTCAATTTGACGAGAAAAATACACGCATTCGGACTGTCGGGTTCTGGGCATTAACGTATTCCGGGTTTATCCCGAAAGTCATGAACACGCTGAACAGTTTAAGCTTTGCGATTGTTGCATTGGCCGGTGGTTTATTTGCCTATTACGGCCATATTTCAATCGGGACTATTATTATTTTTACGGAGTATGCAAGACAGTTTACGCGCCCGTTAAATGATTTGGCCAACCAGTTCAACACCGTTCTTTCCGCATTGGCAGGAGCGGAACGTGTTTTCTTGATCATGGATGAAAATGAAGATGAAATTGACGGGGAAAATGTGGAACTTCTCGGGAATGTGCGTTTTCAGAACGTTTCTTTCCAATATGATGCACAAGCTTCCTCCCCTACTCTGTCGAACGTGTCCTTTAAAGTGAAATCCGGGCAGTCTGTTGCATTAATCGGTCAAACCGGTGCCGGGAAAACAACGATTATGCAGCTATTGACAGGACTTTATGAGAAAACGGACGGGAAGATTGTATTTGATGATATGGAAATAGAAGAAATTTCAAAAGCGAGTTTGCGCAGTCAAATGGCATTTGTCTTGCAGGATCCGTTCCTGTTTGAAATGTCGATCAAAGATAATATCCGCTACGGGAAGCTCGATGCAACAGATGAAGAAATATATGAAGCTGCTAAAAAAGCGAATGCCCATACATTTATCGATAAGCTGCCGGAAAAATACGACACGATTTTAAGTGCAGACGGCAGCCAGATTTCTCAAGGGCAAAAACAGCTATTATCGATCGCCCGTGCCTTTGTAGCCGATCCGAAAATTTTATTATTGGATGAAGCGACAAGCAGTATTGATACCGTGACGGAACTCCATATTCAGGAAGCACTTGAAAAACTGATGGAAGACCGTACGAGTTTTATCATCGCCCACCGCCTGAATACAATTCGCAAAGTCGACTATGTCATCGTTTTAAATCAAGGAAAAATCATCGAACAAGGAAATCGCCAAGAATTAATAGAAAATCAAGGTGTGTTCGGAAAAATGCTGAACGTATAATTTCAAATTTACCGAAAAAATCGCCCTTTTTGCCTTATACAGCAAAAAGGGCGATTTTTATTATGGCTTAAAACTGCTAAATCATTTCGTTATTGGTTTGCTCCTCCATTATCGGTGCCGGATTTTTTAACTGACGAAAGTTTTTATAGTATTTGACGAGTAAGAAAATAATAATTGCCGCTAAAATGAAAAAGAACGCCACGTTTATCAGCAATTCCTGCTGGGCTGCTTCTGTTGTCGGTAAATCAAGTTTTGTCGTTTGATTTGTATAGACAAACTGGAGATATGCCAAGAAGTTATTAAAGCTATGTAATAGCATTGGTATCACGATATTTTTCGTTTTTAAATACGCGTAGCCAAGCACGCATCCTAATGCAAAGGCAAATACGACATTGATTGGGTTAAGGTGGATAACACCAAATATAAGGGAGGAAATAATAATACTCTTTTGCGGACTCCATCTCAAGGTGAAACGGCGAAGCAAGATCCCTCTAAATAACATCTCCTCATATATGGGGGCAAGAATGCAAATATTAATAAAGAATAATACGTACACGAGAAATGATGGCCGTACTTCATCCAAATTCAGCATTGGAAAGAATGAAAACAGTTCCCGTATATGCTCTTCAAAAATAAGATACAAAATCGTGAATAGGATTGTTGTAATTACAACGGTAATCAATTGGAAGCTAGCGGTAATCGATAAATATTTTGCCCAGCGCCCTTTTGTCATCGTAATATGAATCGGCTGTTCATTAAACGAGAAATTCCATTTTTTTGTTTGATGCAGCAAGTACATTAAACAGCTGACCGAAACAAAAAATGTAACCCATTCCTCACTTGCTGGGATATCGATTAAAAATAACAAGATAAAGCTCGCTATGAATATACCAATCGCAAACAGTATAAAATAGCGCAGCTTAAAATTTTTCAATTCACTATAATCCATTATTTTACACCCCCTGTAAATAGAGTAACATGAAATGGAAGTTTTATCCCAAGCATCGCTACCCCTTTCTGATCATTTTTCACCGAATAACGTTTCTCCATTGCCAATACCGCCTCTTTTACAATACGATGGATACAAAACAGATAGAAGTGGGTGTTTTGCATGTCTAAAATTTTGATTGTGGAAGATGAACAGCAGATCGCGCGTGTATTACAGCTGGAGTTAGGGTTTGAAGGCTATGAAACAACAATTGCCAATACCGGTACGGACGGTTTGCTGAAATTTCATGAAGACGAATATGATTTAGTGTTGCTTGATGTGATGCTTCCGGAGCTGAACGGCCTGGAAGTGCTGAAACGAATTCGCAAACATAATGAAACCGTTCCCGTTCTTTTACTGACTGCTAAAAGCAATATTGAAGATAAAGTGACAGGGCTTGATTACGGGGCAAATGACTATATAACAAAACCGTTTGAATTCGATGAACTGCTTGCACGAATTCGTGTTGCATTGCGATTTTCGCACAAATCTGCTCCAGAACCAACATCATCGTCTGTCCACACATTTCAGGACTTATCATTAAATGAGCAAACCCGAGAAGTCACAAGAAACGCGCTACAAATTGATTTGACTCCTCGTGAGTTTGACTTGCTGCTGCATTTTATGAAGCACGCTAAACTTGTACAGTCACGTGAACAGCTGCTGAATGCGGTTTGGGGATATGACTATTATGGTGATACGAATGTTGTCGATGTATATGTCCGTTATTTGCGTCAAAAACTAGAGGTAAATCTGAATTTACCGCCACTACTACATACAGTTCGCGGTGTCGGCTATGTGTTAAAGGAAGCGTCAAATGAAACTTAATACGAAAGTAAATCTGTTTTCCATGTTATTGACTTCGGTTATTTTAATCGGCAGTTTTACAGGCATTTATTATTTGTATAAAGAGTTTGCCTTTTCCACAGAGGCAGAGCAATTACAGGCACGGGCAAATGAGCTGACAACAGCAATAAGCGCACTTGAATCCATGGATGGAATTGATTCGATTTTCGGGGCATATCTCCCGACTGATGGAGCGATCATCGTTCGTAAGATTGATGATAATACGGGTAAACCATTAATCCGTCTTCAAAAAACCTCGGAGCAAATTGATTTTAAACTTGATCCGGCACAGCATTATACGGAAAAAACAATACATGATGTCCCTCATATCGCACTTGCTACTCCAATCATTTTGCCGAATGATGAAATTGCCGAGGCAAAGCTGATCCAGCCATTGCCGACCATTACCGATAATATGAATCGACTGTTAATTATATTAGTTTTGATGACACTTGTTGCACTCATTCCGATTTATTTGGCGAGCCAGCTATTTGTTCAACTGATCGTAAAACCCGTTTTGCAGCTAACGTCGACGATGGAAAAAAATATTCAGCAGTCCAGCTATGAACAGATTCCCACCCGCAAGCAATCGAACGATGAAATAGCACAAATGGCAACGACGTACAATCATTTAATGGCACAGTTGGAAGATGCCCATGACAAACAGCAGCAATTTGTCGGCAATGCTTCACATGAACTGAAAACACCGTTAACGGTCATTGAAAGCTATACAAAGCTGTTAAAACGCCGTGGCACACAAGACGCAAAAATTACGGAAGAAGCGTTGGAAGCGATTTTAAAGGAAACGACCAATATGAAGGCAATGATTGAACAAATGCTCGCATTGGCAAAAACAAATGAAATGACGAAAATCAATATGACGACATTTGCATTACAGCCTTTTATCGATCAGATTGTTCAAAGTATAAAAACTGCCTATCACCGTGAGATTCATGTTAATATTCCTGATGTTGACATTACAACGGATGAAGCAAAATTAAAACAGCTGCTTTTTATATTTATCGATAATGCACGAAAATACAGTGACGATGTCATTAAGATTCACGCTTCTGTGAAAAATGATCTGCATATCTCTATCCAGGATTTTGGTGTTGGTATACCTCAAGAGGATCTCCCGAATTTGTTCCATCGTTTTTACCGGGTTGATAAAGACCGGAACCGTAAAACTGGTGGCACCGGCATTGGCCTATCGATTGCAAAGGAACTCGCCGAACGTCTGAATGCCGGAGTTTCCATTGACAGCGAACTAGGAAAAGGAACGACAATTTTACTCATTGTTCCACTCTCAGGAGGTGCACAGCATGAAAGCTAAATGGATTGTACTATGCATCGCCGTCATTCTCATCGGATTTTTCATTACACTGACAGTCAAGCAATTATCAACCCCGCATGAGCTGAACACGAATGAACTGGAAGTGAAGATTAAAGATATTTATAATGCGGAAGTCCAAACATTGGTGAAAGAAAAAGATCATTTTGTCGCTTCGTTCAATAAAGATGGTTCAATTTTTGAAGTGAATGTAAATGCCGTTACAGGGCAATTTTCCGATTTGAAGCTCATTCATAAAAATGAAAAAAAGCAAGATGAGCAAAATAATTCGGAAGTATCAAAAGAAGATCAAACATCTACGAGTAAGCCAGTTGAAAAAGCAACAAAGCCATTACTGTCTGAACAGCAGGTAGTAGATATTGCATTAAAGGAAGTGCCTGGTGAAGTTGATTCAGTGGAATTTGAAGGTAACGCTGAAGGCGGCGTCTATTTTGTGGAGATTGAACAGGAAGATGATGTCATCGTTCAAGTCCATGCCATTACCGGCGAAATTATCGTAATTCAATATGATGATTAGTTTTCTCATCAATTTCTAATAATTCTCTCAGACCGTTTTCATATTCGCTCGTTATACTGACATTACAAACAAGAAAAGGAGCGAGTAAATATGAATAAAAAATTTTTAGCAATCCCGGCATTACTAGTAGCAATTGGTGGAGGTGCTGTATTAGCACAGTCCGATTTATTTGCGCAAGCAGAAAACAACCCAAGTATTTCAGCTGGTGAAGCAAAGAAAATTGCGTTAAAACAATTAAACGGTGAAATTATTGGTTTTGAATATGATCGAGATGATCGTACACCACATTATGAAATTGACATCTTAAAAGGTAATGAAAAAATTGAGGTTGAAGTGAATGCAGGTACAGGTAAAGCGGTTATAACTGAACGCGAGACTGTGCGCACAAGTACTGCAGAAACAAAAGGAAATGAAGAAGAAACGGGAAAATCAACTGATTTAACGAATAACTCCACTAATATCACGGAAAAGCAGGCAATTGAAATTGCTCAAGCGAAAGCAAAAGGTACCGTAACGGACCTGGAATTGGATGAAGATGACAACCGTCTGATCTATGAGATTGAAATCCGTAACGGGAAAATGGAATACAATTTTGAAATCGATGCAAAAACAGGCGACATTATTAAGTACGAAGAAGATTTAGACGATGACCGTTTTGATAACTAGTTAATATAAGCACTAATATTAAAAGGAGCGCAGATTGATTTCTGCGCTTTATTTTTCATTTTGCCTTTCTCGCCTTTAAGATTAAAAAGGAAGGACGATGCTGTTCTTTTTGTAAGCTTGGAAGTAATTCGATTGCTTCGTCTGTTGGCATTGGCTCCACTAATTTTTCTATTTGTAACCCGTTGTTGATCAGTGTATTTATAATTGTTTCGATTCTACGATGGTACATTACGACATTGTCAACAAGCCAGTTCTGTGTTCGTTTCCCCTCATCTTGGTAACGGGATACTGCAAAATGCGAGAGTGTTTCTTTCTTATCTGTAATCCATTGTTCCACACCTTTATTAGCTGTTGAAATCGGGTGCTCGATGGAGAAAAGGAAAATCCCTTCTGGACACAATGCCCTCGTTACCTTTTCAATGACCCCTTCAAAATCCGCTACATAATGAAGTGCCAATGCGCTTGTTATAAGATGATAATTCGATTCCTGCAAGATTATATCTTCAATTGAGATTTGTTGAAAGTGAAGACGATTACTTTTATAGCGCTTTTTTGCTGCGGAAATCATGTTACCTGAAATATCGATTGCATCAACATACTGTGCCCCGTTTACAGCACAGTCATTTGCAAACTCCCCTTTTCCACAGCCTAAATCCAATAAGACTTTCCCTTTTATATCCGGCATTAGTGCTATAAAATTGGGCCGCTCCAGCAAATTGTTATAATTAAATTTCCGATTTCGAATTTCTTCATATCCTTTAAAAAACAAGTCATTATCATAAATATTTTGCTTCATTCTTTTCCTCGTTTCACCATAACGTTATGACTATTTTGCGCAACCTCATTATCACATAGCAGGAAAATTTTAAATAGACTTATATTTCAAATTTTAGTAACATGTAGATAGAGGCATGTCTAGTTTTACTAATTCCACTTTTTTTATAAAAACTATGCAAATTCCTTCGCGATTTGCATAGTTTTTATTCTTTATGCCCTCTCTTCAAACTTATTCGGAACTGGGGAAAGTTTATGAACAATGATTCGAAAAGCATCTTACTCTTTTTTCTGTTTGCTTTATCCACCCATTCAATTTATGTCGTTTCTCAACGCATAGAACATCTGGAGCTGGCTTTAGCGCTGCTCACATTTGCTTTATTTGTTTTATTAGTTTTGCTGATTTTCAAGATCAGCTTAAGACCGATTGTCATTACATTAGCAACAATTGTGGCTTTGCTCGATATTAATTCGATTTTCTACTTGTCTCTTCCTGATCTATATACGATCAGTTTCACAGTCGGTGTACTTCTATTTCTTTATTTTTATTATGGAAAAGCAAAAGATGCGGTACTTGCAGGGATCGGTTTTTGTATCATGAATTTAGTGATTCATATCGAACCATTAATACAATGGGAATGGATTATCCTTTTTTTACTACATAGCATTCTGTTTATCATCGGGAGCAAAAACCAATTTACGATTACAAAAAGAATTTATGTAGGGTTATTTGGTGTAACCTTCCTTTTACTTGTTGCAGGTATTTTGAGTGAACATAACTATTGGGCGGCTGTTGGACTTTTACTGTATTTGGCGGTGCTGATTGGGATATATTTCGTTTTTCGAAAACAACAAAGTACATATCCAACACATTGAGGTGAGACATTCTGATGAAAAATGTAAATCGTTTATTTCTTATTATCGCTATCATTATCCTTGTTATTATAGGCCGCTATTTTATGGCACAAAATGAAGTAACGGTAATCCCTGACGTAACAGCAGTAACGAATGAACAGGCGATTGAAACGGTTCGCGGTAGCTATTGCTGGCATTCTGCAGGTGAAGCAGAGTGTGTTGATACGGCTGCCCCGCATGAAATTATAGTTGCGCAAAAAACCCCTTACGTAAAAGTACAGCCAGGGGAAGTAATAGAATTTCAATATAGTCAAAATGTAACGAGTGTTTCCATTCAACAATGGATTGATGATTATGATTATAAAGAAATTGCCACATCGACACGTTTTAATGCCCCACTGGAAAAAGGAACGTATATCATTTCCAGTATGGCGCGCTTTAGCAACGGTGATGTGACAGACAGTATTGCGATCGAAGTAGAATAACTAAAAAGGGAAGTGTCCGGTAATTTTGGACACTTCCCTTTTATGTGCGGTTTACTATTATTGGCGTTTTGTAATTTCCGCCAATTCACTATGCAGCTGCTGAAGTTCATTACTGGCATCCGCAATTGATTTCATCATGATATGCTCTTCATTTATTGAACTTGCGATTTCTTCAGTCATTGCAGCATTTTCTTCAGAAATAGCGGACATATTTTCAATTTGATTCATTATTTTTTCAACAAGCTCGTTTGTATGTGTAATTGTCGACATGTTTAGATGAAGCTTCCCTTGTATATCATTAAATGATTGTTTAATTCCATCAAATGAACCGGTAATTTTATTTAATGTGCCAACACTTGAATGAACTGCTTCTTTTCCTTCATAAGCTTTTAACTGGGCAGTTGTTGCTCGCGCAAGCAGCTGCTGTGTAACAACGGTAATACTCGTTGCGATTTTTGCACTTTCTTCCGCAAGTTTTTTCACTTCTTCTGCAACAACGGCAAATCCTTTCCCATGCTCCCCTGCTCGTGCTGCTTCTATTGAAGCATTTAAAGACAGTAAATTCGTCTGATCCGCTATCGCTTTAATACCATTTAACAGATTGTTTACATTTGCAAGGCTCTCTTGCATATTGTCAATTGTCGTTGTCGTTAAATCAATGGAGTCGCTTAATGTTGCCATATCAGCTGTAACAATGTGCACCTGCTTCCAGCTCCGTTCAATCGCTTCCTGCACTTCATTCGAATCCTTTACAGTCGATTCAGAAGACTCTTTCGTTTTTACCATATTTTCATGTGATAAAATGATTTGTTCATTAATTTGCTGAATCATTTCAGCTTCATTGTGAATCGCTGCTGCCATTTGATTCGATGACTGTAAAATTGTTTCGCTCGCAACATTTAATGTTCCCACATTTTCATTTACATGTGTAATATTTTGTGCAAGCTGAATTGAACCTTCATCGATTTTATTTAATACCGATGTTAAATTTTCCAACAGTTCTTTTGCTACCCGCTCTTTTTCATGGGCATCCTTCACGAGTTTGTTGCCCCATTGAGTCAATCGGTAAAGCAAATAGTTACAACCGGTCATACTCACAAATACTGTAATGAATACGGCCAGATTGGCATTTACCCCTAATAAATTTTCAGGCACTGCTATGTATAAGAAAACATAAAAGATACTGACAATCAGTAAAAATGTCTTAATCAACCGTTCATTAAAATACATTGCTCCCATAATAAATGTGACAAACAGCATATAATGTTTATTGACTGTATATCCATCAAGATAGAACAATAAAAATACAACAGATGCAGGAATCAGTACAAAAATTAACCCTTTGGCAAAATTAGAAATATTCAAGAAATAATTGACCGTCGATAATAAGATAACCCCGGTTCCTGCAATTAAATATGGAACTGAATTACTAAAACCGTTTGCAATCACAAGCGGTGAAACAATTAAAATAGCCAGTCCAATCGTAATAAACAAATTTAATTGATGAATCCAATTAACCTTTTCGTTGCGTTTCTTCAAGCTTTTCCCTCCTAGGAATTTTGAATTACAAATAAAACACTTTGTAGGAATATATTACAACTCAAGATTAAACTATTCAATGGACTTTTTTAATACGAAGAAAATTATTTTTTATTACAAAAGAAGCCCACGACATAAAATCGTGAGCTTCTTCTTGTTATTTCACTCTATCAACTTTTTTCGAATGACCGCACGAACAGGTGCACCGTCAGCACCTGTTATTTTAAGCGGCAATGCAATCAATTCATAAAGGCCTTGCTGAACATGCCCTAAATCGAGCCCTTCGAGAATATGAATGCCATGTTCGTACAACTTGTGATGAGCCAATACTTCCTTGCTGTCCAATGGATCAACGGAAGGATTGTCTATGCCAAGCAATATTACACCTCGCTCCTTTAAAAATGGCGCTACATTCGGATGAATAACCGGAATGGTTTCCGGAAATGCTGCACTCGGCTGTTCAACTGTTTTAAGCAGTACACGCTTTGCACTATGGAAATCAACGGGTGCCAGCGATTGAGCTGTAACCATTTCCTGTCCAATGCAATCCACGATCACGCAGTCGCCGATATACACATTCACATCCAATTGCTCGATCGTTTCAGCTTCACTGTTAAAATGAAACGGTGCATCTGCGTGTGTACCGGTGTGCAGCGAAGTCGTCATCCGCCCGATATTGACCGAACCCGTCTGTTGTTTCGTATATCCTACTTCAAAAGAAAACGGTGTATCTCCCGGCCAATTCGGCATCCCGTTTCTCATCGGCTGTGTAATATCAATCCACATGGCTTCACCCCTAATATTGAATGACTAAATAACCGAGCACGACGACAATCACTGTCGGCACAATGTAGGTCATTAAAAAGCGATATGTTCTGTAAAAGCCTTCACCCATTTTACTTCCTTGCAACAGCTCGCTTTTTACGAGGTTTTTATCCATAATATGCATAATAAATATCGCAATAAGCAAGTTGCCAATCGGTAAAATGATATTCGACACTAGAAAGTCGGTGAAATCAAAGATATTGCGTCCAAAAATCGAAACATCACCTAATGAACTGTACGTTAATGTTGAAGGAATCGAAGCGATAAACACAAGGATACCGATGATGATTGTAATTTTCGCGCGGCTAATGTTCCATTTTTCAATAATCGCAGCAACGATAATTTCATACATACTAAACGATGACGTTAATGTCGCAAATAAAAACAGAATTAAAAACAACGCTAAAAACAGTTCGCCAAACGGCATTTGCGAGAACGCTGCAGGCAATACCATAAACAGTAATGGCGGTCCGCTTGCCACTTCCATATCAAATGCAAATACAACCGGGAAAATCGCTAAGCCCGCCAAGAGGGATACAAAAATACTCAATCCTACAACAGAACCTGCTGAATTCGGTAAGCTCACATCTTTCTTTAAATAAGAACTATATGTAACTAAACATGAGAATCCAACAGCCAGTGCAAAAAATGATTGCCCTAACGCATACAAAATTGATTCACCGGTAATGTTCGAAAAGTCCGGATACAGGAAAAACTTAATCCCTTCCATTGCTCCGTCCAATGTTACGGCTCTTACAACTAAAACAAAGAACATAATAAACAGTAACGGCATCATGAATTTATTTGCCTTTTCAATCCCGTTTTGAACACCAAGCGCAATGATCACAACATTTGCCAATGTAAATAATCCCAAACCGAGTAAAGCAATCCAAGGTGTACCTGTTACTTGTCCGAAAAATGCCCCTGGTTCCACAGTCGGCGCGATAACTTCTCCAACAACCGAAACCCCGCTGTAAACAAAAATCCAGCCGCCAACTACACTGTAAAACGATAATAATAAGAAACAGCCAATAATGCCGAGCTTACCAATCCAAGCCCAAGCCTTCGTATTCGGCGCTAATACCTTATAGGCAGTAATCGCCTCTTTTTGTGTGGCACGCCCGATAATATATTCCGATAAAAGCATTGGCAGCCCGATAATTAATGTCAGCAGCACAAAAATCAGGAAGAATGCGCCACCTCCACTTTGACCGGCTACATAAGGCATTTTCCAAATTGCCCCGAGCCCAATCGCTGCGCCCGCTGACGCTAATACAAATCCTAACTTACTTGACCACTGTCCTTTACTCTTCTCCATCTGTCTCACTCCACTCATCTGTCTAACCTAAGCTATAGTACTGTCCGCAAATCCCAAAGTTCAGGGAAAAAGCGGTGATCGAGCACTTTTCGCAAATAATTGACCCCTGATGAGCCACCTGTGCCCACTTTAAAGCCAATGATGCGCTCGACCGTTTTCATATGACGGAAACGCCACTGCTGCAAGGAATCTTCAATATCGACAAGCTTTTCACCAAGCTGGTATAAATCCCAGTACTTATCGATATTTTCATAGACGGTTTTCCATGCGGCGGCAACAGAATCGTCACCACTATATACTACCGAAAAATCACGGTTTAGCAAAGCTTCAGTTATTGGCAATCCAGCTTTAGCCAATGCTTGAATCGCCACATCATAAATACTTGGCGCATCGTACGCCTCTTTAAGAACTGTGAGAATGTCCGGTTCTTTCTCATAGATTTTAAGTATATAAGGTGTTTTATAGCCAAGTGCAAACTCGATTAAGCGATACTGATAGCTTTGGAACCCCGATGCTTTCCCCAGTTCATCCCGAAACTGCAAATATTCCGCCGGAGTCATCGTTGCCAATACATCCCACGCCTGAATAATCTGCATTTGGATTCTCGAAACACGTGCAAGCATTTTAAATGCTGGCTGCATTTCTCCTTTTTCAATCGCTTGTATCGCACCGCGCATTTCATGAATGATGAGCTTCATCCAAAGTTCGCTCACTTGATGAATAACTATAAAAAGCATTTCATCATGATGGTCGGAAAGACGGTTTTGACTGTTTAAAAGTGAAGCCAGACTTAAATAATCGCTGTATGTCATATCTTCACGGAAATCCGTATGAATCCCTTTTTCATCTTTTAGCTTGTGCTGCAAATCCGAAATTGAACGTTTATCCACTGAATCACTCCTTATGCAATGATATCTCGTTTATTCTCGTACTTCTCATAAGTTTTGTTTGTGACAATATCTTTTAATATCTGCACTGACTGCCATACTTCCTCAAAGGAATTGTACAGCGCGACCGGTGCCAGGCGGATGCCATTCGGTGCACGGAAATCCGGTACAACGCCATATTCTTTTAATGCTTTACAAATTCTTGCCGCCTCGTCATGCACTAAAAACAGATGGCCGCCACGTGTCTCGTCAAGCGGATTTCCAAATGTAAACGTATTCGGTAACTCTTGCTCAATACAATCCATCATAAATTGCGTCAGAGCGAGTGACTTTTCACGAATCGCTTCAATTCCTGCTTCTTCAAACAGTGAAAGTGCGCCTTCAATCGGGGCCAGACTTAATATATGCGGTGTACCGATCTGATAAGCTCCGGCATGCGGTGCAGCGGTAATTGTTACATCTAAATCAAACTGCTTTTCCTTTGCTGAGCCAAACCACCCTGCCAATCCGGGTGCTGTTCCAAAGTGTTTCTCATGAACGTACAATCCTGCTACTGAGCCCGGACCACCGTTCAAATGCTTATAATTGCACCAAAACGCAAAGTCCGCGCCGATTTCATGAAGATGGTGCGGAACGGAACCGATCGAATGACATAGATCAAATCCAACCAAAATGCCGCGTTCATGTGCAGCTTCCGTAATCGCCTGCAAATCTAACACTTGGCCACTGCGGTATAAGACAGACGGCAGAACCGCAACCGCCACATTTTCTGTCATCGCTTCGATGATGGCTTTTGTCGTAATCGTTTGCCCGTCTTCACTTTTTACCAGCTTCATACTGCTTTCGGGTAAATTATGCAAATCAATTTGACTGGCAATCGCATACAAGTCAGAAGGGAAGTTCAGTTCGTCGGCCAAAATTTTATAGCGTGCAGCAGTTGGTTTGAAAAAGGTAGCCAACAGTTGATGCAAGTTTGTTGTTGTGGAACCAGTCAGAATTACCTCTTCACTTTTTGCGCCAATCAATGGTGCGCACATTGCCGCCAGCTTTTCGGATAAATAAAACCAAGGATGTTCCCCATTTGTCCATCCATCAATTCCATAATCTTTCCACGAGTTGAGCAGTGTATGCACCGACTGTTCCGCCCGCTTTGACAATAACCCGAGCGAATTGCCATCGAAGTAGATCTGGCCTTCCTTTTTATAAAATTCATCTGCATATTTTTTCAGAACATCCTTATCGTCGAGTTGTCTTGCATTTTCAATCGTCGTCATACTACCACCCCTTCTAGTAACTTATTAATATCGTACGGGGGAAAGCAATTGTTGTCAAAGTATTCTGAAATACACTAAAATTAAACAATCTAAAATTGGTATCCATAACTTCGATGTACTTAAATTAAGGGCCATAAAAATATATAAATATAAACACCTGCATATACTTTCACCAATACAAACTGGAATATGCGCCATTTATTTTTGCCGTGCTTTACTTCTAATAGAATATTAATAAGTGCTGTCAGCAACAAAAACGAGATGAGCACAAACAGATGTAGTTGTGGTGCGGAAATAAGTAAGATCAGGATTAATAATGTCAGAATTTCCACGACGCTTTGCGAATAGGTAGAATGCATCGGAATGTAACGTTTCGGATCATCCGGGTCACGCATCTTTTTTTTCACCTTACTCGTCGCAATCATTGCCAACGTCAGGAATACTATGCCAATAATTAAAGATAATGTTCGATCGGCCGGTTCATGTAAATTGATAATTTCCTGCAATGAATTTTCACTTAATAAATATATTTCCCCTGTATCGACATTACGATAATACGTTACTTCGCTTCCGGGGTATTCCTGTATACGCATCACCTGATCATCTTTAAAGCTTAGCCTGTAGCTTTGTTGAATATATGGGTCTTCTATTTTAATATCAGTTTGCTGAAACTGTTGCAGCGCTGTTTCAATCTCTTTTAATGTTTCTTCATTTTTCACTTTTCTCACACCAGCTTGAAAGATGGACTCTGGATTCCCTTCCCATTGCATAAAATAAACCGCTTGTAATGCACTACTATCCATATCATCAGAAGTGATTTGCTGCTTTTGTGGAAATGTACCGACTAAAAACAGCGTGATGCACGCAATCGCTATGATTACTGCCGGGATTTGCCAGTTAAAAGGTTTAGTGTTGAGGCGCTGCTGAATTTTATTGAAGTCCTCTTGCTTTTTTTCCGGATCGACATAAATTTTTTTAAGATCATTTAACTTTTCGTTTTCAAACATCGTCTTCCCCTCCTAACAGTTCCCGTAATGCCTTCAAGCCGCGTGCCGTATTATTTTTCACCTTTACTTCACTGCAGGTCAAAATCATTGCTGTTTCTTTTACCGAATATTCTTCTATATAGCGCAGCACAATCACTTCACGGTAATTCCATTTAATTTGCTGGAGTGCGGCATACAGTTTTTCATTTTCCGCATTTCGCTCGATTACTGCTTCCGGCAATTCTCCCGCTGCAACTGGCTCCGATTTCAATTGAAAAAAGCCAATAATTTTTTTTCTTCGATAATGGTCATAAACAAGGTTTCGGGCAATTTTCAATAAATAAGTCCGTTCATGCTCAGTATAATTTTTCTGATAAAAGCGGTAAAAGGTCTCCTGCAGCAAATCATGCGTTAAATCCGTATCATTTGTTAAATAACGTATGTATTTATAAACAGCGTCGTAATGCGCTTCAAAAATTTCCCGTCTCAACCTATCAGCCTCCTTACTTCTTAAAGACGATTAACGAATCATTTGGAATCACTTTTACATCATAATATAAAAAACCCCAACATTTACATGTTAGGGCTAATCATTCTATTACTTATAAATCTGAAATCATTCCACCATCAACAACGAATTGTGCACCTGTTGAATAGCTTGAATCATCAGAAGCAAGATATACGACTAAATTTGATACTTCCACTACTTCTGCTCTTCTTCTTAATGGAATGTCTTGTTCTAGTTGTTTTAAATATTCTTCAACGTCTGGCTGATCGGCCATTGGTGTTTTTATAATACCCGGGTGAACCGAATTCACACGAATATTATATTGCCCCAGCTCAGCTGCAGCACCTTTTGTCATACCCGTTACGGCATGTTTAGAAGCACTGTAAGCTATTGCTGTAGGAGCACTTACTAAACCATCAACAGACGAAATGTTTACAATTGAGCCAATACCAGCCTTTTTCATTGAAGGAAGAACTTTTTGCATTCCCAGGAAGACCCCAAGCTCGTCTATTTTAAATGTCAGTTCAAAATCTTTTACTGTGAGTTCTTCCAAAGGTTTGAAAATACCGATTCCGGCATTATTAACCAGAACATTGATCGGACCAAAAGTTTCTTCTGTTTTCGCGACTACTTCAATCCAGTTGTCTTCACTTGAAACATCCAATTTAAGCGCGATTGCATTTTCACCTAATTCATCCGCCAGTTGTTTCGACCGTCCAAATTTATATCTGTAATCGCTACTTTTGCGCCTTCTTCCACGAATTTACGAGCATGCATTGCTCCCATTCCTTGTGCAGAACCTGTAATAATTGCTACTTTCCCATCTAATTTACCCATTTAAAATTGCCCCTTTCGAAATAATGGTCTGTAAATGATTACGTATGTTATTATGTGCTCTTTGTTACAAATTAATAATACAACATAATTCAAATATCTCCAAATAAAGAGTCTTTAATTCGAGATAATTATCCAGAACTTTTTTGAATAAAAAAGAACCGAAGCAAATTTTCGTTTGCTTCGGTCTTCCCCTAACCATTACACGCCCATTTTACGACGGGTATTGCTCGTTTTTTTTGTTTGTTGACTTTTCATCTTTTTCGTTGATGTATCACCTTTTAAGTTACCTTTGTTGCCAGCTGCATTGTTTTTTTTCGCTTCCAGCTGTTGTTTCACTAATTCCTGCAGGCTTAATTTCTTTTTCTCATTTTGTTCAGACATATTCAGACCTCCTCATCCATCTACTTTTCTAAGTATAATCCGTTGCCGTCGCATTTGTAAAAGAAATGATGTAATTTACAACATAAAAAAAACATCTTGAAACAATTGATCGCTCCAAAATGTTTTTTACCTATGAACTGTACGTCACTTCCTGTGAAGGATAGTTGAAATAATAACCTAACCCGCTTTTTGTTTTGATCCACTTCGGTGAGCTCGGCTGTTCTTCAATTTTTTCGCGAAGCCTACGAATATGTACATCTACTGTACGACGATCCCCTTTTGTAAAGTCCAGTATATTAATAATCTCTTCACGTGATTTAATACTGCCCGGTTGCTCCAATAAATGAAGCAGCAGTTTAAATTCACGTTTTGTTAAAGGAATTTCCACTTCATCTTTGTACACTTTGAACATAATTAAATCTACACGGAACGGACCGATCAACATTTGGGAAATACGCTCTTGCTGCTGTAATTCCCTTTCGTATCGTTTTAAATGGATTCTTAAGCGTGTAAGCATTTCACGGAATCCAAACGGCTTTCGGATATATTCTGTGGCCCCCATTTCAAGCGCCAGCACAATATCCAATTCATCCGTACGCGCACTGATCATAATAATCGGAAAGTCATGCTCGAAGCGGACTTGACGGCAAATCTCGATTCCTTCCATATCCGGAAGCATCCAATCGAGCAGCATCGCATCCGGTTCGAATGATAGAATAGCAGCCAGTGCCTCTTTACCCGTTCGTACACATTGGACTTCATAGCAGTCCTTTACTAAATAAATATGCAGTAAATTCACTAAATTTTCGTCATCTTCAACGACTAATATTTTTTTCGTCATTAATGATTCCCCGCTTCTCTAATCAATTACGCCTCGGCGTAATTGTGTCCAGATTCGGTTTGCGCTCGCGCAAAGAATTTCTTACCGAATCTATGACATCCGCCGGAGGCATTAACTTCTTTCAGCAGGTATTTGAATACCCGATGAAAATTGACCAAAAATTATGTTAACCTCTATCTATAAATAAATGGACTCTGTGCTTACTGCTTCGCCTAAGCATAAAATCTGCTGAAGGAAGTTAATTCAAATCAAATAGCTGCCCTTTAATAAAGTAAGCTGTTGACTCCGCCATATTAGTTATATGGTCTGCTGCACGTTCGACAAAGCGGTTAATGAACAACAATTGCAATGTTTGCTCAATCTCTTGAGGGCTCTCTTTCAAATACTCAGTTAAAAGCGCATAGTTTTCATGATTATTGCGATCTACGATATCATCAAGCTCTCCAACTTCTTTTGCTAATGCGATATCCGCATCGATAAATGCCTTCATTGATTTTTTCAGCATATCCATTGCTACATTTTTCATTTCGACTAATGAAGTTTTTTCTAAAATCGTTTCTTCTTTGCTAATGCGAATCGTTGCTTTTGCTGTATTTACCGCAAAGTCTGCAATACGTTCAATATCCGAAGACATTTTAATAACACTGATAATTCGGCGCATGTCGCGGGCTACCGGCTGCTCTTTCGCCATCAGCCAAATTGCCATTTGATTAATTTCATTTTCCAGGTCATCAATATAGTTGTCCTCTTCAATGACATCCAGTGCCAACACCATATCCTGTTCCTGAAGTGCTTTAAATGCCTTTTCCATTGCAATAACCGTCATGTCGACCATTTCACCCATTTTGTCCTGCAGTTCAAGCATATTCTTTTCGAAATTTTCGCGAATCATTCCAAAATCCCCCTTTTATCCGAATCGTCCTGTTACATAATCTTCTGTACGCTCATCTTTTGGTGTGGAAAAAATAACATTTGTATCATCATATTCGATGACTTCACCATTTAAGAAGAATGCCGTCTTATCGCTAATACGCGCTGCTTGCTGCATGTTGTGCGTTACGATGACAATTGTATAGTCTTTTTTCATTTGTGTAATGAGTTCTTCTACTTTTAATGTGGAAATCGGGTCAAGTGCCGAAGTCGGCTCATCCATTAAAATAACGTCCGGCTTCATTGCGATCGCACGTGCGATACAAATACGCTGTTGCTGACCTCCTGAAAGACCTAAGGCAGAAGACTTTAGACGGTCCTTTACTTCATCCCAAATCGCTGCGCCGCGTAAAGACTCTTCAACAATTTCATTTAAGATTTTTTTGTTTTTAATTCCTTGCATGCGTGGACCATAGGCAACATTGTCGTAGATGCTCATTGGAAACAGATTTGACTTTTGGAATACCATCCCGACTCTTGTACGGAGCTTGATGACATCGCTTGATTCATATACATTTTCGCCGTCAATATGAATGTTCCCGATGACGCGTACACCGTCAATCAGATCGTTCATGCGGTTTAATGTACGTAAAAATGTTGACTTACCGCAGCCCGATGGACCGATTAATGCCGTTACTTCTTTTTCTTTAATGTCCAGGTTTACATTGAATAACGCTTGTTTATCACCATAATACAGGTTTAAATCATTTACTTTGATTTTTGTTGGTAAAGCGCCCGTAGAAGTCGTAGTTGTTTTAAATATAGATGCTTCTGAAATAGTCATAGTCATATAGGTTTCGCTCCTTTTAATAGTCCGCTTTGTTTAATTTCTTCGAGATATATGTTGCCGTTAAATTCAATACTAAAATAATGACGATTAAAACAATTCCGATTGCCGCTGCAAGTCCAATATCGCCTGCTTCCTGTGTTACTAAATAGGAGTGAACCGTTAATGTACGGGCAGATGAGAAAATACTTGATGGCATTGCCGCCACGGTACCTGCAGTCAGGAAAATCGCTGCCGATTCACCGACAATACGGCCGATCGATAAGATGATCCCTGATAAAATTCCCGGCATTGCACTTGGCAAAATAACTTTAATCAACGTTTGCAGTTTTGTTGTTCCTAGTGCCAGTGAACCTTCACGATATGTTGCCGGCACTGTTTTCAAAGCTTCTTCTGTCGTACGAATAATAACCGGTAATACGATAATCGTTAATGTTAATGATGCTGCGATAATGGACATCCCGAGCTTTAAAATCACTACGAAGAATACGGCACCGAATAAACCATAAATAATCGATGGAATCCCTGTTAAACTTTCTGTCGCATAACGAATAATACGTACAAGTCGTCCTTGCTTTGCATACTCGTGTAAATAAACGGCAGCCAAGATTCCGATTGGTGTTGCGATTAAAAGTGAAATGACAATCGTTAAAATCGTTGTGACAATCATCGGGAATATTCCGCCGCCACCTGTTGGCGAATAATCACCAAATATAAAATCAAAACTGATATAAGAAAAACCTTTATAGAAAATATAGCCAACGATTACAACTAATACGGCTACTGATACGAATGCGGAACCCCAAAGTAAGCCGCGATACATATTATCTTTAAATTGTCGCATGTTACTGAGCTCCCTTCGCTGTAATGCGTGCTAATACAAAGTTTAATATTAAGATGAATGAGAAAAGTACAATCCCTGTTGCAAACAGCATTTCCTGATGTGTTCCTGCTGCATAACCCATTTCAAGCGCGATGTTTGTCGTCAATGGACGTACACTGTCTGTCAGGCTCGTCGGGATGACCAGCGAATTCCCCGCTACTAAAATTACGGCCATCGTTTCACCTAATGCACGCCCCAGTCCAAGAACGATCGCTGCCATAATACCTGACTTTGCAGCCGGTACAACGACTTTAAAGATTGTCCCGATTTGTGAAACGCCTAGAGCCAGTGAACCTTCACGATATGTTTTCGGCACTGCACGAATCGCTGTTTCCGCTACTGTTACAATTGTCGGTAACATCATAATTGCCAGTACTAAAATAACAGCAATTAAACTTTGTCCACGTGCTAATCCTAAATTATCCTGTAAAAATGGAACGATAATCGCTAAACCGAATACACCGTATAATACTGACGGAATACCAGCCAAAAGCTGAATTGCCGGTGATACGATTTTGGCTACTGATTTCGGAGCAATTTCCGCCAGGAAAATTGCTGTTAATAATCCGATTGGTACCCCGATAACAAGTGCTCCGATCGTTGCATAAATTGACGCAACGATCATTGGGAAAATACCGAATTTATCTTCTGATGGTACCCAGTCGCTGCCAAATAGGAAGCCGAAGAAGCTATAACCGCCAGTTACGAATGGGTTTGCCCCTTTATAAAATACGAATCCTACAATTAGTAGTAAGCTCACTACTGAAAGAAGCGCACATGCTAAAAATATTTTCGATGATAAGCTTTCTAAAAAGTATTTTCGCTTATTGCCTTTACTTATTTGCTGTTCTACTTCGTTTCTGTTTTGTGTGTTCACAAATTTATCCTCCAGCACTGATTATTTCGTTAATGGAATCGCTCCAGCGGCTTCCACAATCTCTTGTCCTTCTGCAGTTAAAATGAAATCCATAAACTTCGTTGCCGCCTCCGGTACACTCTCTTTATAAACGAATAAGAATGGACGAGATAATTTATAGTTACCATCCAATACATTGCCTGCTTCTGCCTTAACGCCATTAATGTCCATCGCTGAAACAGTTTCATCAATATACTCAAATGAGATGAATCCTACAGCATGTTTGTTCATCGCAACTGTTGTTTTAATATTTCCGTTCCCGCTTGCAACAATTGCATTGCGAATCAGTTGTCCAGATTCATAGCCGACGATTTCCTGGAAGGCATCACGCGAACCAGATCCGTCCTCACGTGATACAACAACGATTTCCATATCTTTTCCGCCAACTTCTTTCCAGTTGGTAATTTCGCCTGTAAAGATTTGCTTCACTTGTTCCATCGTTAAATCTTTAACCGGATTTGATGGGTGGGCAACAACCACAATCCCGTCATACGCAATGACCAACTCCTGAATACCGGAGTCGATTTCTTCCTGTTTCAGATCACGCGATGACATCCCGATTTGTGATACATCATTGATCGCATTTGTAATCCCTGCCGATGAACCGATTTGATTTATTTCAATTTTAACGTCTTCTGTTTCTTCATATTTTGCTGCTAATTTCTCTGCTAAAGGTCCAACTGATGTAGAACCTGAAATTGTTACTAAGTCTCCGCCGCCAGAAGAGGACTCCGTAGAATCTTCATTACTGCAAGCTGCTAATACTACCATTAGAATTGTTAACCCAATGAAGTAAAATGTTTTTTTCAACATACTTCAATCCTCCATCAACATGAATGTTTTCTATCTGCTTTAACAATACATACATAAAATTAATGTCATGTATTAAACATGTAAACCTTATGTAAATTATGAAGAACACGTCTTTTTATTATGTAAAATCAATCAGTAAAGTCAGAAAATTTAAAATAAAACAGCTGATTTGTAAATATTTATGAGATTTATTAACAAATGAGAGGGATTTTTTATGAGGATTTAAATAATTATCAATGAAGGAAAATGAAATATGTCAATATTATGTTCAAAGGCTTAATGAATCATGTAAGAATTACAGAAAACAGACAATTTATGATGAATATTTAGAAAAATCTATTTACATTGCATTTACAAATGGATGTTTTGTTTACAAAAAAGAAAAATGCATCTCTATTAAGAGATGCATTAAAAAATTTATTATACTGTCGCTTCAGCTTCTAATAATTCAATCGCTTGTTGTACTTGCTCTTCCGTTAAGTTATGACGGACGATATAGCGATTACGTTCATGTTTTGTACATTCGATTGTACAGCCACCTAAATGCTTCGCTTCGTTTTCCTCTGATGCAATGATTTGCTCATTACATTCAGGGTTAGCACAATTAATGTAGCGTTCACATGGTGTCCCATCAAAGTGATCACGCCCAACAATAACATGTTCCACCTGGTTAATCGGCACTGTCAGACGCTCATCGAATACATACATTTGACCATCCCAAAGCTGACCTTTAGCAACTGGGTCTTTACCGTATGTTGCAACGCCTCCGTGCAATTGACCAACCTCTCCAAAACCTTCACGCTTCATCCAACCAGAAAATTTCTCACAGCGAATTCCGCCTGTACAATAAGTTAAAACGTTTTTACCTTCGAATAATTCACGGTTGTCACGTACCCATTGCGGAGTATCACGGAAGTTCTTTACTTCTGGACGAATTGCGCCACGGAAGTGACCGACATCATATTCATATGTGTTTCGTACATCTAGTACGACTGTGTTTTCATCTTGCATTTCTTCCAGGAATTGTTCCGGTGATAAATAGCGGCCCGTTAATTCATGCGGATTCACATCTTCTTCCAGACCTAAGTTTACAAGCTCCGGGCGTGGACGTACATGCATTTTTTTGAACGCATGGCCTTCCGCTGGATCAATTTTGAAAACAATCCCCTTAAACAATGGATGTGCTTCCATCATATCGATATAGCTTTGTGTTTGCTCAATCGTACCTGATACCGTACCGTTAATCCCTTCATGGGCTACTAAAATACGTCCTTTTAAACCAATTTCCTTACATGCAGCTAAATGCTCTTCTGAAAAAGCAGCTGGATCTTCAATCGTTGTGTAATGATAATACAATAGTACTTGATAATTCATTTTTTTCACCTATCATTCAATATATTTGCAGGATATACCTGATAGTTTAAAACTACCTTACAATGATACGCGATTTCCGATAAATTTACCATCATTAATTAGGCGGAGCTTATTAGAAATAATTAACTATTCTTTTCAAGATTAGTATAATAGATGAAATATGAATCAGAATGGAGAGATTTTAAATGGGCTTTTTCAGCTTTGCACTTTTAGTCATCATTACATTTACCGCTTTGGCGATTGAGAGGATTTTAAAAGATATACGAACGCAGAATAACGAAATCATTGAACTATTATCAAAAAGTGATGCGGATAAACAAGAGTGAACCTGCAATCGATTAAATCGGTTGGATCATCTCCACTCTATTTCCGAAAGGGTCTCTAAATTCAAACCGTTCATAATGAGGAATAGGTACTGAATCCAAGATCTCAATATCATGTTCCATCAATATTTTTTTCCAATAAGAAATAGCTTCAACTTCGTAGGCAAGATGTGCTTTAGTTGTAAGCCGATTAAAGCCTTCTTCTGTCCCTACATGTACTTCCTGATTCCCTACTTGCAGCCAAAAGCCACCTCGCCCTTGTAGTGCAGAAGGTTTTGAAATTTCATTTAGACCTAATACTTTGCAGTAAAACTCTTTCCCTGCTTCCTCAGTACCTGGTGGAATTGTTATTTGTGCATGATGTAATCCAACAATCATTTGCTTTCCTCCATTTCTTCCTCTTCTTCCATTATCTTACTTCAATTATGACATAAATAAAATGATAGGTTATTTATGTAATTCAATAATTTTTTCTTATCCTTCTTAACTGCTCATTTAATTTTTTACAAATACTAGAACTTAGGGATCAGGCATAAAATTTTTTTAATATATTCCTGCTACTTAAATACCATTAAATTGAATTAAATGGTATAATATGTATCGGAGTAGAAATACATTCTTTTCATCATATAAGGGTGAGAGTGTTTTTGTACTAACTTAGAAGCCATTGCGGAAGGATATAACATATGACAACAGAAGTTTCCATTTTACCTATTCAATCTGTTTATTCAATTGACAATCGAACGATAACAGCAGAAGTTCTGCATGAAGAACCGCTCATTGTAAAGTTTTTAAATGTTTTAAGTGATGAGGAATGCCAGAATTTAATCGATTGTGCTTCTTCGCGTTTGGAAAGATCCAAATTAGCAAAAAAAGAGATAAGTTCAATTCGTACGAGCAGTGGTATGTTTTTTGAGGAAAATGAAAATCCGCTTATTTCCGAAATTGAAAAACGGATTAGCAGCCTGATGCACCTTCCAATCGAACATGCTGAGGGTCTACAAGTTTTACATTATGAACCGGGTCAGGAATTTAAACCACATTTTGATTTTTTTGGACCGAATCACCCTTCGAGCAGTAATAATCGCATTAGCACGTTAGTAGTCTACTTAAATGATGTGGAAGAAGGAGGCGTTACTACGTTTCCGAATTTAGGTATTGTAAATGTACCAAAGAAAGGTACAGCGGTTTACTTTGAATATTTCTACAATGATCAAAAATTAAATGAACTTACCCTTCATTCTGGTGAGCCAGTAATACAAGGCGAAAAATGGGTTGCTACTCAATGGATGCGGAAAAAACAAATCCGCGAACGTTTATAAGTCAAAATGAAGGAAATTATATAAAATACGATTGATGTGAAAGAAGTGACTTGCTATGGAGGAACTCCCAAACATACAAGAAAACAAATGGGATGACAGCCATCGCCCTTGGCCGCTGCCAAATTTACCGTGGGGAATGAAGCAAACATGGAGCGATCTGTTATTCGCCCATTATCCGGTGAAATACGAGGTTTTACGGAAGTTAGTTCCAGAATCGCTGGAAGTAGATACTTATGAAGGTGTGTGCTGGGTTGGGGTTGTCCCTTTTCGTATGTCAGGTGTGAGGTTTCGAGGGTTGCCGCCAATTCCCGGTACCGCTGAATTTCCGGAACTGAATGTGCGTACCTATGTGACGATTGATGGAAAGCCCGGCGTATACTTTTTCAGTTTGGATGCGGATAATTGGCCGGCTGTAAAAGGTGCCCGCACATTTTTCCATTTACCGTATCACTATGCAAAGATGGATATTAAAAACTTTGGTGATACAGTACTGTTTGAAAGCAAAAGGCAAAATCGATCAGACATTGTATTCGCGGGTAGCTATAAACCTGTTTCCGCACCATTTATTGCGGTAAAAGGTTCCTTTGAAGAATGGATGACCGAGCGTTACTGCTTCTACACATTAAATGCTTCAGGTCTCCCGGTACGCTGTGATATTTTGCACCACCCATGGATTTTACAAGAAGCAGAAGGTGAAATTACCCTTAATACAACGCTGTCCAAGCAAGGGATTATTGTGGAAAGTGATCAGCCGATCCTGCATTTTTCAAAAAAAATCGACGTTCGTGCATGGCCATTAGTACATCCTGCTACCGGACGATTGCATTTTTAAATAATGGGAAGATCGTCAACTTTTCCGAAAAGCAAAAACGCAACCCATATTATATGAGTTGCGTTTCTTTATTTTATAAACCGCATTTCAGCTGTGCACCACAGTTTGTACATGTGTTGCACCCGCCCATTTCTTCTACCGTACCTTGACGGCAAACCGGGCATGTATTGCCAACTTCCGAACCAATTGTCACGTCTGTATCTGTTAATGGTTTAATTGTATCCACTAGCACAACTTGACGCTTCACTTGGTCTTCTGATTGTTTTAATTCTTCAAATTCCAATTGCTCATCTGAATTTGCCTCTTCAGCTTTTAATGTTAATACTTGTGTGTCACGAGATCCATCGACATACACTGTACCACCCTTTGCACCGCCGCGGTATAGACGCTCGTACACTTTTTGCACTTGCTCTACTCCATAGCCTTTTGGCGCATTTACTGTTTTGGAAATAGATGAATCAATCCAGTTTTGAATAATACATTGAACATCTGCATGGGCTTCCGCAGAAAGCTCCATTGAAGATTTGAACCAGTCCGGTAAGTTATTTTCATCCACACCCGGGTTGGCATCTAAATATTCTTTTACGATTTCAGCTTTTACTTCAATAAACTTCCCTAGACGACCTGAACGGTAGTAAGTGAAGCTGAAGTAAGGTTCAAGCCCTGTTGCAACTCCGACCATTGTACCTGTAGATCCAGTTGGCGCCACCGTCAATAAATGCGAATTACGAATACCATTTGCCACAATATTTTCGCGAATATGCTGTGGCATTTTTTTCATGAAACCTGTGTTAATAAATGCTTCACGCAAACGTGCTGTTTCTGCTTCTGTCTGTCCTTCAAGGAATGGGAAGCTGCCGCGCTCTGTAGCCAGTTCAACCGACTCTTCATATGCTGCAACCGCAATTGTCTTGAAGATTTCATCGACTAGCGCATTACCTTCTTCAGAACCGTACTCTTTTTCACAGTAAATCAATAGATCGGCAAGGCCCATTACACCAAGCCCAACTCGACGTTCACCAAGTGCCTGCTTTTTGTTTTCTTCCAGGAAGTACGGTGTTGCATCGATAACATTATCCTGCATACGTACGCCAACTTTGACCGTTTTGCGCAATGCATCAAAATCAACTGTTTTCGTTTCTTTGTTTGCAAACTTCGCCAAGTTAACGGCAGCCAAGTTACAAACGGAATATGGTGCTAATGGTTGTTCCAAATTTTTGTTAACCCCTAGGCTTTTTATCCTAAGGTTCTTACACTTGTCATTCGTGCAAGTTCAGCATACATTTTCATTGCAAATACTCTTCATAAACTTAAGTAACTCTTTTCTACCGCAATCTTTTCCAAAAATAGCTTTAGAAATAATTCTTAAATCTTTAATCCCATATTTTAATTCAATTTCTCTTAGTAGTGGATCTATCGTTGGCTTAATTTTATTAAAAGGTGCTTTTTCAACGATTTCATTATTTTCAATTGTCCAGGCGATAACATACTTTTTAATTTCTTGATGCAATAATAACTGCTTGTTTATTGATGCTTCTGTTGCTAATTTAATCGCTACAGATCCTGAACATGTTCTACTGCAATATTTTTGTATTGATGTTTCAAGTGCAATAAATGGTTTGTAACAATGTAAGCATTCTCTTTCAACCCTTCGAACTTTAATAAATCCTTTTTTCATACCACTTTTTTTCAAACCTTCAATCATTTTCAGTTTTGAGATACTATCAGTTTCCCACAACAACTTGGTATGTGCTCCAATCTTCTTCTTAGTAGAATCATTGTGCTTCATCTGATAATGTCCATTTAAAGCTCCAAATGCAGCTTTATTAATAGTTGTATGATCTGAGTTGATCCATTCTGTAATGACTGAGTTAAGAGAAAAAGGTAAGGGTTTATACAGTTCTAAAAGTTCTTTATATGAGATTACATCAACATCGTAGCCATAATGTTCACTAATAATTTTCAAGTCAGTTTTTGCCTGTTCAATTGCTTTTTTATTTCTCGATTTTATTTCCACTATTTTCTTTATTGAATTATTTGGATTTAAGATAAAAAAATCTGGTTTATAAAGTTTATATCCTAAATTAAATACTTGTATTTCAAATTCCCATTTTATTTTATAAAAATCAAGATATTTTGCATAAGCATATTCATAGGAACTTCTCAAATATACATTTTTATAAAATCCAGCATAGCCTCTATTAGCCATAACTTCACCTCATAAATATATTTGAGTCAAAAGATTTAATTTAGTTGCAATGTCGCGGTCTCGTGGATAGATTATATTCTCAAATGATGAGGTTCACTATCTATGCGTTGCCCCTGACGAACATTTTACAATTCGTCTTCGGTTCGGATTAGCATTTCAGCCTTCCCGCTTCATCCCGCGATGTTTAACGTGAGGCGAACTCCACCACACGGATTTGTCGCAACAACTTTCTGACCGTACGCTTTTGCGTTTGTCATGTCGTTTGCGTTATCAATGAAGAAAATACCCGGTTCTGCTGCATATGTTGCGCAGACGTTGATTAAATTCCACAGTTCTTTTGCTTTGATTGTGCGATACGTTCGAACTGGGTAACCAAGTTTCTCCCATTCACGAACGTCACCGACTTCATGCCATTTCTCGTTGTAATCCAGCATTTGTGCAGGTGTGTAGTTTTCTACATCCGGGAAGCGTAATTCGAAGACCTCATCGTTTTCCACAGCATCCATAAACTCTTTCGTTAATGTAACCGAAATATTTGCACCTGTTAAGAAATCCGGATTATGGACTGAGTACGTTCCGCCATCGCGTAGCTTCGTTTCAGCGTCACGAATAATCGCTTCGTTAAATCCGCCAAAACCTTCAATATTTTTATAGTTCACAATACCTTGATACATCGCATCTTCCTGCTGTGTTAAAGGCTTGAATTTCAATTTTTCTTTTGCTAGACGAATAATTGATTCATCTTCTGTATTCTCAATTAAGTAACGGAGAATACGCGGATTTTGCATTTTTGAAATGATAAATTCCACAATATCCGGATGCCAATCTGCCAGCATAATCATTTGAGCACCTCGGCGACTCCCACCTTGCTCAACAAGGTGTGTCAACTTGGCAATATCGTCAAGCCAGCTTACAGATCCGCTTGATTTACCGTTTACACCGCGCGCCAATGTGTTGCGCGGGCGAAGTGTCGATCCGTTCGTCCCAACTCCACCGCCGCGGCTCATAATTTCCATTACCTGCTTACGGTGATCACTGATGCCTTCGCGCGAATCAGCGACAAATGGCATTACATAACAGTTGAAGAATGTTACTTCTGTTTCCGAACCTGCCCCATAAATTACACGGCCTGCAGGGATAAAATTCATTGACACAAGCTCTTCGTAAAACTTTCCGAACCATTCTTTGCGCTTTTCTTCTGTTTTCTCAACTGAAGCTAAGCCTGTTGCATTACGTTTTGCAATTTGCTCATAAAAAATTTCGAGCGGCTTTTCAATAATATCCAATGAGCGTTCAATAATACCCGTCTCTTGTTCTTCGCCTTCCAATACATGACGGTAATCTTCATCAATTTTAATAAGAGCGGTATTCTTTTCCGGATTAATCGAATGAATAATGCCAAGTCCACGCGCCGGGAATTTCGGATCTTGTTTCACTGTCAAAACAACAAAATCCCCTGTTTTTAATGTTTTCTTTTCCGTATCTTTAAAAGAATAACGGTCAATCATAACAAGACGTGATACACCTTTATGCGTAATATGCATATCCGGTGTAATCGGGTGCACTTGAGGAAATTGCTCAATATCTTGATTTAATTGATTGACTTGGATGGATTGTTCTAAAACACTTGCCACCGCGTAAGCCCCCCTTTGGACGATTTAATAATTTTAAGATTCCCTTCACGAATGTAAACTAAACACATTTTATACCATATATTGTGCTTATTTATTAAATACCATTCTATATGTTGGGTTATATAATTACACTTAAAAAAGATTACAATAAATCTTTTTTTCAAACAAGGGGTTGATTTTTTTTAGTTTTTGTTAAATCCACCTATACCAACGTTTCGAGTATAAAAATTTTTTTATAAAAAATCAAAACACACGTTCGCAATCTATTTTTTGAAATTCCATTCATCTGTTAAATATTTATTTTGCATTAACTGTTCTACATATTGTGTTTGCTGCTCCGTTAATTCATAAGGAATCAGTTCTATATCCAAAGCTGTCTCAAACCCTTTAGAAAATGCATTCACACATTGCTCGATTGTAAATGGCGTATCGACAAACTGATTCATCGCAACGGCTTTCTCGGGTAATTTTTTCCGCATTTTTTCTTTAGCTTCGGCTGTAGCAAAATTAAACACTGAAAGCAGCAGCTCTTCGTTCAGGTCCAATAAAATGGCTCCATGCTGCAAAATTACGCCTTTTTGACGTGTTTGTGCACTGCCCGCTACTTTTTTTCCTTCAACTACTAGCTCATACCAGCTTGGTGCATCAAAACAAACCGCGCTTTTCGGTTTCTTTAAATCATCCAGTTGTTCTTTCGTCTCCGGCACACTAAAATAAGCGTCCAACCCTAATAGACGGAACCCTTGTAAAATTCCTTCGCTAATGACACGGTATGCCTCTGTAACAGTCTCAGGCATATTCGGGTAGCTCTCTGTCACAATCACTGAATATGTAAGCTCCTGGTCATGTAAAACAGCACGTCCGCCTGTAGGACGACGAATGAAACCTAAATTTTGCTTTTTTACGGCTTCTAAATTAATATCTTTATGTACTTGCTGAAAATAACCGATTGATAATGTTGCAGGATTCCACTCGTAAAAACGAATAACCGGCGGGATTTCCCCTTGGCTATGCCAATCTAGTAACGCTTCATCTAATGCCATATTATAGGCTGGGCTGCATGGCCCCGAATTTATAAAATACCATTGTTTTTTCACAATTTCTCGCCTCCACCAATTCATTTTAACAAACTCGCTCGACTAACTCTAGTTCATCTCTTATAATAGTAAGTACAGAAAGAAAGGGGCAATATCGCAGTGACAATTTTATATACGATACTAATAATTTTAGTAGTCATCGTTGCTTACGTAGTAATCAACTCTATGCGCTTAAAAAAATCCGTTACAAATTTAACACAGGAGCAATTTATCGAAGGCTACCGTAAAGCCCAATTAATCGATTTACGCGAACCTAAAGAATTTGAAGCAGGACATATTTTAGGTGCACGAAACATTCCGATGACGCAACTTAATACACGTCATAAAGAAATCCGACCAGACCTGCCTGTATACCTTTACTGCCAAAACTCTGGCCGTAGTGCACGAGCAGCGCTGACATTAAAGAAAAAAGGCTATAGCCAACTGTATCAGTTACAAGGTGGATTTAAAACTTGGACAGGTAAAGTTAAATCGAAAAACTAATCTTAAAAGTTCTCTACAGTGTAGAGGGCTTTTTAAATTTCACTCACCGGCAGTATCATTCCTAATTGTCTGTTTTTCAGTAGTTTCTTCCATTATATACTGACACGTTAGAAGTCTAACCTTATTCAAAGAAAAAAGGTCAGAAAACAGCTCTGACCTTTTTTGTCACAATTTATGAAATTGTGACTTCTTCTTTTTTAGTATAACGTAACACCGGTGTACGGGCAGCACGTGTTTCGTCTAAACGGCTGATTACTGTAGTATGCGGTGCTTCTTGAACGATCGATGGGTTATCGATTGTTTCTTGAGCAATTTGAATCATTGCATCACAGAATGCGTCCAATGTTTCTTTCGATTCTGTTTCTGTTGGCTCGATCATAATCCCCTCTTCCACGTTTAACGGGAAGTAAACTGTTGGTGGATGGTAGCCAAAGTCCAGAAGGCGTTTTGCGATATCCAATGTACGAACACCTAATTTTTTCTGACGACGGCCTGATAACACGAATTCGTGCTTACAGTGACGGTCATACGGTAAATCAAAGTGCTCTTCCAAGCGGCGCATCATATAGTTTGCATTTAATACAGCATATTCTGTTACAGCCTTTAAGCCATCTGGACCCATTGAACGGATATACGTATATGCACGGACATTAATGCCGAAGTTTCCGTAGTATGGTTTCACACGACCGATTGATTGTGGACGGTTATAGTCGAAGTGGAAAGTGCCATCTTCTTTTTTCACTAATACCGGCTTAGGCAGGAATGGAATTAAATCCGCTTTTACTCCTACAGGACCTGAACCTGGACCACCGCCACCGTGTGGACCTGTAAATGTTTTGTGTAAGTTTAAGTGAACACAGTCAAAGCCCATATCGCCAGGACGTGCTTTACTCATAACAGCGTTTAAGTTTGCGCCGTCATAGTACACTTTACCGCCGACACCGTGCACGATTTCAGCCATTTCTAAAATGTTTTCTTCAAATAAACCTAAAGTGTTCGGGTTTGTCAGCATTAATGCTGCTGTATCCGGACCGACAACACGGCGTAAATCTTCAAGATCTACTAAGCCGTCATCACCTGATTTAATTGTGATTGTTTCAAAGCCTGCAACTGTAGCAGAAGCCGGGTTTGTACCGTGAGCCGAATCCGGTACGATTACTTTGTTACGGTGACCTTCACCATTTGCCTCATGGAAAGCACGGATCATCATTAATGCTGTCCATTCACCATGTGCGCCTGCTGCTGGCTGTAATGTTACTTCATCCATACCTGTAATTTCCTGAAGGGATGTTTGAAGATCATATAATAATTCCATTGCACCTTGTACTGTTGACTCATCCTGTAATGGGTGAACATTGGCAAAACCAGCGTAGCGTGCAACCGTTTCATTGATTTTCGGATTGTATTTCATCGTACATGAACCAAGCGGGTAGAACCCTGAGTCTACACCATGGTTACGGCGTGAAAGTGCTGTATAGTGACGCATAATATCTAATTCTGCAACTTCCGGCAGTTCAGCCGCTTCTTGACGTACTAACTCTTTTGGAAGCAGTTCTTCAAGATCAAAATCAGGAACATCCAATGGCTCTAAGTTGTAGCCGACACGACCTGGTTTTGTAATTTCGAAAATGAGTGATTGGTTTTCGTTATGCATTGTAAGCCCCCATTTCTGCAACTAATTGCTCGATTTCTTCTTTTGTACGGATTTCCGTAACAGCAATGAGTGCATGATTTTCTAATTCAGAATAAACACGACCTAAGTCAAAACCGCCGATAATGCCTTTTTCGATTAATGCTTTGTTTAGCTCTGTCACATTATGATTTGTCTTAACGACGATTTCGTTGAAGTGTGCGCCTTGATAAACAACTTCAAAACCAGCTGCTTCAAAGGCATTTTTAGCAAAGCGTGTCTTCACGATATTTTGTTTCGCCATTTCCTGCATACCTTGTTTGCCAAGAGCTGTCATTGCTACTGAAGAAGCAAGTGCAAGTAATGCCTGGTTAGAACAAATATTAGATGTCGCTTTGTCGCGACGGATGTGCTGCTCACGCGCTTGTAATGTTAATACATAACCACGGCGACCCTCTTGGTCTACTGTTTCCCCAACAAGACGGCCAGGTACTTTACGCATTAATTTATTCGTTACCGCGAAATAGCCACAGTGTGGACCACCGAAAGCTTCAGCAATTCCGAATACCTGTGCATCCCCAACTGTAATATCGGCACCTAATTTTCCTGGAGGTGTTAATACGCCAAGAGCTAACGGGTTAGCAGATACGATAAATAATCCTTTTGCATCATGTGTAATGTCTGCAAGCGGCTGTAAGTTTTCAATTTGACCAAAGAAGTTTGGATATTGAACAATAACACCTGCTGTTTGATCATCGATTAAGCCTTTTAATGCTTCGATGTCTGTCACACCGTCTTTTGAAGGAATAGTAACAACTTCAATTGATTGTCCTGTTGCATACATTTTCACAACATCGTGATATTCTGGATGGACAGCTCCTGAAACGAGTAATTTACCCCGACGTGTATGGCCTGCAGCAAGCATACCTGCTTCTGCCAATGCCGTACCGCCATCGTACATAGAAGAGTTTGCAATATCCATACCTGTCAGTTCCGCAATCATCGTTTGGAATTCAAAAATAGCTTGAAGTTCACCTTGAGAAATTTCCGGCTGATAAGGTGTGTAGGCTGTATAAAACTCTGAACGTGAAATAACGTGATCGACAATTACCGGTTTATAGTGATTGTAGACTCCTGCACCTAAAAATGAGACATTACTTGCTGTATCTTTATTTTTTGAAGCTAGTTGTGCCAGTTCTTTCATTAAAGCGGCTTCAGACTTTGCAGGTTTAATATTGTAGCTTCCTTGGAAGCGAACTTTTTCAGGAATATCCTCGAAAAGTTCATCAATTGTCGCAACCCCGATACGGTCTAACATTTCTTGTTTATCTTGTTCCGTCATTGGTAAATAACGATGTTTCATTGTTAACCCTCTTTTCAAAAGTTTTATCCCGCAATTAACGGGTAGATTGAAGTTTCACTTTATTTTGCACGCTTGTAAAATGGTGTTTCTACTACAACTGCCTTTGCTCTATTTTTTCGTACTTCGATTTCTAATTCAGTTCCAACTTCCGTGAATTTTGCGTCAATTAAAGCTAAACCGATATTGCGCTTTGTCATTGGTGACTGAGTTCCTGTAGTTACAAAACCAATCTCTTCACCATCTTTAAATACTTTATAGCCATGGCGGGGAATACCTTTATCAATCATTTCGATACCTGCAGATTTACGTGTTAGGCCATTTTCTTTTTGGTCAATTAATGCTTGCTGACCGATAAACTGCGGATCTTTCGCCAATTTCACGGCAAAGCCAATCCCTGCTTCAAGTGGTGAAATTTCTTTTGAAATCTCTTGGCCATATAATGGCAGGCAAGCTTCAAAGCGAAGTGTATCACGTGCGCCTAAACCGGCTGCTACTACACCTTTGTCTTTTCCTGCTTCCAAAATTTTGTTCCACAAGTCAACAATCGCTGCTGGAGCTCCGTAAATTTCAAATCCGTCTTCTCCCGTATAACCTGAGCGCGAGACAAGAACCGAATGTCCGCCTACTTCTACATTGTCCTGGAATTTAAAATATTTGATTGCCGTTAAGTCTGTTGCTGTTAATGTTTGCAGAACTTCCTGAGATAAAGGTCCCTGCAAAGCGATTTGAGCGTAGTCATCTGACATATTTGTCACTTTGACATCTCCTTCGACATGCTGCTGTAACCATTCGAAGTCCTTTTCAATATTCGCTGCATTGACACATAGTAAATAGCGATTATCTTCCAAACGGTATGTCAGTAAATCGTCAACAACACCGCCATCTTCATAGCAAAGTGCACTATATTGCGCCCCGCCAATTGCAATTTTCGAAATATCATTGGAAAGCATCTTTTGTAAATAAACAAGTGCATCCGGGCCTTCTACAATAATTTCCCCCATATGGGATACATCAAAAAGTCCTGCGCGGTTACGTACCGCATCATGCTCCTCTTTGATCGAAGAAAATTGTACTGGTAACTCCCAGCCGCCAAAATCAACTGTTTTTCCACCATACTTTGCATATTCGTCAAAAAGTGGTGTGCGCTTTAATTCATTTGTCATGTTCATTTCCTCCTTTAATTATGTATGTTAATTTTGCAATGCAAAGGGGAAAGCAACATTACACCTATCAAAAGTGTAAATCTATCTTTTTATTAGAATCATCAGAATATTAAAAGCCGATTTCTCCACAAAAAAAGACAGACGAATCCCCTTTAGCGAGATTCTCTGTCCTGGCACCTGAAAGTTACACCTGAATTTGATCCACTATCACAATTTAGGCTTTCCCCTTTGGTGGCTGTTTGTAACAATAGCTATTACAGCACTCTCCAGAGTTGCGTCCAATACGAGTCTTTTTGCCTGAGAGATTCATAGCTTAGCTATTTGCTCCTTCGGCGACGTGACATCACGTTCTCTCCCCGTATCATCATCCGCGTTAGATTATTTACTTCATGTTATTGCTCTTCTTAGCAATATCCTAACATTGAATATAATGCAAACGCAATCTTTTTTTAATTTTATTCAAAATACGAACATTAAGTATAATTATAAGTAAATCATTCGCCTTTAAGACGTTTCACTTGAAACCCGATGTACTCGACAATTTGTCTTAATGTTCTTCCGGCTGTGAGTACTTGTATATGGCCAGCTAGTCGATAACTCCTTCTGCGTTGGTGATACAGATTTTCCAATTCTTGTTCCGATGACGATTGAACAATGGGTCGGTTTTTATCATTCCGAATCCGCATATAAATATCTTCAAATTTTGCATCAAGAAAAAATACGAGCCCTGTCTGGCGCATAATTCTCCTGTTTTCTTCATTGACGGCTACCCCACCGCCTGTAGCGATAATGCATGCTTCATCACGGAAATTCTTTAAAAATTCCGTCTCGATTTTTCGGAAGTGTGCTTCGCCGTATTTCTCAAAAATTTCAGGAATTGTCATACCCTGCTGACGTACAATTTCGTGATCCATATCGTAATACGGCATTTTCAAGAAAAAACTTAAACGTCTACCAATCGCACTTTTTCCGCAACCCATAAATCCTACTAAATAAATTTTACGCATGCTGTTCACCTTCTTCTAATTACGGACTACTTAATCAATTACACCTCTACCTATTCTTTCGTTTCCATTTTGCGTTTTAACACAAATATTTTTGTATCAAACAAAACCGCATGATGCGACATTTTTTCGACTTTGCAAAAAGAAGTCGAACTTTAAGGTAAATTTAGTATATTTATCGTAGCACGAACGTAAATAGATTCCAATGAATTATATACTTTTATTTGCGCAAAATATGCATTTGTATAGAAAACAGCAGCACCAGAAACGATGAACAATAAAAATACAGCCAGTAAAAATAATGCACCCTTCTCATTTTGGAGGCAATGGCAATACGAGATCTCTTTCTCGCTTTGTTCCATTTTTCATCACTACCCTCATATTCAATTCATTTTCAACAATCGTCAGTTCCCATTCCTTAACAAAAGGCAGCATAATTTCATTTCCCCCTTTATTCGACCTTTTACGCAGATGCTCTTCTGATTTATCAAAGACAAACAACCGCTCCTCGGGATCATTTAACATTTCCAGTTGCAGCATATTAGAATTGAGCACCCTACCAGATGCGGAATTCATATTGTATTGATGAAGATCATATACGAACAATTCCCAGTTCACCTCATCTTTCATCTTCTCAAGCTGTTGAAGATCCCGAACCCATATGAGGATAAGCAGGCTAATTGCAGTAAAAAGTACAAACACGGTTAACTGAAACAAGCTTTCCAGTAGTGTAAACCCCCGCTCACTTAATGTTTGCTTGAAATTCATACACAAAGTTCCTCTTCTTTTTCATTGTTGTCATAACGGACACATACTCGGTGACCGTCGTAATTCCATTGAAACTGCATGCCATCAATTTGTTGTATACCGGCTGATTGACCATACCTTTTATACTTTATCGCTCCTATATAAGCCACTTCCGCTGCATGGGCTTGTATTTTTTGTATGGCAATTTGCTGTCTCATATTAAACGTGAGCGGTATCATTGTCGACGAGAGGAAAAATAAAATGACGACTGCTAATAGTGTTTCTACAAGAGTTAGTCCTTCCTGGTTCATGAAAAACCTCCTTTTCCAAAATTCTGGCTTTCCCGATATTAATAGAATATTGATGGCTTTTATTCTCAAAATGATATGTCAGTCGTCCAAACGCCTGGACATTTCCTCTTGTATTAAATATCAGCCGGTTATTCGGAGTAGTTAAATACATATCTAGTGGCCGTGCTATTCTTTGATCGAAAACAATAGTAGAAGTATTGCGCTCTCTTACTTGAATCCGGTGACAGTTAATAATTTCAAAGCTATGGTAGGTTCCGGTCTCAATGGAAAGTAATTGTGTCATGCGTATTAACATCTCGTTTTGGCTCATGACCTGTTTTTCTGTATAATCCATTAACGGCTTTTGTGAAAAATAGAGAATCGCTGAATTGACGACTAAAAAAATAAAGAGAACGATGAGCATTTCCAGTAATGTAAAACCTTTTTCATCTGTTAACAGTGATTTAACTTTCTGCATCATTGTTACATTTCGCTGTTCGCCGGTCCAACGACTTTTCCGTCCACAATTTTAATTTCAGTATTATCCGGACATCTTAAATCCTCTTCCACAATATAATCCTCTTCAATTAAATCTGTGACCGAAGACGGATATTCATTATGGTTCAGTTTATATGCCTCTACCTGTCCTTGAAGCATCAGAATATAAGCATCACACCCTTTTTCATCAATTGATGCAAAGTGCTTTGAAACGTTTGGAATTGTGACTAATATTAAAATGGAGATGATTAATAAAACAACAAGCATTTCTACTAGCGTAAATCCTTTTTCATTTTTCATCTGTTCCACCCCTTCTTATATAAAATCAATGACATCATACATCGGAATTAAAATACTCAAATAGGCAGCAATAACACAAATGGCAATGATCACAAAAAGCAGCGGCTGAATAATTGCCAGTATTCGTTCAATTATCTTCTGTAGCTTTTCATCCAAAAGCTCACAATATAAAATAAGCTCCCGTCCCAATAAGCCGCTCGCCTCACCATGTGCAATAAAGTGCTCAAACTTCGGATAAAAGTAGCCGACGACTTCCACCGTCCGCTCCAATGAATCGCCAATAAGAATACGTTCTTGAAGTGAACCAGCAATATAGGCAATCTGCTTTTGGTGCTGTTGGGATTTCAAATGATCGAATGCCTTTTGGAGCGAGAAGCCAGCTAATAATAAATTGCCTAAATGGCGAGCAAACTGTCTCGTCAGAAAAAGTCGCCAAAAAAGGCCGATTAAAGGGAGCTTAAAAAGTAGATGAAGCTGTAAATCGATTCGCTTCTTACGGATATAATAAACAAAAATGGAAAGAACAATGACCAGAACCATTCCAACTGCAATAATGTAGTCCGGCATATGGAGGAAAAACGTTGACCACTGAATGCTTGCGGACGATTCACTATGGACGCGGGATGTAATAACAGAAGACATATTCGGCAGAAAGTATGTTCGAAAGGCTAAAAACAATATAATTAAAAATGTAAATAAAATGAGCGGATATGACATCACTTTTATTAGTTTCATTTTCGCCTGCTGTTGAAAAAGGAGCTGTTTTGCGACAAGACCAATCGCTTCGCTTAGTTTGCCCGTCACTTCCGCCAACTCAATAGATACTAAATATTGTGTATCAAGAGAAAGTAGCTGAAAAACTTGTGTTACACTACCACCCCCACGCAATATATTCGATATTTCCTGTTGGAGGGGCTCATATTGTTTAACATGATAGGGCAACAGCATTTCGATACTATGGGCAAATGTATAGCCTTCATTTAACAGTGTGGAAATTCGTTGGAGTAATGTAGGGAGCTCTGAGGACTTAATGACAGGTTTTTTAAATAAAGCAGCAGTTGCGGTATTTTTAAGGAGCGGTATATTCATAGTAATCTCCTAGAAGCTTTGCCATTTGACCTGCCAATGTTTGATCAAACGGTAATGTAAATGATCTATCTTGGATTATTGATTCAAAGGCAAGCTGTAATTGATCGTCAGTTAAAAATTCGAAAATCGCTTTATAGCCGTTAACCTCCGTTTCGATTAGCCGCTGTGAAACAACCGCTCTAAGCATCTGCCGCATCTCCTCAAGTAAAACCGATAAATCATGAAGCCGGTAAATACAGTTCACCGTATCCTTTGCATGTATCGTTGATATGACGAGGTGTCCGGAGAACGCTGCTTCTATGGCAACCTTTGCCGTTTCCCTGTCCCGAATCTCCCCTAACATAATCACTTCGGGAGAATGCCTTAAAATTGCTTTTAAACCTGCTGAATACGTCATTCCGGCTCGCTCATTCACTTGTATTTGCAATAGCTGCTCTTGTCTGCTTTCCACTGGATCCTCCAATGATATGACGTGACGTGATAAATGCTGTGAACAATATTGGAGCAGTGAATATAACGTTGTCGTTTTGCCGGTTCCGGTCGCACCGCTAATTAAGATTAGCCCGCTTTCAAGACTCGCCAATTTATACAGCTGTTCAACACTTTCCTGGAAATGACATAAAGTCTGTAAGGGGACGGTATAATTTTGACGTAATATTCGAACGGCTAAACTTTCTTTAAAGAAGCTGGAAGGTAATGTGGAAATCCGGAAGGCATACATGGACTGATCGATAAATTTTTGGAAGGAACCACTTTGAGGCTTTCGCTTTTCACTAATATCAAGCGAAGAAAGAAATTTAAAATAGGAAATCATACGGGTAGCGAGCTCTGTAGGAAGTTCATCTTCCTTTTCAAAACGGCCGTATTTTCTCATTAATAAATCATAGCATCCTTCTCTGGGGAGTAGATGGATGTCGGTCACATTAAGCAGTGCTGCGTTAGATAAAAGCTCCAAACATTTTTGTTCAATGATTGATAATGGTTTAATGGAAATCACCCCTTCATAAATTATTTAAGATGACTCCATTATAAATGGATTGTCTAGTATTTTATATAAAAACAGGTAAAATTTCTCTTTAATAGGAATTTTCTTTCTATATCAACAAATTCACTAATAATTCATGTAGAATAATAGTTAAGCTAGCATTTTTAAATTTTTACCGTATTGGGGGTTTATATATGATTCATCCGATTAAAATTTCTAGCACTTTTGCCGATGAAACCCGGTTTTCCATTTATGAATTTATGTTGCAGCAAAAGCAATTTTTATCCGTTCAAGATATTGCCGATCAATTTAAAATCCACTCCAATGTAGCACGCCTGCATTTAACTAAACTTGCAGAAATCGGTGCCATTACATCAGAACATTTAAAAACCGGAAAAGGCGGACGCCCTGGAAGAGTATATAAAGCAAAGCAAGAAGGAATCAATTTAAGTATTCCTCGACGCGAGCCATCTTCATTAGTTAAATGGTCACTTGAACTTATTCGCGAGCTTGGTGAAGATGCTCTGAGTAAAGCACAGGAAATCAGTTACCGTGACGGGAAACAATCGATGCTTGAACAAATGAATTCACATAAACGAAAATCACCCTTTACATTTGACGAGAAATTGGCCATGTTAACTAAAACTGCGACATTAGTAGGTTATATACCGGAAGTTATTGAAGATAATCAATCCAAATCCATTATATTCTCACTTTTCAACTGTCCCTTCCAGGAACAGTTAACGAACTACGGAGAAATTGTATGCCAACTCCATGAATCCTTTTTGTATGGACAAGTTGATACACTGTTTGAAAGTCATGAAATTACAAAAATAGAAAGTATGGTACATGACTGTGACTTCTGTAAATACAAAATTTCCGTTCACAATTAATGGAAAAATTATTCATTTGTCACAACTCTTCCATATCTCGCAGTTTACATTATCCAGAAACTTGATTTATAATGAATGAGAGACTATTCTATTTTTTTAGAAAAGGAGGGATATTTCATGAGCAATATGTATAAAGTTATGGCATTCTGGACTGCTATTTTTGCCGTTATGTTCTACCTTGGAGGTATGAACGAGGTTTCGCTATTATTCGTAGGTAATACAGGTTTATTTTTATTATTAGGCTTCTTAAATCTTTCAGAACGCATGTACATGTACATTTTTGGCGCATACTTAACTGTTTTCTTCGCCGGTTTCACCTATTACACAACATTCATACACACTCCAGGTGGCGGACATTAAAAAACGACACGCTCTTCAATCGAGAGCGGTCGTTTTTTCATTTACATAGGGATAATTAAAAGCCATTTAAAAACGGGTTGGAATCCATTTCAGCAGCCGGTGTCGTATAATCACCATGCCCCGGATATATAATTGTATCTTCCGGTAATGATAATAGCTTATCGTGAATCGATTTTAGCAAGACATTCATGGAACCACCGATCAAATCAGTACGTCCAATGCTTTGTTCAAATAATGTATCGCCTACAATCGCAAAAGCATCATCTTTGAAAATAAAGGATACACTTCCCGGAGAATGTCCTGGTGTATGGGCTACCGCAAAGGTAAACGCACCGATAGTCATTTCTCCTTCTTTTCGGATAATATGTTCTCCATCGGGTTTTTTAACAATATAATTTGGCAATTCCGCATATTTGCCCGAACCATTTTTCATTGGATCAGCAAGCCATTCCACTTCTTTTTCATGTACATACAGCGGAATATTATATATTGCCCGTACCGCATCCACTCCACCGATATGATCAAAATGGGTATGGGTTAATAAAATCGCTAATGGATTCAAGCCATTTTTACGTAATTCATTTACAATACGTGCCCCTTCTTCACCTGGATCAAAAATTAAACAGTCTTTTTCTTTATTGCTTACAATATAGCAATTAGTTTGTATCGGTCCAAGACTATATTTTCTAACATTTAACATGGATTATCACCTCAGTTTCCATTATACATTTTTTCAATCGTTCTGATAGAGAAAGTTATCGTTCAAACAAACGCCACTTTTAGTTCTCGACAAACGATTTGGAAACCTTTACAATAAAAGAGGAATATTGTTGAGACATTTTTTGGAATGTTGAAAGGAGTGTCAATTTTTTATGAACTTATTAATGGTTATTTTTGGTTTAGTTGCAATTTTTGGCGTAATTGGCATATTCCAATCAATCAAAGAGAAAAACCTTTTAGCTGCTGCTTTTAACGCTTTAGCTGCAGGTGTTTTCGGTTGGTTCGTCATTATGACAGTTTTAAATCAAGGCTATCCACCAACCCACTAATTGCAACCAAAAAACGTATTGCTACATTAGCAATACGTTTTTTATATGAAGAAAAAAAGCTGCTCCCGAATTTCTCCGGGGCAGCTTTCATTATTTATAATTCGTATCAATCAGCAGATTTCCTGTTTCTGTATCATAGAAACGCAACAGGTCACCATTAATAATTTGATCAGAGTATTCTAATTCTTGCGTTGCACGATCAATAAATGGCTGACACGCTTCCGTATCAATTGCTTCTCCCGTTTCCCGGTCGTAGCATACTTCACCTGCATATACATATTTATCTGTTACAAAGCGACCATCACGGAAGATAACGAAATCCTCATGCTCTTCTGAGAACAGGTCAGCACCTAATTGCATATCTTTTGAAGTCTCGATACCTAACAGGTGCAGTAATGTAGGACGAATATCCAGCTGACCCGCTACATTATCCATCACTTGTCCATCATTCGAACCAGGGATGTGAATATATAATGGGACAGCCTGTAAAAGCGCACTGTCATATGGTGTAATTTCTTCTTTGTTTAAATATTTTGCCATTGCTTTATTATGGTTTTCGGAAATCCCATAGTGGTCTCCGTACATCACAATAATTGAATTTTCATATAAGCCCTGTTCCTTTAAATCATCAAAGAATTCCTTCACCGATTCATCCAAGTAGCGAACTGTTTGGAAATAACGATTTAAAGTTCCTGAATTTGAATCGTATTCCGGAATCATTATATCTTCCGGATCCAAATAGAACGGATAGTGGTTTGTTAATGTAATTAAACGGCTGTAAAACGGCTGTGGCATTTCTTTCATCAATGCTGCAGATTGTTCAAAGAAAGGAATATCCTTTAATCCCCAGTTTACAGAAGTTTCCTCTGTTACATTGTAAGATTCGAGATCATAAAACTGATCTAGTTTGAATGATTTGTAAATCATGTCACGATTCCAGAATGATTTATTGTTCGCATGCATAACATTTGTAAAATACCCATTCTCCCCTAATCGCTCTGCAAAGGAATTATACGTATTTTCACCATGTGTAAAGAATACTGCCCCTCGACCTAAACCATACAACGAGTTTTCGAAAATAAACTCAGAATCCGAAGTTTTCCCTAACCCCGTCTGGTGGTAAAAGTCGCTGAAGTAATACGTATCCTTATCGTTTGTTAATGAATTCAGGAAAGGTGTCACCATTTCCCCATTCATTTCTTCGTTAATAACAAAAGACTGCAATGATTCCAGTGATACGGCAATTACATTTCGGCCTTCATACTTGCCGAACATTTCAACATTAGGTTCCGCCTGGTTAGCACGAACATAGTTGCTTACTTCAACAAGCTCACTCCCGTCAGCCAATGCACGCTGGGCTGACGATTTCGACTGAACGTAAACATCGTATAGATGATAGTTGTACGTTCCGATATTTTTCACTAACAGTTCACGATCAAATGCTCGTGTCAATAATTGCGGACGTTCTGTTTCAGCTAAGCCTAAGTTTAAAAACAAAATAGCTGCCGTCATGACAAAGTAAGCTTTACGCGCATCTTTACGAATAGGCAGTAACTGCTCATCCGCTTTCGGTAAAAACTTCACAGCAATAATAATCAGTAAAACATCGACAAAGTAAAATATGTCCATCCAGCTAATAATAGCTGCTGCTGATGTTCCCAACTCTCCAAAATTGCTCGTTTGGAACAAAACAGGCAATGTTACAAAGTCATTATAGAAACGGTAAAAGGCAACATTTCCGTATACTACGAAGGACAGTAAAATACTACCGCCAACAATATAGCGATTTCGTGCTTTTTGTGATTTCAAGAACAATGACAATCCATAGAAGAACAATAAGAAGCTTAATGGATTGATAATCAAAATTAACAATTGCATTGCATTTTCTATCTTCATATCAAAGCTAGTTTCATAAACAATTACAGTTTTAATCCAGGTTGCTATTACGGCAATCGCTAATATCGAATGTTTAGGCCATTTAAAATCTTTCATATCCTATACATCCTCTCTTTACATATTCGATTTTTTTTAAATACATTGTTTTATTTGTGTAAATTCCTTATTCAAACAAAATCTATGTTAAAGCTTTTCAAACAAATCCGCAACATTATTTCGTTTAAACAGATTACATTCATAAAATAGCACTATTATTTAGTACGTATTAACTTCGAAAAGGTTTCGTTAAATATGAAAACAGCGGATTATTCCCGCTGTATCACTCAGGGTATGTTCATCAAAAAGTCCAAAACCCTAAGTAAACAAGTAACCCTTTATCCGACCTTTACTATTATACGTTAAATTCCAGTTATTTTCCTGCTTTAAGCCTTTGCTCTTCCTGGCGCAAGATTAACAAGGCCATTTGAAAATCTTTCGTCTCGATAAATTTAGATTTATATAATTCCTTAATTTCGTCTTCCATTAAGTACAAATCTCCAATACGGTCCTTTGTATAAATGTAAATGCCGTATTGTTTTAAGATGCCAAGCACATCCAACATTGACTTCATTCTCGTTCCCCCACCATTTATTCGCAATTTATGCGATTTTTGTCTGTAAGTAGTATATGTACCGGAAGATCATGTGATTCTCTCGGTATTTCGTTCAACAGCTGCTCCTCAAACGCCAACGATATCCGCATCCCTTTAAACCCGACTAAATAACGGTCATAATAGCCCCCGCCAAATCCAATACGGTACCCATGACGATCGAATACAACCCCCGGTACGATCATTACATCAATTTGTTCTTTTTCGACCAGTTCCGTTCGTTCAGGTATCGGTTCTAATATATTTTTATAAGCTCGTTCGGTTTCATTAAAACTGTTAATTTTGTAAAACTGCATCGAGCGATCTTTAGGATTACATTTCGGAACTGCAATATATTTATTTAATTTCCATAATTCCTCAATAATAAACGTCGTATCCACTTCCGGCTGGTTTGATAATGTAATTGCGATAATATTTGCTTTTTGAATAGATGGTTCTTGTACTAATTGCTGAGCAATTTCCAATGAACGTTCACGATATGCCTGATCGGTCATTTTGGACAATTTTTCCTGCACTTTTATACGATAGTCTCTTTTCTCCAAACAAATCCCTACTTTCAATAAAGCTGTTTAAGTTAAACATTACTATCATAAATCAAATTTGTTGAATCATCATAGTAAAATTTAAGAGGGTAGCAAGTAAAAAGCCAAAACCAACGAGTGGTTTTGGCTAAATGAGCGATTATTACTTTGTTTCACGGTGAAGAGTGTACTTCTTCTCGCGAGAGCAATATTTTTTAAGTTCAAGACGCTCTGGATTGTTACGCTTGTTCTTTTTTGAAATGTAGTTACGTTCGCCGCAGTCTGTGCAAGCTAAAGTAATGTTTACGCGCATCATTAACCCTCCCACTCTAAATTAAGAATAAATTTATTTGAGCATGATTTATACGACTTACCTATTATAACACACTGTTTCAAAAAATCTAGTATGATTTCTTAATAAGTTTTACTATGTTAAAATAAAGGGAATCTGCAGTAGGAAAACGCATTTCCTATTATAAAAATTGCTTGTTTCCTGTCTAAACTAAGAAATAGATTAAATGAAATGGAGGATTTCATATGGGACTTTCTTCAATATTAATGATTGCCGGTATTGCTGTCATTATTATATCCCTATTATTTAAAGATAAATCAGCTCGTGTTGAAAAAGATGTAGAAGATTTATCGATCAATATTTATCAAGAAACGAATGCTTTAAAACGACGCGTAAAAGCATTGGAAGAGGAACTGCTTGTAGAACCTAATTTTCAAGTAAGAAAACCTTCTTCTGTCCAACAAAACTCAGAGCAGCAAGCAGCGTTTTCATCTTTTCAGCAAGTGGCAGCACAAGTAAAAGCGGCTCAAAGCAATGGAACGGCTCCTAAAGTTAATCCGCCAAAAAGCACGAAGCCTATTAACGGCATTCTAGTTAGCCAAGTGCTCGCTCTCAATAGTCAAGGTCTATCGATCGAGGAGATCAGTAAACGTTCCACATTATCACATGCTCAAATCCATTCGATTATAGCAAATGGAGGTCAACAATGAAATCATCGTTGCGAGCATTTGGTATCGGTCTTTTTGTGGCAGGTGCGTGCATGGCATTGTTTGACCGGCTCCCTTCTGATTCCAATGAAAAAGAGATCGCCGCTTATGAGAAGCAAGTAAAAGACTATGAAAAACAAATTGCTGAACTTTCAAAACAATTAGAGGAGCAAAATCCGGTATCTGCCAATCCTTCAAAAGTGGACAAGCAAATGAATAGTGCAACCGATGAGAACACTTCTGCTACAAAAATAGAAACTGATTCAGACGTTGTTGAAGCGACAATTTATATTTATGAAAATGTTTCAATTTATACAATTGGCCAGCAGGCAGAAGACTTAGGCATTGTAGCAAATGGTCGTGAACTTGAACTTTATTTATCAAAACCGGAATTCGCACGTTCTATTCAAAAAGGTGCATTTGATCTCCGCTCTGATATGACAATCGAAGAAATTGCCCAAGTGTTAACAGGGCAACCGACCGAATAACTACAAATCGTATAATACAATTCTTCTTCCAAACTATCGATTATTCAAAAGTATTCATGATTGAAGGGATTATATGGACTATATAAAAAAAGGAACAAAAGCTTTTACAATGACGAATATCGCGTTATTTGCTGCAGGTTTTATCACTTTTGCCAACCTATATATTACGCAGCCGTTAATGCCGCAGTTTTCCAATGATTACAATGTATCCCCTGCAGTAGCCAGTTTATCCTTATCTGCTGCTACATCCGTTCTGGCATTTAGCCTGTTACTGTTCGGTTCATTGTCGGAAGCTTGGGGGCGAAAAAAATTGATGACTGCTTCGATTTTTGCGGCTTCCTTTTTAACACTCGCTTTAGCATTTGCTCCCAATTTTGAGACGATTCTCGCATTGCGTATTATTCAAGGTTTTGTGTTTGCCGGGGTTCCTGCCATTGGGATGGCTTATTTAGGAGAAGAAATGGATCCTTCCAGCTTAGGCGTGGCAATGGGTCTTTACATAAGTGGAAATGCGATTGGAGGTTTATCGGGGCGTATAATAATCGGTACGATGAGTGATTTGTTCAGCTGGCAGATGGGGATGATTGTGCTTGGGGTTTTAAGCATTATCATCAGCTGCTACTTCGTATGGGCACTACCCGAATCGAAACACTTTACTCCACGCCCATTACAATTCCGATTGCTGACTAAAACACTATTCCAGCATATAAAAGATAGAAGGCTTGTTTTATTGTTCGGAATTGGATTTACTTTAATGGGCAGCTTTGTGACAATGTACAATTATATCGGCTTCAAACTGGTCGAGCCTCCCTATAATTTAAGTATGACATTTGTAAGTTGGCTATTTGTTGTTTATTTAGTCGGTACGTGGAGCTCTACATGGTTTGGAAATTTGTCTGATCAATATGGCCGGCAAAATGTTCTATATAGCGGAATTGTCATTATGTTCGTTGGCGTAATGCTCACTTTTCCTATAAGTTTGCCGTTGAAAGTAGGCGGACTCATTATTTTTACTTTCGGATTTTTTGGCGCCCACTCCATTGCAAGCGGCTGGGTCAGTTTTTTAGCCAAAATCGACAAAGCCCAGGCATCTTCATTATATTTGTTTGCCTATTATATGGGGTCAAGTATCGGGGGGACAGTAGGCGGTATTTTTTGGATGCACTACGGATGGACAGGCATTGTCCTTTTCATCGGATCGGCACTCGTCCTTACATTTACTTTTGCAGGCTTCATTCATTACTATCAATCTAAATACGAAAAAATGCAGAGCCCCTAGAAAGTGGCCCTGCATTTTTTTATTCTCGTATCCATGTCAAACCTAATGTTCCTTCACCTGCATGGACACCTACACAGGCAGAAAGCGGTGTTGGATTAAATTGAATTGATGGAAAGACCTTCAACAGCTCTTTTTCCCACTCGATAGCCCCAGCTTCATTATTACAGTGAATAATTGCTACTTCCTTTACAGGTGACTTTAAAATGGCACGCTCTAGTTTTTCGATGACCGCTTTTTTGGCACGATTATCAGCGCGTACTTTTTTCGTTACCTCAACGCCGCCTTCTTTATTGTATTCAATTACGAGTTTAATATTCAGTAAATTACTAAGGAACATGGCCATTCCTGAAACACGTCCACTTTTATGCAATTGCTCCAAACTTGCAGGGATAAAAGCAAGTTCCGCCTTACCACGCATTGCTTTGATTTTCTCAACGATTACTTCTGGTGCATGTCCTTGATTTTCAAGCTCTATCCCGAGAGCCAGCATCACTTGCATTGGATATGAACCGATTTTTGCGTCAATGACATAGCTTTTGAAACCTGCCTGTTCGGCAGCCATTGGAGCACTTAATACCGTGCCTGATAGTTGTTCTGAAGTATGAATGGCAATGGCACAGTCATAACCTTGATCTTTTAGTTTTTCATACAATGCCACATGTTCGCCGAATGCTGGCTGAGATGTTTTCGGATGTTTTGGTGAATTTCTTAATTTATCGTAAAATTCATCGTGCGTCATGTCCACAGTTTCACGAAGAGCACCTTCCTCAAAAACGATGTTCAATGCAAGCACATGAATTGAGTGTTCTTGAATAAAACGTTCTGGTAATAATGCTGCCGTATCTGTAATCCATGCAATTTTTTTGTTCATTGTAAAACTCCCTGATGTAAAATTTTTATGCCAACCAAAAATGTAAGCGCAATCACAATAATGGCACAGTGACACATGTCATATTTGAATAGATAAGTTCGATGGCCGTCAATATTTCGACAAGAGTCATATTTTATTTTTGTGTTTTAATGATAGCGATTATTTTACATGTGTGCTTTATTTCAAGTACGATAAAATTACAAACCATTATATTAGTAGTTTCGAGGAGGAACGAAAGCATGAATATTTACGATATTCCTGTTAAGACAGAAAAAGGCGAGCAATATGAATTAGATCGATATAAAGGCCAAGTAATGATGATTGTCAACACCGCAAGCAAGTGCGGATTTACAAATCAGTTTACACAGCTGGAAGAATTATACGAAAAATATAAGGAAGAAGGATTTGTCGTACTCGGCTTCCCTTCCGACCAGTTTAAACAGGAGTTGTCTTCCGGTGAGGAAGCTGCCGAATTTTGCCGCTTGGATTACGGTGTAACGTTCCCGATGCACGAAATGGTAAAAGTGAACGGTGCAGAAGCCCATCCATTATTTAAACATTTATCTTCCGAAGCAAAAGGTCTTTTAGGACAATCGGTAAAGTGGAATTTCACGAAGTTTTTAGTCGACCGTGATGGGAATGTCATTAAACGTTATGCACCACAAGATTCACCGACAAAAGCAGAAAACGATATTGCAAAACTACTTTAAGGGTCACTTATATATAATAGAAGAAAGCAGCCGAACATTTTATTCGGCTGCTCTTTTTATAATAAGAATTCCTCTTCCTCTGTTAGTTCCAAATACAATGGCATAACTACCAAAAACATAGTTAGTACATAAAAAACGAGACACAGAATGGTTAAAGTTGTCGGTAAACCAAAAGAAGAAGAGAAAATAATCGTTGGTGATATAAGCATCGATAATCCCCCGATTATTTGGCGGTATTTTCTTGAATAAAACAATTTTTCTTTACACATGGGGCAACGCAGTTCCATCTTTAATTTACATACCATTTTTATTTGTTCTTTTTTTGAATACGAATGGCGACAATGCGGACAGCATACCTCTCCTGTTGTATTGCGGGCAAAATAAAATAAAAGTACGATTTGCAAAATAATTATAAGCATGAAAATACTAAGTTTCAGCCACTGAATGGCCACTTCAAACATCTGAATTAGGCTTCCGATTGCATAGACGATAAATGGTGAGAGAATGATAAGCAAATAGCGCCATCTATAAACTGTTTCACGAAGTTTGCGTATTTTCGGTTTTTGCCATCGCTTCATTGTAAAGAAAACAATTGTGGCAAGAACACCGTTGAGAATTAGCAGTAAACTAATGATGGCCACATGTTTGCCTCTTCTTATAACTTCAGCTGAATGTTCAGTTTCATAACTTTCCGTTACAGGATCTGATGCTTGATTAAGAGGTGAAACGAACGGATCATTCGTCATCAAATATAAGAAAAACAATGCCGTAAATACAAAAATTGGAGCAATCACAATCGTCCAGTTCTTTTGTCGTTTCGGGCGTTTGGAATGATCGATCGTTTGCATTAAATTTATCTTCTGTTGTTCCGTTAAATGCAGTCTAGTTAATTCTTGCTGCCACTTCTCCTTAATCATCATCCATCACCCCTATGCTTAATTTCGGCTTTAACTTCGCTCTTGCCCGCTGCAGTCGTGATTTGACAGTCGATACCGCCAACTCTAATAATTCGGCAATTTCAAAAACAGTCATCTCCTCATAATAATAGAGTAATAATACTTCCCGATCTTTTACCGGTAATGAAAGAACAGCAGCAGTTATTTCACCCTGTAATTCCTTCTCGACATAGATTTGTTCCGCACCTTTTTCATATTGTTGAAAAAACTGAGTAATAAACAATTTCTTATTTTTCCAGCTTCGCATATAATCATAGCTGCGGTTAATCGTCATTTTCACTAAATATGTTTTAATCGATGCTTTCTGTCCAAACTGATCGGATTTATGATAATAGTTTACAAAAACGTCTTGAACAACTTCTTCAGCTGCTAAACGATCCTTTGTATAGATAAAAGCAATGCGGTACAAATAGTCACTGTATGTATCAATTAGCTTCTCAATTTCCACTAGCCGCCCTCCTTTCACCCTTATAGACGGAAATAATTAAAGTTTGGACGCATTTCTATGTGAATTCACTAAAAAATCGCCTAACCAATGAACGATTAGGCGAATCTTTTATGGTTGAAAACTTAATAAAGCTTCTTTTGCGGCTTCAATATTATCTTCAGTAAAAGGTGTATTTTCCATTGCGGCAATTTGTTCCACAGCGTTTGCCAAAACGAGCTTCGAATAAAATGGCAGCTTCGGTACAATCGCCACAAGACACCAGTAAATCCACATATCATCGTCTCCAAGCAGCACCTCTTCAACAAGTGGTGTTAGTTCATTGGGATAATGAAGCAGCAGTTCTACCATTGGCTCGGCTACCGGCCAGTTCATATCTTGCACCCATTCAAGCAGCTGAGGCAATAATGGAATGACCGATTCTACTTCCATTGTCCCTAGTTTCTCCACTGCTGCAATATCATGTTTATCTTTTGGAATCATGCTAATACCTCTACCTTCTTTAAGAACATACTAATCATGTCCTTACCAAGTTCTGTTCCGATTGACTCGGGGTGGAATTGCAGTCCATATACCGGATATTCATTATGTTGAATGGCCATTATTTCCCCATCATCTGCGCTTGTAGCGACAATGCGGAAATCTTCGTGCAATGTTTGTTTTTCAATGATTAGCGAATGATATCGCATCACTTCAACTTTTCGTTCAAATTGTGCAAACAAACCCGTTTTTTCGAACTGTAGCAAGCTCGTTTTCCCATGCATAATATTTTTGGCACGGCTCACCGTTGCACCGAACGCTTCGCCAATCGATTGATGGCCTAAGCAGATTCCCAATATCGGAATCTCTTTGTAAAGATCGCGGATCATTTCAATGACAATCCCTGCGTCTTTCGGTTCCCCGGGTCCTGGAGAAATAACAATCGCTTTCGGCTGCAATACGCGGATTTCCTCAACCGTGATGGCATCATTTCGAATAATTTTTACGTCTTCTCCAAACTGTGCAATTTGGTGATACAGATTATACGTAAATGAATCGTAATTATCGATTAGCAAAATCATTTGCGCACCTCCAGCAATGCTTTTGCTTTATTTAACGTTTCTTCAAATTCCAATTCAGGGACAGAATCATAAACAATCCCTGCACCTGCCTGAACATAAGCTTTCTCATCTTTTATTATCATTGTACGGATTGCAAGGGCTAGATCCATATCCCCCGAAGTCGATAAATATCCAATAGCACCCGCATAAATCCCGCGCTTTCTCTTTTCCAGCTCATTAATAATTTGCATCGCACGAATTTTCGGCGCACCTGATACAGTACCTGCAGGCAGGCTTGATGCAATTACATCGACTAAGTGGGCATCGTCCCGTAATTTACCTGTTACTTCAGAAACGATATGCATCACATATTTATATTTTTCTATTTCCATATATTTTGTAACAGCTACTGTTCCAACCTGCGCAACCCGGCCAACATCATTTCGTCCTAAATCAACAAGCATTTTATGCTCGGCTATTTCCTTTTCGTCTTGCAGCAAGGCATTTGCGATTGCTTCATCTTCCTGTGCATTTTGTCCACGTGGCTTTGTACCGGCAATTGGATTTGTTGTGACAAGGCCTTTTTGTACTTTCACGAGACTTTCCGGTGATGTGCCAAGAACCGTATAATCCCCGAATTCCATAAAGAACATATACGGCGAGGCATTTGACGCCCGTAGTTTGCGGTAAAGCGTCAATGCATTTTCACGGTAATCAGCTTCAAACGTTTGTGACAAAACAACTTGGAAAATGTCGCCATTACGTATATGCTGCTTTGCAGTTTCAACCATTTCAATAAAGCGTTCTTTTTTAATTGTCGGTGCGAATTGTACATCGATTTCTGCTGTGTGCTTATATGATACAGATGAAATCATCATTCGTTCGATATCATCCACTTTTTGTTGCATGAAATCCATCGAATGCCCCACCTGAAACAGATCCATTGCTACAATGGATACTTGCTGTAACAGATGATCGATGACGATGAATGTTTCATAAAAATAAACATGAACATCCGGCATATTGTATACATCGCCTACAATTTCCCCGATTTGTTCAAAATGATATGCTGTTTCATAACCAAAATAACCAATTGCCCCGCCAAAAAAGGCGAATGGAGCATCTTTTTTTTGAATTGGCAATAGCTCCCTCAACAAAGTTAATACTGGTTTCTGCTCTGCAGTCAGCTCCTGATTATGGATAGAATAAGAACCGGATTCCGCATTCCCTTTCAGTTCACCAACGGGATTGAAGGCGATGAAGGAATAGCGGCCGTTTTGCTTAAATTTTGCATTGGATTCGAATAATACTTTTTTCGTTCCAACAATCGATTCAAAAATCGAAATAGGCGTGTACGTATCGCCATTTACCTGCTTCATTACATACTTATCTGTCTTTACTGCCATACTCATCTCTCCTCAGCTTTTCTTTTTTGTGAACACAAAAAGGCCCTTTCGTATTTAAAGGACGAAAGAGCCGTGGTGCCACCTTTATTGACTAAATTAATTAGTCCACTCAAAACTCGTAACGTGAGCGCTACGGCACAGCATTTCCTCTGTGCAGCTAGAAAGTCCATTCATAAAGTACGTTTACCGACTTCCACCAACCGTCAGCTCTCTATAAAACGCTGCTTTACTACTCTTTTTTCATCATCGCTTTTACTATACTTGCTATTGTATCGTTTCAGCCTGATTTTTACAAACTATTTTAAATTAACTGTAAATATAAAGTTGCCCATGTGATTTTGCATAGTACAGACTCGCATCGGCAAAGGCGGCTAATTGTTCATACGATAATTCTTCCTGTGGAAGTTGATCTGAATGGATAAATCCAAAATGAATCGGAATTTCTTCGACTCCTGATGTCGAATGAACGACACTCATTTGAAGTTTCTCCTCCAGTTTCATCAACAATTTAAAAAAGTCCGCTTCGGAAATATTTTGGATAAAGGCTTCCCCTGTATTTTTTGTTAATACATTCACTTTTGCATTATGTTCAAAAATATTCGAATAAATTGATTCAAATAATGTAAATAACAACTGCTCTGTGAATAAACTGCCGAACAACTCTTCAATTTTGTCCGTTATAAAGCTCCAGCGAATACAGTAAAGCGCCTCATTATTTGTAAGTGCCTGTTTTACATATTGAATCGTACTCTCTTTTGAAACAACATGAGGATATTTGATTTTAAGCGCGGTCGTTTCTTCTTCAAAAAATAAATCATCATGTATATTCCGTATTTTGCGTATATTTTCCGGCTCTCTTTTGTTCGTTTCAATCAGCTGCTGCATTTCCTCCCTATATCGGAAATGTTTCATAAGGCCAAAACGCTCCAGATACCTTTCAACTACCGACAATAATACAAAGTTACGCTGTTTTTCCAAATGTAAAAAAGCCTGCTCAAATAATTTCAGACTTTCTTGTCTTTCGCCAGAATTATAGTTTAAAATCGCTTCCGCAAAAAGCAGACTTCCTTCATAGTAAGGATGTTTACCTCTGAGCTGTTGTAAAATGCCATGCTTTATCCGATTAAATTCCAAGTTATTATTTGCTGATGCATAATAATAGAGTGCCCCAAAATAACCTCGTACGATCGTCGCATTGATTGAAGTTAGTTTTTGTTTATAAAATTCCGCCAATCGAATGGCGATCGTTGCTTTATTCACGTCATTTATATAACGGTACTGTGCCGCCAGATTGAAATAGTTGATAACGACAAGTTCATCGTTCTGTAAAAAGTGGGCATATTCAAGCGATTTTTTTGCTGCTTCAATTGATTCATCATGATGTTTTGTAAAGATATGTTCGAGACTGTATAAGTAGTAGTAGATCATCTTATTCTCATTGTTTCCATATGTTAAGCAAAGCTTTTCATAATCATCCATGACCGCGTGAAAGTTTCGATAGCTGCCTATTTCAAAATACGCTGAGGCCAAATATTCATAACAAAGAAGAGCCTCATCATATCTCTTTTCTTCGAGTGTAATCGGCAATGTAATTGTGCTAAACTGAATCACTTCCATAAATTTCAGCTCTATAAATGAATTACGTAAATGTTCGATTTGGTTTAAAATTTTCATGATACTCGCCCACCCCAATCATTTATCAATCCAAATACAGCTTCATAAATTTCACTTGCCTCATCAATTGCTTGTTCAAATATAAGTTTGAGTTGCTGTTCATGTTCATCCATAATTTCCTGCAATTCTTTTACTACCGTACTTTGCAATAACGCCAGTTGTTTCGGGTAATTTTCAACTTCTATATATTTCGAATCATAGTAAGGCCGCAAACTTTTATCTTTGAATTCTCTAAGGGCTAAAAAGCTTATCGCTACTTCTTCATTTTTCTCCAATTTCTCTAAAATAAACTGATCCAGCTTCATATAAATATAAATGGCACAAATAAATGCCAGTTTGTCGTTCTCATATAACGCAAGCTGAATATAACGTTTTATCTGAAAGGTTTTAATTCTATCTAGTAAATAATTCCGCATTGGATAAATCATAATGTTTTCTGGATGAGCAATGCGGTCAGCCTCTTCTGTATTCAGTAAATACCAAATATCAAATATTATGATAGAACGCTGGTATGAATCCTCACTGAAAGGTAGTATTAACGTGAACAAGTCAAGGTCATCTATCAATTGTTGAAATTGGCACATTTTTTCATCAGAAATTAAAAACATGCAATCTGCTACATCTATTTTAGCGTCCATGTAAAATATCCCACCTCAAATAACTGTCAGTTTCATCCATCATATCATAAACTTATAGTTGCGAAGTATTTCATTTCGTTATCATTTTATTAAAAAAGTGATGTGCTGGAAACTTCTTTTCCAGCACATCACTTTTCATCTTTTCGGGAGAAAATGTTAAATTTAGTTCGAACGTTGGCAAATCATATCATATAAATACTTAGCTTGTTCAAATTCAGGCTGCAATGTATAAGCCTGTTTCAAATGATACTTTGCTTTATCGGTATCTGTTGAAGCTACCGCGTATAATACACCTAAATTATAATGCGCATCTGCATTATTCCAGTCTTCTTCAATAACGAATTCCAGCTCCGGCTTCGCAAAATCGAACATTTCCAAAGAACAGAGCAAAATGCCGTATGCTAAACAAATTTGCAGATCTTTCGGCGCAAGCTCTGCCGCACGCTGCATAAATGGCAGGGCCAACTTGAATTGCTGTTCCCGCTCAAAAGATTTAGCCAGCATATAATAGGCATCTGCCCCTTCGATTCCGTAATCGATCGATTTTTGATATAGTTTTGCTGCTTCTGTATAGCGCTCAGCTTCGTAGTATAAATTTGCCAATCCGTAATACGCTGTAGCAGCTTTTTCGTCTACTGTAATCGCCTTTTGGAAAAAACGTTCAGCACGTTCAATATCCCCCATTGCCGCAAGCAATGTACCGAAGTTCACATAGCCGATCGCATCGTTCGGCTGAGCTTCAATTGCCTGTGTAAAAGCTTGTGCAGCTTCTTCATAACGCTTTTCCTGGAATGCTTTAATCCCGATTTCATTATAGTTTGTATCCATTATGTCACCTCTATAAATATGTATAGACGCTCATTTTTAATGAACGTCTATCGTCTATTACCCTACATATGTTAATTTTTCACTATTTTTAAATACGCCATCGATTGTACCGCCACCTAGGCATTCTTCACCATCATATAATACAACCGCTTGTCCCGGTGTAATCGCTCGAACCGGTCCCGCAAATTCAATATATGCTGTACCGTCTTCACGCATAGTCACGGTTACCGGCGAGTCTTCCTGACGATAGCGGAATTTAGCCGTGCAATTAAATGTGCCCGTTTTCGCTTCACCTGTAAAGCTCATTTTTACCGCCGTCAATGCATCCGAATACAATGCATCGTGATGGAAACCTTGGCCAACATATAATACGTTACGTGTTAGATCTTTACCGACAACAAACCAAGGTTCGCCGTCTCCGCCAATCCCTAGGCCGTGACGTTGCCCTAATGTATAGTACATTAAGCCGTCGTGCGTACCTTTTACCTCACCATCAAATGTTTCCATATTGCCCGGCTGTGCAGGTAGATACTGGCTTAAAAATTCTTTGAAATTACGTTCACCGATGAAACAGATCCCAGTTGAATCTTTTTTCTTCGCTGTTGCCAAACCTGCTTCTTCCGCAATTTTACGGACTTCAGGCTTCGGTAAATGACCAATTGGGAACATGACCTTTTCAAGCTGTTCTGAAGTTAACTGATTCAGGAAATACGTTTGGTCTTTATTATTATCAATGCCGCGAAGCATTTTCACACCATTCTCGTCATGCGCTACACGTGCATAGTGGCCTGTCGCTAAATAGTCCGCGCCAAGTGCCAGTGCATGCTCCAGGAAGGCTTTGAATTTAATTTCTTTGTTGCACATCACATCAGGATTCGGTGTACGGCCTGCTTTATATTCTTCCAGGAAGTACGTAAACACTTTATCCCAATACTGTTTTTCAAAGTTAACTGCATAATACGGAATGCCGATTTGGTTGCATACTGCGATGACATCATCATAATCTTCTGTCGCTGTACATACACCGAATTCATCTGTATCATCCCAGTTTTTCATGAAAATACCGATTACATCATAGCCTTGCTGTTTTAATAAATAAGCGGCTACTGATGAATCAACGCCTCCACTCATTCCAATAACTACTCGAATTTGAGATGGATCTCTTGTTTCTACCATTTACTATTCACCTTTTCTTAGACAAATCGCGTAAAAGGCGCGAAGTCTTTCTTATAAATTTACGAAGTTAGACGTTTCACAATTTCAGCAGTACGCTTACCTGCTTCTCGCACTAACTCGTCTGTTAATCCTAACCCAAAACTGAAACGAATGGAACTACGAAGCTCAGGGGCGTTCTGTCCATACATTGCAACAAGTACATGGGACGGATCAATCGAACCTGCTGTACAAGCCGAACCGCTAGATACGAGTACGCCGGCCATATCCAAATTGATTAAAAATGATTCAACATCCGTCCCGGGGAAAGTCACATTCAATACATGTGGTAAAACGCTCGTTTGATGACCATTCAGATGAAAATCAATATTCGCCTGCTGGAACTGTTCGATTAAAATATTTTTGAAACCATTATACTGCTCCATACGCTGTTGTGAAGACCGTCCTGCTAACTCGGCAGCTTTTGCAAAAGCAATCACAGCCGGGACATTTTCGGTACCTGCACGGCGTTTTTTTTCCTGTGAGCCACCATAAAGGATATTTGTCAGTTTAACTCCTGTTTTTGCATATAAAAAGCCGATTCCTTTAGGACCGTTAATTTTATGCGCCGAAACACTTAGTAAGTCAACGTGGAGTGCTTCAACATCCATTTTTTCCAGTCCAAATGCTTGTACAGCATCTGTATGAAATGTTGCGGTATGTTCTTTTACTATCGCACCAATTTCTGCGATAGGCTGGATTGTGCCAACTTCATTGTTACCATACATAATCGTCACTAAAATCGTATCATCACGTAAAGCCTCTTTTACCTGTTCAGCGCGGATACGTCCCGTTTGATCAACTGGTAAATACGTCACCGTGAAACCTTCTTTTTCAAGCTTTTCACACGCATGTAAAACTGCATGGTGTTCAATTGCTGTTGTGATAATATGTTTACCTTCTTTTTGGCGCGCAAACGCTGTTCCAAAGATGGCCATATTATCGGCTTCTGTTCCTCCGCTTGTAAAAATAATTTCAGAGGGCTTCGCATTTACTTTGGCTGCCAAACTAGCCCGAGATTCATCCAGCGCTTTACGTGCACTGCGTCCAACTGTATGAATACTTGATGCATTACCGCTTTCCTCTGCCATTGCACGTGCCATTACATCAATTACTTCCGATGCAATTGGCGAAGTAGCGGCATGATCAAGATAAATTGAATTTTTCAAACTAACTAACTCCTTTAAATAACACTAAATGTAAAACATGTAACCGTCAGATACTTCATTATTCGTATATTTTGCCAAATCATCAATCGTCGTTGTATCCAACACATTTTTCACTGCATCGCGAATCCGCATCCACAGTTCACGCTGTGGCGCTTCCTCATTTTCAATTCCTTCAACCGGCTGGATCGGTCCTTCCAATACGCGGATGACATCAGCAGCCGAAATTTCATTAGGCTTATGTGCCAACATATAGCCGCCGTATGCACCACGAACACTTTTTACTAGGCCTGCATTGCGGAGTGGTGACACTAATTGCTCTAAATACGCTTCAGATAAATCTTTATCCGCAGCAATTTGTCGCAACGGAATCGGTCCTTCACCATAATGCTTTGCCAATTCAATCATAATCGTTAAACCGTAACGCCCTTTAGTCGATATTTTCATCGTTACACCTCTTATTTTCTAGTCCTATAATATTATTCATTATAACACAACTCCTTTTAAACCACTCGGAAATACTTTATGATAATTAACAATAACCAATTTATTTTACTGAAAAGAAAAGGAGCGAAAAATTATGCAAAATGAACCGCTCGCCTATAAAATGAGACCTCGTACCATTCAAGAAATTGTCGGTCAGCAGCATATTATTGGAACGGCAACACCATTGTTTAGAATGATCGAAAAAGGACATGTACCTTCGATATTGTTATACGGACCTCCGGGAGTTGGAAAAACATCGATTGCCAACGCGATTGCCGGGAGTTCGAAACTTCCGTTCTTTGCATTGAACGCAACACATGCTGGGAAGAAAGATATTGAGCAAATCGTGATGGACGCGCGTATGAGCGGTAAAGTCCTCTTATTTTTAGATGAAATCCACCGCTTCAACAAACTTCAGCAAGATACATTGCTGCCGCATGTGGAAAACGGTTCAATCGTCTTAATCGGGGCAACAACGGAAAACCCGTTCCATGATGTAAACCCTGCCATCCGTTCGCGCTGTGGGGAAATATTACAATTGGAACGCTTAACAGGCGATGATATCGTTCAACTACTCAATCAGGCATTAGCAGATAAAGAACGTGGACTTGGACATTTAGAAATTGATATAACCGAACAGCAAATCGAAAAAATTGCCAATGCTTCCAACGGAGATGCCAGAAAAGCATTAACTCTTTTGGAATCGGTCTATTATGCTTCAGATGAAAAAGACGGAGTAACCATTATCAATGATAATGCGATCGACGCACTTGCAAAACGAATTGGGGTTTTTGGGGATAAAGGGGGCTCTCATTTCTATAACTTATTGTCTGCCCTTCAAAAATCGGTACGTGGCAGCGATCCAAATGCTGCGCTCTATTATTTGGCTCATTTACTCGAAAATGGGGACTTAGTTGCAGTATGTCGAAGACTGCTCGTCATGGCCTATGAAGATATCGGACTTGCGAATCCTAGTGTCGGAGCACATGTGCAGGCAGCGACGGAAGCTGCCGTGAAACTCGGGTTGCCGGAAGCACGCATACCGCTTGCAACCGCTGTCGTTGAAATGTGTTTATCGGACAAATCGAATTCAGCCTATAAAGCATTGGATTCAGCGATTGCAGCAATTCATGAAGGGAAAACCGGTGATATACCGAACCATCTAAAAGATGCTCATTATGCGGGTGCGGCAGAACTCGGTCATGTCGGTTACAAATACCCTCACGATTCCCCTCTTGGAACTTTTGGTGGCTGGGTGCAACAGCAATATTTACCGGATGAATTGGCAGGTACCGAATTTTATAAGCCCGTCATAGCAGGTGAAGAAAAAAGAATGGCCGCTATACATGAGAAGCTAAAATCCTTTAAGAAATAAAAGACAATTTATAACGAATACAAAAAGAGTCATTTTCAAATGAAAATGACTCTCTTATATTTTACTTTTCGTATGACTCTGCAAATTTCTTAAATGCTTTAATACACTGTTCCACATTGTCGGCAACAGTCAGCTTAACTTCTTCACCGCTTAACTGGTAAATACTCTTTTGAATCTCCGAAAGCAATTCTTCATTATTTTCAGTATGCGCGTTTGGAATACAGCTCGCACTTAACTCATAAAACTTACTCACATGTGCACGTGCATCCATATCATCTTCCGCAATTAAGTTGGCATGCGCTAAACCGGTAAAGTATAAAAGTTTTGAAGCAATATCCATATAAAGCGTCCAATAAGTAGTGCTTGATGGCAGTTCCCCGTCATTTTTAGCAATGTAAAAATTAAAATTATTCGCTACTTTGTGCAATAATCTATCCAGCTGCTCAAAAGCTTTTGACCAATTTGGTTTTGTATCGATATTTTCAAAAACGATTGTATCCATCTTCAATTGCAGACTCGGCAAATTCAATAAATCATTTTTCATTTCGATTGTCATTCTATCGTTCCTCCTTGCATCCCCATGCATATTATCAATACACTCTAACTATAGCAAAAAAAAGGAATTTTTCTTCAAAAACGAAAAAATCATTAAAATCCTGCCATATTTTTGCCATAATTATTCTCTTAATAGAATATTATGTCATTTGCCATTCAAAGATTCACCTGTCAAACGGGAAAAGTACTTTGCATACAATAACTTCTCTATATTTATATAGTCGTTTTTAAATACAACCATCTCACCCTGTTTATAGATTTTAACGGAAGGGCCTGAACTGTAAAAAAACCAGTTAAATGATTCAATCCATATATCTAAATTTTTTTCATCATTGCTTAAAAATAATTGCTTTTCTTTTATTACATTCGCCATTTTCCAGAAACCTTCGCTTAGCTTGAAGTTTTTCGTTAAAAAATCATATTCCGGTTCAACAATATGATCGGTATCATAAATGTGAATCGTATTTAAATCGGCATCTATTGCAATTTCCACTGAGCCGATCACATCATGTAAATTCAAACCCCGGTATTCCAATTGTTGTATGACCATTTCTTAAGCTCCATTTCTTAAATATTTTTATTGTTTTATCACAATAATATTGTATTCCATTTAATGAATAACCATTCATAACAAAACCACTTTATGAGGAAATTTTTGTATAAACTAATATAAGTATGTAATTTATTACGTAATAATTTGATTAACGGAAAGATAAATTTGATGATTCATTAATTGTCTAATGACGTTTTAGATGTAAAAACAAGGTTAAAATCAGTAAATATCATTTAACAATTCCTCAATAAAAAAGATGTGTTAAAAGGTTTAGAAATACCTTTTACACATCCTTTCATTTATGGAAGTTTACGACTTACCCTTGAACACGTTTAATTTCGACATCTTTTAAAATCGTATTAATAACCCAGCTTGCTGCAATTAATCCGGCAACAGATGGTACGAATGCATTTGATGAAGGTGGTAATTGTGCTTTGCGGATTTCCGCTTCAGGCTTTCCTACATATTGTGCAACGTCCGGACGTACGACAATTGGGGATTCATCTGAAAATACAACAGTTACACCTTTTTTAATGCCTTCTTTACGCAGTTTTGTACGGATTACTTTTGCCAATGGATCTGTATGCGTTTTTGAAATATCGGCAATTTGGAATCGTGTAGGATCCATTTTATTGGCAGCACCCATGCTTGAGATAATTGGAATGTTGCGTTTTAAACATTCTTTCATAATATGGATTTTGTACATAACTGTATCGGATGCATCGATTACATAATCAATTCCTTGTGCGAAAAACTGTTCATATGTTTCTTCTGTATAAAACATATGCATATCAATTACTTCACACTCCGGGTTAATATCTGCAATCCGTTCTTTCATAATAGCAGACTTTGACTTTCCAACTGTTGATAGATATGCAACTAATTGACGATTGACATTCGTAATATCCACATTATCTTTATCTACTAATATGATACGGCCAATCCCGCTGCGTGCACATGCTTCTGCCGCAAACGAACCTACACCGCCTACACCTAAAATTGCGACTGTCGTTTCTTCCAGCTTTTCTAACCCTTCTGTTCCAATAGCTAACTCGTTTCGTGAAAATTGATGTAACATCTAATTTTACCCCTCAATCTTTATCATTCTACTAGGCATTATAACGACATCATATACGAGATGCAAGCAACAATCTAATGACAGAAAGTAGCATTTTCGATAATATCATTTCAGGAATGCTCCGATTCCAGTTATTATAACAAAATAAAAATACTCTTCTACATAAAAGTAGAAGAGTAAAATTAGAAATGGACGAATCCCAAAAATGCCGTCTTGCTACAACATCGTTTTGATCCCGCGTCTATAGCAAGGGGGTGCACTAATCGCAGCGTTAAACTTCCCGCTCCAAATGGGGCATGTTTGCTTCTACGGTAATAGTAGCTCCCAACGATTTATTGTTCGGTCAAAAGTGTTTAGTAACAAATATAGCGACGAACACTTCAGGATTCGTATTAGTGTTATATTAACACCAATATTCTGATTATTCAATCGAAAACATTCCATTCTTATAAATTATTAAAATTGTACTAATTTTTTAGAATAATATGGTTCCAATTTACTTCATAAAAAAAGGTACATCTTCCCGTGAGAAGAAGTACCTTAACATTTATTTTTTTGCTGTCGCTGCGATACGTAAGCTTAACTCTTCAAGCTGTGCATCCGAAACTTGTGATGGTGCATCTGTTAATAAACAGCTAGCTGTTGCCGTTTTAGGGAATGCAATTGTATCACGTAAGTTTGTACGGCCTGCTAGAAGCATTACTAATCGGTCAAGTCCCATCGCCAAACCGCCATGTGGAGGAACGCCGTAGTCAAATGCTTCAAGTAAGAAGCCGAACTGTGCACGCGCTTCTTCTTCAGTAAATCCAAGCAGTTCAAACATTTTTGCTTGTAAATCCGGCTCATAAATACGTAGTGACCCGCCGCCAAGCTCATAACCGTTTAATACGATATCATATGCCTGTGCACGAACTTCTTTAGGGTTTGTATTCATTAACTCTAAATCTTCATCGAATGGGCGAGTGAATGGATGGTGGGCCGCATAGTAACGACCTTCCGCCTCATCGTATTCGAATAATGGCCAATCAACAATCCATAAAAATTCGAATTTCGACTCATCGATTAAGCCTAGTTCTTTTCCTAATTTTAAACGTAATGCGCCTAGTGCATCTGCAACTACAGAAGATTTGTCTGCAACGAATAATAATAAGTCACCAGCCTGTGCTTCTGTTGCTTGGATGATTGTGTCCGCTGCTTCGCCTTCAAAGAACTTCGCAATCGGGCCATTCAAGCCTTCTTCTGTCACTTTTAACCATGCTAAACCTTTTGCCCCGTAACGGCCTGCAAACTCGCCTAATGCATCAATATCTTTACGTGAATAGTTTGCTGCTGCGCCTTTCACATTGATTGCCTTCACTTCACCGCCATTTGCCACTGCGTTAGCAAATACACCGAATGCCGATTCTTTTACGATGTCTGAAAGCTGTTTTAATTCCAGTCCGAAACGTACGTCTGGTTTATCTGAACCGAAACGATCCATTGCTTCTTTATAGCTCATGCGCGGGAATGGTGTAACGACATCAATGCCTTTTACATCTTTCATAACTTGAGTAAGAAGACGTTCGTTCATTTCTATAATTTCATCCATTGATAAGAATGAAGTTTCGATGTCGACTTGTGTAAATTCCGGCTGACGGTCTGCACGCAAATCTTCATCCCGGAAGCAACGAGCAATTTGGAAGTACTTCTCAAAGCCACCTACCATTAATAGCTGTTTAAATAACTGTGGTGATTGCGGTAATGCATAAAATTCACCATCATGTACACGAGATGGAACTAAATAGTCACGTGCTCCTTCTGGTGTTGATTTCGTTAAAATTGGTGTTTCCACTTCCAGGAAGCCTTCGTTTTGTAAGAAATTGCGGATTGTACGTGTTACATCAGAGCGCATCTTAAATGTGTCATACATTACTGGGCGACGTAAATCCAAATAGCGGTATTTCAAACGTAACTCTTCCGAAACTTCCGCATTGTTATCGATTGCGAATGGCGGGTTTTTTGCTTCATTAATAATCGTCAGTTCAGAAGCCACCACTTCGATTTCGCCTGTCTTCATATTTTTGTTAATTTGGGAAGCATCACGTAAAACTACTGTACCTTTTACTTCAATGACAAATTCATTACGAATTTTATTGGCAAGTTCTAAAGCGTCTTTCGCTTGATCACCGAAAACTACCTGTACGATCCCTTCACGGTCACGCATATCCACGAAAATTAATCCGCCTAAATCACGACGTTTTTGTACCCAACCTTTTAATACAACTTCCTGTCCCGCTTCTGCAGCTGTTACTAAGCCACATGCATGTGTTCTTTGCGCCATTGTTATTCCTCCAACTATTTGTTTTCTAAAACGTATTGGACAAGCTGACCGAATTCCACTTTTGTCTGATCGCCTGTTTCCATTGTTTTGACGTTTACTGCTTGCTCATCTAATTCTGACTCACCTAATACAATGACAAATTTTGCATTCGCACGGTCAGCAGCTTTCATTTGCGCTTTCATTTTCCGGTCCAAATAATCCATATCTGCTGAAATGCCTTTTGCACGGAACGAACTTACAAGCTCCACTGCTTTGAGTTTAGCTTCTTCACCCATTGCCACAACATACATTTCCAGATTATTTCCCGTTGCAAGCTCGATGTTTTTTGCTTCCAGCGCCAATAATAATCGTTCAATTGACAGGGCAAAACCGATACCAGGTGATTCCGGTCCGCCAATATCTTCAACTAAACCGTTATAGCGCCCGCCACCGCAAAGTGTCGTAATTGAACCGAACCCTTCACCGGTAATCATAATTTCAAACGCTGTATGGTTATAGTAATCAAGACCACGTACTAAGTTAGGATCCACTTCATAGGAAATGCCCAGTACATCCAAATATTGTTTTACTTTCGTGAAGTATTCTGCAGAAGAATCCGTCAAATAATTCGTTAAAGCCGGTGCAGTAGCCATTGCCGGGTGTTTAGCATCTACTTTACAATCTAAAATACGTAAAGGATTTTTCTCCAGACGGCTTTGACAATCACTGCAAAGCTCCCCAACAACAGGAGTGAAATGCTCAATTAACGCACTGCGGTGCGCATCACGCGTATCTTTGTCACCTAATGAATTAATGACTAATTTTAAATCAGACAAACCAAGTGTTGTATAGACATCCATTGCAAGTGCCATTACTTCCGCATCAATCGCCGGATCAGCTGAGCCGATTGCTTCTACACCAAACTGTACGAATTGGCGATATCGTCCTGCCTGTTGACGTTCATAACGGAACATTGGACCTGTATAATAAAGTTTGACAGGTTGATCTGCCTGACCGAACATTTTATGCTCCACGTATGCACGTACCGCTGAAGCAGTTCCTTCTGGACGTAATGTTAACGAACGATTTCCTTTGTCCGTAAATGTATACATTTCTTTTTGTACGATATCCGTTGTATCCCCTACACCGCGTTGAAACAGTTCTGTTGATTCAAACATTGGTGTGCGAATTTCGTTATAGCGATATTTTTCACATAAATCACGGATGACACGTTCTACATACTGCCATTTTTCGGATTGACCCGGTAAAATATCCTGTGTTCCTTTTGGTACTTTAAAATTCATAAAAGCACTCCTCTCTTAATTGACCAAACGCATTGCGAGCTGAAGAAAGAAGAAAATAAAAAAAGCTTTCGTCCCTTGCAAAAACTGCAAGGGACGAAAGCTTGTAAATTCTTCCGCGGTTCCACCCTAATTGATGTATCTCTACATCCTCTCGAATTCGGATAACGGCCGATTCCGTCTTCCCCTACTAGAAAAAATTTTTTCGAGGAAACGCCTCTCAACTGTTGTTCACATGTTACATACTGCAGGAAAGATTACAGCCTATGTCTTTCCCTCTCTTTTCAGCATTGGCAACCGCTACTTGTTTGGTCATTGGCAATGTTACTTTTGTTAAATTAACACTAATCTTAATGATGTCATGACAAGTTGTCAACCATTTTCAAAAAAACGCTATATTTTTTGTCATAAATACTTTTATAATATAGGAGTATATAGTGAAAGGGTCATTTAAACAAAATAATTTTAAAAGGAGGAAACTATGAAAAAAAATAAAATAATAATTGGTTTATCAATTTTATTATTATTCACAGCGGTAATTCCGTATAATTATTCCGCTCGCCCTGCTTATGCCAACGGGGAACCGTTGTATGTAAACGCGGAAATTTTATATTTACGTGAAGGTCCCGGTCTTTCTTATCCGATCATCGATACGTTAAAAGAAGGAACTGAGATCATTTCGATTGAAAAACAAGGTGATTGGCACCATGTTCAGGTCGGACAACAAGAAGGTTGGGTTGCGGCATGGCTTGTGAAAACAGCAAATGTGCAAAAAGACTCGTCATCTGACAAAACGGTCATTTCTCAAGTGGACTCTTTAAATGTTCGTGTAGCGCCATCATTATCCGCATCTGTACTGACGAAAATTTCTTCCGGGACGGAAAGTAAATTTTTACAACAGGAACAGGATTGGATTCAAATTCAGTTCGGGGAAATGACAGGTTGGGTATTCGCAGAATATGTCACAGTAAAAGATGCAAAGTCGGAAACACCGGAAACTCCAACTGATAATGTGGAACAGGAACAATCAAATGAACCTATAGAGCAAATTGATCCGAATACATTTACCGTTAATGTAAGTGCCGTAAACATCCGAAAAAAACCTGATTTAACAGCAAAAAAATTAGGACTTGCCACGGAGGGCCAACAGTTTAAAGTGCTTAGCCGCGATCATAATTGGGTCGAGATTGAATATGAAAAAGGCAAAAAAGGTTGGATTTACAGCTTTTACGGAACTTTCACAAAACAATTGAAACAAAATCATTCATCTGAGAAAGAAGAAGCGAAAAACTTTGTCACGATTATTTATAACGGGACAAACTTAAGGGAATCCCCTTCTACTTCTTCAAATGTAGTCGTTATCGCAGATGCTGGTCATACATATCCGATAGTGGAAAGTGAAGGCGACTGGTTTAAAATCGCAGTAAAAGATCAACAGACTGCGTATGTCGCAAACTGGGTTGTAAGTGAAAACAATTCACAGGGAACTACATCCCCAAAAAATACAAGCCAAGTAGCCGAGCGTAAACAGGGTACATTAAAAGGCTTAACAATCGTGCTGGATGCCGGTCATGGCGGTAATGACCGTGGTACTACCGGCGTTCGTGGAACCGACGAAAAAGATATTAATATTATTACAGCAGAAATGCTCCGTTCCAAATTACAGGCTGCCGGTGCAAATGTTGTCATGACCCGGGAATCTGATATATTTGTCGACTTGCGAAAGCGTGTAGCAGTGTCGCATCAGGCAAGTGCCGATGCGTTTATCAGTATTCACTATGACGCAAATGAAGATAGTTCAGTGAGCGGTTTTACGACCTATTATACGAATGGTTACCAGCAAAAGCTTGCCGAATATGTCCATGAAGGCTTGGCATCAAAAGTTAACTTGAAGGACCGTGGACCGCGCTTCGGAAACTATTTAGTGCTACGCGAAAACCGCCAAAATGCTATATTGCTTGAGCTCGGTTATTTAAGTAATCCTTCTGAAGAACGGGCAATTACTACAGATTATTACCGGGAACAAGCAACACTGGGCATCTATCAAGGGTTATTAAACTATTTCGACGACCAACTTGAACAATAATAATATACAAAAAATAAACCCCGATTTCTCTATGGAAAAATCGGGGTTTTTTGCTTGTCCTTTTTTCTACTATTCCTGAATGACTTGGTATAAATAAAACATTTCATCTTTATTCACAATGCGCGGTACAGGGTACAGCGGGTTCGCTTCTTGTATAGCGCGCTCTACCATTAATGGCACATCACGGTTGATGATTCCTGTTATTTTTCGAGGAATGTTCATCTTTTCATTTAACGCTTCAATCGCTTCAATAAATAACTCTGCCTTTTTTTCATCGCTGTCTGTTATTTTCCCGATTCCTACAATCGTCGCCAGTTCTGCTAATGGCTTAGCAGCGCTTTCGCCGTAAAATCGCAGGACATGCGGCAGGATTATCGCATTGGCAAATCCGTGCGGAACTTGATAGAAACCACCGAGTGTATGAGCAATGGCATGAACATAGCCTACATATGCCCGGGTAAATGCAAGTCCGGCCAAATAGGACGCACGCTGCATTTCCGTCCTTGCTTTCATATCTGTTCCCTCAACATAGGCGCGCTCTAAATACTTAAAAATAAGTATAACTGCCTCACGGGCATATTTTCTCGTCTCCTCTGTATTACTTTTTCCAATATAGGCTTCCACGGCATGTGTCAAAGCGTCCATTCCCGTCGTAGATGTAATATGCGGAGGCAAATTAATCGTTAATACCGGATCTAGTACAGCGTAATGCGGGACAAGCACTGGATCCATAATAGCGAATTTTTCATGTGTTTCACTATTTGATACGACTGCGGCTATCGTCCCTTCGCTTCCCGTTCCGGCCGTAGTCGGAATTGCAAAAAACGGCGGCATTTCTTTTCTTACTTTGAATAATCCCTTTAAATCAACCAACGATTTATCGGGGCGTGCTATCCTTGCCGCAACTGCCTTAGCACAATCCATCGGTGACCCGCCGCCAAATGCTATAATGCCATCACAATTATTCGCATTATACAGTTCCAATGCTTCTTCAATATTTGTGAAAGTTGGATTTGGAACGGTTTTACTATAGACAACAAATGCAATATTTTGCTCCTGTAAGCCCTCCAATAACTTATCCATAAGCCCTAGTTTGTGAATTCCTTCATCTGTAATCACTAAAAGCATATTTAAATCTAAACTTTTCACAAGGTCCGGCAATTTTTCAAGGCTGTTTTCCCCTTGGAGTAATTCTGGCTTTCTCCAGTTCATAAGCTTCATACCGACACGCATTGAACTTTGGACGGTTCTACAATAGGCTGTATACATCGAACGAAACACTCCATTTCTCTCTATTTATGTATCCTTACTTTAATTATTCCGCACTCCCTTTTAAAATTCCTTGTGTGTAACAAAATTGGGCAAATTAAAAACGAACCCAAAACGGATTCGTTTCATTAATCGTTGGCAAAAAATACTTTGTCTGCAAAGGAAATCGGCTGTTTTTCAAAGTCGGTTTCGCTCATCGCGATGACCGCGAGATCGATATCAAGTTCCTGCATTTTTCCGGCAGCAACTTCTTGATTCAGTTTATGGAAATCGCTAAATTGATTATCCGTAATAATCATAAGATCCCGCTGATGGCAAATGTTGTCTTGGGTAAAAAGTTCAATCGCCTTGTCTATAGCCGGCATAATTTGAGCGTCTCCAGTTAAAAAATGCTGCAGAAATTGATCAAACATTTCAATTTCAAGTGTTCCATTTTTAAAAAGGAGCGGTTGAGCCGGTTTATTACTAAACGGAAGTATGATTAAATCACGTTTTTGGATAGCACATAAATTAAATAGCGGTAAAATGGTCCCTTTCGTAAATGCTTCAACCCCCTGCATGGCGTCAGATTGCTGTAGGATGACTATCATGGGCGAATAAAGATTTTTCATCTCTTCAAACGGCACATACAGTACATTGCCATCAATAACAGTCCGATCTTTCAGTAATTGCTTTTGTTGCTCAATCGGGAATAAATAATCTTTATCCTGTATTTTCGGCATCGTTGCTTCCACTTCTGCAATCATTTCTTCAAGTGCAATTGCAATTTCGATAACCTCTATGAATAATGGTTGTTTACCGAATTTCTCCAAAAACTGTTGCTGCTCATTTTCATCTAAAGCTTGAAAAGATGCATTACGATATAAAAAATGAAGAATTTCATCTGTTAATACAGTCTTATATTCATTTGTCATGTAAAACCCTCCATCTGTTTTCAAATCAATACCGATAGTATAGCGAAGATTAAAATTAAAAAGTAGTAATTTAAACTGTGGGCGAATAACTAACTTTATAATCGTTTTTTCTGCATAAAAAAAGCGGTATCACTAGGATACCGCACCACACATAAATGTATGTAATTATAATTTTTGAGTTAAACCGTGTAAAGTATCTTTCAAATCACGATCGTTGTCTGAAAGCTCGATTAGGTTTCCTAAACGTTCGTGTAAAATTGGACGTTCAATTACTAGTTGCTCATCTAAAACTTGAACCAATAATTCAAGAAGCATACGGTTTTGTACTAATAATGCTTCTTCCACTCGATCTGGGTTAATTTTATATTCTTTTACTTTTTTCGCCATTTGAAAATAGCCTCCCTTTTGTTTATACAACGTTATTTTAGCACACGGTTGTTTAATTTTGTGAAATTATTTCAATTTCAGCATTCGTTTGTGTTTTTCTGTATATCAGCGAGTTGAATCCAGAAAATCTCCGTATGGAAAAAATCAGTCTTTAGAAAAAATGTTATCCATTTCAGCCTATCGTTTAACAGCCGATTTTTTTTACCTTCTCTATAATTTTCTCATAGATTGGAATCATATGCGCTTCCGTACATTTTTCGGCAACTTCGTCCATTGCGATCCAACCTACTTCACTGTTTTCATCAAGCTTCGCTTTAAATGTCGCTTCATCTTCCACTTCAAATATATAAGTCACATTAAAATGTAAATGTGCTGCAACATATTTTCCGTTTTTCATATGACCGATAACCGGCAGGATATCAAGCGAAATAATATCTTCCTGCATCGCTTTTGCTTCTGTAAGACCTGCTTCTTCCATCAGCTCTTTTTTCGCTACATTAAATAAATCAGGATCGCCGTCTGCATGACCGCCCATCCAGCCCCATGAATTATAAATATTATGATGAGCCATTAGTACACGGGTGCGGTCTGGGTTGAATACAAAAGCTGAAGCAGTAAAATGCAGAACTTCATTATTTCTTGTCAGGACATCCGATAAACTAGCCATTGCACGTAAAATGATGTCTCGATCTTTTGCTTCCTGTTCATTGTAAGGTACATACAGTTCAATTTGTTCATGTAAGGTCATTTTAATCCTCCCTATCCTAATTCCTTTTTGTAGTGTAAGTGTTATTGTTTTAGAAAAATATAGCGAAAAGGACGTGACCGTCAATTAATTGCGGCACACCTCCTTTTCTGTTACTTGACAATGCTTATTTTCATTTTAGGAAATGAGCGTTTTGACAACTTTTGAAATTGTCGCTCCGTCTGCTTTTCCATCAAGTAAAGGCTTTGCAATTTTCATTGCATCCCCCATATTCATGCCTGAAGTAATACCAGCTGCCTGAAGCTCAGCTGAAATTTCTTCCTCTGTTAACTGTTTTGGTAAGAAGCTTTTTAAAATGACTAATTTTGCTTCCTCTTTTTCGATTAAATCTGGACGGTCTGCTTGCTTTGCACCTTCTAGTGACTGGTTTGTCTGCTTAATTTCACGATTAATGACAGCAATTTCTTCCTGTGGCGTCAATTCCGCACCTTTTTCCTTTTCTGCAGAATCCAAAGCGGATTTCACTAAAGTTAATACTCCTTTAGCCAATACATCTTTGTTTTTCATCGCTTGCTTTAATTGGTCAAATACAATTGTTTTTAACATGCTGTCTACCCCTTTACATTTAAATAAGTACAGGACTTATTTGAATTACCTTTATTGTACCATGTACCCTTTCATTACATAAATTATTCATGAACAAATTTGTTTGATTAAAGAAAAAAAGTATAGGAAGTCTCCTCCCTATACTTTTTACATTTAATTATTCAGTTCATAATGCTTCCCTTTTACAAGGTAGAATAAATGCTCGGCTATATTTGTTGCGTGGTCTGCCGAACGTTCGATACAGCGGCATACGTATGATAAACTCGTCACTTGTGCCACTTGCTCATTGGAAACAGACAACTTCATTAAGTTACTAAGTATATTGCCTGTTAATTCGTCGACCTCATCATCCAGTTTTGCAATTTCTTTTGCCTTAGTCGTATTCTCCTCTAAAAAGGCGTCGACAATTTGGCGCAGCATTAAAATTGTTTTATGGAACATTTCCTCAATCGGCTCCACGCTCGTGACAAATGGTGTTTTTCCGATTCGAATTGTTTCCTTTGCGATATTGACCGCATGATCACCTATGCGCTCCATATCCGTTGCTGCTTTAATCACAACAATTAAACGGCGTAAATCTGTCGCAACAGGCTGTTGTTTTGCAATGAGTAAAATGACACGGTCATTGATTATTTCCTCCAACCTATTAATCTTCGGATCGGTATCTATAACTTGAAGCGCCAAATCAATATCCTTTTTTAAAAAAGCTTTAAAAGACTCCTGCAATGAATGAATACTTAAATCACACAGTTCCATTAAATCTTGCTGTACCGCTATTAGATCATGTTCAAAACGCTCGCGAATCATCGTTATCATTCTCCTTTTCTAATTATCCAAATCGACCGGAAATATAGTCTTCGGTGCGCTGATCTGACGGTGTCGAGAAAATGATATCTGTCTTATCAAACTCTACTACTTCCCCGTTCAGGAAGAAGGCCGTTTTGTCGGAAATACGTGCAGCCTGCTGCATATTATGTGTCACGATGACGATTGAATATTGTTCTTTCATCTGCTGTACAAGCTCTTCAACTTTTAATGTTGAAATTGGGTCAAGCGCTGAAGTCGGCTCATCCATTAAAATGACATCCGGTTCGATTGCCAAACAGCGTGCGATACAAATACGCTGCTGCTGACCGCCTGATAACCCATAGGCATTTTGATTTAAACGATCTTTCACCTCATCCCAGATGGCTGCACCACGCAGGGATTTTTCCACAATTTCGTCCAGGATTTTCTTATTTTTAATCCCATGTATTCGTGGTCCGTATGCGATATTATCATAAATCGATTTTGGAAACGGATTCGGTTTTTGAAACACCATGCCGACCTTCGTGCGCAGTTCTTCCACTTCATAGCCGTTTGAAAAAATATTACGGCCGCGATAATTGATTTCTCCTGATGTCCGTACGATCGGCACAAGTTCTACCATTCGGTTTAATGCTTTTATATATGTCGATTTCCCGCAGCCGGAAGGACCGATAATTGCCGTTACTTCGTTTTCCTTCATGTCTAAGTTGATATCTTTTAAAGCATGGTGATCCCCATACCATAAATTAAAGTTATGGGACTGCATGACATTCGCTTGATTTTGTTCGATTCCCATTGCAGATTGACGCACATTATTTTTCGTTAATACTTGAACCATTCCATTTCACTCCTAATATCGTTTTTGGAATTTATTTCGAATATAGATTGCAATGGAATTCATCGTTAATAAGAAAATCATTAATACGATAATTCCTGCTGAAGCCACATACTGGAACGCTTCTTGCGGACGTTTTGCCCAATCGAAAATCTGCATCGGCAATGCGGTAAATGTATCGAGATATCCAGTTGGTAAAAACTGTAGAATGACTGGAATACCGATTACTACTAATGGTGCTGTTTCACCAATTGCTCGAGATAACGCTAAAATACTACCTGTTAAAATTCCCGGAATAGCTGCCGGCAGCACGACCCTAACAATCGTTTGCCATTTCGTTGCACCCATTCCGTATGAAGCTTCGCGCTGTTCATTTGGTACCGAGCGGATCGCTTCTTGAGCCGCAACAATAATAACAGGCAATATGAGTAGACTCATCGTCAGTCCGGCTGCCAAAATACTTTTTTCAAAGCCAAACAGTCGAACGAAAATTGTTAATCCGAGTAAACCGAAAACTATTGAAGGAACCCCTGCCAAGTTAGAAATATTTATGCGGATAAAATCATTTAATTTGTTTTGCTTTGCATATTCCTCCAAATACAGCGCTGTACTTACCCCTAAAATAATCGAGACTGGGGCAACAACGCTCATCAGCCATAATGATCCGACTAGTGCTGCTTTAATCCCTGCATTTTCGGGAATACGTGACGCGAAGTTTGTAATGAAATTCATATCTAAAAAACCAATTCCTTGCGACAAAATTCGGTATAGTAACATACCTAAAGAAACAAGGGCAAAACTTGTAGCAATAATGAAAATAATTTTCCACATTTTATTCGAATTGAGGCGTTTATTCATCCGCTTCATCACTAAATCTTCTTGTATATAGCGCATATTAATACTCCTCTCGGAAGCGTTTTGAAATGTAGGTTGCAAGCAAATTCATTGCTAATGTGAAAATAAACAATGTAAACCCTACTGCGTAAATTGAGTAGTAAATTGTAGTACCGTAACCGGCATCACCTGTCGTTACTTGTACGATATAAGCAGTCATTGTTTGAATCGAATCAGTAAAGCCAAAGTCGAATTTTGGTGTAGATCCGCCTGCCAGCGAAACAATCATCGTCTCCCCTATTGCCCGGGAAATACCTAATACGACAGAAGCGACAATACCTGATAATGCGGCTGGCAGAACAACTTTAACTGCTACTTCGAATTTTGTCGCCCCTAACCCTAACGCTCCTTCACGAATCGAACTTGGAACAGAGCTCATCGCATCTTCGGACATGGATGTGATCATTGGTAGTATCATGATTCCGACAACAATCCCGGGGCTTATTGCATTAAATATTTTCAAATCGGGAATAATGGCCTGTAAAATGGGTGTAATAAATGTTAAGGCAAAGAACCCGTATACAATTGTTGGTACACCTGCCAGTACTTCTAAAATCGGTTTAATGATTTTTCGTACACGTTCTGATGCATATTCACTTAAATAAATGGCAGCGCCCAAACCGAATGGTACTGCTACAATAATAGCAATCAGTGTTATTTTAAATGTCCCGAATATTAATGGTAATACTCCATACAATGGCTCCTTACCTGAGAATGGCAGCCATTCTGTACCAAATAAATAATCTGTAATCGACACTCGCGTGAAGAATTCAAATGTCTCGAATATTAGTGTAAATACAATCCCAAACGTCGTAAGAACCGAAATCGTTGCTGCTAAAAATAACCCGATTGGTACTAACTTTTCGATTACTTTCTTTCCTTTGCGATTGCGCGAACGCTCGATTAATTGTTGGACACTTACTTGCTCCTGTTGTTTAAGAGCCATGTGCGAAAACTCCTTCCAGTCATCTATATAAATAAACGGTCAATTTTCATCATAAAAAAACGTGTGGGGGCATGAGAGCCACCCCACACTATTAAACATCGTAATTATTTTAATCCTTCTAACTCTTTTAGAGCTTCTTCATACTTTTCATCTGGTAAGCTCACATACCCTACTACTTCTGCCATTTCACCAGCATTTTCAAGTGTGAATTTCATGAAGTCATATGTAGCTTCATTGTCTTTAACTGCACTGTTTTTCACATAAACGAAAAGTGGTCGTGATAATGGTGAGTATTCACCTGATTCGATTGTTTCGTTTGTCGGTTCCACACCGTCAACAGTTACAACTTGTAATCTATCTTTATTTTCCAGGTAGTATGCGTATCCGAAATAGCCGATTGCATTTTTATCTGCTGTTACACCTTGTACTAACACATTGTCATCTTCAGATAATGTTGCTGTTTTAACAATGTCTTCACCGTCTAAAATGACTTCATCGAAGTAATCATACGTACCTGAGTCAGAACCTGGTGAGTAGAATACAATTTCTTCATCCGGCCATGAAGGATCAATATCAGACCATTTTTTCGTAGAACCATCTTCAATCCAAATCTTCTTTAATTGGTCAACTGTTAAATCTTTTGCCCAAGTATTTTCAGGGTGTACAACTACCGATAAACCGTCGTAAGCAAGTTCAAATTCTGTATATTCTACTCCTGCGTTTTTAAGCTCTTCCATTTCAGTATCTTTGATTGGACGAGAAGCGTTTGAGAAATCCGTTTCACCATTGATGAATTTTTCGAATCCGCCGCCTGTACCAGATACACCAACTGCTACGCGTACATCTTTTTGTACGCCCGCGTATTCTTCAACTAATGCTTCTGTAATTGGAGCAACTGTTGATGAACCATCGCCTACTACGTTACCTGTCAATTGTGCGCTGCCAGTTTCAGCTTGTTCAGTGTTTGTTTGTGCAGATGTTGATGTTTCATCATTATTTTCTTCTCCACCACATGCTCCTAAAAGAATTGCTGAACCTAGTAAAGCTGTTGATGTTAAGTACTGCCACTTTTTCATTTGTAATTCCTCCGCTTGTTTAATAGATGTTTTTCTTACAATTCCAACTATAGTCACAAATTGTTAAGCTTATATAATTCCGCAGTTAATTGCATGTAAATCATTGTAAATAAAAAAGACAATTTACAGGAGTTCCCGGCAAATTGTCTCATTTTCTTCTTATTGAATCTTTTTTACGCTTTTAATGTTAATTAGTTTAATAGGATGTTCTGTATAGGCTGCTTTTTCCTTTTTCGTCTTTACTTTATGTACATAAAGTAAAATGGTTTTCGCATCTTTTGGATGGGCATAGCCTTCGAACGTAGCATTATATAACACCGAACCGTCTCGCATTGTAACCGTCGCTTTTTTTGCGTCAACCAATTCTCGTAAAAAAGGATAGGCTTTAACATTCCGTTCGCGCTCGGCACGGACTAAACGGGGCTCCAGTACAAGCAGGAGCCCTTCAAAAATAACAATATAGATTACCGACATTAAAATAATGAGCCATGCCGGCAAATCCATGAATGCTAGAATCGCTGCATTACTTAGGGCACCGATGATAACAACAATATGTATTATCTTCTTTCTCATTGAATCTTCTCCTTAAAAAAAATCCCGTAGCAAGAAACTACGGGATCATGATTTTATTCATTTACTGTTTCAACTTCTTCATCCTCATCCAGCTTTTCATCTGAATGCTTGATGATCGGTTTTTCTACTTTACTTGTAGATAAGCCCTCTTCTGCATATTTATTTTTCAGTTCAAAATAGGAATCTACTAATTCACGTGCTGTTAAATTCGCCTGTGGTAAATAGTTATTTGTAAAGTTCGTTGTTGCCCATGGAAAAATGACTGCATAAGCAATTTCAGGATCATCAAATGGTGCATAGCCTACATGGACAATATTGATCGTGTTAGTTTTCCATTTATCACGCTGCGGTCCATAGTAAACTACCTCGGCTGTACCCGTTTTACCAGCAGCTGTATAATCTGCTGTTTCAAACTGACGGCGGGCAGAACCATTTGCCCCGAAGTAAACTCGGCGCAGACCTTCTTGTACATGTTCAATTTCTCCTTGGCTGTTTTCGATTTTGTTTAAAATTTTAGGTGCTACTTCTTCCACAACTTGCCCTAAATACTCGCCATCTTTAGAAGGGTTGCGTATTTCTTTTAACATGCGTGGTTGAATGCGGTAACCACCGTTTGCAATCGTTGAAATATATTGTGCCAATTGCATCGTTGTATACGTATCAAACTGGCCGATCGCCAAGTTTAATAGTTTTACATCGGTATCCGGGTCTGCCTGATAGCCTGTCGATTCCCCAGGAAGGTCGATCCCCGTTGGCACACCTAGTCCAAACTGCGCATACTCATTTCGCATTGTCTGCAATGTACCCGGAGCTAAACTAAAGCGCATACCTGGTGAATACGTACGGCCGCCAATACCCATCGCAATTTTGAACATATAGACGTTTGATGAACGTTCCAATGCCGTTAAATCATCCAGCATGACACTACCAGTCTTATTGAATAAAGTATTCAGTGTAATATTCCCGATTCGCATTGGTGAATCGAGCATAACCGTTCCCGGCCTAATAACTCCCTCATTGTAGCCCATTAAAACGGTTGCTGCTTTTACAGTTGACCCTGCTTCATATGCTGAAGTGAATGTACCGTAAGAATAGTCAACAATATAAGGTTTGCCAGTGTCTTTATCTTTTTCTATTTTCTTGCCGACTACAGATAATAGCTCTCCGGTTTTTGGACTCATTGCAACTAAAAATCCGCGGTCCAATAATTGAGAACCACCTTTAGCTTTTAATTCCAATAAATACTTCTCCAAAATTTCATCAGCTTTTTGCTGCAGTTCCACATCGATTGTTGTTACTAAATCTTTGCCGGGCTCCCCTGCGAAAGTCGTCATCGTTTCAACTACTTGGCCTTTTTTATTCGTTATGTTTTTAACGACTGATTTTTCACCTTGCAAAATTTCTTCATACTGTGCTTCAAAATAACTTTCCCCAACACGGTCGTTCCGAGAATAATCACGTGCTAAATAAAAATCCAGTTTCGATTTAGGTACACCTTTGCTTGGTACCGTTGTTCGACCTAAAATCGCTAATGGAGATAATCGTACGCGTTTCCAATCGGTTGTCGTATTCACACCCGGCAGATCCGCCAATTGTTCTGAAACGCGAGCAAATTCTTCCGGTGTAACATTCTCACCTTTAATAATTTGCGGGGATAAATTATAGCCCGTCATCATTTCACGGTAAATCGCGAGAACTTCCAGGTCAAAGTCGGTAAGCTGTTCCAGTTCTTCATCTGTAATCCGTTCCCGAATCCGTCGATCATACTCTTTATTGATTTCCTTCATTTCTAATTCTTCATTTTCAAGTTGGAATTTCGTCATTTCCTTTTGTGTTACTTTTTCTTTTGCTTTTTCCGGATTCCGTAAAATCCAGAAATCTAATTTATCGCGCTGTGTTACTTTTTCTGTCGGCTGCTCGATGAGATTTGCAAGTTTTTCTGCAATTTCAAGCATTTCAGCGGATTTTGTTGTTTGCATTTTTGTATACGTAATCGCATTTTCAGGCTGATTATCAACTAAAATACGACCATAACGGTCAAAAATACGGCCACGGGGCACACTAGTATTTACCCGCACTTCCTCTGTACGCTCTAAAGCACGCACATAATCTTCACCTTTTACAATTTGTATATATCCTAGACGAAATATTAGTACTGAGAACAAAACAAATATTGAAAAGAAAAGGATATTCATCCGAAAAGTTAAACTTGCCCGTTGCTTTGCCTTCGGATTTTGCTGACGATTTTGCGTAATTTTGCGCAAAGAACTCTTCCCCTTCCTTACTTTATGTATCGTGTACATGAATGTATAGTCATAGCTTTTAGTATAACACTGAAAACTCCATGAAAAAAGAGTTCAGATTTTTATTATTCATCTTTTAGACGGCTGTACTTTTATAAAGTTTCACAAAAAAGAAGCTTCACGAAAATTACGTGGAGCTTCGTCATCTTTTTAGGAATTTCTTACAACAAGAACGTCACAGCGGGCATTTCTTAATATCCCTTCCGATACAGACCCAAGGAAAAGGCGGGCTAATTCCCCTTTTCCGGTTACACCGCAAATAATTAAATCAATTTTTTCCTGCTGAGGGATATCACGTGCAATGACGTGCTTAGGCGTTCCGTATTCAATAAGTTTTTTTATATTTACCAAGCCTGACTGCTGCGCTTTTTTTTCATAACTATCTAACAAATCCTTTTTATTATTCGTAATTTTTTCCGCCATATCAAAGTTATAGCCTTCTGAAAATGCAAAGGAACGGGTATCAATTACATGAACAATATACAGCTTACTTCCGACATTATTGAGTGCAACTTGCACAGCTCTTCTAAAAGCAATCAGCGACTCATTCGTTTCATCCACGGCAACTAGTATATTTTTGTACGTCATGCTCATTTATTCCTCACCTCTCTTTACTTTATTCACAAGTAGCTTAGTTTAGGTGTATTTACGACTATATAAGGAAGAATAAAATATACAAAAAAGCTCTGCAACCGAAGTTACAAAGCCTTTTAGAAAATATAATTATTAAGCTGGACTACCTGCATCTTGTTCCGTTCACTGGAACAATGCAAGATGTCGAGCAATAAGACAGGACTAACAAGGAAATGTGCCCTCGTTTGTCCTTCTTTATTTATCTCTGTATTTCATTTTCATAGGCAGCAATCCACTGTTCTACCGTCATTTTTTTGCTCAGTTCCCCGATTAGTTCATAGGGGATATGTTTGGTCGATGTCCAGCGAATACAGCTTTTCCCCATATTTAGTTTTGTCGGAACCGCTTCGGCATAGGCTTCCTGAAACCATTTGAGAAGTTCAGGATTACTGTAGATGCCCATATGATAAAGGCCAATATGGCGCTTTTGTGGAGCAAGGGCCAAAAACGGTAATGGTGTGTTCCGTGTTACATGATACCCTTTTGGATAGGTTGTTAATGGTACATTATATACGATCATATTCCTATCAATTGACTTTTCAAACCCTGGCGGCAAGTTCTCATCAATCGCCTCCATTAATTTGATAAAAGCACCGTGCCACTTCTCATCAATTTGTGCAATAAATTCATCAATCATCCACTGCCGCACCCCAATTCTATTTACTATTTTGAGCGTAGCAGATAACTGTAAAAAAATACATAAAAAACGCATGGAAGTAATGAACTTCTCATGCGTTTTACGTTTAAAATATTTTGTACCTGCCGCTTCGCTTTCGGTACAGAAATAATTAAATTTGAATGTGCAAATTTAATTATTTTGCAGCTTGGAACTTAGCTTCTACTACGTCCCAGAAGTGCTCCTGTCGCTTCGCTTTCGTCGCAAACTGGTTGTCCGTTTAGTATATAGCTACTTCTTCGCATATTATTTTGCAGCTTGGTATTTAGCTTCTACTACGTCCCAGTTCACTACGTTCCAGAATGCACCGATGTAGTCTGGACGACGGTTTTGGTAGTTTAAGTAGTAAGCGTGCTCCCAAACGTCTAAGCCTAGGATTGGTGTTTTACCTTCCATTACTGGAGAGTCTTGGTTTGGAGTTGAAGTAACAGCTACACCGTCACCATCAACGATTAACCAAGCCCAACCTGAACCGAAACGAGTTGTTGCAGCTTTTGCAAATTCTTCTTTGAAAGCGTCGAATGAACCGAATTTTGTATCGATTGCAGCAGCTACTTCACCTACTGGAGTGTTAGAACCGCCTGGAGCGATTAATTCCCAGAATAATGTGTGGTTAGCATGTCCGCCACCGTTGTTACGTACAGCAGTTTGTTTGTCAGCTGGTAAAGCATCGATGTTAGCGATTAACTCGTTGATGTCTTTGTCAGCGTATTCAGTACCTTCTACTGCTGCGTTTAAGTTTGTTACGTAAGTATTGTGGTGTTTAGAATGGTGAATTTCCATTGTTTTTGCATCGATATGAGGTTCCAATGCGTCGTAAGCGTAAGTTAATTCTGGTAATTTGAATGCCATGATAATATTCCTCCCTGGAACAAGTAATTAATGTTGATTACAGTACTAGGTTATCAAAAAATGATTGCTCATTCAATGAAAAAAACAGTAATATTTGCATTTCAGTCTTTTGACGGAAAGGCTGTGGATTACTCGTCTCACCTGTGTTTGTAATCTTTCCTCTACTAGTGTAAGCGATACCCGATCGATTTTACAAATATTTGCTCCCCATCAATTAAATCTACTTCAATTAATAAAAGAAACTAAATAGCAATAAAAAACAAGAGAATCATAATGACTTGAATAATACCTTTCGTTACCACCGATGTTAAAAATCCGACAACTGAACCAACACCAACTTTAATCGCCTGCTGTATATTGCTTCGAGTCACAATTAACTCGCCAACAATTGCACCGATAAAGGGCCCTGCAATAATTCCGGCAAACGGTATAACAAATGGCCCGATCAATAAACCAATCGTACTTCCCCACATCCCTGCTTTTGATCCGCCGAATTTTTTCACTCCGATTAGGTTCGAGATCGTGTCTGCCGCAAATAACAGTGCAACAAATAATAACTCTATTAACCAGAACCACCACGGCAATTCGGTAAAACTGTAAAATAGCCCATAAACGATAAACCCGCCCAGCAAAAATAAGACTGATGGGATAATTGGATATACTAAACCGATAAACGCAATAATAAAAAGCGCAATAATAAGTGTCCATGCAATAATGTCCAACCATTTCACATCCTTTCAAATTTTCTTCTTATATGTGTTCACAGATTATACGTAATAAACAAAGAAAAGATTCAATTTTCTATTCCGAGTTCAAATCGAATTTTTTTCATGTTACACTACCTTTGTAAAGGAGCAACCAACAATGAAAATTTCACATATGCAGTTACTTATACATAGTTTAACAAGTCCTAAAAAACTGGGCGCCTATCGAATTCTATCAATTGGAAAAGTGATGCAGTATGCCTTTTTAATGATTACCCTTATTACCGCTTTTTCATTCGGCCAATTTATCAATACAGGGACAGCCGAGATTTTCGGTTATTCGGAAATTGAACAGTATGCACAAAATATTCAATGGATTGTTTACCCGATTGCCATTGTATTTTTATTCGTACTGAATACGTCGATCTATTTTATTAAAGTAAGTTTATATGCACTTGCAGGTTTGTTTTTCGTTAGGCCGATGAGACGGCGCGGTGAATATCGCCAAGTATGGCGAACAGCTGTTTTTGCAAGTACATGGGGCACATTTCTAACTATGTTTGGAAATCTGTTTATCCTCTCTCAAACTGTAGTCACGCTTAGCAGTATTTTTATTACGATGCTCTTTATAATCGTTGCCTTAACAAAATATCCCGTACAAAAATAATAAATTCTCCTTATGAATCATATAGTTTAACAATCTATTAACGAGTTAAATTGTAGAGAGATAAGGAGGATTTAATTGCGCTTTTTAATAGCTTCCATTGTGCTTTTGTTGTTTGCGTTTGTCATTAAAGTAGATCTACAGGAAGGTACGCTCCCATTAGCATCCTTTTATGCTGCTCCTCAATCATGTGAGGAAGCGGAAAAAGAAAGCTATGTAGTCGTAAAAATCCAGCAGGATGATACAATTTACAGCCTATTCTCAGCAACTCCCTCGCCTATTAAAACCACTTTTCCTGAAAGACTTGCCCAATTTTATCAACTTAACCCGCATTTGAATTTACAGCCACTTGTACCAGGAGATACTGTCCTCATCCCAATCATCTCGAACGTGAAGGAAAATTGTCTAAATTGAATTCATAATGTTTCTTCCTTGTTCTTCTTTTCATACACTGATAAAATAAGGAACAGTGACGGCTTACATATCGTTATATCTATATAGGTGATATAACCACATTAAAAGCCTGAAAAGGAGAGAATTTTTCATGAGTGAAATCGTTCACCGTACGAAAACACGTCCTGTGCGTGTCGGTAACTTAACAATTGGTGGTAATAACGAAGTCGTAATCCAAAGTATGTGTACGACGAAAACACATGATGTAGAAGCAACAGTTGCCGAAATTAAACGTTTAGAAGAGGCAGGTTGTCAGATCGTACGTATTGCAGTACCGGATGAGCGTGCTGCGAATGCAATACCTGAAATAAAAAAACAAATTAATATCCCATTAGTAGCGGATATTCACTTTGATTACAAATTAGCACTAAAAGCCATTGAAGGTGGCATCGATAAAGTACGTATCAACCCGGGTAACATCGGGCGCCGCGAAAAAGTAGAAGCAGTTGTAAATGCCGCAAAAGCAAAAGGTATTCCGATTCGTATCGGTGTTAACGCTGGTTCTTTAGAGCGCCATATCCTCGAAAAATACGGCTACCCTACTGCAGATGGAATGGTAGAATCTGCATTGCACCACATTAAAATTTTAGAAGACTTGGATTTCCATGACATTATTGTTTCGATGAAAGCATCGGACGTAAACTTGGCTATTGAAGCATATGAGAAAGCTGCACAAGCATTCAATTATCCACTGCATTTAGGAATTACAGAATCAGGTACATTATTTGCCGGTACTGTTAAATCAGCTGCCGGTTTAGGTGCGATTTTATCTAAAGGGATCGGGAATACATTACGTATTTCATTATCTGCAGATCCAGTGGAAGAAATTAAAGTAGCTCGTGAATTATTAAAATCATTTGGCTTGGCATCAAACATGGCGACATTAATTTCATGTCCGACTTGCGGCCGTATTGAAATTGATTTAATTTCGATTGCCAACGAAGTAGAAGAATATATTTCTAAACTGAATGTTCCGTTAAAAGTAGCCGTTTTAGGCTGTGCGGTAAACGGTCCTGGAGAAGCACGTGAAGCGGATATCGGTATTGCCGGTGCACGTGGCGAAGGGCTGTTATTCATGAAAGGTAAAACAGTTCGTAAAGTTCCTGAAGAAACAATGGTGGAAGAACTGAAGAAAGAAATCGATAAATTAGCTGCTGAAATGGTTGCAAAGCGCGAAGCAGAAATAAATGCAAGCGTGTAAAGAAATGAGGTAATGGAAATGACAAACTTAAAACATCGGTTCGGCATTGATATTGATGGGACTGTCACATGTCCTGCTACATTAATTCCACATATTAATAAACAATACAATATTAATATGACGCTACAAGATGTAACGGAATATGATTTTTTAAGTGGCTTTCCACACCCTGTAGACCGCGCACAGTTTCAGGCCTGGTTTAAAGAAAATGAGCCACGAATGTATGAAGTAAGTGAGCTTGCTGCAGATGCACATCGCATTTTAACAGCATGGCAAAACCAGTATGAGCTTTATTATATTTCTGCGCGTGGAGAAAATGTTTTCGATATTACAAAAAACTGGTTTGATCAATTTAAAGTACCTTATGACCATATCGAATGTATCGGCAGTCATAACAAAATTGCCATCGCAAAAAAGCATGGAGTAGAAGCTTTTTTCGAAGACAAACATGATAATGCAGTGGAAATTGCCGAAGAGCTTAAAATTCCTGTCATTTTATTTGATACACCGTACAATCAAATGTCCGTACCGAATAACGTCATTCGCGTTAGTAATTGGGTAGAAGCAAACGATTGGATTCTTAAAAACTTTTAGTTGTACAAAACCAATTCTACAATAACCAAAAGGGTCAACTCAGCAATAATCATGCTGGGTTAACCCTTTAATTTTGTATTAAAAAATACTGCCATATTCCGTAATTGTTGTCGCCAAGTCTTCGCGGTAATTTTCATGCTGCAAGCTCAGGCTGTTTACATTGACTTCGTTTCCTCCTAGCGAGGAATGGATATACTCATTATTACCAATATACATCGCTACATGGCCAGGGAAGAAAATCAGATCCCCCGGCTTTAAATTTTCGCGTTCTATTTTCCTTAACGGGAAACCTTCCACTATTTTCGCGTCTCGGAAAATATAGACGCCATTCAGCATATAGGCCATCGAAACAAGTCCTGAACAGTCAATGCCTAAAGGTGTTTTACCGCCCCAGCGGTATGGAGTCCCCATATAGCGAAAAGCCGTTTCCACAACTTGTTTGCGAAATAAAGCTTCATTTGCCGTATAGACTTTAACTCGATCCTGGATCCAGGCTGACCGTACATACCCTTCTTCCCCTGTAACAAGCTGCACTTTTGCCCAAGCTGTATCAAGTCCTGCTTCCAGTACAACTTTTATAAAAGCACCCCGCGTCAATGTCATGATGTTTTCACTTTGTATTTTAGGGGCTGCAAGAACATCGGCAAAGCTTTGAATAACGACATTATTCGCTTCATATACCCAGTTTACAGTAGGTTCACTTCCAATATGCAAATTGGATTTTAATGTATAGCCTTCGTAACGGTAAAAAGTAAGGATTTTGACCCAAGTTTCATCAATTTCTTCCTGTACCTCGACCGGCATCCCATACAACACCTCATCGATTAATTCAGAATACGTGTCAGGTTCTGCATGTAAACTCGCAATTTTTGTTTTCACTACGGCATTCAATCGGTTCCCTCCTCCTGTTTTGTAAAATGCTCATAGACAATTTTAGAAATAGCACCAATCGTTTGTCTCGCTTTATCATTATCGGTCACTTCGGTAATGAATACCCCGATAAAATAATCGCGAACTTCTGTAAATACAATTCCTGTGTCATGATCCACAGTATCGAGACCGCCTGTTTTATGGGCCATCTTCACATCATCTGCGATATAGCGTTTGAGTGATTCGTGACTGCGCTGTCTGCTTAATATATCAAGTGCAACTGCATTCCATTCACTTGTAAGAAGCGTACCTCTATAAATTTTCCGGAAAAGCTGCTGCATATCCTGTGCTGTTGTTACATTATCAAAGCCGAGCTTTTGACGTTCAAAATCCATCATCTTCCGCTGGACCCGAGTATTATGCAAGCCGATTTCATTAAAATAGTCATTGAATGCGTCCATGCCTAATAGATCGATACATACGTTTGTTGCTGTGTTGTCACTCGTAATCGTCATCCAAAGTAACAGTTCATGCAGTGTAGCTCGTATTTGCTTCTGCTCTGTAATGACACTGAAATCGACCATGTTTTCCGGTGCAATTTTGAAATCCTGATTTAAACTGCCGTTCGTTTTTTGCAAATGAGCTAATATAGCAATGAGAATCGGCACTTTGATTATACTTGCACTGCTGAAGATTTCCTCATCCCGATTTTTCCAGACGATTTCGTTCGTTTTGTAATCTTCGACAATGACATGGACTTTATACGGGCACTGTGCAATGATGCGGTCAAGTTGTTTATGCATAGCACTAACCTACAACCTGAATCGATCTATTCGTTGCATCGATTGTTACGGTTTTACCAAGCGGCAATGACATCGTCGGCAGCACATGACCACATGTTACATCTTTTATTATGGGAATATTCAATGGTACTAAAATTTCTTCAAATACATCATCCAAACTTAAATTATTTTCTTCATTATTTATATCCATTGGCCCACAATCCGTCCAACCACCCAGCAAGATACCTGACAGCTGCTGGAGTTTCCCTGACAATGATAGCTGTGTAAGCATTCGGTCGATCCGTTGTACATTCTCATCTATGTCTTCCAAAAATAGAATTTTCCCGTTCAGATCAATCTCGTATGGTGTCCCCAGAGATGCGTTGACAAGTGTTAAATTGCCACCCACTAATTCGCCTGTAGCCGTACCAGGAACAACGGTGTTCATATTCTGGCCTTTCGCATTTTCCAGGAAATAATCACTCCATCCGGTATTGGTGACACTGTTGATAAAATACGCCCATGTATAGTCATCCATTTCAGGTCGAATAAATTCTGTTGACGGCATCGGTGTATGGTACGTTACAAATCCACAGTGTTGATTGAATACAATATGCAGTGCTGTAACATCACTGTAGCCTGCAAATACTTTCGGGTTTTCTTTAATCATTTCCAGATCAAGCATCGGTAAAATCCTTGTCGCTCCATAGCCCCCGCGAATACAAAAAATACCGTCTATTTCAGGGTTGCGGAACATGTCATTCAGTTCTTTTGCACGCAGATTATCACTGCCTCCAAAATAACCGTGTCGCGCTCTGCACGTTTCTCCTACTACTACACGGAAACCCAACTTCTCCACTGCTCGGATTGCAAGTTCGATACGGTGTTCCGGTGTTGCTCCGGATGCACTGATTAATGCTACCGTATCCCCTTTTTTCAGTGACTTCGGAATTATCATTGCCATCGTCTACACTCCACTTCCGGCAAGCACCGCCCGATACTGTGCCTGCTCTTCTTGATTGGCCAATACGAAATGTCCCTCTTCAATTTCAGCAAATTCAGGTGGGTCCATTTCATACTGATGGACAGTCGGATCATATACTTGCAGCTTTTTTCTTCGTTCCTTTAGCGGATTCGGTTCCGGAACGGCTGACAGCAATGCTTTCGTATATGGATGCAGCGGATTGTTGAACAGCTTTTCCGTTTCACCCAGTTCAACAATTTTCCCTTTATAAATGACCGCCGTACGATCTGTAATAAAGCGGACAATTGACAGGTCATGGGCGATAAATAAATAGGTCAACTCACGATGTTCCTGTAAGCTGGACAATAAATTCAATACTTGAGCTCTAATCGAGACGTCCAGGGCAGATATCGGTTCATCCGCTACGATAAATTCCGGTTCCATGACGAGCGCTCTGGCAATACCGATCCGTTGACGCTGTCCGCCAGAAAACTCATGCGGGAAACGTGAGGCAAATTCCGGAAGCAGTCCGACTTCCAGTAATGCTTTTTTTACTTTATCGATCCGCTCCTGTTCATTGCCGTACCTTTTATTATTAATCAGGCCTTCCGAAACAATATAGTCAACCTTTGCCCGCTCATTTAAAGAAGCACCGGGGTCCTGGAAAATCATTTGAATCTTTTGGGTAATTTCATGATCCCAAGCGCTGGTAATACGACCATTGATCGGTTTTCCATGGAACAGAATTTCTCCGTTTGTTATCGGATTAATGCGCATAATCGCACGGCCGATCGTTGTTTTTCCTGAACCGGATTCTCCAACAAGCCCGAATGTTTCACCTTTATATATATCGAAGCTCACATCATCTACTGCTTTGAACTGCTTTTTCCCTTGTCCAAAAACGATATCAATATTTTTCACTTCTATGAGTTTTTCTTTACTGTTTTTAGTCATTAGCATATTGTCTCCCTTCCGCAAAAAAAGCTTGCAACACTTCAGGGGGTTCTACTTTCGGTGCTTTTGGATCAAGGAGCCATGTGCGTGCATAATGGGTATCCGTCACTTTGAAAAAAGGCGGACGTTCTACAAAGTCGATTTTCAGTGCATATTGATTCCTCGGCGCAAACGCATCGCCCTTGATTTCTTTAAATAAATTCGGCGGTGTTCCTTTGATTGAATATAATTCCTCGCCCTTATTTCCCAATTGAGGGAGTGAAGAAATCAAAGCCCATGTATACGGATGTTTTGCATCGAAAAATACTTCCTCAGTTTGTCCAACTTCAATAATATCCCCGGCATACATAACTGCAATCCGGTCAGCGACTTTTGCAACAACTCCCAAATCATGGGTAATATATATTGTCGACAGTAAATACTTCTCCTGTAAATTGGTTAACAGCTGCAATATTTGTGCCTGGATCGTTACATCGAGTGCAGTTGTCGGCTCATCACATATCAAAATTTGCGGGTTGCAGGCAACAGCGATCGCTATCACAATCCGCTGACGCATCCCGCCGGAAAATTCATGCGGGTATTGCTTATAGCGGCGTGCAACATCATGTATTCCTACATCACGCAACAGCTGTAATGTTTTTTCATATGCATCGTTTCCTTTTAACCCTTGATGCAGCACAACGCTTTCCTCAATTTGTTTTCCGATAGTTTTCAGCGGATTAAGGGAGGTCATCGGGTCTTGTGTAACCATTGCGATTTTTTTGCCGCGAACTTTCAGCCAATCCGCCTCTGTTTTAAATTTCGATAAATCATGGCCGTCAAAGTGAATTTGTCCATCTGCAATATAGCCGTTTTTATCAAGCAGTCCCATAATTGATTTTACTAATACCGATTTTCCTGAACCTGATTCCCCTACAATTGCAAGACTTTCCCCTTTATATAAATCGAGCGAAATATCACGGATAGCCGTCAATGTTTGTCCACGCAGTTTAAATTTTATGACTAGATTTTCGATGGATAATATTTTTTCCTGTTCCATATAACGCCCTCCTCTTTAAACGTGATTTTTCGGATCTGCCGCATCGGCAAAAGCATTCCCGATAATATAAAAGGCAATCGTTATGACACTCAGCACGATACTTGGGAAAATTAGCTGATAGCGTAAATCCGGTGACATCATCAATACTCTTCCTTCATTGATCAGATTTCCTAATGATGGCTCACTTACCGGCAATCCGAGGCCGATATAAGTTAAAAACACTTCCGCACCAATTGCTGCTGGCACTGCTAAACTCATTCGCAGCATAATGACCGAAATTAAATATGGGAGCAGATTTTTCAGTATAATTTTATAGCCGGGTGTTCCTAATGTTTTAGAAGCCAGATTGTACTCACGGTCACGCAGTATGACAATCTGGTTTCGCAGGAAACGAGCCATTTCAACCCAACCGGTTATACACATGGCAATAATGATTGTCGATACGCCAGGTCGCAAAATATACGCCATTAAGATCAGCACAATCGTTGTCGGAATATTATCCACGATATTGTAAAGCTGGGTGATCGGCGCCTCGAGTTTTCGGGAATAGCCCCATAACGCACCAACTGTAAAACCGATCAGCACTTCAATAATCGCTACAGCAAAACCGATAAATAAGGATGTCCTTGTCCCTTCCCAAATTCGGGACCATAAATCCTGACCGATGGAGTTTGTCCCAAAAATATATTCATCATTTGGAGCAACATTCCGGTCCTGCATTCCAGTGTCCGGATTCAAATAAATTTGAGTCGGTGATTTTTGATCTGGTAAATAAGGTTGGACGAATGTAAATGCGATCAATACGATGACAAATACAAGTAAAAAAACAGCAATTTTATTTTTACTAAAGGAGCGGAAGGTCGAACGCCAATAAGAATAATTGGAATAAGCTGTTTCTTCCGCTTTTGCATCATCGACAGCGGCAAAGTCAAACATCTGATCATGCAGCTGTTCTGTTGATTTTTCCGAAATATTCTGAATCTCTTTCGTGAAAATTCCCATTAGCGTACACTGTCCCCTTTCCCTAGTTTAATTCGAGGGTCAACAATTGCCATCAGTAAGTCCCCTAAAATTAATCCAATAATCCCTAGTGAAGAAAATACAAGCACTAAACCTTGTACGACATTGTTGTCCTGGCGCTGAATCGCATCTACAAGCAATCCGCCCATACCTGGAATCGAAAATAATGATTCAATATAAATCGAACCGGTAATCGTAAATAAAATTGTTGCCGGTAAATATTGAGCCATTGGTATAAAGGCATTTCTCATCACATGGCGGAACATAATCGTACGCTCTGTCACACCTTTTGCCCGTGCCAGCTTAATATAATCCTTGTTCAGCTCATCCACCATATAGCGTCGCATCCACATTGCATATGAAGCAATTGGACCAAGCGCCAAACAGATTAACGGTAAAATAAAACTCCGTGGATTGTATTCATCAAACAGCATCGGCAAGTTGAACCATTCCGAAATATACATTTGAATCATGAGGAAATACACCATCGCCGGTACTGCTACAACAATAACGATATAGCCTGTGCCGAGCCGGTCGAGCCAGCGCCCTTTAAACTGGGCCATTAAAATACCCAACGGTACCCCAACTAATAATGAGAGTGCTACAGCCCCTAATCCAAACAAGATGGAATACATCATTTTATCTTGAATAATGTCAAGTACTGGTACATCTGTACGGTATGTAATCGATTTCCCTAAGTCGCCTTGAATAAGGTCAACGTAGAAATTTTTTAATTGAACTAATAACGGATCCCGTAAGCCAAGATTTGTTAAATAGATTTCCTGTTGTTCAGGCGACATTTTTTCTGCTGCCGCGCCTAGATAGCCTTCATCGGGCATTAATCGTAACAGGGAGAAAACAATTGTAATGATGATGAATAACGTCAATATGGATTGCGCGAATCGTTTCGCAATATACTTTAACAAACACGTTCCCTCCTCAGTAATCAATTCCTCGGCGTATTGACGTCCGGATCGGTTTGTCGCTAGCGCCAAATACTCCTTATCGAATCCGTGACACCTACAAAAATGAGGCATAAAAGCAGAAAGGAGATGCAGAAACATCCTGTCATCTCCTAATCTAACTCCATTTAAAATGCCTGCGTATTAATTAGAAGTGTTTGCTAAAGCTTCCGCACGCTCTTTTTCCCATGCCTCTTTAGCAGACTTAAATTCTTCATTACTCATTGGCTTTTCTAGGATAGACTGACCTTTAAACTTCTCGGATGTAACACCAAATGGCGAATATTGTGATTCAAATGGATTTAACTTTGAAGCAGTGTAACCGCCGCCGCCTACAGCGTACGGAATAACAAATGCTTCCTCAATTAAAAATGCCTCTGCCTTTGCAAATAGCTCATAACGAACTGCCGGATCTACTTCTGCTTTTGCAGCTTCGACTAGCTTGTTATATTCACTGTTATAACCTTCTGCCATTTCCGGCTTGTTATATGTTCCGCCTTCTGTAAATGGATCAGTATACGTTGACGGGTCAGCAAAGTCAGGACCCCAGTTTGCTTCGATCATTGAGAACTTACCAGGGCGACGTACTTCACCAAGGAATCCTGTCGCAGGACCTGCATATAGTTCCACATCGATGTAATCAGCACCTAAAAGGTTTTCAAGCTGCTGTTCCACTACTTGTGAGCGGTTTGCCCATTCTGGTGAACCAGAGTTGTAAGGTAATAATACCTTTACAGGGAATGTTGCTTTACCAGCTAATGCTGCCAATGCTGCCTCTTTATGCTCAAGAGCTAAATCTTTGTTAAATGAATCTGTTTCTGTAATTGCTTTTAGTGGCTCAAGCATTGTGTAATCTACACCTTCCACATCCACAAAGTTCTTCGGTGTAATTGTATTTGACAATAAGTCTTGTGGATTGTAAGGCTCGATCGTTAACATCGCTGATACACGGTCAAGTGCATGATAAAGTGATTTACGGAAATCTTTATTATTTACTGCTACTTTCCAGTTTTCAGGCTCATACTCTGCATCATATTGCGGATCAAAGTTTAATGCGTAGAAGTATGTGTAGAAGTTATTTGTATTTTGGCGTACTAAATCTTTTTTGTCGTCACTGTTTAACCATTCATCTAAAATAGATGTCGGTATTAATGCCCCATCAATTTCATCGCGTAGGAACAGTTCAGGTGCAACGGTTGCCGCTTCTTTATTGTATTTATAGCGAATACGATCGATTTTCACTGTTTCTTTATCCCAGTAAGCGTCGTTTTTCACAAGTACACGCTCATTCTGAGGTTCGAATTTATCTAAAATATATGCGCCATTATATAAAATATTCTCCCGAGTCGTTCCGAAAGCATCACCTTTTTCAGCTAAGAACTCCCCATTCACAGGGAAGAAACATACATAGTTCAGCATCGATAAAAAGTATGGTGTCGGCGCTTCCAATGTGTATTCAAGTGTCGTTTCATCGATTGCTTTAATACCTACTTGCGAGAAATCCGTTACTTCGCCGTTGTAGAAGGCATCGCCGTTTTTCACGACTGTTGCAATCCACGCTGTCGAAGATTCGTTTTTCGCATCAAGCACATAATTCAAACCATCTACAAAGTCCTGTGCAACAACATTTTCTACATCTTTTCCTTCATGGTCTACCCACTTTACATCATCACGAAGTTTGAATGTCCATACAGTCGCATCTTCATTGGATTCCCAGCTTTCAGCTAATCCAGGCTTAACTACTCCATATTGGTCATATTCTATTAGACCTTCTACTAAGTTTGCAGATAATGCAAATTCATTTGTTTCTGCTGTTTTTAAATAATTCAGTGTCTTAATTTCTCCGGAATACACTGTTCGATATTCTGATGTTTCACCAGAATCGGATGAATCCCCACAAGCTGCTAATACAAGCACAAACATACACAGTAACGCTAATAAAGATTTCTTCAACTCATATCCCCCATTTCTCTTTTCTATCTGGCTAAGTAAGCCTCTATTAATAACCCGATACCGGGAGCATCGGTCATCTGAATATTCTCCCCTTCGAAAATCGGCCCCCCTTCAATTGGATCTTCACTGCACAAACTTGGTCCATCTAAATCGACCATTGTGACATTTTTGTTCGCTGCTGCAAAATGCGCAGCTGCACTGACACTAATTTTTGTTTCAAGCATACAGCCAATCATACAAACGACACCATTTGCCTCTGCAATCTGGTTAATTTTTTGTGCTTTTGAAATACCCCCCGTTTTCATCAGCTTAATATTTATTAAATCCGCGGCCCGCTTTTCAATGACCTCGATCGCTTGCTTTGGAGAAAATACACTTTCGTCTGCCAAAATATTTGTATACGTATTGCTCGTAACATACTGCATGCCCTTCACATCGCTGTAATGTACAGGCTGTTCAACGAGCTCAATATCTGCCCCTTTATCTTCAAGCTGACTAATGATTTTTACAGCTTCTTTTGCTGTCCATCCTTGGTTGGCATCAACTCTTAACGTAATTTCTGGACCAACTGCTTTTCTAATTGCCAGAACACGTTCCACATCTTCAGCCGGGGTTTTCCCGACTTTGACTTTTAAAATGGAAAATCCGCGTTCAACAGCTGCTATACTGTCCTTCACCATTTCATCCGTGTCATTCACACTAATGGTGATGTCCGTAGTAATATTTTTTCGGTAGCCTCCAAGCAATTTATAAAGCGGGGCATTGTACTGTTTTGCCCATAGATCATAAAGTGCAATTTCCACCGCCGCTTTAGCGCTCGTATTGTGATAGAGACATGCATCGACTCGTTGGGATAGCAGCGCAATTTCATCAATTTCAATTCCAATAATAGCTGGCGCAATGACTTCTTCTATTGCATAGCGGATCGATGAAATAGTCTCTCCGGTAATGACATGTGTCGGCGCAGCTTCCCCGATACCGATTAAACCATTGTCGGTATAAATAAAGACGACGATATTTCGTATACTATGTACTGTGCGAAGTGCTGTTTTAAACGGGGTAATAAGTGGTGCCTCGACCAGCCCCACCTCAACCTTTGATATTTTCATAAATTCACCTGCTTTATGTTAAAAATTGTAACAGTCTCAACACCTCGAAATAATCGGTTGTTTCGAACTGGACTGTATTATGCGGCTTAAATGTCGCGCCCGGATAAAACGAATTCCGGTATGCTTTAATATGATCCTTATAAATAATTTCTACGGTAAAATGCTTCGGCAATTCAATTTGAAGCTTTGTTCGATCAATCTTCATTGATTGTTCTACAAGATATTTCGTCTGTTTCAATGTCGTTTGCGGACTTACATTAATTGTTGCATGACCGACTCCCTCTTTTGTTGCGAATGTGACAATTTGGTCATTGTAACGGGCGATATGCTCCGTTAATGCCTGATCCCCGCTAACAAAAGCAATCGGCACATCATGAAGTGCAGCTGCATATGTATTGATTAAAAATTCACTTGCATATTCCCCGTTTATTTTGACATCTGCTAATAAGCTCAATGTATGTGCAAGCGGGTTCTTCTCACTGCCGCCTTCACTGTGATAGCCAATAAAAATCGCCCGGTCAAAACTGCTGTCCAGTCCCGCTACCATACACATCGGCTCTTGCGTCCAACCGCGAATGATTTTTACGTTTTCTGGCAAGTTTTCAATGAGAATATTTCGGCCGGAGTCATGTGCATCTTTCAGTAAAATTTCTGTGGCACCGCCTGCAAATGCACCTTCGATTGCCGCCAGCACTTCTTTTGTCATCTGTTTTTGAAACTGTGCATAATCCGGAGCGTTAAGTTCGGTTTCACTCCAAACCGTTGTGCCCGTAATCCCCTCGATATCCGCACTTATATATACTTTCATTTATTTAGATACCCCTTCCAATTATCATTAAATTCATCAGTGCAGAATAATATTTTTAAAGATTTAGATTTTTCTGTCTTTTATTTATAATCTATAAAATACCATACTTATTTCGATTGTGGAAGTTTTTTCTAATAGTTTTCAAAATAAAATAATAAATATTTCAAACGCGAAAGCCTTTGATAAATCACACTATTTGTTAATTATTTAAAACATATTATCCCAATAGATATTATATTTTCATAAGAAAAAAAGCCTTCTACATAGGAGCTATATAAAAGACTAAATAGTGATATTAAGTTACCTAACAAAAAATACATTATTCGACAAAATTATAGCTTTGGACTGTATGATTATTTCGCCCAGTTGTAGTTGTAGCTTGTGACAAAGAATTGAGGATCGCTTCTTCTGTCGCTTCGGCAGCTGCCATAAATAATGTGTTCATGACGTCATGATCTTCTCTTAACTGGCGGCGACTTTCCTGTTCTCCCTCAAATTGATGCTGCACTGTGCGAGCTGTTGTAAAGCCAATGACAATATCTCCGCTTCCATGGGAAAAGTGGCTGCCGGTTCTCCCTAACCCTATCCCGCAACGCTTTATAACTCGTTTCAACTGGCGGCTACTTAATGGGGCATCTGTCGCCATTACGATCATAATAGAGCCGTCTGTCGGACTAATTGTCGATTCCCTATTTTCAGCAGTAACCTTATACCGGTCTGTTAAAAATTCACTCGCCTTTCCAAAGTTACTCAATACAAGGCACCCGACAGTATATTTTTGACCTGCCCAATCTTCAACAATGCGGGAAGAGCTACCAATCCCGCCTTTATAGCCAAAGCAAACCATACCTCTTCCTGCTCCAACTGCGCCCTCTTCTATTTCATCTGTTTTAGCTTGCTGTATTGCTTCAATTGCATGCTCAGCTTTAATCGGAAAATGGCGAATGGAATTTAAATGACTATCATTACATTCCCCGACAATTATATTGACTGTCCCCGTCGAAATTCCTATCTCTTCGTTTTGTTCAAGTAAATATTGAAGTGTCCCCTGTGCTACATTCGGCACACCGAATGTATTGGTGAGCATGATTGGCGACTCAATTACACCAAGTTCATCTACTTGAACGAGACCAGTTGTTTTCCCGAAACCATTTAGTATATAGCTGGCAGCTGTCACCTTTTCACGGAAAAGATTGCCGCGATGCGGTAAAATAGCTGTTACACCAGTACAGGCCACATCACCTGAATCATTTAAAGGATAATTCAAAGTTACATGCCCCACACTTACACCTTCAATATCTGTAATGCAGTTTTTATCCCCTGGAGGCAATTGCCCAATTGTTATCCCCATTTCACGTACCTTCATTGTTTGTTCTCCTTTAGTAACTAATGTAGATAGATTTATCGTAAACAACTTTTTCCAAAAAGAAAACAGAAAAAAGACACGCTCCCGAGTAGGTCGTATCTTTCCGTCGTGTGAAAGGGTGTTTGAGTTGCTTTATTTCACAAAATTAAATTTCCAAAATTCCTCTTGTCCAACGATCCACAAAGCTTTCAAAAGTAATGCCATATTTGTTATACACTTCATGATAAACAAAGTAAATTCCCAGTTTGTCTAACAATTCATCATTAATCCGCATTAAGATCACTCACTTTCGATTATTTAGATGATGGACTATTCAGCGCCATGCAATTCATATCTTTTCTAATCATGCCCAGAGTGGCGAACGTTATTCATGACCAATCAATGCAAATCATCTCGGAATATTCGACTGATTATAATCTGTTACAAATTTTTCACAATCTGTTTAAAAATCCGGGCGAATCTTTCATCACAATTTAGTAAGATGAATGAAATGACAGCATTGGAGGGAATCTAATGAGGAGATTTAGTTTAGTACTATTAACTACAATTTTATTGGCTGGGTGTGGTGATACGGTAGCGGACATGAAAGAGGCGGCGGCAGGTATTAATACAAAAGCAAATGAAGCAGCTTCAGCGATTTCAATCGATGTCCATTTCATTCGAGCAACTGAAATTGAATTCGACAATCAAACTTTTACTATTAACGATTTATTTAAGACTATATTACGCGATGTGCAATGGGATTATGACGATATCAGTGAAACACCGCAGTTAAAAATTACAGGTACTTGGCAAGATAACGGCTTATTTGCCGCACATTCATTTTCTGCTAGCCAAAAAGAATTCTTAAAAGAAAATGGCCAAGTAGAAGTCATTCTTTCATTTAAAAATGACAAAATGGTTGAATCCAAAACAAAAGTATCCATGCATATGAATGGACAGACACTTGTAAAAGAAGAAGGTCAGGAAATTCTTCATCACTTTTATAAAACCTACATACATTAATTGCTTTCTTTAGTTTGTTTTCATTCAAACTTTCTATCCATCTTGTTTAGTAATAATACATGAGGGAATATAAATAATATCTAAACTTTGAGGAGGTCATAGTATGTCAAATGGATTTACAGATAAACTAAAAGGTGCAGGAAATAAGATTAAAGGTGAAGTAAAAGAAGAAATCGGTAAAAATACAAATGACCCATCTTTACAAGTAGAAGGTCAGCGCGATCAGCTAAAGGGCGAAACACAGGAAAGAGTTGCCGATGTCAAAGATAAAATTACAACAAAAATCGATGAATACCGAAAATAGTATTTACCGAACGAAACTAGTAAATTTCATATTTACTAGTTTCTTTTTTTTGCGTTAAAATAGTTAATAAACTCTATTTTCCCACCAAGTACTTTAGAATCAATTAAAAGGAATATTTTTATATTAATATAATCTCGCTTTAAATTTATAGGAATTTTGGTATACTTTAGTTAAAATACACATCACTTATTAAAGGGGAAGTTAGAATGACCATAGATCAATTTATACCCCTATCAAAAGACCGCTTATTTAATTGGCTAAAAACCTTAAGTAACCAGCTTTCGAAAGGATCGCTCATCATTGATGTAAATGATGAAAATTTACCTATTTTACATGCTAATTCACATTTTTTAAAACTGACCTCATTTAAAATGAATGAATTGCTCCATCAAAATATAAACATTTTGAATGGTCACAGAACGAATCAAACATCAATCGAAGAATTAAATTTACATTTAAAATCAGGCGTAGCAAAAAAATTTACGATTTTGCATTATATGAAAGAAGGTTCCGCTTTTTGGAATTCGATTACACTGCATCCGATTCGAAATGAAGACAATGTCATTCAATATATTTTAATAACATGTGAAGATACAACAGAAGCAGAGTTAAATAAAATGGTTTATAAATTGGAGCATGAAGTGTATGAAGCAATCGATCATGAAGACAATCTGCAATCGATTTTAAATTTAATTACGGAGAAAATTGAACTTTTCTATATTCGCGATGTGTATTGTGCCATTCATATTTTTAATGATAATTGTGAAGTCAAATCGTTAGGCACACATTCATTGCCATTGCCGATTATTAATGAACTCGATATATTGGAAATTTCGCCTAATACCGGTCTGAATTCGAATGCCGTTTATTTAAAGGACTTTGCAGACACAGACCAGCATAAAGCACTTTTTAACTATTGGAATCTTAACCATGTTCAAGGCTCATGGACAAAGCCTATATTAACACCTCAAAATGAAGTAAGCGGCATTTTGACCCTATTCAATCAAGATGCAACGGAGTTAAAGCAAATCGATATCAATTATTTAAACCGATTGGCCCTGCTGATTCAATTAGCCATTAAATATGCTGAACAAAAAATCGAGCTTAGCAGACTTGCCTTTTTTGATGTTGAAACAAATTTACCAAACCTCCATTATTTTAAGTCTGAATTATCAGAATTGATTGATGCCGGTCGCTCAGGAATGGTCGCCATCCTCCATCCTACTGAGTTTAATAAGGTCGTTGATTTATACGGAAGGAATGCTGGAGCCGATATACTGCGTCAAGTGGCAGATCGTATGCAAGTATATTTCCCAAATGGTGATGCACTCATTTCACGTTTTTCAAATTCGCTCATTTTAGGGAAAGTAGACGAAAGTGATTGTTTCCTTGCCTATAATCAGCATCTCGAGTCTTTGACACAAATGCCTTATAAAATCAACGGTAAAGAAATCTATATAACATTAAAAATCGGTTATACAATCTTTAATCAGTCAATGACAGTCGAACAGAGCATACATCAGGCGGATATTGCCTTATCCAATGCACAGAAGCGTACTGGGACGAGCTATTCTATATATGAAGATAATAGTACTAAACAACTGACTGAAGAAATGGATATCCTCAATCAATTGGCTTATGGGCTTCAACATGAAGAGTTCGAAGTTTATTTGCAGCCTAAAATTAACTTCCAAACAATCGAAGTGGAAGGTTTTGAAGCACTATCTCGCTGGAATTCAAGCAAACTCGGGTTTATTTCGCCGGTAAAATATATCCCGATCGCAGAACAAACCGGAAAAATTAAAGCGATTGATTTACTGAATTTCAAACAGATCCTTATCTGGCTTGAAAATCGTATGAATGAAAATAAAAAGATTTTACCGATTGCGCTCAATATTTCGCCCGACCATTTTTACGACCCGGATTTTCTGGAAAATATAAGAAATATATTCTACCAATATAGTGTGCCGCCACATTATATTAAACTGGAAGTAACCGAAAGCATTGAATTGGTAGATTTTAAAAAAGCAAAAGAGATTTTGAATCAACTAAGACTAATGGGCATCGAATGTTCGATTGATGACTTTGGAATTGGCTTTTCATCATTAAGCTATTTACCACAATTGCCCTTTTCTGAAATTAAAATTGACCGTAGCTTCGTCAGTGCAATGAATGAACCTGGAATGTATGCAATCGTACAAACAATCATCCAATTGGCTAAAAATATTGAAATGCGTCCCATTGCTGAAGGTATTGAAACAGAAGAACAACTGGCAATGCTTCAACAACTCGGCTGCCCTGCTGGTCAAGGCTATTATTTTTATAAACCGATGTCCATTACCGAAGCAGAACAATTACTGGACACACAAAAAACAGCTGACGAGAAGTAATTCATCTTCCGTCAGCTGTTTCTTTAGTTTAAATTGTTCGGTAAATCTTTCGATAAGAATGCGATTAAATCATGTAGATTTTGTTCGCTCACCCCATGGCCTACCGGATATGTTCGAAATGTAACGTCTGTATCATAGTCATTGAAAAAACGAACGGCATGCTCTGCCCATTCAATCGGATAATCATAATCATATTCTCCGTGAGATATAAAGATTTTTGATTTATCCATCGTTTTTTTACTATATTCAAGTGCAGCGAATTCCGGTAAATATCCGCTTAATGCTGCTGTTCCACGAATGGCACTACCCATCACCATTGCAAGTGACTGTGCCATCGCTGCACCCTGGTTAAAGCCAACAACATAAATTTGCTGTTCATCTAAATTGAATTCCCAAATTGCTTCATTAATAAAGGATTCAATTCCCTTCAGCACTTTATCAAAAATTGCACGATTTGGCTTACCCTCTTCTTCAAATGTATAAAAAGCATAGCCAGGACGATGTTTAATCGGCCCTTGCAAGCTAAAAATATGACAATGTGTTGAAAACGAATCAACGAGTTGAAGTAAATCTTTTTCATCGCTCCCTAATCCATGCAGCAAGAAAATCGCAGGCTGCTTATCTGCCTCGACTTTAGGTGCCTTGTGTAAATAAATAAATGGTGTATTCATTTTATATCTCCTTTTAAGAAAGCGTCATTTTATTGACAAGCTGGTCCGTGTAATAAGCCATATAGCCATCCAGCAATTTGATTGTTTCCTCAATATCGCCTTCTGTTAAAATTGTTGCACTTTTGGCACAGGCAACCGTTAAAAAATCAATCCGGTATGCATGTTCCACAGATGCATACGCATAATCGTAAATCACATCTTCATCTTCTACCTTTAATGCTTCATATTGCTGATGGAATGCTTTTTTGTAATCATCCATTTTCTCTCCGACACTGTTACGGATTTGCATTTGCTGCGCCATTAGCTCGTTTTCAATATAAGAAACGGTCGGCACTTTTCCTGTACTTAATGTTTCCCGGACAAGATCAGTCCATGCCATTTTATGTTCCACGTAATACGCGATATTTAACATTAAGCGATCATAAAAATCAGTCGTTGAAGTGGAAGATGCTCGTTTTTCATCGATATTATTTTGAAGCATCGTTTCGAATTTTTCAAGGTCTGCTTTATTCGATAGAAAATAAAGTGTCTGCTCGATATATGTAGTAATTTCTTTTTGCTTGTTTTCTGCTGTCATCATTCATCCACATCCTTCATCTGATTCTTCCGTAATTCTCTATTATCGTACCATTCCTTCAGTAAAATCGCACGCCTTCCAACTATATGTATGGGCATATTGTATATGAATTTGCTCTTTTTGCCAAAGCTTTTTTCTTGTTACTTTAATCATTATATTGGATTTCAGATTTACAGTGAAAAGAAAAAACGCCACTTGCCATAGTAGACAAGTGACATTTTGAGCTTCGAATTAAAGTGCTTTTACTTTCGCAACTACATTTTCTACTGTGAAGCCGTATTCTTTTAACACAATTTTCTCTGGAGCCGATGCACCAAATTTATCAATTGCCAATACATCCCCTTCAAAGCCAACATATTTATGCCAGCCAAGTGATGCACCCATTTCAATTGCTAAACGCTTCGTTACAGCTTTTGGTAATACAGATTCTTTGTATTCCTTCGACTGCTTTTCAAAGAGGTCCATTGATGGCATTGACACAACAGATGCGTCAATCCCTTCTGCCAGCAATGCTTTTTTCGCTTCCACTGCCAAGCCTACTTCAGAACCTGTTGCAATTAACAAGGCATCCGGAGTTTCTTTAGATGAAGCTGAAACAACATAGGCACCTTTTTCAACACCCTCGTATACTGTCTCTTTTGCAACATCCAACACCGGCAAGTTTTGACGGGATAATACTAATACAGTTGGGTTTGATTTGCTTTCTACAGCTAATTTCCATGCTGCTACAGATTCATTTGCATCTGCAGGACGGATAACCGAAAGATTCGGCATCGCTCTTAATGATGCTAAATGCTCGATTGGCTCATGTGTCGGACCGTCTTCACCTACTGCAATTGAGTCATGCGTAAATACATATGTTACAGGTAATCCCATTAATGCAGATAATCGAATTGCTGGTCGTACATAGTCAGAGAATACGAAGAAAGTACCGCCAAATACATTTAAACCGCCATGTAATGCCATACCGTTCAGCGCAGCACCCATTGCAAATTCACGAACACCAAACCAGATGTTACGGCCTTCCGGAGTTTCAGCAAAGAAATCGCCAGCGCCTTTAATTGTTGTTTTGTTTGAGCCTGCCAAGTCAGCAGAACCGCCGAAGAATGATGGCGTTGTTTTTGCAATGGCATTGATTGCATCACCAGATGATGAACGTGTAGCTACTGCAGTACCTGCTTCATAGACTGGTAATTCAGAAGCAAAGTTCTCCGGTAATTTGTTTTCCATTGCATTTACAAATTGGGCAGCCAGTTCCGGGTATTCATTTTTATAGCTTTCGAATAGTTCATTCCATGCTGCTTCTGCTTGTACACCTTGTACTTCGCTTGCTGCTTTAAATGTATCATACACTTCCGCAGGAACAGCGAATGGCTCATGTTCCCATGCGTATGCAGCTTTTGTTAAAGCAACTTCATCAAATCCTAGTGGTGCACCGTGTGAATCTGCTTTACCAGATTTGTTAGGAGAACCAAAACCGATGACAGTTTTCACTTCGATTACAGTTGGGCCGCCAGTGTTTTGTTTCGCTTTTTCAATTGCTGAATTAATTTCCACGATATCTGTACCGTCTGTAACTTTTAAATAGTTCCAGCCGTAAGATTCGAAACGTTTTTGGATGTTTTCCGAGAATGACTTTTCTAAATCACCATCAAGTGAAATGTCATTTGAATCATAAAGTACAATTAATTTATCCAATTTTAAGTGACCTGCAAGAGAAATTGCTTCTGCAGCAACACCTTCCATTAAATCTCCGTCACCGCATAGTGCAAACGTATAGTGGTCAACAATGTCTTTGCCTGGCTTGTTGTATGTTGCTGCCAAGTGACGTTCAGCCATAGCCATACCTACTGACATGGCAATCCCTTGTCCTAATGGACCAGTTGTCGCTTCTACACCAACTGTATGACCATATTCAGGATGTCCCGGTGTTTTTGAATTCCATTGACGGAAGTTTTTGATTTCTTCCATCTCTAAACCGTAGCCACCTAAATGTAATAAACTATATAAAAGCATGGAACCATGTCCAGCTGATAATACGAAACGGTCGCGATTATACCAATTAGGATTTTGTGGGTTATGGCGTAATTGCTTCGTCCACAATGTATAGGCCATAGGTGCAGCACCCATTGGTAAACCTGGGTGACCAGAATTTGCTTTTTCAATTGCGTCGATTGATAATGTACGGATTGCGTTAATTGCTAACTGATCCATCTGTTGTGTCATTATGTGACATCCTTTCCTCGTACGATATTTATACCTTTTATAGTGTAGACAAATTCTCACAAGAAAACAATAATTTCTAAAAACGTCATATAAAATATGTCATACTTAATATTAAATGTGACATATTAATGAAATGTTATTAGTTTAAGAATTTCTTCTGTGATTTTATTTGTTTTAATTTTTCAGGTGTCACATCATTGCCCTCTTCATCAATTACTTTCACATGCTCGATTGTATCGCGCATTGTGGAACGGAATGTATCTAAATACTCTTTGCGCAGCGCAGTGCGTTCCTTCGCTTGTTCTTCCGTCAATTTACCTTCTTTCGCTAATTTAGAAAGCTCATTAATGCGAGCTATTTTCTCTTTTGATAACATTTGAATCTCACCTTTCTTCCTACCTACTACAAAGGTATAAAAAAAACGACTTGAAAACAAGTGTTTACTCTTCAAGTCGCTCCATATATTCAATATATCTTCTATGTACGGTCGCTTTACTGATGGAAATGCCCAAGCCAGACAATGTCGTAGCAATTTCTGCAAATGTTAAGCCTTTCTGGCGTAGCTGGACGATTTCTTCGACAGGCACTTCTTTACGTTCACGCCCTTCAATATTACCGCGGTTTTTTAAATTGTTTTGGGGCTGGTAGCCATTTTCTACAGCGCGACGCATTCCCCGGCGGATTTTCGCATTATGCATACGACGCTGGTATTCTTCGACAATCGCTAAAATTTCGAGCAGCATTGTATCCATTTCGTTTAATATGACAGGACCTGCATCATTCAATGTATACACTGTCGCTTCATATTTTTGTAATAGGTGAAGTACTGCCATACGTGCATTACCACGCCCTAACCGTGTTTCGTCCTGTACAAACAACGCTTCGATGCCGTACTCTTTCATATAGTCAAGCATATCGAGCAGTCCATCTCTGTCCACATCATATCCGCTATGCTGATCCATAAAGATCTCCACATCTTTATAGCCGAATGTTTTCGCATACTTTGTCAGCTCCTCTTGCTGACGTACTAGTGATGTTTCTTGTGTATTTTTATCCGTACTGACACGGCAATAAATTACTGCTTTAGTTTTTATCATTGTTCCCTCTCACTACTTTAATCGATTGCATATCAGTGGAATCATTCAGCTGAGCAATGTATTGTGAATCTTTTTCTACAGGTACAACCAGTACTTGTCCTAAAACAACTTTTTCATCCAGCAATCCGTTTTCCTTTTTCACTTCATCGATCCAATCATGCTTAGCCATTTTACCACGGTATTGTTCTGCCAACGACCATAAAGTATCGCCATGCTCTATGCTTACGTGTTCGTATAATTCTATTTTATCGTCCTGCATCATGAATAAAGCAATCATAAGTACAGAGAATAGTAGAAACATTGATGTAAAGCCATTTAGTTTAGTTTTTTTCATTTGTAAAACCCTCTTTCGAATATATGTTCGGAATATTTGTTCTCATAATAATACGAACATATGTTTTTGTCAACCGTTTTTTCGAACTTATGTTTGCATTCATGTTCGCATACTGCTATACTTACTTTAAGAAAAATAGCATGATAAAGAGGTGAGTTAGTTGACACAAAAAATTTCAAAGCGGCAGCAGGCTATTCTAACTTTTATAAAAGAGGAAGTTCGTTCTAAAGGCTATCCGCCATCAGTACGCGAAATTGGAGAAGCGGTAGGTTTGGCTTCCAGTTCAACTGTCCACGGGCATTTAGCTCGTTTAGAAAGTAAAGGGCTTATCCGCCGTGACCCTACTAAGCCGCGTGCCATTGAAATATTGGACCAGGAAGAGATGAACATCGCCAAACAAGGTGTCATCCATGTTCCGTTAATCGGTAAAGTTACAGCTGGTCTGCCTATTTCCGCAATCGAGGATATTCAGGAATATTTCCCGTTGCCGGATGCTTACGGCTCACCGGAAGAAGAACTATTTATGCTTGAAATTATGGGTGAATCCATGATTGAAGCCGGTATTTTAAACGGGGATTATGTAATCGTCAAAAAAACGTCTACCGCGAACAATGGAGAGATTGTTGTAGCAATGACGGAAGATGATGAAGCGACAGTCAAGCGCTTTTACAAAGAAAAAACTCATTTCCGCCTACAGCCTGAGAACAGTTCAATGGAGCCGATCATTGTCAATCAAGTTTCTATTTTAGGTAAAGTAGTCGGCCTCTATCGAAATATTCATTAATCAGAAGCTTGCCATTCTAATAGAATCGGCAAGCTTTTTAATGAAATAAAAAAACTCAGCCGTAAACGACTGAGCCTTTTTATTACTTATGGCATGCTTCTATAAAACTTTTAAATAAGCGCTGTGCATAAACATCCCCGTTTGGCGCCAATTCTTCCGGGTGCCATTGTACCGCCACACAATACGGATGGGATTCGTGTTCAATTCCTTCAATAATGCCGTCTTTCGCAACTGCCGAAACAAGAAGTCCTTCCCCTAACTTCCCTACAGATTGATGGTGAAATGTGTTAACACGGAATGATTCTTCTGTAAAAATCTCTTTAAATTTCGGTGTCTTCACTTCAACGGTATGTGCCAATTCTCCACGCTTTGAAGGTTGTTTATGTAAGATTGTATTATCCACCTGTGATGGTATATCCTGAATTATCGTACCCCCGAATGCAACATTCATAATTTGTTGTCCACGGCAAATACCTAGAACAGGCATTTGTCTTTTAAAGGCTGCATTCATTAATAAAAGATCGCTGTCATCACGCTTTCTAACAACACTACCGATATGACGGTGCGGTTCCTCATTAAACAATAATGGATCGATATCCGCTCCACCAATTAATACGAGGCCATCAACTAAATTTAATACTGCTTCTACGTTTTCTTCCGTAGCATTCGGTATACAAATTGGTATACCCCCCGCAAGTTCTATCGACGTCAAATATGCGTTGTTTATATCCAATTTCTTGTCAAAATCATACATCGTTAATCCAATAATCGGTTTCATTCATTCTATCCCCTTACAATTTATAGATAATTCCAACTATTTAAATTATACTATTTCGTTAAGCCAAGTGACTACAAAAATATAAAAGGATTGCCTGATTGCAACCCTTTACCTTTTATACAATTTCCAGTTGTTTTATAAAATACTGTTTAATTTCTTTCCAGTTGTTCACACGTATGAAACCTTCTTCTGATCGATTGTACGGCATCGAATACAATATACCTGTTCCTTTAAATGACTTGAGTTGGCGTGGGCTATCGTCAATTAAATAATCAGTATGTATTACCGCTTTATTTCCGCAAAACACAATGTTCTGTGTTTTAATAAATGGTAAATACTCCATTAACCAATCGTACTTCGCTGTAAATGACCCCGGTACATCCATGGCAGCTGTCGTAATATAAATTTCATAATGCTCCTGCAGCTCTCGAATGACAACAATTGCATCTTCATCCAGTACTTTTAAATCTCTGAAATAGCCGGGCTCATTTAATAAAGCAAATAATTTTTTTGCATCTTCTCTAGGTAAATCGCGCTGTGTCGTTAGAAGAAATTCTTCATCAGTAAAATTTGTCCCGAAATTCTCGTTATATGTAACACATAATTTCGAATAAAAGTCAGCCAACACCTGGTCCATATCGATGGCAATGCTTTTTTTCATGTAATAGCCTCCTTGAAATTTCCTAATTTTAGTTTATACAATTGTATGGCGAAAAAACAAGGTATAACTCTTTACAATTAACAGCGTACATATTTACGTTTAAAGCCGATTCGTCCTTTTTCCACCTGTTTTTCAATTTCCGCATAAGCGTGTAGCAGACCCGGCTTTTTCCCTTCACGTTTCGTTTCAATTGGCCCGATTTCCTTAGCAAATTGCACAACCTCTTCATGTAGAGGTTTAAATGAAACACCGACTGTCATGACAAAGTTGTTCATTGCTACTTGTGTACGTGATGGTGCTTGACGGATATTTTGTTTTACATACTCAAGCATACCCAATAATTTTTCTTTTGAAAATTCTTCATCTTTTCGATTGCCGAGGAGCCAGCAGTAACAATGCCAACCTGCCGACATTTTTAGTTCCTCACCACTTGCAATCCATTTATCGCTTACTTCCTGCGCAATATCGGATTCAGCCAAAGTCACTGCAACAACATAATCGGAAATCATATAAAAATAGGCTTGTTCAATCCAGCGGTCGTAATCTTCTTCAGTCATTGCTTTCGGATCCGCAATAACCCCGGCAAAATACATTGCATCATAGTTGCCTGTCGCATAAAGCTGTTCAGCCAGCTCCTGATTTATTTTTATTTGTTTTACATACGGTTTCATCGAACCAGTCGTTACACCGAATAACGGCTCTTTTGCTCCATTGGACATATAAATCTTTTTTGTACGCTCTTTACCCAATGCCTCTAATTCTTGCATCATTGTATCAAGTTTCATAATAGCCTCCTTTTGTTCTATCGGTAAATTTTAATCCTTCTTATTATACGATTTATATACTTATCATTCCAAGGTACTGAAGCATTGGTGATCGGCACATTTAAAATTTTTAAAAAAAATTGGCAATTGATTTAACCGAATAATAAAGCAACCTCTGAACAGAATAATGTCAGGAGGTGATTTTGATGTCAAAAAATAAAAACATCAATAACAAGAATAACGCCGAATTCGGAATGGAAACGGATGTTAACCAAGTAATGCAGCAAAACCAAAAGGCTGAAGCTAAAAAGCAACAAGCTTCTGGTGCGTTTGCAAATAGCGGTTTACAGAAGAAACCGAATTCAATGAATGCTGAGTTTGGCATGGAAACAAACGTTAACCAGGTGAAACAGCAAAACCAGCAAGCTGAAGCTAAAAAGCAACAAGCTTCTGGTGCGTTTGCAAACAGTGGTTTACAGAAAAAACTCACTTCAATGAACGCTGAGTTTGGCATGGAAACAAACGTTAACCAGGTGAAACAGCAAAACCAGCAAGCTGAAGCTAAAAAGCAACAAGCTTCTGGTGTATTTACAAACAGTGGTTTACAGAAAAAACTCACTTCAATGAACGCTGAGTTTGGCATGGAAACAGATGTTAACCAGGTAAAACAGCAAAACCAGCAAGCTGAAGCTAAAAAACAGCAAGCTTCTGGTTCTTACGGTAAAAACCGTTTCCAAAACGGCAATAAATAAAGCATTATTGAACCGGCAATTTATATTGCCGGTTTCTTTTATACTATACGAATAAATTACAACAATTATTTTGGTTAAAATTGAATACGACTATACAAAAAAGTGCAAAAAAAAGCGCCGGAATTTTAGCCCCAGCCCTTTTTTTCTTAGTACATTTTCATATATTGGTCGCGTTCCCACTGGTGAACAGTTGAACGGTACATATCGAACTCGATTTCTTTTGCTTCTTTAAAGTTCGCATAGATATGGTTTCCTAATGCTCTTTGAACCACTTCATCTTTTGCTAGTAATGCTAATGCATCATCTAAAGCTGCAGGCAGATTATCGATGCCGTTAGCTTTACGCTCTTCTTCGCTCATTACATATATGTTTCGGTTTATTGCTGGTGGTGGTGTTGTTTTTTTGCGGATCCCTTCAAGACCCGCCTCTAAAATTACCGCCATCGCTAAATATGGATTTGCTGATGGGTCCACTGAACGAACTTCTACACGTGTTGAAACGCCACGAGAAGAAGGAATACGGATTAACGGTGAACGGTTTTGCGCAGACCATGCTACGTAACATGGAGCTTCATAACCTGGTACTAAACGTTTATAAGAGTTTACTGTCGGGTTTGTAATTGCAGTAAAACCTTGAACATGGTCAAGCACACCTGCCATGAATTGCATCGCTGTTTCAGAAAGCCCTAATTCAGTAGACTCATCATAAAATGCATTTTCTTTTCCTTTAAATAAAGAAACGTTAAAGTGCATTCCTGATCCAGCTTCACCGAATAAAGGTTTTGGCATGAATGTCGCATGTAAACCGTGCTTACGTGCAATTGTCTTAACAACTAATTTAAATGTTTGGATGTTGTCGCATGCAGTAATAGCATCCGCATATTTAAAGTCAATCTCATGTTGACCCGGTGCAACTTCATGGTGAGAAGCTTCAATTTCAAAGCCCATTTCTTCCAATTCCAATACGATATCGCGACGGCAGTTTTCACCTAAATCTGTCGGTGCCAAGTCGAAATAGCCGCCATGGTCATTTACTTCCAAGCTTGGCTCGCCTTTTGCATCCAGTTTAAATAGGAAAAACTCCGGTTCTGGTCCTAAGTTGAAATCTGTGAATCCTAGTTCTTTCATTTCCTTCAATACTCGTTTCAGGTTGTTACGTGGATCGCCTGCAAATGGTGTACCGTTCGGATTGTAAATATCACAGATGAAACGTGCTACTTTCCCTTTTTCAGCTGTCCATGGGAAAATCATGAATGAATCATAATCCGGATATAAGTACATATCCGATTCTTCAATTCGTACGAAACCTTCAATTGATGAACCATCAAACATCATTTTATTGTCCAATGCTTTATCTAGTTGGCTTACAGGAATTTCTACGTTTTTAATTGTCCCTAAAATATCTGTAAACTGTAAACGAATGAATTTTACTTGTTCTTCTTCTACTAGACGTTTAATGTCGTCTTTTGTATATTTGCCCACTAAATTCCACACTCCTAAATTTGTTCAGTACCGATTTTACTCGATCTTTTATAATTTACACGCTATTGGTAAAAGCGCGATAAATCCCCTTGTCGAATAGATGTTTTTTGCATGCGTTGTGCTTGGCGCATTTCTTCACGTAAAATTTTACGTAAGTCCGAATCGGAAATTTCTTTGCTCGCTTGCTGTGCTGCCGGATCATTTTTCAAAGCAAATACTTTTTTGATCCCTGCCATATTGATGCCCTGTTCAAGCATATCTTTGATTTCCAATAAAGTGTCGACATCATTTAAAGAAAACATGCGTCGATTTCCTTCTGTACGGTGCGGCTGAATTAAATCATGCTCTTCATAATAACGGATTTGTCTTGCTGTCAGATCCGTCAATTGCATGACGATACTTATCGATAATAGTGGCATTGAACGTCGAATTTCACTACTCAATTTAATTCACCTCCCTTATCGCTATATTACGACTTGTAATTTACATTGTCAAATGTATGTTAGAAAAACTGACATTACTTTTTTAAATGAGCGAAAAGTAAACAGAATATAGCAAATTTTATGCATATAAAAAAATCGCCCATTAAATGGACGATTCCTAATTATCACTTTAGCTTTTGGACAGCAGAACAAATAGCATATTTTACATGTTCATATGTTAAACCACCTTGGATGAAGGCTGTAAAAGGAGGGCGGATTGGACCGTCTGCCGTTAATTCAATACTTGATCCTTGAACAAATGTACCTGCAGCCATAATGACATCATCTTCGTATCCAGGCATATAGGCAGGCTCCGGCGCAAAATGTGCATTAATAGGTGAAGCAGCTTGAATCTCACGACAGAAAGCTACCATCTGTTCCGCCGTTTGGAATGAAACGGATTGAATGAGATCCGTGCGAACATCAGTATAATGAGGAGATGTTGTCATACCGATTTCCTCTAGCATTGCGGATGTAAAAATTGCACCTTTTAAACTTTGTGCAACAATATGCGGTGCCATGAAGAAACCTTGGTAAAAGTCCGCTAACGTATTTAATGAAGCGCCTGCCTCAGCTCCAATTCCCGGTGATGTCATACGGTATGCACATTTTTCAACTAAATCTGCGCGACCTGCAATATATCCACCGATTTTTGCAAGGCCACCACCAGGATTTTTAATTAATGAACCGGCCATTAAGTCAACGCCAACTTCTGTCGGTTCAAGTAATTCCACAAATTCACCGTAGCAGTTATCTACAAAAATAATGGTATTCGGTGCGATTGCCCGTATTTTCACAACCATTTCGGAAATTTGATCCATCGTAAATGATGGTCGTGTCGCATAGCCTTTGGAACGCTGGATCGCAATCATTTTCGTATTTTCGTTTACTGCCTTTTTTACACCTTCCCAATCGATTTTCTTATTGTCGATTAAATCTACATGGGAATAGCCAATCTTATAGTCTTTCAAGGAACCTGTATCCTTTTCGCCACCATCAACGATTGACTGTAGTGTATCGTACGGTTTGCCTGTAATATAGACCAATTCATCACCCGGTCGTAATACACCGAATAAACTTAATGTGATCGCATGTGTACCCGAAATGATCTGAGGACGTACGATGGCCGCCTCTGCCCCGAAAGTTTGCGCATATACACGCTCTAAATTATCTCGGCCCTCATCATCATATCCATACCCTGTTGAAGGATGAAGATGAAAGTCACTTACCTGATTATTTCGAAAAGCTGCCAGTACCTTTTCCTGATTATAAAATGCACGTTCATCGACTTCCTGTTGATAAGTGCGGACTTTTTCTTCCACTTGTGCTGCAAGCGTTAATGTTTCAGCTGTTAATATTGATTGAAATGCCATAATTCCTGCTCCATTCTGTTCAAACTGTATCCATTATACATGAAAAAAAATAGTTTTGACGAATGTTTAAAAAACTGCTATCGTCATGGTCGAAAGGACATTAAGGGAGAGATGTTTATGGCGTGGGATGTATTTAGTTTGATCGGAACGGTTGCCTTTGCCATTTCCGGGGCAATTGTGGCAATGGAAGAAGAGTATGATTTATTTGGGGTGTACATATTAGGTATCGTTACAGCTTTTGGCGGCGGGGCTATCCGTAATATATTAATCGGCCTGCCGGTTTCGACATTATGGAACCAGGAGCTTATGTTTCAATTCGCGCTTCTTGCGATTACGATTTTCTTTTTAATTCCGCATCATTTATTTAAACAGTGGAGTCGATGGGGATACGTTACCGACGCAATCGGATTATCCGCCTTTGCCATTCAAGGTGCAATGCATGCTGTCCACCTGGAGTTACCGATTGTAGCAGTAATTGTAGCTGCCGTTTTAACAGGTGCAGGCGGGGGGGTTGTTCGGGACTTGCTTGCCGGTAGAAGACCCATTATACTGCGTCACGAAATTTATGCCGTTTGGGCGGCCAGTGCAGGTTTCTTAATCGGCCTTGAAATTTTTAAGGGGGATTTGTTTTTATACTTTTTATTTGTATCCATTACTTTCCTGCGCATATGTTCATACACTAAAGGCTGGAGCCTGCCATCGAAGAAAATTTATTATACAAAGTAGCATAACTAAAGGGAGTGCCGAATCAATCGACACTCCCTTTCTTTTGGAAATTATTTAAATTCTAATTCTCCATCATAGGCCATCATTCCGCCATCTAAATTCGTTACATCAAAACCTTGCTCTGCCAGATATTCGCAAGCATTTGCACTGCGTACGCCGCCTTTACATACGACGATGTAGGATTTTGAATTGTCTAGTTCATTAGTACGTTCCGGGATTGAGCCAAGTGGAATATGTACAGCACCTGGAATCATTCCGTGTTCCACTTCAAAATCTTCACGAACATCGATTACATTTAAATCTTCATTTGCATCGAGTAAGTTGATCAGTTCATCTGTTGTCATCGTTTTCATCAAAAATCCTCCAATACTTATAGCATCTTAGTCATTATAATCAATCAGATCAAAATTCGCTACAAGTTTGGCTAGGTTGTTACTCTTCCTCCGTTAACGCTACATTTTTGGATGGTACAAAAGTAGAAATTGCATGCTTGTAAATAAGCTGCTGTTTTCCTTCCGATTCCAATAGTACGGTAAAGTTATCATATGATTTTATAAGTCCTTTTAATTGGAAGCCATTTAACAGAAATACCGTTACAAAAACATTATTTTTACGTAAATTGTTTAAAAAAGTATCTTGCAAATTTATCGATTTCATCGTCGTTCAATCTCCCTTACCTTAAAATACATGCAATAGTTACCTATTCGTTATGCGGACAAAATTTCCCTTTAAATTTAATGAATTTCAAATAAACTTTTTATTTTACTCCAATCATTTCCGATCCACGCAATTTCCATTTTATTTCGGAAATAGGTAAGTTGGCGTTTCGCATAGCGACGGGAATTTTGTTTAATCTGTTCCACTGCTTCTTCAAGTGAAACAAGTCCATCAAAATGGGCATACAACTCTTTATAGCCGATCGCTTTAATCGCCTGGACATCGCGGATTCCCGCTTCATATAGCGCGCGGACTTCTTCGACAAGACCCGCTTCCATCATTAAATCCACACGTAAGTTAATTCTTTCATAAAGTTTTTCGCGATCCATATCCAACCCGATTATCACATGGTTATATAACGGTATGTCCCCTCGATTGAATTGCTCTTCTGCTCGAGAGACCCCTGCAAGTTCTGCCATTTCCATTGCCCGAATAACACGTCTTGTATTGTTCGGATGAATGGAAGCTGCCGCTGCCGGGTCCATTTGAACAAGTTTCGCATGCATCGCTTCTGGCCCTAACACTTCAAGTTCTCTATAATAATTTTCGCGAGCTGTTTCATCGACCTCTTGTTTGGCAAATTGAAAATCATATAGAACAGATTGTACATATAACCCCGTTCCCCCAACAATAATCGGCATTTTCCCCCGAGCTTGAATCTCTTCAATTTTACCGCGGACAAGCTGTTGATATTCTGCAACCGAAAAACCCTCTGTCGGTTCTTTAATATCAAGCAGGTGATGCGGAACCCCTTCCATTTCGGCTTCCGTAATTTTGGCCGTTCCGATATCCATATGGCGGTAGATCTGCATGGAATCTCCGTTAATAATTTCACCGTCAATCTCTTTTGCCAAGCGGATACTCAGCGCTGTTTTTCCGGATGCTGTAGGACCGATAATGGCCACGACATCGATTTTATTATTCATCTTTTAACCACCGTACAATTATTTCTTTTACTTGTTCTTTCTTTTTTTCGTTTAAAATTTCATGCCGCATTCCTTCAAATATATGCACTTTTACATGTTCTACACCCGCACGTGCAAACAGTTTACCAACACGAAACGCCCCTTCTGCTTCAGGCCCGGCAATCGGATCATATGTGCCGTTTACTACAAGTATTTTTAAATCAGGTCGTATTCGCGCATTTGCACGGTCATTTTCGAGCTTCAACATGCCTCCCGTTAAATCAACGAAAAATTGATTCGTCGGGATCACACCGCACAATGGATCATCAATATATTTTTGTACTTCCTCTTCATCGGTTGTAAGCCAGTCAAAATTTGTTTTCGGATTTTTAATTTTACGATTGAAACTGCTAAAACTAAGATCATTCATAAGATCACTTTGAATTTTTGCTCCCTGCAGGTTTACCAGCTGCTTCGCTATAATATGCCCTGCCGTATGAAGCAATGTCGGTGAACCCGTACCCGATAAAATCAGCCGTTCTATTTTATCACTATGCTGTTGGATAAAACGTCGTGCTATAAAAGAGCCCATACTGTGACCGAATATAATAGCCCGTTCTGCCGTTTCTTTCTTCAAAAAGGAAAGCACTTCTACAACATCATCTACAACAAGCTCAAAACCCTTTTCAGGTCCGAAATAACCAAATATGCCGTTTTTTTGCGCTGTAAAACCATGACCGCGATGATCATGCGCTGTTACAAAATACCCTTCATCACATAGCTTCTCCGCGAAATTTTCATATCGACCACTATGTTCCGACATCCCGTGCAAAATATGAATATGCCCTATACGCTTTTTACTTGGTGTATATGTACGGACAAAGATATCATGCCCGTCTGACATTGTGACAAAAAATGACCGTTGCTCCATAAAACCATCCCCTCGTTTATCCCGCATTAACGGGTAGTAATTTATCTGCCTCGAAAGCGTAGTGGCAGAGGCAAGACTACCCGTAAAAACCCGATTGGTTCGGGCCGACACAATGTTGGTCACACAAGCGTTGTCACAAAACGTGACGGTTTTAGCTTATGTTCCCTCTAATCAGTGGGAGTGAAGAGATTCCCCACTTATTGAAGTTTCACTGTATGAATTACATTACCCGTTTAAACATTTTTTCCACTTCATACGACGTAAAATGAATCAATACAGGTCGCCCATGCGGACATGTAAACGGATTGTCAGCATTTCGTAAGTCATTGATCAGTCTTTCCATCTGTTCTTTGTTTAAATAATGATTCGCTTTAATCGACTTTTTGCAGCTCATCATAATGGCCGCATCTTCACGCAATTTTTTTATATCGGTTTTCCGTGCGCTTAGCACTTGCTCTATCAGTTCCTCAATAATTTCCTGTTCTTCGCCTTTCGGGAACCAAGTCGGGTATTCCCTTACAACAAATGAAGAAAGACCGAATTCCTCCAAGAAAACCCCTACTTCTTCAAGTGCCTCCTTGGATTCTTTTAGACGTAATGCCTCATCAGCCGCATAATGGAATGTTAAGGGCATGAGGAGAGTCTGGCGTTCGTTTGCATTCACTTCTCCGACTTTATCTCGGAAATATTCATACTTAATTCGTTCCTGTGCTGCATGCTGATCGATTAAATAAAATCCGTCTTCCATTTGGGCTACAATATACGTTCCGTGAACCTGTCCGACAATTTCAACTTGCGGAAAATGCCTTTTCGATTCGACTTCTTTCATTGGTGACTTTTCCAGGTACATTTCCTTTTCAATAGTTGGAAGTTCATGGAAATCGGACGGAGAATGCTGTTCGCTGCTTTCCGGCTCGGGTGGAGCTGCAGGCACCACCTGTTGTTGTGCCGGGACCGGCGCATATGGCTCTTTTACAATGGATGCTTCACTTGATAATCGCTCAACAATTGTCGATAACTTATCCTCATTAAATGTCGGCTGCGTTGCAGGTGCCGGATTCCAAATATTCATCTGTTCAGTTGGCGTTCGAATTGGTTTTTCCTTTTTTTCAGCGAGCGGAATACGGATAACCTCCCGAATCGCTGAACGGATCGTATCTTCAATAAGCTTCAGCAGTTCCGGCTCTTTACTTAAGCGTACCTGATGCTTCGCCGGATGGACATTGACATCTGTTAATTGCGGATCTCCCTCAACATACAAAAGTACGATCGGGAAACGCTCAATCGGTAAATACGTATGATATGCATCTATGATTGCCTTCTGAATCACGAAATGTTTGACCCAGCGTCCATTGACGAAAAGTGACATATAATTTTTCGACGCACGCGTAACCTCAGGTAAACTTGCAAAACCATGTATTTTATAATCTTGATTTTCCCCTTCAAACGGCAGCATTTTCTTTGCATTATGTGCACCGTATATCGCCGCCAATACTTGCTGCACCTGGCCGCGGCCGTTCGTTTGCAATAATGTTTGCCCATTATGCACAAGTTTAACCGCAATCGTCGGATAGCCAAGCGCAATCCGGTTAACAAAATCGATTGTATGCCCAAGCTCGGTCTGAATCGTTTTTAAATATTTCAGGCGTGCCGGTGTATTAAAGAACAGCTGTGCAACAGTAATATCTGTTCCCCTGCGCAGTGCGGTCGGCTGGTGTTCCTTCAAATGACCGCCTTCCATATACAGGTGCACACCTCCATTCCCGTCCGAAGTGCGTAATGTTAACTTGGAAACCGAAGCAATCGATGCCAATGCTTCCCCGCGGAAACCGAGTGTCCGAATACGGAACAGATCCTGTTCTTTTTCTATTTTTGATGTAGCATGGCGGGAAAAGGATTTAAGAGCATCTTCCTCGTCCATCCCGCTTCCGTTATCAATGACTTGTATCGAATGAAGGCCCGCTTCTTCCAGGAAAATTTCGATTGACGTACTGTCCGCATCGATTGCATTTTCAACTAGCTCTTTCACGACAGATGAAGGGCGTTCAACTACTTCACCGGCTGCAATTTTATTCGATAGCCACTCATCCATTATTTGAATTTTTCCCAAAGCCGTTCCCTCCTTTATTGATTGCCTAGTAATTTTTGCTGCAGTTCATATAGTAATGTCATTGCCTGCATCGGTGTTGTGCCCATCACATTCAGCTTTGCCAATGCATCAAGCACTTCTTGTTGTTCCGGTGCGATTGCTGGTTCTTCCTCTATCGCAAACAATGAAAGCTGCAGGTCGTTCTCCGCCACCTGTTCCGGTAATTGCGGATTTGTAGGTGGTTCTTGTTTATAATTGATCGCTTGAGGCTTTTCTTCATTCGCAGCCTCAAATTGCTCCAGTAATACGCGAGCACGTTGTAAAATCGTTTCAGGCATTTCTGCCAGCTCCGCCACATGGACACCGTAACTTTTATCTGCGGCACCTTTTTTCACTTTATGCAAAAATACAACCCGGCCATCTTGCTCGGTTGCACTGACATGAACATTTTGCAGACGTGAAAGCTCATTTTCCAAATCCGTCAGTTCATGATAGTGGGTAGAAAATAATGTGTTTGCCCCGATTTCATCATGAATATACTCCATCATCGCCTGTGCCAGACTCATCCCGTCATATGTTGATGTACCGCGTCCGATTTCATCAAACAGCAGCAGACTGTTTTTAGTGGCATGTGTAATGGCATGCTGTGATTCAAGCATTTCTACCATAAATGTCGATTGACCTGCCGCTAAGTCATCTGCTGCACCGATACGCGTAAAAATCTGATCAGTAATCGGAAGTATTGCTTCATCAGCCGGCACATAGCAACCCATTTGTGCCAATACGACGATGAGTGCTACTTGGCGCATATACGTACTTTTACCCGACATGTTCGGACCAGTAATCAGCATCATGTTTTTATCAATTGTCAGCACACAATCATTCGGTACATAACTTTGCTTATTGAGCATTTTCTCAACAACCGGATGTCTTCCTTCAATAATTTTCAAAGCACGTCCGTCATGGAATACCGGCTTTGTAAAACGGTATTTGTCTGTTACCATCGCAAAGCTCATCAGTACATCAAGCTCACTAATTTGGGCAGCCAATGCCTGTACACGGGGAATATATCCTTTTAACTGTTCACGCAATGCTACAAATAAATCATATTCCAGCGCAAGGCTCTGCTCTTCGGCATTCAAAATTAATGCTTCTTTTTCTTTTAATTCTTCTGTAATAAAACGCTCGGCATTCGCCAAAGTTTGTTTCCGCTCAAAGCGAGCCAGGTCTGTATTATTCAAATGGGATTTTGTAATTTCGATATAATAGCCAAACACGCGGTTATAGCCTATTTTTAAATTTTTAATCCCTGTCAGTTCACGTTCTTTTTGCTCAAGCTGGGCAATCCAGTCTTTCCCGTTTCGGGAGGCATCACGATATTCATCGAGCTGTGCATTGTAGCCATCGCGAATGACATCGCCTTCTTTGATCGAAATTGGCGGTTGATCGGTAATCGCCTCTGCCAGCAATTGTTCAATATCGGCGCATACGTCGAGCTTTTGTCCTAGTGCTGTACATTTTTCCAATCCGCTGGTTACAAGCTTTTGCTGAATCATCGGTACTTGGCGTAATGATTCGCGCAGCTGTGCCAGATCACGTCCCCCAACAGAACCAAATGCAACTCGCCCTGCTAAACGCTCTAGATCATATACATTTTTCAGCAATGACGTTAATTCATCCCTCAAAAAGAAATCTTCCAGCAATTCTGTAACAATCGCCTGGCGTGCTTCAATTGCATTTTTCTTTGCAAGCGGCTGGTGCATCCACTGTTTCAGTTTTCGCCCCCCCATCGCCGTTACCGTTTCATCCAAAAGCCACAGCAATGTACCTTTAGAATCACCTCCGCGTATCGATTGAATCAACTCTAAATTACGTTTGGAATTCGTATCGATGCGAAGGAAGTTATGTGCCTCAGTGTAGGTAAACGGCTGAATATGTGATAATGAACGCATTTGTGTACGTTCCACATATTGTAATAATCGCTTTGCCACGCCTTGTAGCTGAACCGGCAAATGAGCAACATACTGATTTGCTTTTACCGGATCCATTTCTTCTGTTTCAAGCGACAGAACGATGCCACCTGCTTCCGCATAATCTGCAAGTAGTAACTGCAGCTGCTCGGTTACAATCAGTTCTTTTATTGCATATGCTTGTACTTGCTGAATTAATTGTTTTGCACTTCCTTCAATAACAGAACAATTGGCTTCGCCTGTCGATACGTCCAAATAGGCAAATACCATTTCTTCATTTTCATTACTTTCAGCTGCTGCAATGAAATGATTGGATTTCCCGTCAAGTGCTTTCCCCTCTGTAATCGTACCTGGAGTAATTACTTGTACTACTTCACGTTTCACAACACCTTTTGCATGCTTTGGGTCTTCCGTCTGTTCGCATACCGCCACTTTAAAACCTTTTGAGACAAGTGTTTCGATATAGCCTTGTGCAGAGTGATGCGGTACCCCACACATCGGAATCGGATTATCGGTATTGCCAGAGCGCGCTGTTAGTGTAATTTCCAGAAGCTGTGACGCTTTAATTGCATCATCAAAAAACAGTTCATAAAAATCGCCTAAACGATAAAATAAAAAAGCATCCTTGTAATCTTGTTTTACGAGTAAATATTGTTGCATCATCGGTGTATATGTAGTCATGTTTATTTCCCTCACTTGCTAAAACTTGTACAAGTATTATACCATTTGACTCGCATTTTGCCTTGCAAACGAAAAGAAAAGGAATTGTCTGAAAGTAATCTTCAAACAATTCCACTCTGTTTACGATAGAGTTTTGCAGTTTTTTACGACTTTAAATTTGCTGTTAAAAAATAGACGTTTTCACGAAAATGATGAGGAATCATAATCTTTGCCATAATCTTTTCCGCCCGAGTCGGACGAGGAAGACGATGACGAGGATGACGAGGATGATGATGATGAAGAAGTGCTGGATGGCTGCTGTGAACTTTCTTCAAATGACCATTCATCTTCATAATCCAGCGGGTGTACATTAATGACAACTGTCGTTTCCCCGATAATTTCCACTAAAAATTCTCGCTCGACCGTTACCTGGATTTTGTCACCTTGCTTTGTAATCACTGCCTCAATACAATTCGGCGCTTGTAATACACGGACTTTTACATCATTTGAATCGATTTCATCTCCATCACGGAATGACAGTTTGACACGGTCCTTATAGGAAATTGTCTCTGTATGCACTGCCGTTTTTGAATGATTGTTATATGCGTACCAAACATTCACTTCGAATTTCCCTGTCACCTCAACAAATTTCCCATTACGTTTCGCCTGATATTGATGGTTAATTACCCAACAACCTAATATGCTCGTTGGCGCATTCGGTGGACAGAGCGTTTCTACACATTCGGTACGCTTCTTCCCTTTTGCAATAACTGCTTTCGTCACAATTTGACGTAAACGCTTCACCGAACATCTCTCCTTTCTTCAACTAACTCGACTTATTGTATGCGGCAGGTGCCTAAAGGGTGAAATGAGTTTTTAGAAAAAAAAAACTACTACAAACCTTTGTTGTAGTAGCGCTTTTGCTATTGCTTCACTCAATTATACCTCGGTGCAGTTATGTCGGGAAGCGGGATAAGGCCTACATAGTGCTGTCTTATTTAGCCCATCTTTTATTTTACTGAGAGTTTCATTTGCTGAATGAAGTTTTTAACTGCTGATTTAATAGTTCATTAATTTGTTCAATTAGCATTGGTTTATAATAATAGTATCCTTGCCCAACCTGACAGCCTAATCGCTTTAGCTCAAGATGCTGTTCTTCTGTTTCAATTCCTTCTGCTACAGATACCATGTTCAAGTTATCCGAAAGCTGAATAATGGTTTTAATAACGGCATTCATCCGTGGATTCGCTAAATTATCGACAAAACTTTTATCAATTTTGATTTCTTTAAATGGCAGTTCCTGCAAATAGCTGAGTGATGAATAACCAACACCAAAGTCATCAATCGATGTTTCAATCCCCAGCTGTTGCAACTCGTCGATTATTTTTTTTGCTCTTATGACATTTTCCAGTTCGACACTTTCGGTTATTTCAAATTTTATAAATTTCGGATCTATTTTATAGCTTTCTATAAGGGCAATGGAACTTTCTACAAATGCCGGATTATAAAAATGGCTTGGTGAAATATTGATCGATACTTGATACAATTTCAATCCCGCATCGTGTCGTTGTTTTTGCCATAGGAGCACCTTCTTGAAAATTTCGAGGTCTACTTTATAAATATTACCGGTATTTTCTGCAACCGGAATAAATAACGTCGGTGAGACAACACCTAAATCCGTCGAATTCCAACGTGCCAATGCTTCAAAACTTTCGATTTCCCCTGTCATCAAGTTCACTTTCGGCTGGAGCATCGGAAAAAATTCACTATTTTTTAGACCGCGAGCAAAATGGGCCAGTACATTCATTTCTTGTTCTACAGATTCAATTAAACTCATATTAAAATTTTTAATAACAGTGCCAGTTACTTTAAGTGCACTTGATAACGCAATATCCGCCTGGCGGACTGCTTCTATGTAATTAATACGGGAACTAAAAGATGAAGTTCCTATTTTTAATGTTAAGTATACTTCTTTTCCATCAATATAATATGGCTCTGATAAAAACTGTTCAGCTACAATGGGTGGAATCTTCATTTCCCGTAATGATAAACGTGTCGCTACAATAATCGCTGAATGTGTATACCTCGCAATGATCGAGTCTGCGAATGATGGGATATTCTGTATTCGATTTGCTAGCTGACGCAGCACTTCATCCCCGCCTTGCCGGTCATACAAATCAATAATATTTTGATATTCTCCCGGTTCAATAATATATAAATGCCCCATCGACTGATTTGCAGTAAAATCATTTAAAATGATTTTAAAGCGTTCATAATTATTTAATCCGGATGCAACATCACAAAAAGCAAGACGGTGAATCGCACTTTTTTGGTCAAAATATTTTAATGCGAGTGTAACAATCGGTGCGATTCGGTTCATGAATTTTATTTCAATCGTTTTTGGTTCTGCCCGTTGTTCAAAGTACATTGTAAATAAACCGATCGTTTTTTCTTCTGAATTTAAAATTGGCTGACTCCACATTGAAACTATACGATATTTATCGATAATCGGCCTATATGCTTCATGATAAATCGATTGCTCTAAGTCTTTTAAAATGAGCGGTTTATTTATTTTCCTATTGTCTTTCATATCCATTAATAAAACTTTTTCATCGAGCTCCTTCAAATCTTTCCACATTTCACCGTAAATATTAATCATTCGGTCATTTTCATCAACAAGGACGATGGAACAATGGCATTTCTTTCCGAAAGTTATTTCAACCGATTTGCAAATATTACGTAATACATTTTCAAGTGGATGCCCTGTTTCCAGACTAAAGTAGACTTCACGTTCCAGCTCAATCAACGACTCTATGTTCATGGAGTCCGTTACATCTTTCATAATGATCACACAATATTGGAGTATTCCTTGCTGATTAAACATTGGTAAATGCCTGACTTCGTTCCAAAATGCATACCCATCTTTCCGGTAATGAAAGGATGATGTTTTAAATGTCAGTCCATTTTCAATACTTTCCTGAATCGAATTCTCATTTAACATGTCAGTAAGAGGTCCCTGTAGTAAAGAAAGTGTTGACCCGAGCACATCATCTTCCTTGTACCCTGTTGTTTGCGTAAAGATCTGGTTTACAAATTCAATTGTATACCCTTTATTCGGGTTAATAATTGCTACTGCCAAATCAATCTGCCGAGCCATCTGACATAACCAATCGTACAATCCTTCATCACTTACACTTAGATTATCAAATTCGTTCATTAGTAAAGTCCTTCCTATATAGTTCTAACTAACTTAAATCATAACAAAAAACAGTAGGAATATCGACATATTTATTGTCACATATTGCTAAACTTTTAGAATATTAACTCTACATAAAAAAAAGATATCCACGCGGGATATCTTTAATAATTATTTTAAGAACATGAGCCTGGTGTACTATTACGTACTTTTGATCCTGTTTCGCCTTTTAGTACATCGCCGCCTGTAGAAGCAATAACTTCATCTGTAACATTATTCGCAATGGCATTTGATACTAATTGTAACAGTTCATTTACTTCTGTCTGTGATTGCTTAAATTGTTGAACGACTGGTAATTCATCGATTTCAGTTTCAATTCCCGTAATTTTACCTTCAATCATTTTAAGCGCTTTTTCTTTCCCTAAGTGCTGAAAGTTAACCGCCTGCTTTTGCAATGCTTTTAAAGAAGCGATCTTTTCTCGGACAAATTGATTTTCATTAATTTGTTCTTCCGCTTTTTTGAAAAATTCTACTTCTTCAGTATTCGCAATCATATGGGCAATTTCTTTTGCTTTTTCTACAATCTCATCTTTTGTATACAATTTTGTTGTCATTTTACGAACTCCCCCTCTTTTGTCACTTCTTCTACAAACTCACCCATTAAAGAGTAAGATTTTGCTTCTAAAATTTTTACATTTACAAGCTTACCAATAAATTTTGGATCTGCCTTAAAGTTAACAAGACGGTTTTTGCGCGTATAGCCAGCTAACACATCATCGCGTCTTTTACTGCTGCCTTCAACTAAAACTTCAACTGTTTGACCTTCCAAATCTTTGAGCGCTTTTGCAGAATACTCAGAGACAACCGCATTTAAACGGTGCAGACGGTCTTTCTTTTCTTCCTCTGTTACATTATCGACCATTTTTGCAGCCGGTGTTCCTTCACGAGGCGAGTAAATATACGTGAACGCCATATCAAAGCCGACTTGGCGATATAAATCAAGCGTTTCCTGGAATTGCTCTTCCGTTTCATTCGGATAGCCTACAATGATATCTGTTGTTAATGTTACACCCGGAATTGCCGCTTTAATTTTATCGACTAATTGCAGGAAATGCTCACGTGTGTATTTACGGGCCATAATTTTTAATATTTCGTTTGAACCGGACTGTACCGGTAAGTGGATATGGTCAACAAGATTACCGCCTTTTGCCAATACTTCGATTAAATAATCATCAAAGTCACGCGGATGACTTGTCGTAAAGCGAATACGCGGAATATCGATTTTACGGAGCTCATCCATTAAATCACCTAGTCGGTATTCAATATCATCAAAGTCTTTCCCGTACGCATTGACATTTTGGCCTAAAAGCATAATTTCTTTATAGCCTTGTGCAGCCAATTCACGCACTTCCTGAATAATTTCTTCCGGGCGGCGAGAACGTTCCTTGCCTCGTGTATACGGAACGATACAATATGTACAGAACTTGTCGCAGCCGTACATAATATTCACCCATGCTTTAATCGAGCCAATACGTTTTTTCGGAAGGTTTTCGATGACATCGCCTTCTTTTGACCAAACTTCGACAACCATTTCCTTTGACATATAAGCATCGTGTAAAATATTCGGTAATCGGTGGATATTATGTGTCCCGAACACCATATCAACATGCTGATACTGTTTTAATATTTTGTTCACGACAGATTCTTCTTGCGACATACATCCGCAAACACCAATCAGCATTTCCGGATTTTTACGTTTATATTTTAACAGGAAGCCTAGCTCACCGAATACTTTATTTTCCGCATTTTCACGGATGGCGCACGTGTTTAGTAAAACAACATCCGCTTCTTCAATCATTTCAGTCGGTGTATAGCCAAGCTGCATGAAAATACCAGCCATTACTTCTGTGTCATGCTCATTCATTTGACAGCCGTATGTTCGAATATAAAACTTACGATCCTGTCCCATTCCTAAATATTTTTCTTCGATATTAAAATCTTTATGATATTTTACTTCTTCTTTACCGCGTTTTTTCGCGTCTTTTAGTGAAGGAGCCGTAAATACTTTCTCGAAATATTTACTATAGTCTTTTTCTTCCTTAGGTTGTTTAATCTGCTGACTAGCTAGTCGTTGTTCTTCATTCATCGACTACTTGCCCCCCTATCATTTATTACCTTTACTCATTTCATCATTATAGCGAACTGTTGCTGTTTGTTACAAGCTAGTCGATAAATTGTTTGTAACTATTCATGTCATTATCCCGTAAAATTGTAAAAAATGTGACACTCAATTTGATTACCTGTGCCCAATTCATTTCATATTCCGATTCAAATTGATGCTTTGGCAAGCGCAGAACATCTTGAAACAAACGTTTTGCTTCAATGTTTCGCTGCGCTAAATATGCTAAAAATGCCAAAAACAGCTTGTGATCTTCCAGTTGCAATGCTTTGTTTTCCAGCAGAGCATCTACCCGGCTTACCGGCGAATTGGCACGTTCAAACAATTTATTCAATTCACTTTCCAGTTTTTCATTTTTATAATGCAAAAAATTTAAAATATCGGTCATATTTCCCACCTCATTTTCAAAAAACATTTCAGTAAACTTTCACATCTAAAAACAAAAGGCAGAAAGATCGCTCTATCTGCCTTTTAAAAAACTATTTACTATCATCCATTTTCAGTACAGCCATAAATGCTTCCTGAGGAACCTCTACTGAACCTACTTGCTTCATACGTTTTTTACCCGCTTTTTGCTTTTCAAGTAATTTACGTTTACGTGAAATGTCACCGCCGTAACATTTTGCAAGTACGTTTTTACCCATTGATTTAATTGTCGAGCGGGCAATAATTTTTTGACCGATTGCAGCTTGCACCGGTACTTCGAATTGTTGACGCGGAATCAGCTCTTTTAATTTTTCAACGATTACTTTTCCGCGTTCATATGCAAAGTCTTTGTGTACGATGAAGCTTAATGCATCTACCTGTTCACCGTTTAGCAGAATATCCATTTTGCTTAACTTAGAAGGCTGGTATCCGATTAATTCATAATCGAATGAAGCATAGCCTTTCGTATTTGATTTCAGGAAATCAAAGAAGTCATATACAATTTCCGCTAAAGGCATTTCATAAACGATTTTCACACGTGTGTCATCGATGTAATCCATCCCTGAGAAGTTACCGCGTTTCTTCTGGCAAAGCTCCATAACAGCACCTACGTAATCATTTGGTACCATGATTGTCGCTTTTACGTATGGCTCTTCAATGCGGTCGATTTTTTGTGGATCCGGCATCATTGACGGATTATCCACTTTCAATACCGAACCATCCGTTTTTGTCACTTCATAAATTACAGAAGGTGCAGTCGTGATTAAATCAATGTTGAATTCACGCTCAATACGTTCCTGAATAATTTCCATGTGCAATAGTCCTAAGAATCCGCATCGGAAACCGAACCCTAATGCCTGAGAAGTTTCTGCCTCATATTGTAATGCAGAGTCATTTAATTCCAGTTTTTCAAGTGCTTCACGTAAATCGTTGTATTTTGCTGTGTCAATTGGATAAAGACCGCAATACACCATCGGATTTAGTTTACGGTAACCTGGAAGCGGCTCTGTCGCAGCACGGCTGCCTGCAAAAGTTACAGTATCACCTACACGTGTGTCCTGAACATTTTTAATTGATGCTGTTAAATACCCTACATCGCCAACTGTCAATTCAGCTTGTGGTACCGATTTTGGTGTATGAATCCCTACTTCAATTACTTCAAATTCTGCACCTGTTGCCATCATTTTAATTTTATCTCCGGCTTTAACCGTACCGTTTACAATACGGATTGAAATGATAACACCCTTATAAGCATCATAGACAGAGTCGAAAATCAGTGCTTGTAATGGGGCATCTGGATCACCTTGTGGGGCAGGTACTTTTTCAACGATCTGCTCCAAAATATCCTGGATCCCAATTCCTGCTTTTGCTGATGCAAGTACTGCTTCAGAAGCGTCCAGCCCAATCACATCTTCCACTTCAGCGCGAACACGCTCCGGATCTGCAGCAGGTAAGTCGATTTTGTTGATTACCGGTAAGATTTCCAGATCATTGTCCAATGCCAAATATACGTTAGCCAGCGTTTGCGCTTCAATTCCCTGTGCAGCATCTACTACTAGAATGGCACCTTCACATGCCGCTAATGAACGTGATACTTCATATGTGAAATCGACGTGACCCGGTGTATCGATCAGATGGAATGTATAGATTTCGCCATTTTTAGCATTATATTTCAATTGTACGGCATTTAATTTAATAGTAATTCCGCGTTCACGCTCCAGATCCATAGAATCCAGCAGCTGCGATTTCATTTCACGTTGTGTAACGGTTTGTGTCGTTTCTAATAGACGGTCCGCAAGTGTTGATTTTCCGTGGTCAATATGTGCAATAATCGAGAAATTTCGGATATTCTCTTGTCGTTTTAAACGTTGTTCTCGGTTCATGTATTATTCCTCTCCTAATTAGAAAAAACACCTGAGCCCATTTAGGGTTGGTGTCACTACATATGTAGGTTATTCATCCATTTACTTTTCTACTAAAATACAGCCTCTATCTCCCACCAATTTTAAGTAATGGAACATAGAGGCATAACGTATTTTAAATTATACTATGAATTGTAGTAAAACGACAACAGCGAACCTTCACCTACAATAGGAAAACCGTATTTCGCACTAAATTATAGCGAAATACGGTTTTTCATATTTGAGCGAGTAGCCGTGCTGAAATTGCTCAACGTGTCTCACACTACCCGCCTGCTATTTGTAAATCAATTAATACTTAAACTGCTGATTCAACGAAAGCAACCCGAATCGCCTGTGCTAAAACCGCCATCGTTCGTTGAAGTTCTTCTTCGGTGTTGTCGATACCCCCAAATTCAATCAGCAATACATTTGTTGCAAGATCTTGATTATAAACACCATCTACACCAGTACCAGACTTTTTAATAATTCCTCGTGAAATGCCAGGCACAATGCTGTTCACTTGCTCACTCAGCATTGTTGCATAAGCTAAATTCGCTTCATATGCAGGATGTTCCGCGCCGACAACAAAAGCGATTTTTGCATATTGTTCATTATTTGCTGTAAGTGTCGTTACTTTTTTAGGTGCCGAATCCCGATGAAAATCGATTACAAGTTCATATTCGTTTTCTTCCAAATACTGTGCCAATACAGGTCGAGCCACTTTGTACGCTTGGTGAAATGTTGCATCAACCTGTTTCATTTCGGTCATAACATCAAAATCTACAATATGTGGTGTTAAACCGTTTAATTCAAGATAATGCTGCATCATTTCTTGTAGTGAAAAGATATTCATTTCTTCATCATAAACTGCCTGCATCCCTTTTGTTTTTTTGACGATTGGCTTATAAGATTCGTGTGAATGTGTGAACATCAACAGTACATTGAATGGATCAATTTTCGGTTCTTCAGGTACTGTCACAATTGGCTCTGCCGCCGCATAAACAACGTGGGGACGTTCACTTTTACTTTTTTGTGTAGTCATTTCATTATTTGGAAAAGGGAATTGCCCAATAATGATAGGCAGTGAAAATAAAAATAAGAACAATAATGAGAAGCGTTTTAGTTTCCGCAAACACATCACCCTTTCTCCAATACAATATGGGAGAAGAGTAAAACTTAGAACGTATATCTAGCTTTTATTGTTCAGAAAATAAATTGCCGGTTAATTACCGGCTTTTTGTTTTTCTTCAAGCCATTTAAACAAGCCTTCGCCTAGTAAAAATGCATATTGACTCAGCCAGAAGTCAACCTCTTTCGGAGTAACCATCAACCGCTCCGGATGGGTACTGAATACTTCTTCAAATAATTGTCGTCGATCTTCTGTCGGCCATGTTGCCCACTGACCGAAAATCGGCTCAACTTTCGTTAAATCTACTTCCTCGTTTACAGGTGTCCAACTTGTAACTGAGAGCTTACCTGAAGGTTTGTCTCTTTCCTGTATTTTAGCCGCAATCGACCTGAATGCTACATCTATTGCATCGGCTATTAAAATAGGTGCTTCCACAACTGTCGGAACTCCGATCGCTGTTACCGGTACGCCGAGCACTTCCTTGGAAATTTCCTTGCGATGGTTGCCGACACCTCCACCTGGATGTATGCCGGTATCTGTCAGTTGGATTGTCCGGCATAAGCGCGCACTTCCGCTTGTTGCAAGCGCATCGACGATAATAACAAGTGCAGGTTTAATTTTTTCTGCCAATGCATGAATATAATCGCTCGTCTCAAATCCTGTCTGCCCTGTAACACCTGGTGCATACAAAATAAACTTCGGGGAATCCAGTTCCGATTGTTTTTTATGCATCGCATCGATTGTATAAGGACCAATCGCATCTGGGGTAATCGTCTTGTTCCCTAAACCGATCACTAGAATTTTTGAATCCGCCGTAATCTTGACATCCTTGTGCAGATCATGCAGGTAATGGATTAAAGATTCCTGCATTTGCTCAAATCCATGGCGGTCTTCCGAAGTTAATGTAGGGATCGACAACGTTATATACGTCCCTTGCTTTTTACTTATTCTTTCTTCCCCGGTAGCATTCACTTCAACTTTTGTGATTTTGACACGATTTTGTTGGGATTCTTCCATGTGAATGCCACGTTCATGTTCCAATGTTTCCTTTTGTTGTTTCGTTTGATGTTGGACAACTTCTGCTGTTTCATCAATTAAATCTGTTCGATTCCAATCAATTTTTTTCATAATGCACCTCCACAATTCAGTTTGTTCAAACTGTCAAGTAAATATTCTTTGCATTTATGTATTGCAATTCTTTCAATCCTTTGGTAGAATGATTTTTGTTGTATTGACACATGAATAAGTGAGAAAATACTCATCTCGTACCTAAATCTAGGAGGTGAAAGAAATGCCAAACATTAAATCTGCTATCAAACGTGTAAAAGTTAACGAAAAAGCTAACGCTGCTAACGCACAAGCAAAATCTGCAATGCGTACTACAGTTAAAAAAGCTGAGCAAGCGATCGCAACAGGTGCTGAAAACACACAAGAATTAGTAGTTGCTGCTTCTAAAGCATTAGATAAAGCTGCTTCTAAAGGTCTTATTCACAAAAACGCGGCTTCTCGTAAAAAGTCTCGTTTAGCGAAAAAAGCTTAATTGTAAACTTATAAAGCCAACTGTGCATTAAGCACAGTTGGCTTTTTTCGTTGTTTCCTAGAATATAATAATTTCTATAGTTTCTTCATTAAAAACAGCTCAAGATGACGCTCACGATTTCCGCCTGTTGTTTTCAACTGCAGATCTACTTCCGCCAGACTATAGAGTGCTTGAAGTAAACGCTGGTCGGATGGCCGGTTTCTTTGACCTGAAATAACCTGCACTCGGTATGGATGAATTTTAAGCTGCTTTGCAATCTGTTGCTGATGGTACCCCTTTTTTTGCAAATAGAAAATATTGGTCATCGTCCGAATATTGTTTGCTAAGAGGCCTACAAGTTTGATTGGTTCTTCTTTTTGTCGTAATAGATCATGATATATTTTGAGCGCTTCTTCTTGATTATGCTCCAAATAGGCATTCAGCATTTTAAATGCATCATGCTCAAGCGTTTTTGCTACTAAATCCTCTACAAGTTCACGTGTAATTTCATGATCCTCACCTAAATACAAGGCCATCTTTTCTATTTCCATCTGAAGCTGGAGCATATTGGGACCAACCATTTCAAGAAGCTTACCGACTGCTTCATCTGTAATCGCTTTCCCATGCTGCTGTGCTTCATTTTTTACCCATACATTCAAGTCGTTGTTTTGAGGTGTTTCCGCTATTAGCAATGTACATTTTTCTTTCATAAGCTTCGTTACTTTTTTTCGCTCATCCAACTTTTCGTACGGCGCGATAAATATGGTGATGGCTGTATCAGTAGGATGTTGCAGCCAGCTTTCAAGGCGCTTTAAATCATGGTCAATCTTTTCTTTGCCTTTTTCAGTCACTTTTAAAAATGATGCATTTTTAGCTATTATTAATTTACGTTCCGAGAAAAACGGGATCGTATCCGCTTCATCAATAACATAATCAATCGGCTGTTCATTTAAGTCAAAGGTCATGATTTCCGCTTCTTCATTTTTTTGAAGAGCCGCCTTCAACTGCTTAATTGTTTCATCTACAAAATAGGATTCTTCTCCTACAAGCAAGTAAACCGGTGCGAAATTCCCCTTTTTAAAATCTTGCCATACTTTTGTTATCATACTGGGAACCTCCTTTACTTTCGTAGTTCTAAGTATACCATTTTTTACGTTATTGAGGATGTCCAGTTTCTTATCTCAATATGCCATGAAAAAAATATCCTTTCTATCTCCTCTTAATTAATTTATGGATATTTATTGAAACTCTCAACGATATAATAAACCAATAAAAGGAATAATTAGCATTTCATATAGCATTTTCAGTTAGAATATTCTATAATTATTGAAGATTAGGAGGGATACTTATGGCAGGACATCAAGATCCAAACTATGTAGCTGAAAACCCATTTGAAGGTCGTGGCCGCGCGATGAAAAGCAATGACTTCCCAGATGCCGGTTACGGTTTCGCCATCGGTGGCGGATTCTTCATCGTATTGTTTATTATTGCAATAATCGTAGAAGCAGCTACACGTCTGTAATTCCTTAGTAGTGGAATGATTTCTTATTAAAATGAGAAATCATCCCACTTTTTTATTTCCTGAAAAGAGCATTCGATTTTTCAATAAATATTTGATTCTCATAGATTGAGACTTCTACCGTACCATCTAATCCAGTTGTTGCGTATGGGATATTTTTCTCCTCAAACCGATTAACAACATCAATATGCGGATGATTGTATCGGTTATTTTCTCCTGCCATAAACACGGCAAATTTAGGGTTTGTTACTGTGACAAATTCCTCGATGCTAGATGTTTTACTGCCATGATGCCCCACTTTTAACAAATCGATATTTCGTAATTTCTCTTCATAAAGCTGAATCAGCTCCTTCTCGCCTTCCTGCTCCAAATCCCCTGTAAACAATGCGCGAAAAGCATTATGCTTTACGAAAAGAACGAGGGAATCATTATTTCCTTCATATTCAATTTCCAGCGGCCATAAATATTCAAAAGCAGTTTCTCCGATTTGCCACTTATGACCAGCCATTTTCTCGATCAGTTTTGTATTTGTTTTCTCTAGCTCATACAAAAAATCGTTCATAACCGGCTTAGCGATCGAGCCTGGTGTCACATGAACCTCCTTTACAAGGATTTCCCGCAACACCTCTTCAGCCCCCTCTACATGATCGGCATCCGCATGTGACAGCACAAATGTGTCGATTGTTTGCATCCCTCGACCTTTCAAATAGGGAACAACAACTTGACGCCCTACTTCATATACGGTTTTGCGCTCCTTCCATTCTTCCTGTTCAAATCGTAATATGCCCCCTGCATCGATAACGATGACCGATTTTCTGTGTGGCAACTCAATAACAATGCAGTCCCCTTGACCGACATTGACAAAAGCAATTTTCAGATCACTATGCAAAAGTGGCTGTACATGAAATATAAAGGCAGGCAGTATTAAAGCAATGAAGACCTTTTTTAACGTAGCATGCTGATCGAGCAAATATAAAGCGAAAAAAACAGAACTATATAAAAGGATCAGCCACATAATTGAAGGTTTACCAGGGTTCCACATTTGAACAATCGGCTGCTGAATATAAAGAATGAAATTTGTCAGCGCTGTACGCAAGGGCTCATAAATATAAAACAGAAAGGAGTCAAGCGGGAATGGCAAAAAAGTCAGTACAAGAGCAAATAAATTTATGGGCAAAATAATAAAGGAAAATAGAGGGACGAAAAAAATATTGGCGATAAAAGAGGAAAGGCTGATCTCATAAAAATGGTGTAGTAACAAAGGGTAAACGAGGATTTGACAAACAAAAGTAATATAAAAAGATTGTATCCAAAAATTAGAATAGCGCGCTAAAATACGGCTGGAATATACTAAGCTGTAAGTAGCCAAATACGATAGCTGAAAGCCGACTTGAAAAACTGCACCAGGCTCCAGTAATACAAACATAATAAAGCTAATTGACAGTGCATCATCCATCGGTATTTTCCAGCGAAAATACTGCGCAAGCATGATTAATTCGACGACGCTGACCGCACGCCAGATAGACGGTGCTCCTCCTGCTAAAACTGCATATAACGGCAATAAAATAAGCAGTAAAATTGTAGCGATTTCTCTGCGAATCCTCAAGCGAAGCAACAACTGAAAAAACAGGAATGAGACAAGTGCGACATGCAAACCCGAAATCGCGAATAAATGGGTAATCCCAAGCTTTTGATAGGCGCGATTTAATTGGTCATCGACATTTTCCTGGAAACCAATCAATAGAGCTTGTGCCTCTGCTGCAAGCGACGGCGGAAAAGTTTCGACAATGTGGCGCTTTAACTGAAAGCGCTGTTCAAAAATAGGCTGCATGATGGATTTTTTTTGATGGGAATATTGAAGCTGTTGAATTTCGATGATTCCTCTTGCATTTCTGCTTTGCAAATAGCGGGCCATAGAAAAGCCATAGCGGTGTGCAGGGATTGATGGGGATACTTGCTTCCCGGTTACAATAAAACTTGTACCAGCGAGCTGCTGTGCCTCAAAGCGCTGTTTTTCTTTTTCATTTTTCAATTCATAGGTAACATATACTTTCTCACCCGATTCATTAATCATGAATCCTCGCAGCATCACACCATTTATATTGTACTCATCGGTCCATGTCAACAATGCGGGAAGCTCGACCGGCCATGAAAGCTTATTGGCCTCATAGAAGAAATAGCTGTAACTCCCAATCCCAACAATTAAAATAAGCAACAGATGAATGTTTAACAGTCGTTTATAAAGACTAAATAATAACAATAAAGCAAGCAGGAAAAGAAGCCTTCCCGATTCAAATGCAGCAAGTGCACTAATACAAATCGACAAGGCGAAAAAAATCCAGTTATGCCTGAATAAGTTTACCAAATAAAGCATGCATCTTCTCCTCTAATGGGAGCAATTGATCGCGGCTTGCGCCTAACTCACGAAGTTTTTCGAGCATTTCAGCGGTTAGTGCGAACTTTTCATCTTGCAGAAAGTCAATTTTTGCTTCATCAAATGGAATATGTGCAACATGGACGTTAGCTTTTTTGAACAATTCCATTGCATAATTATTATTTTTATAATCTTTTGCATAATACACATTTTTAATTCCGGCCTGAATAATTGTCTTCGTACATGGCAGGCATGGGAAATGTGTGACATAAAGATCCGCACCATTTGCTGGCGTACCATATTTTGCACATTGCAGTAATGCATTTGTTTCAGCATGCACTGTGCGGACACAATGGTTGTCCACAACATAGCAACCTTCTTCGATACAGTGTTCGTCACCTGAAATGGATCCATTATATCCGCCGGCAATGATGCGCTTCTCCCGTACAATTGTCGCACCAACTGCAAGACGGCTGCATGTGCTTCTTAATGCGAGTAAATGACTTTGCGCCATAAAAAATTGATCCCAAGTAATTCGCTCCATATGATAACCCCCAAATGTTTTGTCACCTATCAGTTTAAACGTAGTTCCTGTCATTCGCAATGCAGGTTCGTTCAGAAATTTCACTTTATTTTACATCAATTAAGTCCTTTAACTGTTCAAATGTCTTATCTCCGATTCCCGTGACATTTTTTAAGTCTTCAATGATTTGAAAATTTCCTTGTTCGGACCGATGCTGAATAATCGCAGCCGCCTTGGCTGGGCCAATTCCTGGCAGCTGAGTCAATTCCCCTTCCGACGCTTTATTTATATTAATTTTCCCGTTGGAACTTCCACTACCGGAACCGGTTGCCGGACTCGCCTGTACCATCTGTTCCATTAACTCTTCAGGTTCTTCCCCTATTTTCGGTATATAGATTACCATTTCATCATGAAGCTTTTGAGCATGGTTAATGAGCGCCGGATTGGCATCGTCCGTGTATCCTCCTGCCGCTTCAACAGCATCGACAATCCGTTGTTCCTCGGATAATGTGTACACACCCGGATATATTACCGCGCCTTTTACATCCACCACTATTGGCTTAGATTCAGTTTCGATTTCCGTTTCCGGTATTGTGGAAGGTTCATCACTTGCAGCAAGTGTCATTTGGTCAATTGTTTCGATCGTAGCACGGTTAGAGGAATCATCAAAGACTAATAAGTAAATCAAAATCGCTGCAACTACTCCGCCCAGTATGGCAATTTGCTTTTTATACTTCTCCAGAAATGGCTGCAAAATAAAAAACACCCTTTCATAAAGAAGGTTTTATATATGGAGCTTACCTCCACTATACAAATTCCGCTTCTTTATGAAAAGGTATTTCAATCAAAACTGCCGAAACTTACTTTTTCGGCTATTTTATTTAACCGCCCGAATAAAAATTCGTTCGCTTTCATCAGTCGGTTGTGCTGTCGTCCAGTCTGCCGTCACTTCAACATGAGAAAAACCGATTTCTTTCAGCCATTTCACATATTGCCCATATGCAAATGTGCGCTGATAATGTTCCTCGTCAAAACGTTCATACAGTCCGCTTTCTGTTAATACAAAAAACGTCATCTGATGATACACGGAATGCTGTTCTTCACCCGGTTCAGTATGCCAAACATAAGAAATTTCCCCGTCATCAAACGTAAAAGGACCATCCAGAAAAATATTGTCCATCTTAAATAATGAATGTACATCAAAGAATAGCTGTCCGCCTTCACGAAGACTGTCAAATATCCGCTTCAATGTTTCCATTACATTGTGATGCTCTTTTACATAGTTGATCGAGTCAATCGGAATAATGGCAACATCCAAGTCGCTGAAGCCTTCCAGCTCGTCCATTGACATAGCAAAAAGAGGCATTGTAACTTTCTCAGCATCCATACGGGCACTGGCAATAGATAGCATTTCTTCCGATAAATCAATCCCTGATACAGCGTAACCGGCTTTATGCAACATTAATGCAAGTGTTCCTGTACCACAGCCAATATCGAGCAGATTTTTATAGTTCTGTGCAGGTGCATATGTCTGAATCCATTCCACATATTCCGTGTACGGGATATCGGTCATCAATTCATCATAAACTTCTGCAAAACGCTCATAACTATTCATTGTCCATTTGTGGCGCGTCTAGTTGTGGTGCATCTCCCCATAGGCGCTCTAGGTTGTAATAGGCACGCTCATCTTTATGGAAAATATGTGCAACAACATCACCCATATCGACTAAAATCCAGCGTGCTGTGTCAAAGCCTTCAAGCTTACGTACTGTGTAACCCGCTTCTTCTGCTTTTTCTTTAATTTCACGTGCAATTGCCTGTACTTGGCGCTCTGAGCTACCTTCCGCAATGATGAAATAATCAGCTAAAAGTGAAATCCCCTGCATATTCAATGCAACGATATCCTCTCCTCGCTTGTCATCGATTGCTTTGTACGTAATATTTAATAACGTTTCATTCATGTATGTTTATTCCTCTCTTATTAAGCTGTTGTAGCATTCAATTGAAACAGGGTAAATTGCCTGCTGTGACGAAACTAAAAAACTGAGCGTATGGGTCACACATGCCCTGAATGCATCCTCTAAACTGATGTCTGCCAATGTTCTTAGTTCCTCTACACCGAGAAATTTACGATTTGGTTCAATCATATCTGCTACATAAATAATTTTCTCAAAAGTTGTCATATTCGCACGTCCGGTAGTATGGTAACGAATTGCATTTAAAATGGCTTCATCATTAATTTGGAATTCCGTCTCGACAATCCAGGCACCGACCGGACCATGCAATATTTCTGCATCCCAGTCAAGCAGGCGTGCATCCAACTGCTGCTCGGTTACAACTTGCTTCATCCAGGTAACATCCGCATATTTGGCGATATCATGGAAAATTGCCGCAATCTCTGCTTTTTTGGGATTTTCATCGTATTGCTGAGCTAAACGGATCGCTGTTTCCATTACACCAATCGTATGAATATACCGCTTTTCGGGCATTCGCTCTTTAATCGCTGCCAGCATCGTTTGACGTTCCATACAAACCTTCCTTTCGAATATACTGTTCAACTGCAGCAGGCAATAAAAACTGTAAAGGTACCTCTGTTTGCTGTAATCGATTTCGAATATATGTTGAAGAAAGGTCAATTTGCGGAGCTTCCACCATACACACATCGTAGGTTGATTTTGCTTCACTGCCAGGGCGCTTTACTCCAACAAATGTGACAAGTTCCATTAACTCATCGATACGGTGCCATGTATGCAAAGAATCGATCATGTCCCCGCCGATAATAAAATAAAACTGTGTTTGTGGTTCTCTTTCGCACAACGCTTTCATTGTATCGAATGTATAGGATACCCCTCCGCGCTCAAGTTCATATGTTTCCACATGAAAATATGGAATGTCCTCGATCGCCAGCTCAACCATCCGCAGACGCTGTGCATTTGTTGCCGAGCGGGACAAATCCTTATGAGGCGGTTTTGCATTCGGCATGAAGCGTACTTCCGACAAACCAAGCGCTGCATACACTTCATTAGCCATCATTAAATGTCCGATATGCGGTGGATTAAAGGTTCCGCCAAAAAGACCGACTTTCTTCATTACACTTCACCTTATTTCGTAGCTACTTTAGGTAATACGATTTTTTTATTGTTGCGTGATTCTTTATATAATACAACTGTCAAACCGATCAGTTGAACGAGCTCTGCACGAGTACCGGCAGCCAGTTCTTCCGCCACGACATTTTTGTCTTCTTCACAGTTGTCTAAAATGCGTACTTTAATAAGTTCGCGTGCTTCCAATACATCGCGTAATTGTGCAATCATTGCATCATTTACGCCACCTTTCCCAACTTGGAAAATTGGATCTAAGTGATGTGCCTCAGCACGTAAAAAACGTTTTTGTTTACCTGTTAACATAATTTCCTCCTAATTGCGCCGTTAAACGGGCAATCATTGCATTTGTATTTGGATAATGACCTAACCAGTGTTCGTAGGCTATCGCACCTTGATGCACGAACATGCCTAACCCATTGATAATTATCGCCCCTTTTTGCTCAGCCGCTTGCAAAAATGGCGTCATTAATGGATTATACACAATATCTGCAGCAATTGCGCCTGCCGGGAACTTTTCAAGCGAAAATGGTAATGCAAAGTCGCCTGTAGTCATACCTGCTGGTGTTGTTTGAATAAAAATTTCAAAATTAGCAAGGCTTTGTTCTGCTTCTTGCATTGAAACAGCTTTGCCGGCATGCATGTCGTCAATGATCCGCTGTGCATTTTCAACTGTTCGGTTGGCAATAGTTATATTTTTATAACCTGTAAGCTGTAGAGCAAATGCAATACCACGGGCTGCGCCACCTGCTCCGATTAGTAAAATCGGTGCGTCACGCTTCATTGTACCGATCGCCTGCTCAAGTGATCTTACAAAACCAGGACCGTCAGTATTATAGCCTTTTAATTTACCTTCTGCAGTGCGCACGACCGTGTTGACCGCACCCATTTTTTCGGCAAGGTCGTCGAGCTCATCCAGGAACGGAATGATCGTTTGTTTATGCGGAATCGTTACATTCCAGCCGCTTGTCCCTAACAGTTTGAATGATGCAACAGCTTGTTGTAGATGTTCTGGCTTCACGTGTATCGGAATATACGTTGCATCCACATTTCCCTCTTCATACCATGCATTATGCATTTCTGGAGATTTTGACTGTGCAATCGGATCCCCAATAACCGCAAACCACTTTTTCATCGACATTTCCCTCTTTCCTGCTACCATTCATTCACTACAAAGTAACACTTGCTCCTACTGATGAAGAGACCGTTCAGTTAAATTAGTGACGGGCGAATGAATACTTCTACGCCTTTTGGTGCGTGTGCTGCTACGACAACATTGGCATGCTGCACGGTAATCCAGCCTAGCCCTGAGATGACTACATCTGTTTTCGGTTCTTTAATCGAAAACTCGTGACGCACTAATGGCGGTAATTGATCGATATGTTTAGATGTTGGAGGTGCCAGTAACTCACCTTTGTGCTCTTCATATAATTGATCCGCACGTTCCAGCTTCGTACGGTGAATCGGTAAGTCATTTGCCACATGGACAGTAAATGCCGAACGCTCGCCTTGAATAAAATCAAAACGGGCAAGAGCACCGATAAATAGAGTTTGTCCAGCATTTTGCTGGTACACTTTTGGTTTAATTTCTTTTTTCGGCATAATATATTTTAATTCGCTTGAATCGATATGGTGTGCCATTTGGTGATGATTAATAATACCAGGTGTATCATATAAAGATGATCCGTCATCTAGCGGAATGCCAATCATATCAAGCGTAGTTCCCGGGAAATGAGAAGTTGTAATAATTTCTCCTTCACCTGTAGCTTGCTTAATAATTCGGTTGATAAACGTCGATTTTCCGACATTTGTACAACCTACAACATATACATCTTTGCCATTACGGTATTCTTCAATTGCTTCAACGACTTCCTGCATGCCTAATCCTTTATGTGCCGAAACAAGCTTCACATCAACAGGCTTTAAACCAAGTGCTTTCGCTTCACGTTTTAACCAGTTAATTACTTTCTTTTCTTTTACCGATTTAGGTAAAAGGTCTGCTTTATTTGCTACTAAAAGAACGGGATTATTTCCAACGAATCGGTGTAAACCTGGTAACCAGCTGCCATTAAAATCGAATATATCCACGATTTTTACGATTAGACCTTGCTGTTGTCCAAGGCCGTTTAAAATACGTAAAAAATCATCATCCGTTAAACTAACAGGTTGGATTTCATTATAGTTTTTTAAACGGAAACAACGTTGACAAATAATCATTTCCTTTTCCAGCGAGGATGCAGGTGCATACCCTAATCCATTTTTATCTTCAGTTTGAATCACTGTTCCACAGCCAATACATTGTGGCATTTCATTCATTCACTATTTCCTCCTAACTACTATTGCACATTCATGCAAAAAAACTCGGGTCGTTTTTAGTCTTCCCAAGGATACTTACCTTTCCGCTTTAAATCGTTGTATACACGACGTTCAACAAAGCGGTTAAATTTTGTAACGAGTCCATCAGAATCAGCAACAGGACGAACTAAAAACGTATAAAGTTTTTGACGTTTTGCGCCCATCACATCTGTTAAAAGCTGATCTCCCAGCATCGCAACTTCATGGCGACGTAGACGTAGCTGAACAAGGGCCGCATAATATGCTGCACCTAATGGTTTTTTGGCACGAAAAATAAACGGAATGCCATGCGGTTCTGCAAACTGGCGTACACGTGCTTCATGATTGTTTGAGGCAATTATAATTTTTATGCCTGCTTCACGCATCATTTCAAACCATTGTACAAGCTCTTCCGTTGCATCAGCACGATCCCATTCAACAAGCGTATTATCTAAATCTGTTATGATCCCTTTAATGCCTAAATCCTTTAATTTTTCAGGTGTAATTTCATATACACTGCGAATAAATTCATCTGGTAATAAAAAGTTATACAAAGCCGTAACCCCTAACTCAAAATTTATTTATTCATTATACCATAGTAGCAAAGGCTTCTCCCATTTTTATCTTCGCCCCATTTGTTACATTCTCTGTAAATTCAATTGTATTTTGTTCGAATAGCATTACAACAGTTGAGCCAAAAGCAAAATAGCCAACTTCTTCGCCTTTTTTCCACTGTGTTGATGTGTTCGTAAGTTCGATTGAATTCACAAATGTCGCTCCTACTTTAATGAATGCTGTATAATGATCTTTTTCATAGTTAATTTCGCTAATCATACGATAATTATGACTGATCGGTTTTTTCCCGTATTGTAAGCCCATCTGGTTAACAGGATAAGACTTTTGCCCAAGTATGTATTGTCGCGTAACAACACCATCAATCGGACTATGAATACGGTGATAATCTGCAGGACTCAAGTAAAAAACAATATATTTTCCATTATTATACCTCTTTGCCTGTGTTTCATTTCCCATTAGATCAATTAAAGAATACGGCTTATTTTTCACAGTAAACATTTCCTGATCTTCAATATTGCCGAAAGCTTCTATTTTCGCATCAACAGGACTCGCAAATATATCCGCGCGAACATCTACCGGACGCACTTCTTCTTTCAACTGACGAACAAAAAAATCATGCAGGCTCGTAAATTCTTTTGGAGATTTTGAAACTTCTTGTATGTTAATTCCGTATATTTGACTATAGCTACGAATAAAATTTTTACTTAAACGGGATTGAGCAATCTGTTGTAAAATTTTCGAAGAGATTTTACCATTTGATAGTTCTATCATATTCCGGTATAATTTTTCCTTCATTCTAGGTCCTCCGGTTTTAATTAAGTATTGGTAAAGTGAATACGGGATAAAAGTAAATTATATAATGACTGGCCATACAAAGATAGGTCTTAATATGAATTAACTATTACCTTTTTTTAATAGAACAAGTATAATAGAATATAGCCGATGTGCAAGGGAGTGTTTTCCAATGTTTCTACTTCAAAAAGTCGATTCAACATTTAAAAAAATAAAAGCAAATGCTGCTAACATTATTACAATTACAAATATGTCATTTGGTGGGGCTGCAATTATGGCTACATTGAATGAGTATCATAGCTATAGTGTATTATTAATTTTTATCGCTGCTTTTTTAGATCGGTATGATGGTAAAGTTGCCCGTAAATTTAATCAGGAGTCCGAATTGGGAAAACAGCTTGATTCAATGGCAGACATTATTTCCTTCGGTGTGGCACCTGCCCTTTTAATGTATGAAATGGCATTAATGAATGCAGGGTTTACAGGAATGATGATGCCCGTGTTATTCATTGCTGCCGGTGCGTTGCGTTTAGCTCGATTCAATGTAATGGATTCAACAGGCTATTTCGTAGGTCTGCCAATTACAGCCGCAGGTACGTTACTAACTATTTCATATTTCTTTACAAATACGTTATCTGAAACATTTTATTTTATTCTTTTTCCGGTATTAGCATTATTAATGGTAAGTACGTTTACATTGAAAAAAGTGTAAGAGCAAAATATCGCTCTTACACTTTTTTTCATTTCTGCGCAAAATTCATCATATACTGTCGAAAAGATGAAAGGATGTTAATTGCTTGAGCGGTTTTGTGACAGCATTGGTTCAACTTTGGCTTGAGCTTCCCGCATTATTAGGCTATTTAAAAGGGCAGACGTTTTATAAACCGTTATCACGCGAGGAAGAAGAGGAAGTCATCAATCGTTTTATAAAGGGGGATGAAAGCGCTCGTGTTGAATTAATTGAGCGAAACATGCGTTTAGTTGCACATGTCGTAAAAAAATTCCATCCTTCACACGATTTGCTTGATGATTATATTTCAATTGGCACGATTGGTCTTATGAAAGCCGTGAGCAGCTTCACACCAGAAAAAAAGACACGTCTCGCCACATATGCCGCCCGATGTATCGAAAATGAAATTCTGATGCATCTTCGTGCACAAAAAAAAGTGCAAAAGGATGTCTCGTTATTTGAGCCGATTGGTATCGATAAAGATGGGCAGTCTCTTCAAATCCGTGATTTACTGCAGCTTGACGAACCTTCAACAATCGAAAAAATTGAACGACAGGAAGATTTTGCCCAACTGTATCGCTATTTAGATACATTAGATCCGCGTGAGCTCGAAATTATTTCCTACCGCTATGGGCTCCAAAACTTCGACCCGCATACCCAAAAAGAAATTGCTAAAAGACTCAATATTTCACGCAGCTATGTTTCACGCATTGAAAAACGGGCACTTATTAAGCTTTACCAGCAGTTTAAGCATGGAGAGAAAGAATAAGCTAACTTTTACAAAGGAAGTTATTTTCCAACAAACATTAAATTAAAACATGATAAAAAAAATGCCCAATCTTTTTTGTGATTGGGCATTTATCATTTTAATCCAAATTATAATTTTGTAATAGCGTTTAATACGATTTCTGTTGAGTGTTTGGCTGCAACAGGTAAAAACTCATCAAATGACATGCTTGATTCTTGTCCTGCAATGTCTGATAGTGCACGAATGACAACAAACGGTGTATTGAATTGATGGCATACTTGCGCTACAGCCGCCGCTTCCATTTCCACGGCTTTCATTGTAGGGAAATCTTTTCGTACTGCTTCAACACGCTCAGGATTGCTCATAAATACATCGCCTGAACAAATTAGACCTACACTGTAATTATGCTCTCCCACTTCTTTTACTGCCTGTTTTGCGACTTCCATTAAATTTTCGTCCGATTTATATGCTGCCGGCATCCCAGCCATTTGACCGATTTCATAGCCAAAAGCTGTTACATCTACATCATGGTGACGTACTTCATCCGAAATGACAATATCCCCAACTTTTAATGCTGCATCAAAACCGCCTGCAGATCCTGTATTGATGACAACTTTCGGATTAAACTTTTCCAATAAGATTGTCGTAGACATTGCCGCATTCACTTTACCGATACCGCTTTTTAAAAGTACCACTTCCTTGCCTTCATATGTACCTGTTGTGTATTCACTGCTTGCGATTGTTTCAGTTTTCGTATTTTGTAGTGCGCCTCGTAATAATTCTACTTCCTGCTCCATTGCGCCGATTACTGCTATTGTCATTTATTCATTCCTCCAATTAAACTTGCTCATAAACGCGTTATTGTGAACCTTCCAGTGTTGATAAAACTTCCACTTGAATCGGTTTCCAGCCTTCATTGTCGACCCATTCAATACTTACACGGTATTTCTGTTCTTTATCCATCGATGTGACAACGGCAATTGCATTTTCCGCGCTACCGTTATTATTCACCCGCAGCACAATACTGTTTTCCTGCTGTAAATCGATGACACTAAATATTGCTTTAAGTTTTTCTTCGTAATCAATATGCCCTTTTTCATATGTCGACACATGTTCACCAGTTTGTGCCGTCGGATAGGCCGGCCAATTCGGATTTGTAATGACTTCTTTTACTGCCGGATCATTGGAAGGACTTACCATATTACCCGATTCAGAAGTCGGCTGTTCCGTTTCATCCGAAGAGTTTTCTTCCTCTTCCGCTTCTTCCGGGACATTTGTTTCTGTTTCATTATCTTCCGTCTCCTGCCCAGCATCATCTTCCGGAACATCTGTAGCTACTTCCGCCGGTGAATCTTGTTGTTCGGCTTCGTTTTTGGGGCTTGGCTCTTGCGTAATAATAAAAATTAATGTTGCCACAATTAATACAGCGACTACGGCGATTAAGTAATTTAATCTTTTATCCGCTTTCTGAAATTTCGTCTTTTTTGATTTTTGTTCAGCATACTGTTGTCGTGTTTGAAATCGTCTTTTTCGTTCCATTTCAATTCCTCCTATGCAAACCTATTTTAGCATTAGAACATCAAAGGTTGCACGGAAATTAAACACTGAAAAGTCTTCCAGTAATCAACAAGAGAAAAGCAGCTAGCAATTTATGCTAACTGCTCCAATAATTATTTTACTTCTAAAATAATAACTTCCATTTCTCCGCCTGGTGTTGTCAGTTTTACAACATCATCCACATGCTTGCCCATCAATGCTTTAGCAATTGGAGAATCATTTGAAATTTTACCTTCCATCGGATCGGCTTCAGCTGAACCAACAATTGTGTATGATTCTTCAAAGTTTGCACGTTTACCGTTGATCAGCTCATCAAATGTAACTGTTTTACCTAAAGAAATTGTATTTGATGAATCGTCCTCAGTAATAATAACAGCATTGCGCAGCATTTGTTCAATCAAAGAAATACGACCTTCCACAAATCCTTGCTCTTCTTTTGCTGAATCGTATTCAGAGTTCTCAGAAAGGTCACCGAAGCTGCGAGCTACTTTAATGCGCTCTACTACTTCCGGACGCTTTACTGTTTTTAATGTGTTTAATTCATCTTCTAATTTTTGTTTTCCATCAAGTGTCATTGGATATTGTTTTTCGTTTGACATTATTCCCACTCCTTAGTATTAACTTGAAAACGTTTACTTTTAGCGTTTTCTATTTCTATTTCTAAATAAATACGTATAAATTTAAATGTTATTTTCACGTATTTTGTTCATAAATAACAGAAAACCCGACTACTAGTTTACGGTATGTGTAAATGCCTTCTTTTAGAAGAAGTTTACACCGTAATACGGGCAGCCGAATTTTATGATTAATTATTTATGTTGTTCTATCAATTTAAAATGTAATTATTGTAAATACTACATCATCATATTACAAGTTCGATTCAGTTTCAAGAATTGTTTTTATTTTCGTTACCATTAAGTCAATTGCAACGTTATTTTCCCCACCTTCAGGGATGATTACATCTGCATATCGCTTAGTAGGTTCAATAAACATATTGTGCATTGGACGCACTGCAGTTAAATACTGTTCGATTACCGAATCAGCTGTGCGACCGCGTTCTTTAATATCGCGTTGAATGCGTCGGATAATACGTAAATCAGAGTCCGTATCCACAAATAATTTAATATCCATTAAATCGCGCAGACGCTCGTCCTCCAGCACTAAAATTCCTTCGACGATGATTACATCTTTTGGTTCCACATGAATGACTTCATCTGAACGTGTATGCTGTACATAATCATAGACCGGTTTTTCCACTGATTCATAGGCAAGTAAACGATGAATATGCTCAATCAGCAAATTATTGTCAAATGCCAGCGGATGATCATAGTTCGTTTCCAGACGCTGTTCAAACGTCATATGGCTTTGGTCTTTATAATAATAATCCTGTTCGATTACAACTACTGAATGTTCACGGAAAACATCATATATAGAACGTGTCACGCTAGTTTTACCTGAGCATGAACCACCGGCAATACCGATTACAACTGGACGGTTTGACATTTAATTATTCTCCTTTCGCATCATATCAAAATGTGATAATGAGCGATCAACTTTAAATTTAACGATTTGTAGCGGGTGGCGGGCAACATCTAGTTCATTGCCGTCTTTATCCCAAAGCTGGCCAACCGTCATTTTGAATGTATCCATATTAGGGCCGAAAAATTCAACCGTATCGCCTGTCTTGAAATAGTTACGTTGTTCCAATGTAACCATTTGAGTGCCGGCATCGTAATCCATTACAAAACCAGCAAAATCCCACTTCATTTTATGTGAATGGAAACCAAACATTTGTTGCTTATAGCTTGGCTCACCTTCAAAGAATGACGAAGCAGTTGCACGGTTTGCACAGCGCGCCAATTCTTCCAGCCATTCTTTTTCAAATGTAAAGTTTTCCGGGTCTGCACAGTATGCATCAATTACTTTACGATAAACAGAAATAACTGTAGCGATATAGTGAATCGATTTCATACGGCCTTCCACTTTTAATGAGTCAATACCTAACTCAATCATGTGAGGAATGGATTCGATTAATTTCAGGTCTTTCGGGCTCATTGCAAACGGTGCTTCGCCTTCGTTAAACAATGCCACTTCTTCACCGTCATTATTTTCATATAAATCATAATCCCAACGGCAAGACTGACAGCAGCCGCCACGGTTTGAGTCACGTGCCGTCATATGGTTTGAAAGCGTACAGCGCCCTGAATAAGCGATACACATTGCACCGTGCACGAAAGCTTCGATTTCAATGTCTACCTCTTCTTTCATTTTACGCATTTCTTCTCCGCCTACTTCACGTGCCAAAACAACACGCTCCAACCCTTCTTCTTTCCAGTACTTTACCGCTTTCCAGTTTGATAAAGACTGTTGTGTAGAAAGGTGGATTTCTAAAGAAGGTGCACATTTTTTACAAGTTTCAATAATTAACGGGTCTGCAACGATAATCCCTTTTACGCCTGCTCCCTCGATTGCTTGCAGATATTCTTCCAAACCGTCCATGTTTTCATTATGAGCGAAAATATTCGTTGTTACATATACAACGGCTCCGTATTTGTTTGCAAATTCAACGCCTTCCTTCATTTCTTCAATCGTGAAGTTCCCTGCGTTTGAACGTAAACCAAATTCCTGGCCACCGATAAATACAGCGTCGGCACCGTAGTGTACGGCTACTTTTAATTTTTCCAGGCTTCCTGCTGGTGCTAAAAGCTCTGGTTTTTTCGTAATTACTGTTTTCCCGTTAATTGTTTCACGGATTCTTTCATTTTGAATTAATTGTAGCATACTGCGTTCGTTCTCCTTTCTAGTAAACTGTTTCCTTGTAGATGAAGCCAGTATCCAGTGGACGTAACGCTGGCTGAATTGCTTCGATTTGCTCAAATAGTTCAGATTTAATGTCATCGTACGCATCTTCACCTTGCTCAAAATACGTATCAATCGCTTGACGGTAAAGTTTTGTAACTGTCACCGTATAATCAAATGTTTGAAGGACACCATCGATTTTAAATGAATCGATGCCCGCTTCAAATAATTCATTTAACTCCTCGATAATGCACATATCATTCGGTGAGAAAATATGTGTGCCATTCATATCCTCATAGATCGGATATTTATTTTTGCGCTCTTTATCGTGAAGGAACATATTTTTGTTTTCTTTTCGATTTTCAATTTCCATCGCTTCGTCACGGTAAAGGAAATAGTTTCCTAAAAGTGAGCGCTTAGATTGGAACATACAAGTCATACCATGTACTTGCACTTCGATTTCATGCTTTGTATTTTCTTTAATTTCGATAACTTCATCCACTGAAAGTTCACGTGCCAGTACAGCACGCTTACTTCCGCGTTCACCCCAATAGTTCACTTGGAAGAAGTTTGTTGCTGTCGTTTCCGGATTCCAATGTAACGGAATGGTTACGTTGTTTTCACGCACAGCGATAATTACGGCTGGGTCTCCGAATAATAATGCATCTACCCCAATACGCTGCATCTCCACTAAATATTCATCCAACGCATCTAAACGATCGTTGTGGAATAAAGCATTGACTGCTACATAAACCTTCTTACCTGCAGCGTGAATCAGCTTTGTTGCTTCTTCCACCTGTGTTACCGTAAAGTCTCCAGCCAAACGTAAGCCAAATTTTTGTTCACCGATCACAAAAGCATCTGCACCTGCCTCAATTAGTGCTGTAATATGCTCAATGGATTGTGGTGTTACTAATAATTCTGGTTTTTTCACACTAATCACCTCTTCAAACAAATTAACAAACCATCACCGACAGGGAAAAAGGCACTCGAATAATCCGGATGTGCCATAATCCAGTCTGAAAATGTTTTTAAGTTGCGAATCATCGTTCTTTTTCTTCTAGGTACTTCTTTTATATCTAAATCCGATAGTCCGTGCATATACATATTATCGATGTATAAAACGCCACCCGATGGAACAAGTGATGCATATTTTTCGAAAAACTTCATGTATTGCCCTTTTGCCGCATCAATAAAAACAGCATCAAAAGTAGTAGGAAGTGTTTCCATGTCTACCTCTAACGCATCGCCCTCAATTACTTGTATGCGGTTTGCCACCTCTGACCTTGCAATGAATTCCTTGGCATACTGAACCCGCGATACATCGCGTTCTATCGTCACAATATGACAATTTGGCAGCGCTTGCGCCATTCGTATAGCAGAATAACCAATTGCCGTACCAATTTCCAAAATCGATTTCGGATTTTGAATGCGTAAAATTTGATTTAGTGACTCAATCCCGGCAAGCTGCATAATCGGGACATGATTCTGTTCTGCGAAGCGTTCCATTTCCATAAGTAATTCATCACGTTCAGGAATGAAGGAAGCAATATAAGCGTCTGATAATTCCATTCGTCATTCTCCCTTTACCTGGTTGTTTGCGCTCATCTTTCATTCACAAGAAAAAAGACGAAACGAAGATGTTTGCGCCTACAAAATTGTTATATAAGGACAAAAAATCACAATTTATAATAGCATGAAAAGAAAAGGAATGCGAACAATTTACTGAATTCCATTGTAAAACGGAAATTTCAAGCCATTCGATTCCTTTTCATCCATTAAACTTTCTTAGCGTAAGTATTTTTCGATGTTCGTTAAATGTTCATCATACGTTTTAGCAAAATGATTTACGCCTTCTTTATCTGCCAGGAAGTATAAATAATCCGTTTGTGAAGGGTTCAGTGCCGCTTCAATCGATGTTTTACCGGCTCCTGCTATTGGTCCCGGCGGTAATCCAACATTTTGATACGTATTATACGGGTTGTCCACTTCCAAATCTTCATACAACACGCGGTCTTTATGAGAGCCTAATGCATACAGTACGGTTGGGTCTGTCTGTAAAGGCATATCAATTTCTATACGGTTATAGAATACACTTGCAATTGTTTCACGGTCCGTTTGGGCAGTTGCCTCTTCTTCAAGCAGTGATGCAAATGTCAATAGTTCATGAACAGATGTTTCACGTTCTTCCAATACCGGTGTATATTCGGAAACAATCGTATTCATTGCAGTAAGCATTGTATCGATAATTTCCTCAATTGATGGATTTTCCTCAAAGAATGGATATGTTGCCGGATATAAATAACCTTCTAATGGATGACGAATATTTTCCTTTAAAATGGCCTCTGACAATAAATCAGGATACTCAGTGATCAATTGCTCCACATAAGCGGCATCCGTCACTTTTTTCATGAAGTCCTCTGCTTTGTGAGAAGTATTTTTCTGTACAACATCAGCTACTTGCTCTAGCGTTAACCCTTCTGGCACTGTCATTGTAAATACAGGCTCGCGATACACACGACCTGTCTTTAAGCTTTCAATAATTTCGTCGAGTGTCATGGATTTCGTCAAAGCATAACTGCCTGCTTGGAATTCCGATTCATTTTTAAATTTAGTGTAATATTTAAAAATCTGCGCATTCTTTACAATGCCCTCATCTTCTAAAATAGTTGATATTAATGTAATACCCGATCCCATCGGAATTTCGACTTCAACTTTTTCGTTCGATTCCGGATCCGTTGGTTTCAATGCCGATGTCACATAGCTATATCCTGCGAAACCGACGATGGCGATAATCAGAAGAGCGACAAGCGCGATGATTCCCACAATTTTACGCACCGTTTTAACTTCTCCTTTACGCTCTTTCATTTTATTGAACATTTCTTGCTTTTTATTTTCGTCCAGCACGGGAGCCCCCCCTTTTTCTCTTTCATAATGATACATAAAAATCTCTTTCGACACAATATCGAGCGACGAAAGGTATGTAAATTCTCACTATTTGCGACGTTTTATAATAGAAAATGTTCGTTTTTGTCTAATTTTGAACAATAAAAAAACCTTACTGCTGTATACATCGTCAGTAAGGTACTTGAAATTAGTTTTGTGCTAATGAATTTAATACTTGCTCTACCATTTCCCACTCTTCGTCTGTTTCGATAGGCAGCAAGTCCGCTACTTCACCGTTGTCGCCAGCGATATAGGCAGAAGCGAATACTTCTTCAAGAGCAGGCTCATCGTCTTCCATTATGGCATAGAATAAGTAATTTTTGCCGTTGCTTTCGAAGCGGTGCAAAATTTGGCACATAACTTCTTCGTCATCTTCATTCGTGATCGTGAAGTAATTTGTCTGATCTGCGCCAAACTCCGCTAGCACCGTATTCATAACCTCTTCAACCATCGCCCATTCGTCATCTGTTTCAATATCCGAAAAGCCGCTCATTTCGCCATTTTCGTCAAGTACATAGCGAAGTGCAGAAATACCGGCTTCTTCATCACCGATTAATGAGAATAACACATAAGAATGCTCTTCTGAATCAAATGTAAAAACAACGCGGCATTGTTGCTCCCCGCCGTCTTCTTTTTGCAATATAAAAATATTTTCTTCCATACTATTTCCTCCCAATGAATGAATAAAACAGAGCAGGCTCAACACCCACTCTGTTTTTATCGTGTCAAATGAATTATTCTTCTTCGCCTAATTCGTCTTCGATTTGGTTTAATACTTCTTCGATTAAATCCCATTCTGCTTCTGTTTCAATCGGCGTTAATTCGCCATCTTCACCGTTTTCAGCAGGAACAAATGCAGAGGCAAAGATTTCAACTGCGCCGTCTTCATCTTCTTCTGCACCTACTAGAGAGTATAATACGTATGATTTACCGAACTCTTCTGAATCGAAAGTGTGTAAAATTTCGCAAAGTTGTTCGTTGCCGTTTTCATCGACTACTGTAATGTGGTTTTGTTGTTCTGACATGATCGTCACCTCTTCATAATATTTAGGCATTGGTGCCTGTTGCTGCTCAATTCATTATACATAAAGCCTTTTCGGATAAGTACAAAAAAGCCTCATATAAAGCAACTTTAGTTTTTACTATCTAAATAACCTTGTAAAATCATGACAGCAGCCATTTTATCAATAACTAGCTTTCGCTTTTTACGGCTTACATCTGCTTCGATCAGCATACGCTCAGCAGCCATTGTTGTCATACGCTCGTCCCAAAGTTTAACAGGAAAACCAAATGTATCTTCCAGCAACTTTTTATAGCTTTCGGAAGCTTCCCCGCGGGGACCGATTGTATTATTCATGTTTTTTGGGTAGCCAACAACAAATTCTGTTACATTGTGTTCCTTTACAAGCTCATTAATACGTTCAATACCAAATTCGCCTGCCGCTTCATCGATTTTTATCGTTTCGATTCCTTGCGCTGTCCACCCTAGCGCATCGCTAATTGCAACGCCGACTGTTTTCGAGCCGACGTCTAAACCCATAATTCTCATTTATCCGCCTCAGTATTCTTTCTAATATAAAATCTAACGAGTTCCTCTAAAATCTCGTCACGTTCAAGCTTGCGGATTAAATTACGTGCGTCCTGGTGGCGAGGGATGTATGCCGGGTCGCCAGATAATAAATACCCCACAATTTGATTTGTTGGATTATACCCTTTTTCCTCTAAAGCCGTATACACCTTCAGCATCACTTGCTTTACTTCTTGTTCCATGGATTCTTCTGGAAAACTGAATTTCATTGTTTTATCGAAAGAACTCAAGACCAGCACCTCGCTTTCAGCAATAGGGAGATGGAGCACTATCTCCCATCTCCATTTATATCATTATAACTTATTCCTGCAAGCACTTCAAATATGCCAGTAGTAAAATTTAGATGTTTAGAAAGATTTTACATGTTCGTAAACAGCATTCAACGCATCTTCCAATTTAGAAGCATCTTTCGCACCGGCCATCGCCATATCCGGACGACCGCCACCTTTACCGCCGCAAGCTTCAGCAACCTGCTTCACAATGTTACCAGCGTGATAGTTTCCACCAACGATTTCCTTCGTTACACCCGCACATAACATGACTTTATCGCCATCGACTGCGCCAAGAACAATTACAGCTGATTCCATTTTTTCTTTTAAATCATCCATCATCTGGCGTAATTGATTATTGTCTTTTGCTTCTACACGAGTTGCAAGTACTGTTACATCACCAATTTTTTGTGCAGCATCCAATACTGCGCCAGCTTGTGCATTTGCGATTTTTTGTGACAATGAATCATTTTCGCGTTGCAGTTCTTTGTAATCTGCTTGAAGTGTTGCAACACGAGTTGCCACGTCTTTTGCATTCGATTTTAAAAGGCCTGCTGCTTCATTTAAAATTGCTTCTTCTTCTTTAATCGCTTCATATGCCGCTTTTCCTGTAACAGCCTCGATTCGGCGTGTACCTGCACCGATTCCGCTTTCGGATACGATTTTGAAAATGCCGATTTCAGATGAACGGCTTACATGCAGTCCACCGCAAAGTTCGATCGAATAATCCGAAACAGCTACTACACGGACAACATCCCCATACTTCTCACCGAACAGTGCCATTGCACCCATTGCTTTTGCAGAATCAATATCCATTTCCTGAATCACGACTTCGATATCTTCCCAAATTTTTTCGTTCACTGCACGTTCAACTTGTGCAAGCTCTTCTTTTGTTGCAGCACCAAAGTGAGAGAAGTCAAAGCGCAAACGATCTGGTCCTACATAAGAACCTGCTTGTGCTACATGGTCACCTAATACATCTTTTAATGCACGGTGCATTAAGTGTGTTGCAGTATGGTTTTTAAGGATTAATTTACGTTTTGCTTCTTCAACTTTTGCAGTAGCGATATCGCCGACATTCATTTCACCCGATTCCACTACAACTGTGTGCAATGGCTGGCCGTTTGGTGCTTTTTGAACATCTTTTACGATGGCCGTGAATCCGTCTGCTTCAATGATACCTGTATCTGCAATTTGTCCACCCATTTCAGCATAGAACGGTGTTTCAGATAGAATAACCAACGCTTCTTCACCTTCGGAAGCTGTTGAAGTTTCTTGACCGTTAACAACAATTGCAGCAACTTTTGCAGAAGCTTCAAAAGCATCATAAATAAATGTAGATTGCTGTGTTAAATTTGACAGCACTTCGTTTTGCACTTGCATTGAATCAACATCAGCACGTGCATTACGCGCACGTTCACGCTGTTGTTCCATAGAAGCTTCAAAACCTTCATGGTCAACTGTCATGCCAACTTCTTCTGCGTACTCTTCCGTTAATTCAATCGGGAAACCGAATGTATCATACAGACGGAATGCATCAGCACCCGGGATAACTGTTTCACCTTTAGCTTTTTGGCTTTCTGCAACTTCGTTGAAAATTGCTAATCCGCCATCAAGTGTTTCATGGAAACGCACTTCTTCATTTTTAATCACACGTTGAATAAATGCTTCCTTTTCTTTTACTTGCGGATAAAAATCATGCATAATCTCTCCGACAGTCGGCACTAATTCAAACATAAACGGTTTTTCGATGCCGATTTTTTTCGCATATCGAACAGCACGACGTAATAGACGACGCAATACATAGCCGCGGCCTTCATTTGATGGCAATGCACCATCCCCAATAGCAAATGCTACTGTACGGATATGGTCGGCAATTACTTTAAATGGTGTATTCACATCTTCGGTCGATCCGAAAATTTCTTTTAAATCCACTTCATGCGGACGTTTGTAAGTACGGTTTGCGAACGTTTCTGTTTTTTCAATGATTGGCATGAAAAGATCTGTATCAAAGTTTGTTGGTACATTTTGTACAACAGAAACGATACGCTCAAGACCCATACCTGTATCGATGTTTTGCTTTGGAAGTGGCGTATAAGTGCCGTCCGGATTATGGTTGAATTGAGAAAATACAAGGTTCCAAATTTCAAGATAGCGCTCGTTTTCCCCGCCTGTGTACATTTCTTCTTCCGGTGCACCAACGCCGTACTCTTCACCGCGGTCATAGAAGATTTCAGAGTTTGGACCTGATGGACCTTCCCCGATATCCCAGAAGTTGCCTTCCAATCGGATTAAGCGCTCTTTCGGAATCCCGATTTCATTGTGCCATACGTCATAAGCTTCCTGATCTTCCGGGTGGATTGTTACCGATAACTTTTCAGGATCGAAGCCCATCCATTTTGGATCCGTTAAAAACTCCCAAGCGTAATGAATTGATTCTTTTTTAAAGTAATCCCCAATAGAGAAGTTCCCTAACATTTCAAAGAATGTGTGGTGGCGCGCTGTTTTCCCTACGTTTTCGATGTCGTTCGTACGAATCGATTTTTGTGCGTTTGTAATGCGCGGGTTATCTGGAATGATACGTCCGTCAAAATACGGCTTTAATGTTGCCACACCTGAGTTGATCCATAAAAGCGATGGGTCATTAATTGGCACTAATGGTGCTGATGGTTCAATATGATGCCCTTTTTCTTTAAAGAAATTCAAATAAAGACGACGAATTTCAGAACCTGTCATAGTTTTTGTTGTCATGATTTTTTCCTCCTAAAATTTATTGAAGTCGATGAATTGTGGTACAGATTAATTACACCTTCACGCATATAAGCGCTTCATTTACCGGAAATTTCTATGTTCCGCAAAATGAAAACAAAAAAAGCCTCCATCCCGGTAAAGGGACGAAGACTATTATCTCGTGGTACCACCCTAATTTATAATGCGCTGTGCATTATATCTCAAGTGCTTGTAACGTAAGCAAACGGCAGTGGTTAGCTGCACTCTGGAGTAGCTTTCAGTATTTGTTCGGGGAGATTTTTTCAGCCGGGAAATCTCTTTCTGTTCACGAAGTCCATACGTACTTGTTCCATCATCGTTTTCATTTTATTATGCTCTTCATTATAAAAAATAGACATCGTGCTGTCAATTGGCATTCCTTAATAATTAAAACGTTTTTTCGTCAGTAAAATTAATAGGATGGCCGGCACGGTACAAATGATCATTCCCAAGAATGCCAAACCTGGCTCGATTTCATAAAGTGCACCACCTAAAAGTGTAAGAATCGCTGCACTTAAACTCATTGCAAGTGCAGAATAAATCCCCTGTGCATTTGGGATCTGCTCTTGAGGTAAAGCTTTGGAAATATAGCGGATAAAGGCATAATGCGCCATCGCAAATGACAGAGCGTGTAGTGCCTGAGATAAGATAAACATCGGCATATTCGGAAATGCGTAAACTAGTATCCAACGAACACTCGAGCCAATTGCAGCAACGAGCATTAACGAAGAAGGCTTCCATTTTGTCAAAAATGTATCTGCCTTATAAAAATAAAGGATTTCAAATATTACTGCGACATTTAAAATCATTCCGATATAAAACGGATTGACATTCAGCTCCTGTAAATAAATATAGCCGTAGTTATAATACGATGCGTGTGCCCCCTGAAGCAAAATAACAACAAACAATACGATGATGAAGCTTTTTACTTCAAATAGCCCTTTCATTGAGAGCGTTTTACCTTCCTCTTTTACCGGCACTAAACTCAATACTTGAGGTGCAGGCATAAATTGAATGATGAGTAATGCGGCCAATCCTACAATCATCATCCATAAAATCATTTGCTCCCCGTACATCCCGCTAATCATACTAATGATCAATACAGCGACAACAAACCCGAAAGATCCAAATGAACGTGCTTTTCCATAATGGATGGATCCATGTTGCATTAATGTGGAAGCACTGCTCTCAACAGCCGGTAGTAATGCCGGGTAAAAGGCGCTGAACAGCAATGTCATTAAAAACAGGCCGCCAAATGAATTAATCGGTATGTATAGCAGTGTCACAACTAATGAACTTGCAGTAAAAAAGATCAGCACATTTTTGTTGCTCATCACTTTTGAAACAAACGGAAAAATAAACATCGTTGAAAGGGCCCTTGCAACCAGCCCAAAACCCATTATTATGCTCGCTTCCGAAACCGTAAGCTCTTTATCATTAATAAGCCAACCCGTCCAATATGGCAGGAAAATCCCCCACGTAATAAAGAACATAAAGAAATTTTTCGCGAGCCAACGCTGATTATTCATAATCTTCATCCTTTTTTCAAATTTATTAAGTTGAATATTAACATGAGAAATACTACAATAATGTGAGAAATCTCATATTTTATTGGAAGGAGTTGCTCTATAATTTGAGAAAGTTACCAATAGATGAAAGTCTCCCCTATATCGAACAATACCCGATTTCCCAATTTTTTTCGTTTGACATTGTGCCATATATCAATGTGTACGAATTCGACAAAGGGGAATTTATTTTCCATGAGCATTCTTTCCCCGACTATTTATATTACATGGTTGAAGGGAAAGCTAAATTATATATTACCCATAAAAACGGGAAAATTTCGCTCATCGATTTTATTACCGCCCCCACGTTTATGGGGGAAATGGAGCTGCTAAACGCTGAACGCTATTCAAAAGGCATTCAAACTTTGTCAAAGTCGGTATGTTTTGCGATTGCGATTCAGGAAGTGAAGGAAAAATTATTGGCAGATCCTGTTTTCCTAAAAATGCTCTGTCTATTTTTAAGTCATAAAGCAACAACAGCAACAACAAAATATACGCAAAATCAGGCCTATCCTCTGGAAAACCGGTTAGCTTCATTCATTTTACTATCATCGGATCAACAATTCTATAAAGAAAAACATACTGAAGTCTGTGATTACTTAGGTGTATCATATCGCCACCTGCTTTTTGTTCTTGCACAATTCAGCGAGGCGGGCTATATCACGAAGCAAAATCGGGGTTATATTCTGACAAATCGGTCTGAACTGGAAAAACTCGCAGCAGAAATTTCGTATTAAAAAAAGACTGCGCTAAATATATTTTTAGCACAGTCTCTTGAATACTGAATGATATTAAATAAACATACCGGCAATTGCAGCTGATAATAATGATGCCAATGTTCCTGCAGCAACTGCTTTAATCGCAAGCTGTGCAATCATTGGACGTTTATCCGGCGCCATACCACCTAAACCACCGATTAAAATACCCATTGAACTTAAGTTTGCGAAACCACAAAGCGCAAACGAAATAATGATGGCTGTTTTGTCTGAAAGCTCGCCGATAACCGGACCGAAGTTAGAGTAGGCAACAAATTCATTTAAGATTAATTTTTGACCGATAAATGAACCTGCACGTACTGCTTCATCCCAAGGAACACCGATTAAAAATGCCAGTGGAGCAAATACATAACCTAATAAACCTTCAAGTGTTACATTTTCAAAGCCGAATAATCCTGTGATACCGCCTAAAATACCGTTTAATAAGGCAATTAATGCGATGAAACTTAATAGCATTGCTCCAACGTTTACTGCTAATTTCAAACCGTCAGATGCACCAACAGCCGCTGCATCAATAACGTTTGTTGCTTCAGAGTTACGCTCTAATTTAAAGTCATCTTCATTTACTTCTTCTGTTTCAGGAATCATTAATTTTGCCATTACCAATCCTGCTGGTGCAGCCATGAAGCTTGCCGCCAATAAGTATTCAAGCGGAACACCTAATAAAGAATAACCGATTAAAACTGAACCCGAAACCGATGCAAGTCCACCTGTCATAACCGCGAACATTTGTGATCTTGTCATTTTATTTAAAAATGGACGAATAACAAGCGGAGCTTCTGTTTGTCCAACGAAAATATTAGCAGCAGCATTCACTGATTCCGCTTTTGTCGTACCTAATACTTTTGATAAGAAACCACCGATAATCTTAATGACAAATTGCATAATCCCTAAGTAATAAAGGACAGAGATTAAAGATGAGAAGAAAATAATAATTGTTAATACGCTCATTGCGAATACAAATCCGACATTATCCGGATCTGCTAAACCGCCAAATACAAAGACAATCCCTTCATTGGCATAACTAACCAGCTTCTGCACACCTTCAGAAAGTTGCATAAGCTTCTCACGGCCGAAAGACCATTTTAATACGATAAATGCAAAAATCAATTGGACAATTAATCCTGAAATAATAATTCTCCATTGAATTGCTTTACGGTTATTAGATAACCCGATGGCAATCGCTACGATTCCCAGAATACCTATGATTCCCCATACGAAATCCATGTATGTGCACCTTCTCCTTTGTTTTGAAAACCTTTTCATTTTGTAATTACTGACATCCAACTTCGGACGTCATATAAGTTTTTTTCATACTAACATACCCATAGAAATAATATTAATTAATAGTTTCTTTTAAAAGTTCTGATTTTTCAGCAAAAAGTTATCATTTTTTTAGTATGCCCCGTTTTGTTTCAAACTTTTATTATATTTTAAAAACATTTTCCCTGTACACGTGAACATAAACTCATCATTTTTTAAAATTTGTCCTAAATAGTACTTTTCCATAAATTAAAAAAACTAGCCATTTCCGTTCAAACATGAACGGAAATGGCTAGTACTATTCTTCGTTGAAATCATACGGCGATATATTTGCCATACCAATTAATGGATGAATATATGGTGCTGTTTCTGCCGTTAAGTGATTTGGCAGGGATTCCCCGATCTTATGTGAAGCCGAAACATTCAAGAGACCGAGCTGCTCTGATGAAGGAATTTGTTTCACTTCACTTACAGACGCCTTTTTCTCTTCCAATTCCGGTGTCGCTTCCATCTTTTCTTCAGCAATAAATTCTGAATTTAAACGTGCCTTCAATGTTGTCAAGCGTGTTAAATCATCTGTTTTTGCTAAACCGCTCGCCAGTACATCCGGCTCACCACATAATATTAAAAAGTTTTTAGCACGTGTAATACCCGTATACAGTAAATTTCTACGAAGCATTTTCGAATAGCCGCGAACAATCGGCATAATGACCGTTTGAAATTCAGAGCCTTGCGATTTATGGATCGAACAGCAATAGGCCAATGTAATCTGATTTAAATCAGCACGCTGATATGTTACTTCGATCCCATCATAGCTGACGATAAGTAAATCCTGCTTTTCCACTGTTTCCTTTGCACGGATAATGGAAATCACTTCTCCCATATCCCCGTTGAATACATTATTATCCGGCTGATTCACTAGCTGCAGCACTTTGTCCCCTATACGATAAATCGTATCACCAAAAACAAGTTCTTTTCTCGTCCCATCATTCGGATTGACGAGCTGCTGAATTTCTTTATTTAAATTATCGATGCCTGCAGGTCCTTTGTACATTGGCGCCAATACTTGAATATCTCGAATTGCCTGTCCCTTCGCAAGTGCACCTTTTACAACCTGTGTGACAACACTCGTTACTTGTGCGGCTCCAGCTTGTATAAACGAGCGGTCCGTTGTTTTTGCAGTCAACGTATCCGGAACTTTGCCTTTTTTGATTTGGTGGGCCATCTCGATAATTGTAGACCCTTCCGCTTGACGGTATATATCCGTTAATTCGACAGTCGGAATTTGTTTGGATGCAAGCAAATCCTTTAAGACTTGCCCTGGACCGACAGGCGGTAACTGATCTTGATCCCCTACAAAAACTACTTGAACATCTTCATGCAGTGCTTTTAACAGTTGATGTGCCAGCCATGTATCAACCATCGACATCTCATCGATAATAATGAGACGACCTACGACTTCACGCTCTGTTTCTTCATCCTTTTCCTGACCATTAAAGCCTAACAGCCTGTGTATTGTCATAGCAGGTAAGCCTGTCGATTCCGCCAGTCTTTTCGCTGCACGTCCTGTTGGGGCTGCAAGGACAATAGGAAACGGTTCCTCTTTTTCAGCATATGTTTTTGGATTTAATGATAACCCGTGAAGTTCCGCATATACTTCCACCAAACCTCGTACAACGGTTGTTTTTCCCGTGCCGGGTCCTCCTGTTAAAATCATGACGGCAGAATTGATCGCCGTTTCAATCGCCTGTGCCTGTGTTGGCGCATACGTCACATCATATTGTTCTTCAATATCGCCAATCGCTTTTCGGATTTCATCTTTCGTAAAACTTTCGGCTGTTTTGTTTTTTTCTTTCAGTTCATTGATCTTACTTGCAATACCTACTTCACTAAAATAGAGTGACGGTAAGTACATGCGTGTTTCCTCACCGCAAATTTTCGATTCCTCACGCATATCGATTGCCGCTTTCGAAATCGCTTCATACGGGATTTCGATGCGCTGACTTTGTTCAAGCATATCTTTAACCATTGGAAGCACCATTTCCGCATCCAAATAAACATGTCCTTCTGATAACGCGGCATTTGTCAGTACATGGAAAATGGCAGCCTTTATTCGATCCGGGTGATTTCCCGTAATACCCAGCTTCGCACCAAGTTCATCGGCACGTATAAAACCGACCCCTTCCACTTCCTCGATTAAACGGTAAGGGTTTTCTGTCAGTAACTGAATTGTTTCTTCCCGATAAGCCTGGTAAATTTTCATCCCAAGCTGTGGCCCAAAGCCCCAATCATTCAGCCGCACCATCACCCGTTCCAGTCCAAGGTTTTCCTCGATCGTTTGGCGAATATGTAACTTTTTTTCAGCTGATAACCGGGGAACAGCATCGAGTGCAGACGGATCCTCCAGTATTTTCGTAAGAGCATCCATACCGAGCTTTTCCACAATTGTCTCTGCCGTTTTTCTGCCCACACCTGAAAATAGGTCACTTGATAAATAATGGACGATTCCTTGCTCGGTTGTCGGCACTTCTTTTTCAAATGTATCAATTTGAAATTGCATCCCGTATTTCGGATGACTTTTTAACTGCCCTGTAAAGCGGTATTGTTCATCATTGACTAATTGCGGGAAGTAGCCAACAATGATGATTTCTTTTTCGTCATACTGAATATTTGTTTCTTGAATTTTGACACGAACAATGGAGTACATATTCGTTGCATTATGAAAAATTGTTACAATCGGTCGACCTAAAATAAAGAGCTTATTTACGTCAAACAAATTTAGATTTTCCGCCATTTCCATGCCACGCTTTCTAATAAATTGTAAGCCCATTTTATCATACCGATTAAAGCATGTCCTACAATAATGCAAACAAGCCATTACGTCTGATTTTTCTATTAATTTAGTACACTAAAATGTTATGATGATAATAGAATGTTAGAGAAAGTAGTGACGAACATGAATTTTAGACCTTGTATTGACTTACACGATGGAGAAGTAAAGCAAATTGTCGGAAGCACACTTGGCTACGAAAATAAAGAAGTGGTTGAAAATTTCACTTCTGACCAAGGCGCCTCGTATTACGCTTCATTATTTCTGCAAAACAAACTGACGGGCGGACATGTCATCATGCTTGGTCCCGGTAATGAAGAAGCGGCAATTTCTGCTTTACAAACTTACCCGAACGGTCTTCAAATAGGCGGCGGTATTACGGCCAACAACGCACAAAAATATATTGATGCTGGTGCTTCACATGTAATTGTGACATCATATATTTTCCATGACGGCCAGCTCGATATGGACCGGCTGGAACAATTAGTCAAAAAAATCGGTAAAGAAAAACTTGTCCTGGATCTGAGCTGTCGGAAACGTGACGGTAAATGGTATGTTGTAACTGACAAATGGACAAAATTCAGCGACTTTGAAGTTAATGCGCAGTCAATTAAAGAAATTGAAGAATATTGTGACGAGCTGCTCATCCATGCGGTTGATGTAGAGGGAAAACGCAGTGGTATGCAGGAGGATTTAGTACGTGACTTGGCAGAATGGACATCAATTCCGACAACGTATGCTGGCGGTGTGCGTTCAATTGACGATCTGAAAAAGTTCGAATCACTTTCAAATGGAAAATTGCACGTTACAATCGGCAGCGCCCTTTCCATTTTCGGCGGTGACCTCGACTTCCAAACAGTAGTGAACTATTGCGAAGGTATTGAATAGCCTAAACTTTAATTACGAATGCTGAAGATGAAGATTTTTCAATGAATACGGTAAGAAACGGATATTTTTAACAACAAACACCCATTTTTCTCAGAGAAAAATGGGTGTTTGTATTACATATTGAACATAAGACGTTTCGCGATCATCTGGAACTCTTCCGGACCGATACCCGGTGCAAACTCTTCCGGCAATTCATCTAAATCCGGCATTTTTGCACCTTTTGGCGTGCCCTCTTCAACAATGAGCGGTGCATTCGTTGTCGGATGTGTCCCTTTCCATATTTTATTAATATCCTGGTAATCCCCTACGTAATTCCACGTAAACAATACATTTCCATAACCACGTTCTTCGTATTTTCTTGCGTGGTCAAATACATGATTGTCAAGGCTAGGAATTGGAACCATTCGAGTTACATCCACACCTGTCGCCATTTCCAGTGCTTTTGCATAGGCAACAACATGTGTCCCGCCGCGCACCAGTAAATAGCCGATCATTTCACGGGCTGTCGGATGATCCGTCATCTCATATACCCGCATTTTATGTGTCCGCGCGCCACACTCCAAGAAGAAATTATGCAGTAAATCGAGCACTAAATTCCCGCTGGTAAACACATATTCCCCATTCCATGGCTTACCCATCGAATCAACAGGTAAAGCTGTCTGTGCAGAAGCGATAAAGCTTTGCGTATTGCGCATATTTTTGGCGTTCATCATCGGTGCCAGATTCGGGTTTCCGGAAAACGTCGTATCTTTGCTGAGTAAATTGATTGTCGTCGCTACGAGCTCCACATGTCCAAACTCTTCTGCTGTAATACTCGCAACTAAATCATAAAATGGCTTTAATTTCTTTTTACCTCGGAAATTGAATGACTGATACATATAGTTATTCAAAGTCGACATTTCGCCAAACTTACCGCCTAGTAATTCCTGTACTGCACTTGCAGCATTTGCGTCTCCATATTCAACCTGTGGTAAATCAATAAGTAATCGATTGACGCGTTGAAACAATAAAGCACCCCCTAATTGTCATTGTAAGCTTATGACGATTAGGGAGTGCGTAGACCACATTCATTTTATTTTTTTAAAAACGGCATGATCGAGACTATTTTATCGATACGAATATAGAACGGTGTCTGGCAAACATCAAGCACAATATAGTCCGGACAGATTGCTGCCAATATCCCTTGCTGAACACGATTCCCTTCTTGCTGGACGGCAACCATTTGCCCTAAATAATTTTGGATCGCTTCAAGCCAGTACGCGTTCGGATATGCGTTCATTTGAACCAAAAAATCACTCCTTTGTATGCATACTGTACAATATGCGAAAAAGGAGTGATCCGTTCATCGATTATTTACCTTTAGACTCAATCGTGATTGTTACAGGGCCATCATTAATAAGCGCGACATCCATCATTGCACCAAAAACACCTGTTTCAACATGTAAACCATTCGCCTTTAACTGTTCGTTAAGTGCTTCCCATAACGGCTTTGCTTGTTCCGGTCTTGCCGCTTCAACAAAACTTGGTCGCTTCCCTTTTCGAGTATCGGCATATAGTGTAAATTGGGAGATTGATAAAATGTCACCCCCTGCTTCAGCAATGGAACGATTCATCTTGCCGTCCTCATCTTCCCAAATACGCAAGTCGGTAATTTTTTTCGCTACATATGCGATATCCTCTTCTGTATCACTATGTGTAATGCCAACTAGCAGTACATAGCCTTTTTGAATAGCACCTGTTACTTGTCCATCGACTGTAACAGATGCCTGTTTTGAACGTTGTAATATTACGCGCATCTTTTCCCCCTACTATCTATTAATTAATTACACGCTGAACCGAATAAATATCCGGTAGCTGTTTAATTTTTTCGACAACACGATGTAGTCCCGAAATATTGGTGATGGCAATCGTTAAATGAATCGTGGCAATTTTTTCACGATCCGCACGGCCTGTAACTGCCAATATATTGGTTTTCGCTTCACTGACAGCATGCATGACATCATTTAAAATTCCTGGACGGTCGAATGCAGAAATCTCGATATCTACTGGGTAGTCTTTCCGGATTTGTGTGCCGTCATTTTCCCATTCCACTTCAATAAGACGCTCCAGGTTTCCATCCTCCTGGATGTTCGGACAATCTGCACGGTGTACTGAAACACCACGACCTTTCGTAATAAAGCCGACAATATCATCACCTGGTACCGGAGTACAGCAACGTGATAAACGAATTAATAAATTATCGATTCCTTTAACTATAACACCTGATTCCGTCCGTTTTTTCGGTGTCGGGTTATTCATGCTTTTAACGATTTTTTCGAGCGCTTCTTCCTGTTCACGCTCTTTGCGCATTTTTTCTGCCAGACGATTGACGATTTGCTGAGCCGTTATTCCGCCTACGCCTACAGCTGCATATAAATCATCTTCATGTGTATAGTTGAATTTTTCAATAACCCGTTTAATATTTTCGGTTGTTAAGACTTCCTTCATATCAAACTCCTGAGCCTTAATTTCTTTTTCAACGAGTTCTTTCCCTTTAACAACGCTCTCTTCACGCACATGCTTTTTGAAAAATTGCTTGATTTTGTTTTTCGCCTGCGAACTTTGTGCAATCTTGATCCAGTCTCGGCTCGGGCCGAATGATTGTTTCGATGTTAAAACTTCTACAATATCCCCAGTTTTTAAAGGCGTATCAAGCGGTACCATTTTACCGTTTACTTTTGCACCAATTGTTTTATTCCCGACTTCCGAGTGAACGCGGTAAGCAAAGTCGATCGGCACAGAACCGGATGGAAGCTCAATAACGTCCCCTTTTGGCGAGAATACATATACCATGTCCGAGAATAAATCGAATTTCAGCGATTCCATAAATTCTGCTGCATTCGACGATTCATTTTGGAACTCCAGAATTTCACGGAACCAAGTCAGCTTTTGATCAATTGTTTCAGCATTTTGTTCAACGGTTTTGCCTTCTTTATAAGCCCAGTGTGCGGCGATACCGAACTCCGCTATTTTATGCATTTCCTTCGTACGGATTTGCACCTCAAGCGGATCCCCATATGGTCCGATGACAGTTGTATGTAGGGATTGGTATAGATTTTGCTTTGGCATCGCAATATAATCTTTAAAACGTCCCGGCATCGGCTTCCATAATGTATGGATAATCCCGATTACCGCGTAGCAATCTTTAATACTATCGACTAAAATACGTACAGCCAGTAAATCATAAATTTCATTAAACTGCTTTTTTTGAAGGACCATTTTGCGGTATATGCTGTATAAATGTTTCGGACGCCCAAAGATATCCGCTTCAATTTCCACTTCTTTCAGCTGAGAATTGATTTCGTCCATCACGTTATCCAAATAAGCTTCCCGTTCATCACGCTTTTTCTTCATCAAGCTGACGATCCGGTAGTACTGCTGCGGATTTAAATAACGTAATGCCGTATCCTCCAGCTCCCACTTCACTTTCGAAATTCCTAATCTGTGTGCTAATGGTGCGAAAATTTCAAGTGTTTCCTGTGAAATGCGGCGTTGTTTTTCAGCAGGCAAATGCTTTAATGTCCGCATATTGTGTAGACGGTCTGCCAGCTTAATTAAAATCACCCGAATATCCTGAGCCATTGCGACGAACATTTTTCGGTGGTTTTCAGCCTGCTGCTCTTCTTTTGACATATATTTAATTTTCCCAAGCTTCGTTACCCCGTCCACAAGCTTGGCTACTTCTTCACTAAACTCGTTTACTAGATCTTCGCGTGTCACTTCCGTGTCTTCCACGACATCATGCAAAAATCCTGCTGCCACTGTTTCAGGATCCATCTGCAGCTCAGCCAAAATACCCGCCACTTGTACCGGGTGAATAATATATGGTTCTCCTGAACTGCGGAATTGCTCTTTATGTGCTTCTTTCGCTACCTCATATGCTTTAACAACAAAGGTAACATGTTCTTCGTTCATATAAGATTTGACGAGCTCGAAAACATCTTCGGGCGCCAATATTTGTTCTTTCGCCATTATGAGTCCACCTGTTCTTTCTATTTTCGCTTTAAGTATAAGTTCAATTGTATAAAAGATATCTACTAAATGTAAAGGCACGTGGGCATTTAGTTTTGCAGAAAGTCGAAATTTGTAGAATTATTGAACAGCTTCTAGTATAGAACTCATTGAAAAAAACTATCCCGCAAAGTTTTTGCAGGATAGTTCAGTGAATTAATATTGAATTAAAGTTTTAATTGGAATATTGTTGATTTTGTTACGGCCATTCAATTCTGTAAGTTCGATAATAAATGCTGCACCTACTACTTCGCCGCCTAATTGTTCGATTAAGCGAACTGTTGCTTCAACTGTACCGCCTGTTGCAAGCAAATCATCACAGATTAAAACTTTTTGACCAGGCTTCACAGCATCTTTATGCATTGTTAATGTGTCTGTACCATATTCCAAACCATAATCTGCAGAGATGACTTCACGTGGAAGTTTTCCTGGTTTACGAACTGGTGCGAAACCGATTTCTAATGCATAGGCTACAGGACAACCAATAATAAATCCGCGTGCTTCCGGACCTACGATGATTTCAGCGCCAACTTCCTTCGCATATTTTACAATTTCATCAGTCGCATATTTATATGCAGGACCATTATCCATGATTGTTGTAATATCTTTAAAGCTGATGCCCTCTTTCGGCCAATTTTCAACTGTTGTTACGTATTGTTTTAAATCCATTCTTCCTATGTCCTCCTCAAGAACTCAATCGTTCATTAAACCATTGCTTGAGTTCGCTGTATGTGGCATATACCAGTTTTTGCTCAAGTTCGATTTGTTGTGAACGCAATTTATATGACGTTGCTTCGGATAATGCTTTTTTCGGTGCATTTTCGTTTACTGTCGTCAAACCATTCTCTATTGTAACAAATCCTAGCTCAAAAAACACTTTTGTCATAAATTTAATTACTTCTATATTTAGTCCGATATGTTCGGATAATTGTCGAATATGTTCTTTCAAGTTAAAAGCCGGACGTTTTTTCAGGAATCCATAATACCATTTAAAGTGTTCCCTTGTCGGCATGCCATTAAAATACGCTGATTGGTCTGTATATAAATGTGCATAGATTCGTTCAATTTGAACGTCTTGCAGTAATTTTTCCAATGCCGCTACATTTTCCGGCAAATCGAGCAATACGATATTTTTGTGCAGTTTTTCGGTTTCCGTTTCAATTGTGAAATTAATAATTTCTTTCGGAATTTCCTGTTCAAAGTGCAGTTTTGTCTGTTGGGAAAAAGCAATAAAATCTGTTTTTTCCACATGAATTTTAGCAAGCCAGTTTGCGGTCTTGCTTTTCCCACGGTAATCGTACAGCTGCCATTCATTGACCCGAACATCCTGAATCATGAATTGCGGTTTTTTATTTCCCTGCCATTCATTGATTTGCAAATCACCAACCAATGATAATGCAACACCATATGAAATTTCATCATGTAAAAAACCTTTATTGAACCCAATTGCATCAAGAGTACGATACGGATCTTCCAATTCCATTTTCAGATGATTTTCACCGGAACCGATTTTGCGCATCGATTTTACTTTTACATCCTGAATACCAAAAACCGGTTTCGGAAATTCTGTACCAAATGGAGCCAATTGCCGCAGTTCTTCAATCGCCTCAACGGTAATTTCACTTAGCTCTATCGGTACATCAATTTGCATGTTTTGCACAAGCTGCTCTTCTGTTAAACAAAGTTTAGCCTGTTCGTTTAACCGGGTACGTAATGATGCCACATGTTCAATCGGTAACGTCATCCCTGCTGCCATTGGGTGGCCGCCGAAATGTGGTAAAATATCACGGTTTTTTGCCAACTCATTGTACAGATGGAACCCTTCAATACTTCTTGCAGAACCCTTAGCAATCCCCTTTTCATGATTAAGTGAAAGAACGATTGTCGGACGGTAATATTTTTCGACTAATCGCGATGCAACGATCCCGACAACCCCTGGATTCCAGCCTTCCCCTGCTACGACCAGAACAAGGGAATCTTTTAATGAAGCATCTTCTTCAATCATGGCCATTGCTTCATTTGTAATGTCTTCCACAATTTTTTTCCGTTCAGTATTTTTATCATTCAATTGGGTAGCCAATGCATTTGCCTGAAGCGGGTCTTCGCTCATTAAAAAGTGTACTCCCGGCTCGGCACTGCCTAGTCGTCCGATTGCATTCAGGCGGGGGCCAAAATAAAAGCCAACAGTTTCTTCATTGATGTCTTTCTTGTTTGCCCCTGATGCATCGCAAATGGCCTTTACCCAAGGATTTGGAGACTGCTTTAACGCCTGTAAACCGCGCTGTACTAAATAGCGATTTTCGCCAACGAGCGGCACTAAATCGGCAATAGTCCCAACTGCCACATATTCAAATAGATGATCAGGCAACTCGCCGTACAATGCATGTGCCAATTTAAAGGCTACCCCTACCCCTGCGAGTTCTCCAAACGGATAATGACCTTCTGGTACACGCGGATGGATGATGACATTGGCATCCGGTAAAATGTCACCCGCTTCATGGTGATCGGTAATAATCACATCCATACCAAGCTCTCTTGCCATTTTTACTTGTTCAATCCCGCTTATCCCATTATCGACCGTAATAATTAAATTTACGCCATCTTCATAAGCTTTTTTGAAAAGTTCTTCATTCGGTCCATATCCATGAATAAACCGATCCGGAATGACAAAACTGACATCTGCCCCAAGATCAAGTAAAGCATTTAGCAGCACAGTTGTACTTGTAATACCGTCCGCGTCGTAATCGCCATATACCAGAATCTTTTCTCCATGATCCAATGCCTGTTCAATGCGCATAACTGCGTCGTCCATACCAGCCATTAAAAATGGATCATGATACTGGGTTTCATCAATTTTCAGTAATGGTTTTGCCTCTTCTATCGATGTGCAGCCACGTGCAATTAAAATTTTTGCTGCAATCGTTGAAATATTCAGCTGTTCACTGAATTGTTTTACTAGCTGCTCATCTTGCTTTGTTATTGTCCATACTTTTTGTGACTGTATCATATATATTCACTTCCTCACGCAGTTCATTATAACGGAAATCTATCATGTTTCCCAAAGTTTCTTCTGATATTACTAGAAATATTGATACGAAAATTTAATAATTCTGCTAGTTAAAATGACCATACGTTTTCTTAAATGAATCTATTAAACAAAAAAAAAGCTATTTGGAACGATGTTCACGTTTCAAATAGCTGCTATAGATCAGCATCACATATTATCTACTCTTTCTGAATTTTATCGCCACCCGAGATTTCTTCGGTTATAAATGCGGAAGCACCCTGTTCCCGAAGCTCGTTTTTCAGTCGGATAATCTCTGCATCTTTTTCATTAATCAGTACATGTGCTGCTTCAAGATCTTTTCGAACTGCTTTCGTCCGCCTTTTTCCTCCGTACATACGGAATGCCGAAAAACAAAAACTGATGATAAAACCGATTAATACCGATCCTAAAATAACTAATATCAATGGCCAGCGTGCTTCTCCAAAGACATAATTAACCTGTACGCTATCCACATTAACTGTAGCAAAAATGGCAATAATAATAGCAAAAATAAGTCCAACTACTAATGTCCATTGAATTTTCATAATGAACCTCCTCTCAAGTCTTATTTTAAAAATTTATTCCTTTTTTTCAGTGAGGGTAAACAAAAACCGCGTAATTTGCCCGAAAGCATTACGCGGTTCATATCTTTATACTTGTGGCTCGTCTGAACCCCATTGTTTTTTCTCTTTTTTCACAACAGAAGTACCTTTTTTGTCCATTTCACGGCATTTCAGTGAATACCAAACTTGTGCCGCGATACAGATTGAAGAGTAAATCCCTGTAACTAACCCGATCAATAGAGCGATTGAGAAGTTTTGAATTGATGGAGCACCTAGGAAAATAAGTGCAATTACTACAACAATAACCGTCAATACTGTATTAACAGAGCGTCCCATCGTTTGACGAAGTGATTTGTTGACGATTAATGCCAGCTCTTCTTTCGTCGTAATTTTTTCGTGACGGTCGATATTTTCGCGGATCCGGTCAAACGTTACAATTGTATCGTTAATCGAATAACCGACAATCGTTAATACCGCAGCGATAAACGTAATATCTACCTCTAGACGCAGTATACTGAAAATCACGATAATAAAGAATACATCATGCAGTAATGAAACAATCGCCCCTAGACCCATACGCCATTCAAAGCGGATCGCCACATAAATAATGATACCGAGTGCCGCCAGCGCCAATGCATACATTGCATTTTTCGCCAGTTCTTTCCCTACTGTATCCGATACTGTACTTAAGCTTGGCTCATGTCCGTATTTTTCATTTACCTGCTCTTTAAAATCAAGTACTTGTTGTTGAGAGAAGTCATCTTTATAGCGCATTACGGCGATTGTCTGATTATCGCCTGAAATCACGACATCCTCGTTTGCAAAACCGATTTCATTCAGATAATCCTTCACTTCTTCTTGTACCAGCGCTGTATCAGATTTAATCTCTACACGCGTACCACTTGAGAAATCGATTCCTAAATTCAGTTTGAATACACCAAGCACAACAATCCCTGCAACTAAAATGATTGTAGATATCGCATAGAATTTTTTACGATTTCCAACGAAGTCTAATTTATCGAATTTCGTTGATAAATCCAATGAAGTGATTCCTTCATCAAGTGAATGCTGTTTCGATCTGCTAATTCCGAACCATGCCGGATTATTGAAGTAACCGCTGTTTACAAGCAGTCCCTGTAGTACACGAGAACCCCATACAGCTGTTACAAATGATAGTAAAATCGAAATAATTAATGTCGTTGCAAACCCTTTAACTGAACTTGTCCCGTAGTAGAACAATACGGCAGCAGCAAGTAAAGTTGTCAATTGCGCATCAATGATTGCTGATAGTGATTGTTTTGAACCTAATTTAAATGCGTCTTTTACTGAATGGCCAACACGCAGTTCTTCACGAATACGCTCAGCTGTTAAAATATTTGCATCAACGGCCATCCCGATTCCTAATACGATCGCGGCGATACCCGGTAATGTTAATACAGCATTAATACCGTTAAAGACGATTAACACTAAATATGTGAAAACCGATAAAGTAATAATTGAGATAAACCCTGGTAAACGGTAGTAAAGCAGCATGAACAGGAAGATTAACAGTACGCCGACAACCCCTGCGAATACTGTATCATTCAAAGCATCTTCACCGAATTGTGCCCCAACCGATGTTGAATAAATCTCCGTTAACTTAACAGGTAATGAACCTGCATTAAGTATAGAAGCAAAGTTTTTCGTTTCATCTACTGTGAAGCTACCAGAAATCATAACATCTGTTGTATTTAATACTTGAGTAACAGAGGCTGCAGAAACAAACTTTTGCTCTTCAGGTGGCTTTTTGCTTTCTTCAGCGTAAGAATCTACGCCCTCTTCAAAGTCCAGCCAAACAACTAATAAGTTATTCGGTGCGCCCATGCTCATGACTTTTTGCGTCACTTCTGCGAATTTCGCCGCATCTTTCAATGTTAAAGTTACAATTGGCTGGTTTTGCTGATCAAATGAAGGCGCTGCGCCACCTTCCTTTAAATCTGTACCATCCAATAAAATATTATCATTTACATCACGGAAAGTTAAATTCGCTGTACTCGATAATAGCTCACGAGCAGAATCCTGATCTGCTAATCCTGCTAGCTGTACACGAATTCGGTCTTCTCCTTCGATTTCAATGCTTGGCTCACTAACACCAAACTCATTAATACGATTGTCTAATGCTTTCGTTGTGTCCGCCAATACACTCTGCGTAATCTTTTGTCCTTGATCAAGTGCTTCCACTTCATAAAGTACTTCAAATCCACCTTGAAGGTCCAATCCAAGTTTTACATCGTTTAAAACCTTCTCTACCGTTGTGCCCATCCCTGTAAATAGCAATGCTACGACAAGAACGAACGTAATGATACGGTTTGCTAATTTCATTAAAAAATCCTCCTCAATATCACACGAAACGCGGTGTGATGTAAAACGTAAAAATTACCTTCCACAAACTATGTATTCATTTCAATAATTTTCTGAATCACTTTTCAAAAATAACAATCCGATAGTTTGAAAAGCACAACACTCTCATTATGAAACAGCTTATGGAAACTGTCAAATTATTACTAGATAATTTATTATATTATTCTTATTTTTCCCTACTCTTTAAGCGGATGGAACAAACCTTGCAGCTCTTCATTGGAAAGCTTTAAGTTCAATTCATTGCGCTTAAAATCCTTTATTTGCATATAGCTTAACACTTCCGAAGCAGTTGCACCGAAAATGCCTGCTGTCAGCTCATGCAATCGCATATTTTGCACATCTCTTTTGCGCCACACCTTATCGATGCAATATTTCCATAAATCTTGTTCTGTTATCGAATCATATCCATAGTAATGAAATTCCTCGATTTTGTTCGTCAATATAAGCTGTACCTTCTCGTAAAGGCCGAAAAATGGAATTTGCATGTCGATCACTCCTGAACTTAGGTTTTAACTGCGATTACTACTGCATACTTTATTGTATATGAATGAAATTAAATTGAGAAGGGAGAAAGTAGAAGTTATTTGGGCTCATTTCTAAAAGGAACATTATTTTTAATGTTTGTCATATTTATTTCAAAATGTCTCGGGTTTATGTACAGAATGCAGTTTATGCGTATTGCCGGGGAGGAAGCGGTCGGACTCTATATGACGGCTTACCCGACATTTATATTTTTCATCTCGCTAATTCAATTAGGTATTCCGATTGCCATCTCTAAGCTGATTGCAGAATACCACGCGAAACGGAAAACGGAACATGTCACATCGGTAATGAAAACTGCAATCAAAATTTCGGCCATATCAATTATTTTATTTAGCCCATTCATTTATTTTGCTATTCCGTATATCGCAAAAGTGCTTTTACATAATGAAAACCTTATTTTCACTCTTTATATTAGCCTTTTCACAATTCCGATCGTTATTTTTTCAAGCTTAATAAAAGCATATTTACAAGGTTTAGCGAAAATTGCACCAACTGCATGGGCACAGCTTCTTGAGCAGCTTGTACGAATTGGTCTCATTGTCGTATTATTGCCGTACTTTATTTCAGAGTCGCCTGCATTGACGGCAGCAGCCGCTATGGGAATAACAGCAATTGGTGAAGTTTTTTCATTACTGTTTTTAGCGATCTTTTATAAACGCTCGAGTAGAATGTTCAAAAAGGGGTCAACAGGCACTTCCTTTACAAAACCGATTTTTAATATTGCACTGCCTTCAGCGGGCAGTAAATTGTTTGGTACCTTTACATGGTTTTTGGAACCAATCATTTTCTTAAAAGCACTGACGGTTTCAGGAGTGGCTGCAGGCGCGGCAACTACATTGTACGGTATCATCTCAGGTGTGCATATACCATTACTCTTGTTTCCGGCTTTCATTCCTGCTGCATTGGCAATTGTACTCATTCCTGCCGTTAGTAGCGCACTAGCCAGCAATAATTACCCGTTGCTGAATAAACGCATTACACATTCATTACGACTATCTTCTTTAATTGGCTGTATGGCCGCTACTGTGTTTTTCATACACGGCGATGAGTTGACTATGGTACTGTTCCATCTTGAGGAAAATCGTGGCTATATGAAAATATTGGCTCCTATTTTTTATTTTTATTATATACAGAGTCCGCTTCATTCCATCTTACAAGCACTAGATGAAGCACAGGCTGCCATGATGAATTCCATCTATGGGGGAATAGGGAAACTATTTTTACTGTTTTTCCTTGCCTCACAACCTGCCATTCAGGAAAAAGGCGCGATTATCGCTATAGGTTTTGGCGTATTGATTACGTCCTTCTTACACATCGCTTCTATTAGACAGCAGAAAAAGATTAATGTAGGTTTCCGCTTCTTCGTTCTGCCGTATGGTATTTTCATCCTTACTTGTTTTGTACAGCCGATCATTGCTGCCGGAATGCCGCTTATCGTAAGCGTTGCAATTACGATTGGGTTTGTCTTGCTGTTACTGTTCATTACAAAACAAATCCGTTTTAACGATTTCCATTATCTTCGTTCAATATTTTCGCGCTCGTAATTGGACAAACCACTTTCCGTCTTCATAACTGCAGTAGAATATATCGCGTATATTGGGATAACCGTTTACCAATAATTCATGAACGAGCCATTTTTCATCTTTACCAATAATTTTTAAATGTCTTTTGTCAACATAGCCATCCAAAATGAGAGGTAAAATAAATCCGCCCTGATCTTTTTGGTAAATCGATAGCTTTCCGGATTGCTCCAAAAAAGCGTAGGCAACATCCTGCACAGAGCATACTCCCTGTTCACGTAATTGTTGGAGTAAATCGTCGAGATTATAGCGCTGCTTTTTCATTTCCGCTTCACAAATATATCCGTCGCGGATAACAAGCGACGGATCGCCTTCAATAAAGTCGCGCAGTTTTTTATTTTTTAATATGAGCCAGGAGTTTAAATATTGAATCAAAAATAATAAAATTATCGGTAAAATGGCTTTAAAGAACTGCCTGTCATAATCGTCCAAGGCGATTGCAGCTACTTCAGCCATCAATACGAATATTGCCAAATCCACAATACTGAGCTCACCAACTTCACGCTTGCCCATAAGGCGGAAAACAACTAGTAAAATAACATATAAAACAATTGTTCGAAATATAATTAATGTATAATCTTCCAATTGATTCACCTCTCATACAATAGCTTGTTCGAAATTGCATGAAAAATACAAAAAAGCTTGTGGAAAATTAAACTCCACAAGCTTTTTTATGTAACGTTTAAACCGATTCTATACGGCCAATTGCTTGGCGTTCGAATTTTAAACGTGTATTTCCGTCAACTAATAAATAGACAGTCGTATCTTCAATTGCATCTACTTCTCCGTGTAAGCCACCTACAGTAACTACTTTATCACCACGTTTTAAGCTGTTTTGCATTGTAGCAGTTGCTTTTTGACGTTTTTGTGCCGGACGAATTAAAATGAACCACATCGCAACAAACATTACGATAATCGGTAAAAATTGTACTAAACCTTCCATTTTCAAATTGCCCCCTTTCTCTATCTCTTTCTCACTTACCTAGTATAGTATAGAATTGCAGGTTTTTGCGCAAAAAACTCTTTTTTTTCTCAAAAAAATTATATTGAATTTCGAATTTCGAACATATTTTTAGAAATTTTTAGCATTCGGTTTATTGTAACCGTACTTTTCAAAGAACTCTTCTTTGAAATCGCCTAGACGGTCTTCGCGGATTGCCTGGCGTACATCTTCCATTAATTTAATAAGGAAGCGTAAGTTATGGTATGACGTTAAACGTAAACCGAATGTTTCTTCTGTACGCAATAAATGACGCACATACGCGCGTGTATAATTTTTACATGTGTAGCAATCGCAATTTTCATCGATTGGCGTAAAGTCTTTTGCATATTTCGCATTTTTGATGACCATACGTCCTTCAGATGTCATCAATGTACCGTTACGTGCAATACGTGTTGGTAATACACAGTCGAACATATCGATGCCGCGCATTGCTCCATCGATTAAAGAGTCAGGTGAACCGACACCCATTAAATAGCGTGGTTTATCTGCCGGCATCATTGGTGCAGTAAAGTCCAATACTTTATTCATAATATCTTTCGGCTCTCCAACTGATAAACCGCCGATTGCATAACCAGGGAAATCGAGCTCTACTAATGCTTCTGCCGATTTACGGCGCAGCTCTTCATATTCCCCGCCTTGAATAATACCGAATAGCCCTTGCTCTTCCGGGCGTTGATGTGCTTCTTTACAGCGTTTTGCCCAACGTGTTGTGCGGTCAACAGATGCTTCCATGTATTCGTATGTTGCCGGGAAAGGCGGACATTCATCAAATGCCATCATAATATCAGAACCTAAGTCGTTTTGGATTTCCATCGCTTTTTCCGGTGATAAAAACAGCTTGTCGCCATTTAAATGGTTTCGGAAATAAACGCCCTCTTCTTCGATTTTACGGAACTTAGATAATGAGAACACTTGGAAACCGCCTGAATCAGTTAGAATTGGACGATCCCAGTTCATGAATTTATGCAGTCCACCTGCTTCTTTCACGATATCATTTCCTGGACGCAACCATAGGTGATATGTGTTAGACAGAATAATACCTGCATTCATTTCTTTTAATTCTTCAGGGCTCATTGCTTTTACTGTCGCTTGTGTACCAACTGGCATAAATGTTGGTGTTTCAAAGGAACCGTGTGGTGTATGGACAATACCTAAACGCGCACCTGTCTGTGCACATGTTTTAATCAATTCATAACGAATTGGTGGTTGTTTTGTTGTTTCAGTCATATAAAAAAATCCTCTCGTTTCTAAAGTAAATACAGTACTTCGAATGAAAACACCTACTAAGTTTAGTAGGTGTTGCACAAATTATTATTGTATATAGGTTTTTGTTTAATTGCAAATTACTTAGCCGGACGGATAAACATGGCATCGCCAAAGCTGAAGAAACGGTATTTTTCTTTAACGGCTTGTTCATAAGCGTTCATAATTGTTTCTTTCGAAGCGAGTGCGCTGACAAGCATCACTAATGTTGACTTCGGTAAATGGAAGTTTGTAATCAGGCCGTCGATTGCTTTATATTCATAGCCCGGATAAATGAAAATATTTGTCCAACCATGAGAAGCGACAATTTTACCGTCATTTTTCGATGCAACGGTTTCAAGAGTACGGGTTGAAGTTGTCCCTACCGAAATAACTTTGCCTCCAGCTTGTTTGACACGTTCAATTACAGCCGCTGCCTCTTCTGACACACTGTAAAATTCAGAGTGCATATCATGGTCCTCAATCGAATCCACACTGACAGGTCGGAATGTACCAAGTCCCACATGCAGTGTAATAAATACGACTTCAACACCCTTTGCTTTAATCGCTTCAAGTAATGGCTGTGTAAAATGAAGGCCCGCTGTTGGTGCTGCTGCAGAACCGCGCTCTTTCGCATAAACCGTTTGATAACGATCTTGGTCTTCCAACTTTTCACGAATATATGGCGGTAATGGCATTTCACCCAGTTGGTCTAAAATTTCATAAAAAATCCCGTCATATGTGAATTTAAAAGTACGGCCACCGTGATCCAGTTCACCTGTGCAGGTCGCAGTCAACAGCCCATCACCAAATGTAACGACAGTGCCTGTTTTAACACGTTTTGCAGGTTTTACTAACGTCTCCCACTCATCGTCATTTGTCTGTTTTAACAGCAACAATTCAATGTTCGCGCCAGTATCTGCTTTAACACCCATTAAGCGTGCAGGTAATACACGTGTATCATTCAGTACAAGGCAATCCCCTGCATTTAACTCATCTAAAATATGACCGAATGTGTGATGCTCCACTTCCAATGAGTTTGGATTTACTACCATTAAACGACTCGCTGTACGATCCAATAATGGTGTTTGGGCAATTAATTCCTCTGGTAAATAAAAATCAAAATCTTCTACTTTCACGTTCAAAACTTCCTTCTATTCTTTTTGTGTCTGCGGATAACCGAAATGGTCGTAACAAAGATTTGTCGCGATTCGGCCGCGTGGTGTTCGTTGAATAAATCCGATTTGCAATAAATATGGTTCATATACATCTTCAATCGTAATACGCTCTTCTCCGATCGATGCCGCTAATGCATCCAATCCGACAGGACCTCCGCCAAATCGTTCAATCATTGACTGCATCAATTTATGATCGATATGATCAAGTCCTCGTGGATCAACTTGCAGCAGTTCGAGTGCCTGTTCCGCCAAATTTGTGGAAACAATGCCATCTGCCAATACTTGTGCATAGTCACGGACACGTTTTAACAATCGATTTGCGATACGAGGTGTCCCTCGGGATCTGCGGGCAATTTCAAATGCCGCATGCTTATCCAGCGCAACACCAAACAATTCACCGGAACGGATAACAATTTCGGCTAATGATTGTTCATCATAATATTCCAATCGCGATAATACACCAAAACGGTCACGAAGCGGTGCAGATAAAGCACCTGCTCTCGTTGTTGCACCAACGAGTGTAAATGGCGGCAACTCCAATCGGATTGAACGGGCTTCAGGACCTTTTCCGACTACGATATCCAGACAGAAATCTTCCATCGCAGAATAAAGCACTTCTTCAATCGCTCTTGGCAGGCGATGAATTTCATCGATAAAAAGCACATCCCCTGCTTCAAGAGAGCTTAAAATCGCGGCTAAATCACCAGGTCGCTCAATCGCAGGACCGCTCGTCATCTTTACATTTACATCCATCTCGTTCGCTATGACAATCGCTAACGTCGTCTTCCCTAAACCAGGTGGACCATAAAGGAGAACATGGTCAAGACTTTCCTGACGTAGCTTAGCGGCTTCGATAAATATTTTCAGGTTTTCTTTCACTTTATCTTGGCCTATGTATTGCGCTAAACGTTGCGGTCTTAAAGAAAGCTCAAACTGCTGCTCGGCATCTGTTGCTTCACCAGAAAGTACACGGTCTGACATGCTTCTCACTCCTTTTTATTTCAATTTCAACAACAGCTTCAATGCCTGTTTAATATAGGCGTCTGTTGTCGTTAACTTATCGTCTTCACTTAATTGCGGTCTGATTTTGTCTAATTCCTTTTCTGAATAGCCTAATGCGACAAGTGCCAGCATCGCTTCCTGCAATTCATGTTCATTCGGATTCACTCCAAACAATGGCAGCTCATTTTCTGCACTTGGTAACTCGACGTGATCAAGCAGCATGTCCAGCTTCCCTTTTAGATCGAGAATCATTTGACGTGCTGTTTTTTTCCCGACGCCCGGGAAACGGATTAAAAATGCTTCATCTTCCATTTCAATTGCCTGAATGACTGAAGTCGGATTACCGCTCGCTAAAATAGCAAGCGCGCCTTTTGGACCGATGCCCGATACTTGAATCAGCTTTTTAAATAATTCACGCTGCTCCAAACTATTGAATCCGTATAAATTTTGGGCATCTTCACGCACTTGCAAGGATACATATATTTGCTGTTCGCTTGCAGATGTACGGAATGCAAATGGATTTGGCGTATACAGCATCCAGCCAATGCCTTGTTGCTCTAATACAATATACTCGGGTGTAACCCTGGTAACCTGTCCTTTTAAATAATCATACATCGTTTTATCCCTCACATTTCTCGCTCTATTATAGCATAAGAGTTGTGAATTACCGAACGTATGTTGGTTCAAAAAGAAAAGACCGTCCTTTAAGACAGCCTTTAATAGTTTATCATATTCTTCTCCATCTAACATCGATTATAAACTGCCAATTAATTTTGCAATGTATCGATCTGTCTTGCAAAAGAATCGTAATTTTTCATCCAGTCATAAACAATCGATTGAATAAACGGATAGCAGGAAAGCTTTTGACGGTCGCTGAGTTTCAGATAAAACAGACATTCCCTTAATATTTCATTCGGGAAAAACAGATAATGAAGCTTTTCCTGCGCTTTATGCAAATAATGGTGGTCATTTACAAGCGGTTGTATTTCATACTGAACATGCGGCAATACGCGATGAAGCCATAAAATAATTTCATCTGAGGCTTCCCCTAAAGAAGCTAAATCAAAATCAATAAGTTTCACGTCTTCACCACGTAGCATCACATTATGATGAACAACATCCCCATGTAAAATCGTTTGCTTTTCACTCGGAACTGTTATTTGAGCCATTAAACCTAAGGCATAGGAAGCATGGTTGACTAAAATATCATAATTGCTTTTTAATAAACGTCTTAGTTCTCTTTCATGATGGATAAAACGCTCAAATCTCCTCTTCCACTTCTCCTCTAATCGATATGTGGACAAGATGCCTGTTTCCGCCCAAGGAATGACTTCACATGTTTCATGCAGTTTTTCGATTGCATGCAGGGAAAGCTGCTGATGTTCAAATCGTTTATACTCCGCACTTTTCCCTTCAAACCAAAACTGCTTTAATATATGCGGCTCTTCATTTTCTACAAGTGGAATATGATATGGAAATTGTATATTTTCAAGCTCTCGATGAATCGCTTTAACTTTTTGCGCCACAAAACCATTCTCATAATACTTCATAAAAAAGGACCCTTTATGTGTATCCCACTTCCAGCAATTCTCTTTAATTACTATTGACATGACTTAGGCGGATGTGGCATTTGGTGCATTTGGGGCATCGTATTTGCTGGATATGGCATCATGTGCTGCATTGAATTTTCTTGATATGGCATCATGTGTGGGTAACAAGGGTTTGGTTGACGCATCATGTGGTCAATTTCTTCATAATACTGGTGCACTAGGTGATCTTTATCATGGCAATGATCTTTCTTTAATGAAGACTCTTCATTAAAAATCGGCTGCATTTGCATTTGCATCGGCATCGACATCTGCATTGGCTCCATGTACATATTTGGTTGCATTTGCATCGGGGATTCCATTGCCATTTGGTTACATTTTGAACATCCATGCATTTGAGGCATCGGCATTGGATGCATGTGCATTGGCATTGATTGCATGTGCATCGGAGATTCCATTGCCATTTGATGACATTTTGAACATACTGGCATTTGTGGCATCGGCATTGGCATTGGCATTGGCATTTGGTGACATGTTGGACACACAGGCATTTGCGGCATCGGCATCGGCATTGGCATTGGCATCGGCTGAATATAGTGTGGTTGTTCGATAAAAATCGGTTGCTGTGGTTGCTGCGGAGGTTGTTGAATAACCGGTTGCTGTGGCAATGGCATTGGTTGCGGTGCTGTCACCGTATTTTCAAATGTCGGCTGAACATGTACATGTGTTTGCCAGTTTGGCATTGGCATTGGCATCGGCATCGGCTGTGGTGCCGGTGGCTGGAAATAAATATCCCCTTGCCAAATCGGTTTTTGCGGCTGTGGCATCGGCATAGGTGTTGGTGCAGGCACTGGTGCCGGCTTAACGATTTGCTCTTTCTTCGGTGCTGGAGCTGGTGCAGGCATTTGTACCGGCTGCTCTTTAACAGATTTCGGCTGTTCTTTCACAGGTTGCCGCATTTCTTTTTTCGCTGTCGTGTCCGGTAAATAAATTTCCATTCCCGGAACAATATAATCAGGGTTTGCTAAATGGGCATTTAATCGCTTTAATTCATCAAAGCCAACCGCGTATTGCTTCGCGATTTTCCACAAAGTGTCTCCCTTTTGAACAATATGAACGCGCACTTCTTTCCTCCTTTTCTCGTAATAGCATATGCACAAATTGTGCTATTGCCACAATGTTCACGCTTAGCCAGCGGTAAATATGATAAGATGAAAAGGAACTGGTATGCTAATTGAGGTGATTATATTGAAAAAATTATTAGGTGAAGAACGGCGTTTGGAACTGCTTGCATTGTTAAAAACGGCTGAACAGCCAATGACAGGTACGGATTTGGCGAAGCGTACAAATGTTTCAAGACAAGTCATCGTCAATGATATGAATTTATTGAAAGCACGAAATGAACCGATTGTAGCAACAAGCCAAGGGTATATTTATATGCACAATGTCCAGCAAACACGCCTTCAACGAAAAATTGTATGTATGCACAATCCAAATGAGGCAAAAGAAGAACTTTTCATATTGGTCGATTGTGGGGTTATGGTCGAAAGCGTTATAGTCGAGCATCCGGTATACGGAGAAATTACCGCTTCAATTATGGTATCAAACCGCTTGGAAGTGGAGCATTTTGTAAAACGCGTCCAAGAAACTAATGCCCTTTATCTTTCTGCATTAACGGACGGTACACACTTACATGTCATTAGCTCAACATCTGAAGAAAGCTTGAATCTGGCAGAAGAGAAATTACGTCAGCGCGGGTTTTTGATTGAAAACTAAGATAAAACAGCTTATTCAAAAGACACCCTGTCACATGAATAAGCTGTTTTTCTTATGAATAGTTCTGCTGCACTCCACTCCCTATGAATGTTTTCCGGCGATACACGCTTAGTGCAATCCCGATGACAAATGAGTTTATTAGGAGAGATGTAAAACCGTAACTTATAAAAGGAAGCGATAATCCGATAATCGGCAACCAACCAAGAATCATTGCCACAGAATATCCAAACTGCATGCAATAAAAAGATACTGCTCCTATTACAAGCAATTTGCCATATGAACGGGCTAATTGTTTTGCTTTCCAAAGTATACGAATTGCGATGGCGAATAATACCGTTACGACAGCAATTCCTGCAATGTAACCAAATTCCTGGATAAGCTGTACTAAAGCAAAATCTGTATGCCCTTCCGGAATATATCGAATCGTCTCTGCCCCAAACCACCCAGCTTCATCTAATGCATTTTTGATTGCCAGATAAACATAGCCTTCCTGTGTAGCATAGCTTTCTGGATTCAGAAAAGCATAAATACGTACAAGCTGGTAATGGTGCAGCTGCGGAGTAATCAAAAACATTGCACTAGCGATTAGGCCGATCCCAGTTAAACTTGTCATAATTTTCGATTTCAGCGAGTAGTCACTTAAATAAAATAAAATAGTAACGACCCCTGCATAAATAAGGGCTGCTGTCAGGTTTGGCGCACTTAAAATAAACCATAACGGCAAAACAAATAAGACGATTAACTGCCAACTTTTAAATTTTTTTTGTGTAAAAAAGCCTGTCCAAGCAATGAGCAGCAACGGTAAAACGGTCCAAGCCTGAATCTGTATCGGCCCTACCATTAAATAGCTTTGACCGGAAACTGTAGTTGTTGGAAAATAATTTAATATCATTAACAAAATAAGTGCACTCAAATATATAGCTAAACTGAAACGTTCCAGCTTCCGATAATCGATATACATCAGTGCTGCAATCAATATGACGGCACAAAGAAGGTGCAGCCATTTGTTTCGAATAAAATAATCAGTCATATCTGCCCCAAAAATAACGGTACTATCAAATGTTAAAATCGGGATAAAGCTCGCCCCTAATAGAATAGCAACTAAACTAATCAGCAGCCAATCGACTTTCGGCCGGTGAATCTTGTCCATCGATTTTCCGAGTGCGGATGGTGAGCCCATTTCATCTATTGCTTTTCGTTCCGCTTCATCGGGTGTATACCCTTTTTTTAACCAGGCATTTTTCGAATGTTCTATATGGTGCTTTAATTCATCATATACATGTACCTGAGCTTCTTTTGAACGAATAAAGGCTGTTACTTTATTTAAAAAATGTTCACTCTGCATGCATACGCACCCCCAATAGACGTTCCTTCACTGTCAGTTTGATTTGTCCCTCTTGCTGTAACTGTTTTTTTCCGGTCTTCGTTAACTCATACCGCTTAACGCCGTCTGTCCAATTTGCGAGCACAAACCCATTCCTTTCCTGTTCATGAAGAATTGAATAGATGATTCCCTCATTATTGATTACAGCCTGTATTCCCCTTACATGCAGTAATTGCGTAATTTCAATACCGGACTTTGCTTCAATTAAAAGTGATAAAATTACCTTTTTCAGCTCATCGATGTTTAACTGTCGTTGGACATTTTCTTTATGCTGCTCTGTGAACTTTGTGCTGGAAAATGCAGTGCGATCCATGGCTTTTTTTAAATTTTTTAAACGATCATCCATTTTCTTCACGCTCCAGATGTTTTTTTAATAGCTGCTTTCCTTTTCTAAGCCTTGTTTTTACCGTGTTTTCACTAATTTGCAGTACTTCGGCCATTTCCTTCATCGTCTGATCTTCGTAATAGCATAAATAAATAACTTCACGGTATTTGACCGGCAGTGTCATGACCGCCTTGACTAAGTTATCATCTTCCTGCTGCTGTATGACTTCTTGTTCAACGGACATACCGCTTTCTACTTTCATAAAAACTTCATCATCTTTTGCTTCGACATTTTTGGCATACCAGCTTTTCAAATAATCTTTTGAATGGTTTATTGCAATGCGCCAAAGCCATGTTTTTAACGATGAACCATATTGAAAAGAAGGAAGTGCCTTGTAGCATTTCACGAAAATTTCCTGCGTCAGATCCTCGGCAACCGAGTGATTATGTACATATTGCATAACAAGCTTTAATATTTCTTCTCCGTACTGTTGCATTAATTCATCTATAATCATTTCATTTGATAAATTAGCGGTATCATTAATTAAATAACTTTCCACCGAAATACCTCCTTTCATCAATTAGACGAGCCCCGTTTTAGGAAAGTTTGATTTTCATAAGGAAAATTCTAATATAATTACAGAACTTCTAAAAAAACTTTTTATCTTCTAATAAATTGCCGATTTTCTAATATATCGTTTGGATGTTCTAATAATGGGTTACTTTTTTCTAATATCGCAGCTGGATTTTCAAATATCCTAATGATATTTTCTAATATCCCACAGCAATGTTCTAATATGTACGTCACGTATATTCTTTTTCAACCCTCCACCTTCAGAATTCAATAAACCCATTGCATTTCCTAATAAAAGCCACATTTCTTCTAATAACCGCACCCCACTGTTCTCATAAAAATCCGAACAAAAAAAGCACTCCGCATGAAGCAGAGTGCACATATAATTATAAAAATCGTTTTCGCTGTTCCGGTGACGGTAACATGCATTCCTGCTTTTTCCCGAACCATTTGTAGCGATTTTTGGCAATCCAGCGATACACAAGATCACGAACGGGTTTTGGTACAACTACAAATACGTAAAACAGCTTCCACAAACCAGATAAGTTTCGTGTAATTTTAAGTGCGGCCGTCGATTCCGTAAAATGCTGGTCGTCTTCTATAAACACAATACTATCTGTGTTTTCCGGCACATCATACTCTTTTAACAATGCCCTTCCAATTTCACTTTGCAGCGACGCAAACTGAAACAATGCTTTCGGGTCACGTTTAATAATAAACTGGACACTTGCATCACAGAAATTGCACTCTCCATCAAATAATAGGATTCGCTTCATGCTCTTCACCTCACTCTGGTGTGACGTATGTATAATATGTACCGAGTGACTTCACTTTGCAGCCTAGTGCTATCAGTTCTTCCACTGCACCTTTCATCATCGGTTCCTCTTCATCTGCTAGTATATCAGTAATGAAGAAATAATTCCCGAGTCCAGTTTTAAGTGGTCGTGATTCAATCTTACTCAAGTTCAGTTTACGCCATGCAAATACCGAAAGTACTTGATGAAGCGCACCAGATACATCTGTCGGTAATGTAAGCATAAACGTAGTTTTCGGTTGTGCCTGCAACGGTACTAAACCATGCTTTGTATTTTGCTTCGATAAAACGAAGAAGCGCGTATGATTAAAATGGAAATCATGGATATTGTGTTCGAGTATATGTAAATTATATTTTTCAGCGGCAGAAAAGTTCGCAACGGCAGCAATACAGCGGTCTTCTGTTTGGGATACAAGCTCTGCTGCGGCGGCAGTTGAAGAATACGATGTCTGTCTTATCCCTCCATGATTATAATATAAATATTTATGGCACTGTGCTAAAGCATGCGGATGTGAATAAATCTCCTCGATTGCCTCTTTATTTTCCGCAAACTTTTTATTCACTAATAAATGCTGCTGAATTTTCGACATCACTTCAGCTGTAACGAAAAGCTCGGATTCATGGTACAAGTAGTCAATTGTTAGCGGAACAGAGCCTTCCAGCGCATTTTCCACCGGGACTACCGCCAGCTCAACTTTTCCTTCCGATACCGCTTCAATGCATTCCGGTATGGACTTATACGGAATATGCCAATCATGCGGAAATAGTCCCTTTGTTGCTAAATATGTAAATGATGCTTCCGGACCTAGGTAAGCAACTCTTTTTTCCCATTTTTTTTCTGACATCAATAAGCACCTCGATCATAAGTTCTAAATTTTCTGGAAATTTATCCTATAAGAAAAGCTGTCCAAAATGCCCTAAAACACATTGGACAGCAATTTTATTTATTATATCCTGATGTATTTGCACCGGAACATCTCACTTTTTCTGTTAAGCAACATTTCTCTTCAAAGGAAAGTTAAAATGCGCCAGAACTGATTACTTCAGCAGATTCTATAAATTCAAGCTGATTTAAGCTGCGAATAAGTTCATCCAGCTCATAAGACATGCTTGTCACATCTAAAGAAAGTGTCACATTGGCACGTCCTTGAATCGGAATCGTCTGGTGAATCGTCAGAACATTGCAATGTGCATCAGATACAGTTTCGAGTAATTTGGCAAGTGTACCTTTTCGATCTTGCAATTGAATGAAAACCGTTAAAATACGCTCTTGCACAATCGAATGGAAAGGAAAAACTGCATCACGATATTTATAAAATGCGCTTCGAGATAAATCCACTTCTTTTACCGCATCCCATATAGATGAAACAGATCCTTTTTGCAATAATTGTTTTGCTTCCAATGTTTTTTGCATCGCATCTGTCAGGACATCTTCACGCACTAAATAATATCGCTGATTTGCTACGTTTTTCATCGTCATCCCCCACTTAATTAGTCGACAAAGTCAAATTCGAATTCCATTAAACGTACAGTATCGCCGTTTTGGGCACCGCGTTTACGTAACTCTTCATCGACACCCATCGCACGTAATTGGCGAGCAAAGCGTCGAATACCGTCTTCACGGCTGAAGTCCGTCATTTTGAATAGGCGTTCGATTGTGTATCCTGACAGAACATATGCGCCATCGTCATCACGTGTAATTTCGAAGTCGCCGCCTTGGCCTTCATGCTTGTACATTACGACTGCATCTGATTCTTCTTCAAGTACATCATGTAATAAGAACTCCGGTGTCACTTCTAAAAGATCCGCAATTTCAAATAGTAATGGCTTTAATCCTTGACGAGAAACTGCTGAAACCGGTAAGACCTTTACATCTTCTCCCACTTTCTTTTTAAACTCTTTCAAGTTTTCTTCCGCATTCGGCATATCCATTTTGTTTGCAACGACAATTTGAGGACGCTCAAGTAATCGTAAGTTATATTGTTCAAGCTCGTTGTTAATTGTTACATAATCATCATAAGGTTCGCGGCCTTCCATACCGGACATATCGATTACGTGTACGATTACACGTGTACGCTCAATGTGACGCAGGAACTGCATTCCTAATCCGACACCTTGGTGCGCACCCTCGATAAGACCAGGTAAATCAGCCATTGCGAATGAACGGCCATCATCTGTTTCTACCATGCCTAAGTTCGGTACGATTGTCGTAAAGTGATAAGCGCCGATTTTAGGCTTTGCTGAAGAAACTACAGAAAGTAATGTTGATTTACCAACAGAAGGGAAACCAACTAATCCAACATCCGCCAATACTTTCAATTCTAAAATTACTTCCAGCTCTTGACCTGGTTCGCCTTTTTCGGCTAATTCTGGTGCTGGGTTAGAAGGTGTCGCAAAACGGCAGTTACCACGTCCGCCACGGCCTGCTTTAGCAATTACAGCTTGTTGACCATGTTCAACTAAATCGGCAATGACTGTTTTTGTTTCAGCATTCATCACAACTGTTCCTGGTGGCACTTTAACGATTAAATCTTCTGCGCGACGACCGTGCATCCCTTTACTCATTCCGTGCTCTCCACGTTCAGCTTTGAAGTGACGTTTGTAACGGAAATCCATTAGCGTACGTAAACCTTCTTCTACTTCAAATATGACGTTACCGCCTCGTGCTCCGTCTCCACCTGCAGGACCACCATTCGGTACATATTTTTCACGACGGAAGGCAACCATTCCATCCCCGCCGTCTCCACCTTTAACATAAATCTTTACGTGATCGACAAACATTTCTTTCACTCCTCATATGTGAAGAACATACTTCCAACTTGTATTCGTTTGTTCATATGTTTCCACATTAAAAATATTCTGTTCTATTGAAAATGACGACTGTTCCCATTTTCCCTTTAAATGAAATGAAATATTCCATTTCTCTTCATATGTTTCGATGTTTAACAGTAATTGATGCTCTTCATATGGATCAAGCTTGTCGTAAACATGAATAATTGTGTTTTCCAAGTATTGAACAATCGCTTCATCGTACTTGCTTTGTATTGGTGCGTTTACATTACTTGTCATGCTTAGTTGTAAAGCCGGATAACGCCAACTCAGGGTATGAAGCCATTCCACTGTTTCCGTTAATTGAAGTCGATTGATGTTCGAAAGCATTTTACAATGTTGAGACTGGTCAAAAATTACTTTTTTCGCCTCGTCCACTCGCCCTAAATCTAAGTTCATCTGGATTAAATGAAGCTGATTCAAATAGTCGTGATTCGCAAAGCGTAATGCTTCACTTACAGTTAATTTTGAAACGGTCATTTTACACACTCCGTATTACAGTATTATTAGTATAACAAGTTTTTCATCAATTTTCCTTCCATACTTCATACTCATGCCATATTCAATACTTAAGAAAATTTCAACCATCCATTTATAAAGGCATCTCTTCATTTTTGTGCAAAAACTTAAAAAAGGACTGCAATAAATGCAGTCCTTTCATTGCAAGAATTATGCTTCTTGAGCTGTAGGGTATACAGATACTTTTTTCTTGTCGCGACCATAGCGTTCAAATTTAACAACGCCGTCAACTTTTGCGAATAATGTATCGTCACCACCGCGGCCTACGTTTGTACCTGGGTAAATTTTTGTACCGCGTTGACGGTAAAGAATTGAACCACCAGTAACAAATTGACCATCAGCGCGTTTAGCACCAAGGCGTTTAGACTCAGAGTCACGTCCGTTTTTAGTAGAACCTACACCTTTTTTAGATGCGAAGAATTGAAGATCTAAAGTTAATAATAACATTCTGTTCCACCTCCTAGATCATTTTATATTTCAATTCGATATATTCTGAATAGCTCGCAGTCATTGTATAGAACTGTGTCACCATTGTGTTCAGAATAACTTGTAATTTAGCGTCTGTTTCATCATTCAGTTCAGCTTGTGGAACAGTTACTTTTAAGTAACCGCCTTCAGCACCTTGTTCGATTTCAGGAGTAATTCCTGTAATTTGCGGGATTGCATTCACTGCACCAAAGGCAACAGCAGAAGCACCAGCACAAACTAAATCTCGACCATAGATATCCGATAGAGCATGTCCTGAAATTTCAAATCCATACGATTTACGGTTTTCATCACTATAAATAGTTACTGTAATCATACCCATCACCTACTTATTAAGCGTTGATAGCTTCAACTACTAATTTTGTGTAAGGTTGACGGTGACCTTGCTTACGACGGTAGTTCTTTTTCGCTTTAAGTTTGAAAACAGTAATTTTCTTTTGCTTACCTTCTTTAACAACTTTAGCTGTTACAGTAGCGCCAGCAACTGTTGGAGCTCCAACTTTAACTGTTTCTCCACCTACGAATAAAACTTTGTCAAAAGTAACGATTTCGTCAGCAGCCACACCTAGTTTTTCAACATAGATTTCTTGACCTGCTTCAACTTTGATTTGTTTACCACCAGTTTCGATAATTGCGTACATTAAAATGCACCTCCTCTTAGACTCAGACTCGCCCGGAATTGCAGGTGACCTATAAAGGTACTTAAACCTGTTCAGCGCGGTTGCAGTAGCACGGGTGCTACAAACAATAACATTAAAATACTACCACATCAGAATTATCAAGTCAACCGCTTCATAACTATTTTCTCAAAAGCAGAACGGTATTTTCGATATTTCCAATCTCCAATTACTTTGCTCCATAAAAAGAGGCTTATAATTGCTAAAGACAATGTCTGCGGCAATAAATATAATAGTACGATAATTGTTACCGTAAGTAAATAAAAAGAAGCCGTTAAATAAAATTCGAAAATTTTAGAAAACGGCCGCCATTTCAAAATGCTGTAACATAGTATTCTTCCACCATCCAGAGGCCAAATGGGGATGAGGTTAATAGCCAGAATAAAGAACTGAACTTCTATTAATCTCGCACTCAGCATATCGGGCAGGAATAAACTGATAAAAATTCCGAGACATGTTGCAACCGGTCCTCCAATAGCGATAATGATCAGTTGCTGATAGGATAACTGCAATTCATCCTTAATCGTCATCTCCCCGCCGTAAGGAACGATTTTACATTGCGTTATCTTGGCTCCGACAAGCTTTGCAGCGATAAAGTGGCCTAATTCATGAAATAATAGCGAAACAATAATAACACTGTATAAAGCAATATCACCATATAATACGATTGATAAGAGCAGTAACAAAAACAATGGATGAATCGTAATTTTCATCTAAATCGGCTGTTCCTTTAGCCAGCGAATCGTTTCTTCCATATTTAAAACTTCCCCGTTACGTTCAATCTGAATATAGAGTTCCCCGCTTTTTTTCGTTGCGACAACTGCACCTTTTGTTACCGTTGTATAAGGTAATACATAGAAGTCGTCCACAAACCCAAACGTAACCGTATCCCCTGTATCATAAACAACCGAGACCGTTTTCCCGTTATATTTTGTATGGCCCGTAAACACAATCATCCCATCATACAATGCATTTAATACGAACGGTTCATCATACACGAGTAAATATCCGTCATTAAAACGATCAATCGTTTCAAAGAGCTGTAATTGACTAATCGATACATCTGCACTAACAGGGAGCTGCTGGTCTTCATTAGACAACATATTCACCACCGCTTTTCGCATCATGACTAAATCATCCGAACTATAGACAACCGAATGAATGACACGTTTTGTAGCGATATCCCCATAATAATTACAGCTATAAATAACAACAAAGACAATACTCGCGATGAGCCACTGCCATTTTTTCAAGCTCACCATCCCTCTTTTTGCACTAGTATATGTCAGGAACAACAATACAATTCAGGAAAGCCTGTACATAGAAAAAAAGCTGTACAGAATAGTAGTTTTCATTCCATACAGCTTACTTCTTATTTAAATAATGCTTTTATTTTTGCAAAAACGCCTTTTGGCTGATCATCTTCCAAGGACATTAACGGCACAGAGTCCCCTAATATACGGCGTGCGATATTACGGTATCCCAATGATGCTTTGTTATTCGGATTCATGACAATTGGTTCACCTTTATTGGATGAACTGATAACATCTTCACTATCGACAATGATTCCCAATAAATCTATCGATAAATGCGTTGTTACTTCTGTAATATCCATCGCATCTCCGTTGTTCATCAAGCTCTTACGGATTCGGTTAATAATAAGCTTAGGCGGTTCGATTGGTTCCTGTTCCAGCAATCCGATAATACGATCCGCATCTCTTACTGCTGAAATTTCAGGTGTCGTCACAACAATGGCACGATCAGCACCAGCGACCGCATTGCGATAGCCTTGCTCAATACCGGCCGGACAATCAATTAAAATATAGTCAAACTCACGCTTCAACTCATCGATCAAAGCTTTCATCTGTTCAGGGTTAATCGCGTTCTTGTCTGTATTTTGGGCAGCAGGCATCAAGTATAGACGTTCATCTACACGTTTGTCCTTTACTAATGCCTGATGCGTTTTGCAGCGGCCCTCAATAACGTCCACTAAATCATAAATGATCCGATTTTCCAAACCTAATATAACGTCTAAATTACGCAGTCCGATATCCGTATCGACTAGACAAACTTTCTTTCCTTGAAGTGCCAATGCCGTTCCTAGGTTTGCAGTCGTAGTAGTTTTTCCTACTCCACCTTTTCCTGAAGTTATAACGATTGCTTCTCCCACATTAGCGGCCCCTTCCTTATATAAGGTAGCTTTTTGAGCTCCAGTTTCATCAGTATTCTTAGAGAATAATAATTCTTCATCACTCATTTAGCTTCCTCCTTTGAATGTTGATAAATTCGGTCGTACATTTCTTATTTCCTGGATTCTATCATATGCTATTACATTATTTTCTCCAAGATAGGCAAAAATCTGATCGGTATTGTCTAATATATATTGCGACTCGTTCGTCATTACTTCCACATAATTTCCAATCAATATATGTGTTGGTTCAAAATGTGACGCGGATACAATTGCTTGTTCATTGCCATCCATGCCTGCATGCACAATGCCTTTTAACTTACCCGCAATATGTACATTACCCCCTGCCTCAATACGCCCGTTTGGATTGACATCACCTAACACAAGGATATCACCAGTAACACGAATCGTTTGTCCGGAACGCACAATTCCTACATATGTTTCAAAGCGACTAGTCTCAAGCAGTTTATGGCTTTCTTCTAATGTAATAACATCACTTTGAATTTTCTTCACACATAGCTTTTGCTGCCCTTCCACAATTTCAGTAAGCTGGTCTTTTTGCTCTTGTGTACAGTAACGTTTACCTAAGTGTAATTGTACATCTATTTTACCATCAAGATGGCCGTCTGTAACTTTTTTTCCAAGTTCTTCTACCAACTCTGTAAAAGAACATTGGTCATCCAAACGAAGTACTAACCCATCTTTTGTTCCTTTAATATGGATAAGTTGTTTTTTCATAGCTTTTTCAAGTCACCTCGCGCTACATAATAACGAAAAGAAAACAACCGGATTATGTATCCGCTTTGTTTCTTTTCGTTTTTTTAAAATGCTATTGTGCCCGTTGAAATACACGAGCGTTAAGACAATATTTAAACGCCCATGCAAGCATTATCAAAAATAATAGATTACCAATTGTTGTCGGAACTAACCGATTCACTAGGAACGGCTGAAGCGCCATCGTTGTAAATTGGAGCATATAGAAAAATTCATATACAACAAATTCGAAAACAATCATCAGCAATAATGCCAAAATCGTAGAAAATACTAGATGTGGATGAACACGTTTTACACACCATGCCGCTATATAACAGATAGCAGGATATAAAACCGTATAAAGACCAATAATATTAATATAAAACACATCAAAACAAAGTCCAAAAATAAGACCATAAATCATGGCTTTTTTTCGGCTGTAATAAATGGACAGAAAAATTAAATATAAAATTAAAAAACGCGGAATCAAATAATAGATTCCTTCACCCAACTGCAATGGGGAGAACACGGCGAACTCGGATTCAAGTAAAAACAGCAAGACAGCAACGAAGCCAATTAAAAATCGAGCGAGCATTACTTATCCCCCTCATTTTCATCGGCCGGTCCATTTACTAAATCTTCATTTGTACTGCCGCCATCAGAACCATCTACCGAAATTGTTTTGCGCTTAGCAATAATAACATGCTCGATCATTGAAAAATCTGCCGCTGGTTTGACATAGGCCATTTTCGTTAAACCGAAGTCATCAGTTGTCACTTCTGTAATCTCACCGATTAAGATACCTTTCGGGAAGATTCCCCCTAGTCCGGAAGACAATACTTTACCGCCTTCTTTAAGTTCCACTTTAGAATCGATACGCTTTAATAGTAATTCGTTACGCTCAACGTCATAACCTTCTACTAAACCATGAATTTCCTTATTCTTTTCATCATGTACAACCGCTGACACACGATAGTTTTCATTATTCGTATAAAGCAGTTCCACTTCTGAAGTATAAGGTGTTGCGATGACAATTTTACCAACTAGCCCTCGAGAAGTCATAACAGCCATGTTTTTTTCAACACCATGTGCTGTTCCTTTGTTTAAAATAATTTTTTCTTCCCACTGATCAGGGTTTCTCGCGATGACCGTCGCCTGAATTGGGTCGAAATCACGCAAACTTTCCTCGATTGATGCGAGTTCACGCAATGAAGAATTTTCGGCCTTTAAAGTACTCACTTCTGCCTTTAGCACGGCAAAGTCTTCTAGACGCATTTTTAAGCGCTGGTTCTCTTCATACGTATTTAACAGCGAATCAATATTGCTAAAAATACCTGTTATGTAATTAGCCGGCTTTGCGACAAGGGATTGTGCAAAGCCAACTGTATCTTTAATAATTTTCTCGGGTAATGTTGCGTTATGACGATCACGTAAAGAGAAACCAATCAATGCCACTAGAAAAATCACGCTTACTAATAGGACAATTAACTTTTTATTAGAAAAATGTGGCACTGCCAGTCCTCCTTACTTCAGTTGTTGTGCGCGAATTAAAGCGATGTTGTCCAATGCTTTACCCGTCCCGATTGCAACACAATCCAGCGGATCTTCAGCAATAAATACAGGCATTTTTGTTTCATCACTGATTACTTTATCTAAATTACGTAATAATGCGCCACCGCCTGTTAAAACAATACCACGCTCCATTACGTCTGCAGATAATTCAGGTGGTGTTTGTTCCAATGTTTTCTTAACACCATCTAAAATAACAACAATCGCTTCATGTAAAGATTTTGAAATTTCATCTGATGTAATTTCAATTGTTTTTGGTAAACCCGTTAACAAGTCGCGTCCGCGAATTTCCATCGTTTCAGCAGGTCCTTCAGCAAGTGCTGTACCGATTTCTACTTTGATGCTTTCTGCTGTACGCTCACCAATTGTTAAGTTATATGTTTTACGGATGTAGGCGATAATGGACTGATCCATTGCATCACCACCGACACGTACTGATTCACTTGTTACAATACCGCCCAGAGAAATAACAGCTACTTCTGTTGTACCTCCACCGATATCAACTACCATCGAACCTGTTGGCTCCCATACCGGCAAGTTTGCCCCGATTGCTGCAGCAAATGGTTCTTCAATTGTAAATGCTTCTTTTGCACCCGCTTGACGACTTGCATCAATAACAGCACGTTGCTCAACTGAAGTAATACCATATGGCACACAAATCATGACATTCGGTTTCTTCCAGTTAGAACCCGATGCTTTCATTGCTTCTTTTAAATAATATTGGATCATTGCTGTTGTAATTTCGAAATCAGCAATAACGCCATCTTTCATCGGGCGGATTGCCACGATTGAACCCGGTGTACGACCAATCATATTTTTTGCGTCGTTTCCGACTGCTACAATATCGCCAGTTTTTGTATTTTTCGCTACTACTGATGGTTCACGCAATACAATTCCTTTACCTTTTACAAATACTAATGTATTAGCTGTGCCAAGATCAATCCCGACATCTTTATTCCCTAATCCAAACAAATTAAGTACTCCCTTTCTTATTAAAACGATTTCTAATTTATGATGCTAGCAAAATCATACGCTCTATTATAACGAATTACATCAAAAAATTATAGTGTTACAAGCACCGAATCGCGACTTTTGTCGAATGTTTTTTTCTACAACACTACTTTACTATTGTATTTCTATTTCCGTTACGAAACAAATAAAATTAATATGTAAGATTTAACAAAATCGCCACATGCTTATGACGAATATAACAAATAAAAGTTGCAATTGCGAAAATTGTCGACGAATTTTTAAATCCGTAATAATTGTTATCGCAATGTAATAATTTGAAACTTCTATCAGTGGGGGTTTTCTACCTCCCTGAATTAGAGGGAACACGAGCTAAAACCGTCCCATCCTGTGACAGCACTTGGGCATCCATTGTGTTTTTACAGTGTTCTGATTTCGTCTTACTACCTGTTAATTCGTGATTAAATAACTACAAAATAAAAAGACAAACGCTTTAATACGTTTGTCCAGTTGCCAAGGATTCCTTAGAATTAGAAGTATCCCTTTTCCTTCATGCTTATAAACTGATGATCACCGATGATAACATGGTCGAGCAAGTCGACCCCCACTATTTTACCTGCTTCATAAAGTCTTGTTGTGACATCAATATCTTCCGGACTTGGTGTCGGGATGCCGCTTGGATGGTTGTGGGAACAGATTATTGAAGCAGCGGAACGTTTTACAGCTTCGCGGAATATTTCCCGAGGGTGGACGATGCTGGCATTCAAGCTGCCAACAAAGATTGTTTGCTTATGAAGCACCTGATTTTTTACGTTGAGAAAGAGACAGACAAAATGTTCCTGCTGTAAGGATGTCATATCCTGCATTAAAAAGGTGGCTGCATCTTCCGGCGATCGAATAGTAAAGCGTTCTTCTAAATCTCTCGACGCAAGTCGTCTTCCCAGTTCAATCGCAGCGAGCAGTAAAACCGCTTTTGCTTCCCCAATTCCTTTTATCTCTGTTATTTCTTCCAGTGTTGCATGCTTTAAATTATGCAATTTTTCGAAGTTGATCAGTACCCGGTTAGCTACGGTCAATACAGACTCTCTTTTTGTCCCGGTCCCGAGCAAGATGGCGATCAGCTCCTGATTTGACAGACTCTTTGCTCCTTGGCGGATGAGGCGTTCACGCGGGCGGTCTGATTCATGAACATCATGGATTTTCATATTCAATAACGGTTGGACCGTCATTTACATCACTCCTAAAATGGTAGTTTTAGTAGTTGTAATGTAAGCATTTTTTGAACTAATGTAGCAATCGGTAAACCGACGACATTATTGTAGTCCCCTTCAATACGGTCAACGAGCACGGCGCCACTCGTTTGAATTCCGTATCCGCCTGCTTTATCAAATGGATCTCCTGTCTGAACATAGGCCTTGATCAATTGCGGAGAAATTTCTTTAAATAGTACGGATGTTACTTCTACAAAAGTATGCTCTGTTCCGTCAGCCAAAATAAGGGCTACAGCAGTCATTACTTCATGGCGATTCCCGGCAAGCTTTGTTAGATGCTCTATGGCTTCTTCCTCCGAAACAGGCTTGTGCAGTATTTGATTATTAAACACAACAATTGTATCCGCTCCGATAATACATTTCCCCTGACATCTCTTGGCCACATCACGTGCTTTCAACAATGCCACTTCTGTCACATATTCACGAGCCGTATCGACTGTTACGCTTGTTTCAACAACATCGCTCGTCACAATGGTAAACGGGATATTCAGCATTTGAAGCAGTTCCTTTCTCCTTGGTGAAGCAGAAGCTAATATTAGTTGTTCATTTGTAGTAAAATTCATTTCCAATCCTCCTACCCACTATAGTAACCGAGAAAAGGAAATTTGGACAACAGCCAACTCTAGTTGCAAATATACAAAAACAAGATTTCTGTATGTTTACATCGATTAAAATGTTACTTTCAAGCAATCCAAACTCTCAAAATAATTTATAAACATATGCAGACGAACAACATTCGGATTCGTGGAAAGCTTAGAAACTTCCGTCATAAGTGCCGTCCAGTCTTTTGGCACTTGTTGTTTGTCAATTGCTTCTGTCTCTTCCAATGAGAACATTTTCGAATCTTTCAATGTGACCGGCAGCTGAAATTCTGCAGGATTTGGGCAGCTGCTCATAATCGTAATTTTTTTATAAAATCCGGTCGGTACAATCGTTAATGCTGTTTCCACTTTTTCTGTGTCCAGTCGGGACCAGACAAAATACTGCTCGTCCACTTTAACAACTGCTGCCTTATTTAATGTAGGATAAGTGCCTAAAAATTGTGCTGCACTATCAAAATTTGAAAAAACACCATGCTGCAACGCAAAATACTGTTGCTGTACTTGCTGCTCCTCGGGTGTTTGAACTGTCGGGATTGTTTCTGCAGCTTCTTCGGTTGTCGTCGGTAGTTGCAGAATAAAAACAAATAGTATGACGCCAGCAAGCCCTGTAATACTTCCAATGAACATTGCTTGAAAAATGGCATTATTCCTTAAAGCTTTCATCGTTGCCACAGCTCCATCTCTTTTTCATACAATAATAGCAAAATAGCGATAAAAAAAGAGGAGACTGCTGTCGCCTCCCTCTAAAAAGTTTTCGCTATTATTCCTCATTATTTGCAATTGAAGTCCGCTTGCTTCTATTAATTTGCTTTTCAAATCAGTTTGGACGCTTTCCACGGGTACTCGTGAGCCAGTAATCACAGGCACCGTGCTTTTCCTATAGGAACCGTTTCTCCATCTGCATTAGTGCATATTTCGTCGAATTTCACTTAGTAAATAAAGTGAGCCGGTTACAATTCGAACCGTGTCACCTTTTACTAAACCTTGTAAAAATTCGTTTACATCATCTATTATTTGTTTTTCCTTCGCTTGACTAAGTTCGTAAAGAGTCATTGCCTGCATTGCACGTTTATTATGAATATTGGCGAAATAAAAAGCATCACCGACTTCTTCCAATAACTGCAGAATTGTTTTGATATCCTTGTCCGCCAGTAGCCCGATAATAAATTCAATTCGCTTATTCGGAAAGTGCTCTTTAACCGTATCAACCAATGACTGAATGCTTGCAGGATTATGCGCTCCGTCAAAATAAAGATTGGGGCGAATTTGTTCAAAGCGCCCGGCAAGTGTTGCATTGTTCACACCCTTGCGGATTTTTTGAAGATCTAGCAGCAGTTCGAATTTCTTTATAACTACCAGAAAAGCAGTAATGGCCAATACCATATTATGCCCTTGATGTTTCCCCAATAGCTGACGCTGTAAATCGGAAATAGTAATTTGCTGTAATGGGTACTCATACGTTTCTGTCCCATCAAGTTTTGTAACGAAAAAATCCTTTCCAAACTTGGATAATTGCACATTTTTTTGCATGGCTTCTTTTTCGAAAACTTCCGCAACCTCTTCTGTCATATCCCCAATGACAGCAGGACGGTTTTCTTTCAATATGCCGGCTTTATGATACGCGATACTCGTTAATGTATTGCCCAAAAAATTCGTATGTTCCAAAGCAATACTCGGTACTACCGAAACAATCGGTGTCACAACATTTGTACTGTCTTCTCTGCCACCCATGCCTGCTTCGATTAATACTAAGTCCGGACTTTGCTCAGCAAAATATAAAAGCGCCACTGCCGTCAACAGTTCAAAGTCCGTTAGTTTTCCGCTAAGCCCCGCTTTTGCCAATTGCTGAAACATGCGGTCCATCTGATCATTTGTGATTGGACGGCCATCAATCTGTATTTGGTCATGAACATCCACAATGCAAGGTGACATGAATTTCCCGACCGATAACCCGTATTCCCGTGCCATCCCTTCAATGAAAGCCAATGTTGAACCTTTTCCGTTCGTTCCCGCTAGATGAACGACATTCAGTTGTTTTTGAGGCTCACCTAACTTACGGAGCGCGAATTCAATTGCCTCCAAACCCGGCTTGATCGCTTGTTCACTTTCCACTTGCCAACGCTCTTTATATACTTCCAGTAATGGAATCATGAAATCCACTCTCTTTCTATAAACAGACGGCGCACTTCAGCGATAAAATACAAAGAGCCGGTAATAACGAGCAGCTCGTCTTCAGCCAAATGATTCATTTCTTTATCAATTAGCACCTGCCAGTTTGAATGCATAAACTTTTTTGAATGTGTGCTTTGCTCAAATAATTGCTTCGCTGTTGCTGCGCGCGGCAGATCAATTTGTGTGAAGTGCATTTCAGATGCGACATCATCCATTAACTTTATACTTACGGCATGATCCTTGTCCTGTAATGCAGCATAGACAAACTTCACTTTATGCTTCGGAGCGGTTTCTTTCAAAGTTTTAATGAGGGCAGTCGTCCCTTCCGAATTGTGGGCACCGTCTAAAATGACATTGTGGCGTACCCGTTCAAAACGTCCTTCCCACTTTGCATGCTGCAAGGCCAGTTTTACTTTTTGTGCATCAAACGATGAAAGGAATAAATGGGCTGCCGTAATAGCAAGCGCGGCATTCGCCTTTTGATGTTCCCCTGCCATCGCAAGTTCAATCTTGTCAATGCTGATAATGCCTCGGTAGTCAAAAAAAGCACCTTTTTGATTTTTCACATAAAAGTGTTCGTTTATCGTATAAATCGGTGCATGCTGTTGTGCTGCGGTTTGTTGAATTACCGCTAGCGCTTCCAGATTTTTCACTCCGACAACGACCGGCTTACCTTGCTTAATAATTCCGGCTTTTTCTGCGGCAATTTCCGCATACGTTTCACCTAGCATATCCGTATGTTCAAGCGATATCGTAGTAATAACACTCACTTCCGGCGTCACAACATTTGTCGAGTCCAAACGTCCGCCAATACCGGTTTCAAGCAAAGCGATATCCATTGATCGCTCCGAAAAGTATTTTAGGGCAAGTAATGTCATGAACTCAAAAAAGCTTGGAAACTTTCCGTTCAATTTGTTTTCAACAACTTCCGCAATCTCGTTTGCAACACGTAAAAAGTCCTCATCGGAAATTTGCTGTTTATTGATCGTCACTCGTTCATTCGCACGCTCTAAATGCGGAGATATGAAGGCACCTACCGTTAAGCCATGCTTGATTAAAATCTCACGCGTTGCATTCAACGTTGAACCTTTTCCATTGGAACCTGCAAAATGAATGTATTTCGTTTTTTGTTCCGGATTGCCAAGTGCGTCCAGGATGATCTTCGCTGACTGTAATGGTTCGCCTTTATATTGGCTTGCTTTTAATTTAAAAATAAAATTTGTGCACTGCTCCATCGTTTGAAACATTATGTTCTCTCCCTAATACGGCTAATATGTAATATATTTTATTATAGCTGAATTAAAAGAAAGAGGTACCATTATACGGTACCTCTCTTTGGCATTACATGTTTTTCAGTTCTGCAATGCGTTTTTCAACTGTTGCGTATTTTGCTTCATAATCCGCCAGTTTTTCGCGCTCTGTTGCTACTAATGCTTCCGGTGCTTTTGAAACGAATCGTTCATTTGATAACTTTCCGGAAACTAATTTTACTTCTTTAGCCCATTTGTCGAGTTCTTTTTCAAGACGTGCGATTTCTTCTTCAATATTGATTAAGCCTGCAAGTGGCATGAAGATTTCTGCGCCTGAAACTACTGCTGACATTGCTTGTGCTGGTGCTTCAAGATTCGCCCCGATTGTTAAGCCATCCGGGTTACAGAATTTTTCAATATAGCCTTTGTTCACTTCAAGCACTGCCGATGTTTGTTCATCTTTTGCTGAAATCGTCATCGGTACTTTTTTGCTCATTGGTGTATTCACTTCTGCACGAATATTACGTACTGAACGGATAATATCCATTAACAGCTGCATATCGCCTGCTTCTGCCGTAAAGTTGAATGCTGGGTTTACAGTCGGCCATGCAGCTACCGTAATAGACTCACCTTCATGTGGTAAGTGCTGCCAAATTTCTTCTGTTACGAATGGCATGAATGGGTGCAGTAAACGCATCGTATTGTCTAAAACGTACGCAAGAACTGAACGTGTCGTTAATTTAGCTGCTTCATCTTCACCATATAACGGCAATTTCGCCATTTCGATATACCACGAACAGAAGTCATCCCAGATAAAGTTGTAAAGTTCACGGCCTACTTCACCGAACTCGTATTTATCAGATAAAGTTGTTACACGGTCAATCGTTTCGTTCAAGCGTGAAAGAATCCATTTATCCGCTGTAGAAAGGTTGCCTGTTAAATCAATTTGTTCAAATGTTAGGCCTTCCATGTTCATCAATGCAAAACGAGAAGCATTCCAGATTTTATTTACGAAGTTCCATGTAGATTCTACTTTTTCTGTAGAGTAACGTAAATCTTGACCTGGAGATGAACCTGTTGCAAGGAAGTAACGCAATGAATCCGCACCATATTGGTCGATTACATCCATCGGGTCAACCCCGTTCCCAAGAGATTTAGACATTTTGCGTCCTTCAGCATCACGAACTAAACCATGGATTAATACGTCTTTAAATGGACGCTCGCCTGTAAATTCTTTCCCTTGGAAAATCATGCGGCTTACCCAGAAGAAGATGATGTCATAGCCCGTTACCAACGTATTTGTCGGGTAGTAGCGCTTGAACATTTCAGATTCTTCATTTGGCCAATCCATTGTAGAAAACGGCCATAAAGCAGATGAGAACCACGTATCAAGAACATCTTCGTCCTGTGTCCAATTCTCAGCATCTTCAGGTGCTTCTTTTCCTACATAAAGCTCGCCTGTTTCTTTATTGTACCAAGCTGGAATTTGATGACCCCACCATAATTGACGTGAAATACACCAATCATGAATATTTTCCATCCAGCGATTATATGTGTTTTCAAAACGATTTGGTACGAAGTTTACTTTTTCATTTTCATCTGCTTGCATTTTTAATGCTTCTTCAGCTAATGGAGCCATTTTTACGAACCACTGCTTAGAAAGATATGGTTCTACAACAGCATTCGTACGCTCTGAGTGGCCTACTTGGTGTACATGTGGCTCGATTTCTATTAATACGCCTGCCTCTTGTAAATCCGCAACAATTTGCTTACGGCATTCGAAACGATCCATACCCGCATATTTACCAGCTAAGTCATTCATTGTACCATCTTCGTTCATTACTAAAATACGTTCTAAGTTATGACGATTACCAACTTCAAAGTCGTTCGGGTCATGTGCTGGTGTCATTTTAACAACACCTGTACCGAATTCCATATCTACATAATCATCTGCAACAATTGGAATTTCTCGACCTACGATAGGTAAAATGACAGTTTTCCCTACTAAGTGTGCATAGCGCTCATCTTCAGGGTGTACAGCTACCCCAGAGTCACCTAGCATTGTCTCTGGACGAGTTGTTGCAACGCGTAGTTTACCTGAACCATCAGCAAGAGGGTATTCCATATGGTAGAATGCGCCTTCTACTTCTTTGTGAATTACTTCGATGTCTGAAAGGGCTGTTTTAGCAGCTGGGTCCCAGTTAATAATACGTTCACCACGGTAAATATAGCCTTTTTCGTATAATTTAACGAATACTTCTTTTACAGCATCCGATAGGCCTTCATCAAGTGTAAAACGCTCTTTTGAATAGTCTAAGCCTAAACCTAGTTTCGACCATTGTGCACGAATGTGAGAAGCATATTCTTCTTTCCATTCCCATGTTTTTTCAAGGAATTTTTCACGGCCTAAATCATAGCGGGAAATTCCTTCACCGCGCAGTTTTTCTTCTACTTTCGCCTGTGTCGCAATACCCGCATGGTCCATACCCGGTAACCATAGTGCGTCATATCCTTGCATGCGTTTCATACGAATCAAAATATCTTGTAATGTTGTATCCCAAGCGTGGCCAAGGTGCAGCTTACCTGTTACGTTTGGCGGTGGGATAACGATAGAGTATGGTTCCTTATCGCTTGTAGGATCTGCTTCAAAAAATTTGCCATTTAACCACCATTCATAGCGGCCGGCTTCAGTTTGCTGCGGATCGTATTTTGTTGGCATTGTTATTTCCGTCATAATGAATCTCTCCTTTGTCACCATATAATAATTGGACATAAAAAAACTCCCTTCGTCTTAAAAAAGGACGAGGGAGTTAATTCGCGGTACCACCTTTATTTCCGAGGGGCTTAAGTCAATCGTTCGCATTCTTCGTCTCCACTCGGCAATCCTCACGAACTATTTGTTCATTGGGGTTGCTTCGCTTCGTCGTTCCTTGACTGACAAATGCTTCTTTTCAGCATTTGACCCGTCATGCGCTCGCATAATTTTCCTTAAGCTTTTCGGCACTTCATTCGATAACGGTGTTTAACCGGATCCTAGCTACTGTTAGTTCACTAAGTCAGCTCCTAGGCTACCTTCTGCATGGTTGATGGAGAAACTTTTCAGCTACCGTTTCCTCTCTTGCCATCGATCTCATACGTACTCTTCCTAATCTTCGCTTCAATTATATAGTTGCACTTTATTTTAAGCTGTTTTTAATGAAATATCAAGCACGAATGGGGAATATACTTTAACACGTTATCCGCTCTCTTCACATATACTATGCAAAAGGAGTCTGGACATTGCGAAAAAACTACAATCCATATTTATTGCCTCCATGGCTGAGAAAATTCCGTTTCTTTATGCGCCATTGTATTTTGCCGATTACGATTTTTCAGGCGATCCGAACGGTCTTACTTCCGACAACGGGTGATATATTATTGCTGGCCCTTCTAATTTTATTTACTTACTTATTGCTCACAGATTTCATTTAACAAAAAAATGTTCCGTAAGTTTCAATTCTTACGGAACATTTATTTATTTTTTTATTTGTATTTGAACACGGCTATACGCATCGGCCAACTGTTCCAGGAAGTCAAGCTCATGTGGGACGGTTTGGGCCAGCTGCGTTGATTCTACCTCTACCTCTACTTCTGCTTCTACTTCTTTTGCCGCTTGAAGTCGGGGTTGTACTTCTTCTACAGGCTTTTGCTCCAAAACGATTTCTTCAACTGGTGCGGGCTTCTCAACTTCAGCAATTGCTTGTACTTTCTTTTCCACATCACAATGGACAGCCCAGCTGCATGAGCAGTAGCCATTATTTGGTTCTACTTTAATATCATTTATGCGAAGTGAGACAGATTCAATATCATCGTTTGGAAAATCTACTGAAAAAGGCAGGGCATATTCGAAATAACCATGATCTTTTTCAATATCCATATGCTCGATATAGATACCTTCCTCCGTTTCATCCTCGCGTGCTACATGATCAAATTGAATATTTCCTTTTACTACATAAATTCCTCTTACTACGACGGAATCTTCATTAATCTCTTCATGCCATTTCGGTTCTACTACTATTTTAGAATTCTCTTGAACATTTCCTAATTGCTTTGGAAATGTAAATGTCTCTTTCATTTCCCACTGTTGCATAAAAAATCCCCTCCCTAAGCTTACATTATGCATAGAAAGGGAATTTATGATTTATTTATCGTGCTAATTTTTCAAAGACATTATGGAATGCCTGAACTGTTTTTGCGATTTGTTCTTCCGTATGCGCAGTTGAAATAAATAGTCCTTCAAATTGTGAAGGCGGCAAGAAAATTCCTTCTTCAGCCATCAGTTTAAAGTATTCAGCAAATAGCTCTAAATCCGAACTTTTTGCCGATTCAAAATCAATTACATCTTCGTTTGTAAAGAAGAAACCAATCATCGACCCTGCACGATTCACTGTATGTGGAATATTGTATTTCGTCGCTGCTGCACGGAAACCTTCTTCCAACTGGTCTCCCAGCTTGCGGAAGTATTCATAAGAGTCTTTGTTTAAGCGGCTTAATGTTTCATAGCCGGCTGTCATAGCAAGCGGATTACCTGATAATGTGCCTGCTTGGTAAATCGGGCCTGCCGGAGCGATTTTCTCCATAATTTCACGCTTTCCGCCAAATGCACCAACCGGTAAACCTCCGCCGATTACTTTCCCTAAACAAGTAAGGTCAGGTGTAATTCCGTAATATTCCTGGGCACAGCCAAAGTCTACACGGAAGCCTGTCATTACTTCATCGAAAATTAAAACCGTTCCATTTTCTTCTGTCAGCTTACGCAACCCTTCCAGGAAACCTGGCTGTGGCGGTACAACACCCATATTGCCTGCAACCGGTTCTAAAATAACTGCCGCCAACTCAGCGCCGAATTTTTCGAATACTAATTTTGCTGATTCCAAGTCATTGTAAGCAACCGTTAATGTATTTTTGGCAATATCAGCCGGAACACCAGGTGAGTCAGGTAAACCAAGCGTCGCAACACCCGAACCCGCTTTAATAAGCAGCGAATCCCCATGACCGTGATATGAACCTTCAAATTTTAAAATTTTATCGCGTCCTGTAAACCCACGCGCTAAGCGAAGTGCAGACATTGTTGCTTCTGTTCCTGATGATACGAAACGAATCATTTCCATTGACGGCAAACGGTCCATGACAAGTTTCGCCAATTTGTTTTCGGAAACAGTTGGTGCACCAAATGATGCGCCTTTAGCTGCCTGATCCTGAATAGCCGAAACAACATCCGGGTGTGCATGTCCTAAAATTAACGGACCCCACGATAGGACATAGTCAATATATTCATTGCCATCGATATCTTTAATAACTGCACCTTTGCCCGAATCCATAAATATCGGATCCAAGTTTACTGATTTAAATGCACGTACAGGAGAGTTTACTCCTCCTGGCATTAAATCAACCGCTTCTGTGAATGCTGCTTTTGACTTTTCATAACTACGCATATTATTTTTCCTCCAACCAACGACAGACGTCTTTTGCATGATAAGTAATGATTAAATCGGAACCTGCACGTTTCATACCTAATAATGTTTCTAGTACAACCGCTTTTTCATCAATCCAGCCATTTTGTGCAGCTGCTTTTACCATTGAATATTCGCCTGAAACATTATACGCCACAACAGGCAGCGGGAAGCTGTTTTTCACATCACGGATAATATCCAAATATGCTAATGCCGGTTTCACGATTAGGAAATCTGCACCTTCTTCAACGTCGGAAGTTGCTTCACGAATTGCTTCCATTCGATTGGAAGGATCCATTTGATATGTTTTACGGTCACCGAATTGTGGTGCCCCTTCCGCTGCTTCACGGAATGGTCCGTAATAGCTTGAAGCGTATTTCACCGCATATGACATAATCGGAATATGCTGGAAGCCTGCTGCATCCAAACCTGCACGAATTGCCGTTACAAAGCCGTCCATCATGTTTGACGGAGCAATAATATCAGCACCGGCTTTTGCTTGAGAAACTGCTGTACGTGCCAACACATCAAGTGATGGATCATTTAAAACTTGTTCGCCTTCAATGACACCACAATGACCGTGGTCCGTAAATTCACATAAGCAAGTATCTGCTACGACTAGAAGCTCTGGATGACGCTCTTTAATTAAGCGCGTCGCCTTCTGTACAATCCCATGATCATGGAAAGCACCAGTGCCGACTGCATCCTTTTCTTCAGGAATTCCGAACAGTAATACCGCACGAATGCCTAAGTCTACAATTTCATCCATTTCAGCAGCCAAATTATCTAATGATAACTGGAACACGCCCGGCATTGAGCTTACAGGGTTTTTAATATTTTCACCTTCAATAATAAACAACGGATAAATAAGGTCTTCTTTTTGTAGGTATGTTTCTTTTACAAGTGCACGCATCGCTGCATTTTGACGTAAGCGACGGTGACGTTGGAAATATAGTTCTGTCATTTTGTCTGTTCCTCCAGGATGAGCTGTTCAATTACAGCTTGCATCGTATAGATTTTCGGTTGCACCATTGGCTGTACCCCATGCTTTTCAAGGGCCGCTGTTGTTACATGACCAATCGATGCAAATTTCACATTTTGCCAAGCTACATGCGGCTCAATATGCTCAGCATAAATATCAACCGCAGAAGGGCTGGCAAATATTACAATCGGTTGTTTTTCGGTCAGCAGGCACTGTGTTAACTGCACGAAATATTTACTGCACGGACGTGTTTCATAAACGGTCCATTCATCTGCTCCAGTACCTTCGTGTATCGTTTTTTTCGCCTTCGATCCACGTATAAATAATGCACGTTCCCCTGGCATCATCGAAAATTCCTTCACAAATACATCAGCACTGTATACAGTTGGCATAAAATGAATTTTATAGCCGTGCCCCTTTAATAAAGCAGCTGTCTTTTCACCGACAGCTGCGATTTTCATTGTTGCAGGAATCGTCTGTTCATGCCGTATACATTTATCGACAAAGCTTTTCACCGCATTTTGACTCGTAAAAATGAGCCAATGATAGGCCTGTAATTCCTGAAGATAGAATTTATCTTCCTTAGAAATCTTTTCTACTGTTTCGATTAATGGATAATTATAAACTTTCCCGTGATGTTGCTCAATCAATTGCTCTACAGTTCTTACAACGGCCGACCCTGTAATAATCAATGTTTTTCCTAAGAGTGCATTACTCGGCATCTAACTCAGCCTTTACTTTTTGAATTAAGTCAAAGGCACCTTGCTCTGTTAATTTTGCGGCAACTGCTTTACCAACCGCATCCGCATCTGTACCTGTCAACGTTTCTTTATACGTTACAGAAGCATCCGGTGCTGCCACTAGACCAGTTAAAGTAATTGTGTCACCTTCTACTGTTGCATAGCCGGCAATCGGGACTTGGCAGCCGCCATCCATTGCAGCTAAGAACGAACGCTCGGCATGTGCTGTAGCCCATGTAGTAGCGTCTGTTAATTTTGTCAGTTGTTCAAGCAGCTCCGTATCATCCGCACGGCACTCAATACCTAATGAACCTTGTGCAACTGCTGGAAGGCAAATATCTGTATCTAAATATTCCGTAACGACTTCATCGCTCCAGCCAAGTCGTTTCAAGCCTGCTGCGGCTAAAATAATCGCATCAAAATCTTCAGTTTCCAGTTTTTTTAGACGTGTATCGACATTTCCGCGAATCCACTTAATTTCAAGATCTGGACGTGCTTGTAATAATTGTGCGCTACGACGTAATGAACTCGTTCCAACGATTGCGCCTTTTGGCAGATCAGCAAATTTCACATGACCATTTGAAATAAAGGCATCGCGCGCATCTTCTCGTGGAGGGATACAGCCAATGATCAACCCTTCCGGCAATACGGCAGGCATATCTTTCATCGAGTGCACGGCAAAATCGATTTCTTTATCATATAGAGCTTGCTCGATTTCTTTAACGAATAGACCTTTACCGCCAACTTTAGAAAGCTGTACATCTAAAATGCGGTCGCCTTTTGTTACAATTTCCTTAACTTCAAAATCAAATGGTACGCCAGCCTCTTTTAGCTCATTAATAAACCAGTTTGTTTGTGTTAATGCTAATTTACTTTTTCGGGATCCTACAATAATTTTTCTCACGTTACTCCGACCTTTCTATTCTGCTAAACCCACAGATGGAAATTTGATAATTTGCTGCCGAGGAAGAAATTAATGACTACGAGTAAAAATAAATAAACATGCACTTTAGCATATACCATGCCAATTAATTTCCCTCTCTGATGCAGCAAGAAAATAATTAAGTAAACTATCGATACGATAAACGAACCTAATATTTTCACATCGAAAATTGAAACATTCTCTAATGTTAAAAATGCCCATTCTAACCCTAAAATTAAACTTATTAATAGCAATGGAATACCAATAATGGTTGATAAATTAATCCACTTCACCATTTGCTGTAAACTTGGCAAACGTGACCATAAATTAGTAAGCTTTTTTTGTTTTAATATGCGATATAAAATTAAATATAGCAGCGAGAAGACAAACGCAACAGAAAAAGCTGCGTATGACACAATCGCAAAACTAATATGGATTAGCAGCATTTCCGAAACTAATGAATCACTGACAATCTGATCGTTCGTTTGCGGCGCAAATAAATGGATTGTCATAAATACAAAGCTCAATACATTAATAAAAAAAACTGGCAAATCTACTCGTACAATGCAATGAAGGACGATAGAAAGTGTCGTTAAGAGCCATGCATAAAAGAATACTCCTTCATACAACGATAAGATCGGAAATCTCTTCGTTTCAATGATAAACAAGACGATAAATAAAGTTTGTAACACCCAAACGATCGAAACAAACCAGAAAGCTACGCGTCTGAATTTTATATTTTTATAAAGATAGTCTGTGAAATATAGTACGATACAGAGCCCATAGAGAATGATCATGAGCTCATATAATCTTGTCATTACCATTTCTGTCATATGCACCCTTCTCCTGATGGAAACTTACTAAAAAAAGCGCTTTCGCTATCTATAATTTTACCATATAGATACGAAAACGCTTATGTTTTATTTGAATAAAGTGCTTCAATAAGGCTCAATGTCTATTGGCTATTGTTCAATTAATAAGATAACCCTGGTTTTAAGGTTACCTCTTTTGCTGTTTCACTTCTTTTCACTTCCGGGCGTAATTGCTGTACTTCATGCTGCACTTCGTCTTCAATGCCGAAGATTTGCTGGAATAATGCAAGCTGTGCTTCCGCATTTTTCTCGTTTGCAAGTTCTTTTGCTTGTAGAATCGGCGTTTTCAATAGCTGGTTAATAATCGATTTTGTATGCTTGTTTAAAATTTTACGTTCGCGCTCCGTTAAATTCGGCATTTTGTTTTCAATACTCAACATTGTTTCTTCTTGAATAGATGCCGCTTTTTTGCGTAAGGCAGAAATAACAGGAACAACACCAAGTGTATTAAACCAATCTTTAAATTGAATAATTTCCTCTTGAATCATCGCTGTAATTTCATTTGCCGCACGTTCACGTTCAGCCAAGTTTGCTTGTACAATTCCTTGAAGGTCATCAATATCATACAGGAATACATTGGACACATCGCCAATACGCGGATCTAAATCACGCGGTACCGCAATATCGACCATAAATAAAGGATCGCCTTTACGGAATTTTGCTACATCTTTCATTAAGTCATAATCGATGACATAATCTGTTGCCCCAGTTGAACTGATTAAAATATCAGCTTCCAGCAGCGTACATTGAAGTTCATTCATTGCTTTCGCATCTCCATCAAATTTCGATGCCAAGTTTTGAGCTTTTTCAAATGTACGGTTAATAACCGTTACTTTTCCTACACCATTTCCGTATAGGTTTTGAATTGCAAGTTCGCCCATTTTACCGGCACCTAAAATGGCTACATGCTTATCTTTCAAGGAACCAAAGATTTTTTTGGCAAGCTCTACGGCAGCATAAGAAACAGAAACAGCATTTTCCCCAATCGCTGTTTCACTATGGGCACGTTTTGCAAATGTTACTGCCTGTTTAAATAATTGGTTGTAAACTGTACCAGTTGTACCAATTTCCTGACCTTGTAAAAAACTTTTCTTTACTTGTCCTAAAATTTGCGTTTCCCCAAGCACCATTGAATCAATACCAGCCGTTACACGGAATAAATGGTTCAATGAATCATCTTCTTCACGGATGAATAAGTGATCCTCGAACTGTTCCATCGGTATGTTAAACCAGTTCGCCAAAAATTGTTTAATATAATAGCGACCAGTGTGTAATTGATCAACAACCGCATAAATTTCTGTACGGTTACAAGTAGAGATGATTACATTTTCCAATATGCTTTTTTGCTTTTGTAGCGCTTCCATAGCATTCGGAAGATCCGATTCGATAAACGAGAGCTTTTCACGAATTTCTACTGGCGCTGTTTTATAATTCAGGCCTACTACTAATGTATGCATGAACCCCCACACCTCACACGTTCTAATTCATAGATTTTATTGTAACATAATTGCAGCATGATTCTAGTTTAGTTTGTGAACATGACATGAAAGTATATACTAAACCTACTTAATTAAATCCAAAAACAACTTTTAAATTGTCAGTGGATAACTGAACCTTTGTATATATACCCTAACTTCAGAAAAATACATCTTGTCCCAAAGAGAGCAAGATGAAGTCTATTCCAAAAAGAATCGGGAATTGTTAAATTAGAATTATTCTAATGTAAGTTTAACAAAGTTCGACACAGATTTCAATCATTCAAACTAAAAAAGAAGCTCACTTTATAAGTGAGCCTCTATTTTGTCACATATTATGAATTTTAGTCCCAATAATGTTGCCTGTTGCATCGATTGCCTGGAATTCAACCTCTACATATAAATCAAATTCCGGAAACTCATAAAGGTTCGGTCGATGCATATAACGAGAAGACCCTCGTGCAGGCAAGTCGTATTTAACATCCCCACTCGGTGAAATGAAGACAACGCGAACACCTTTTACATTGTCACATCCTGTATTTACATCTGCCAGGATTGTTACTTTTGATGTTTCGATTCGAACATCGGTGTTGTTAAAGATTGTATCCCCTACTAGACAACTATTATTCATAACAGGTGTTTTACATAAAATTGTTGTAATGATTGCCTGCAAAGAGCTGTGCAAGTTTTCAATCGATGTAATATTTTGATATGTGCCATTTGTTTCGGATGAAATATCTTTCAGTAGTTTCTCATTTACTGTTTTATATGACCCAACCGAGACAGTGTGAATTGCAATTCCTTTTTGTTTTGCATCTCTCAGCACCTGTTCGAGTCCATTGCTGTTCGAATAACCGTCTGTAACTAGTACAATAGCTTTGCTCGTATACTGGTTTGTCGTGAAATTACCGATTGCTGTTTCAAGTGCTTTCACAATATTTGTCGATCGATTTTCGTTTTTATACGTTAACAAACTATCGATACTAGAAACGATATCCGCTTTGTCTGTTGCTTCGTGATTTGGACGATTATTGAAGCGATATACATGACTTGGGTTTGCCCCGATTTGTTTAATCGTTTGCTTCACTTTATTCGCTGTATAATTTTTCGCATCGCGCGCTTTCATCGAACCAGAGTGGTCTACAACAAACATAACTTCCGATTCAACGGAACATAAATTGTTTTCATAACGCGGGTTGGCAAAGATTTGTTCAGAGACCGTTGTATTTTTCAGGCTTTGAACGACCTTATCGTAACGTGGATCCAAATCGATCAACCGTGCCTTTACTTGCGCTTTACCATATAAAATATCATCAAAGTAAACTACCGCGGATCCGCGGCTGCCTGTGCCGTTATTATAGTCTTTCGTATTTGTATCGAATGATACGACACGTGTTTTGCCGTTGAAAGTTACTTCCACCGTGCCTTTATAATCGGTAATAATAACCCCGCCTGGTGCGACAAGGTTGACGATTACTTTTGTATATCGGTCCATGCCTTCCGGACGCTGCTGCAGCTCTTTACCTGCAAGCAAAACCTTAATTTTTGCAACGGCACCTTCGAGCTTCCCGATTATATCCGCATAATCTTTTCGTAGTAAGTTTTTGTCGATTTGGCCTAAACGATCATACATCGCCTTAATGACCTCTACCGACTCTTCATGTGCTAATGTTACCTGGTCTGCAATCGGTAAAAATTTATCTGTTAAATAAATAATGACCGCATGGAGCATTGAATCGAATGCTTCCGTATCTTCTTCACTCATGACACCTTGCAAATCATATGTCGCACGTCCCTCATTGTTGACCGTGTACATTACTTTAGCACTGCCGAGACCGCCCCAAGAAGATTCCTCTTTTGGTCCTTCAATCATATAGTCAAGAATTTGTTCAAACAGCCAAACCGATATAATTTGACCTTCCAGCTTCAAATCTGCATTCCCGTATTGAATTTCCTTGGAAGTAACCTGGCCTTGTGTCAGTTTTCCGTCAGCAGTTGTATAGCTTTCCCATTTAGACCCAGTCATCACTTTTAAATCCGGATCGTAGTTTGAGATTGTTATTACCCCGTTTTGTGTAAATGGTACTGTCGTTGTCCCTACAACACCTTGAGGTAATGCCGGTAAAGGTCTAACGCCAGGGTCAACCGTTCCGCCATTCCACTCTGTCTGTTCCGGATCGAACACTTCGTAAGAAATACGAAGTTCTGCTTTTGGCACATAGCGCACAGACGCTTCAATCACCTGATTTTTGTATGTGTAATACTTTTCTGATGGATTAATCATCTCAAAGCGAATTGTATCCACTACTGACTTCGTTAAAGCTGGTGCCGTTACATATACGCTAAGCTGTGGTCCATCGGTATAGACCGTTGTGGATTGACCGCTTGTACTTGTATTCGTTTCGGAAACTTTTGCCCCTGCTTTTGAAGTTACTTTAAATGCCAATGATTCATCATATGAAATGTCATTGCCGTAGCTATCTCGCAGATCAATTGTGATTAATGTGGAATCAACACCGTTTGCTGTAAGTTCCTCGTTTTCTACATTTATTTTTTTAACTGCTTTATAAACATCCGGACGTGTCGTTTTATCATCCGTATTTTCACCTGGTATTGTCGGTATTGTCACATTGCCGTTTTTACTCTCAACAAAGTTTACCGGTAATGTAATTTTATTATTATCTTTGCCAGCAGGTGTACTTGCCAGACCTTCAATTGCCAGTTTCCCTTGCTGATTGATTCGGTACATGAAGACTGCCATATCACCGCGATTAATATTGCGTGTCGGCTTATAGTCCTCGTATGTTTGCTTTCCTGTTGTACCTGTCGTAATTTCGTTCATATACAAATATCTGACCGCCTGAATCTCGGATAAATCAAGACCATTTACCGCCGCATAAAGCCGCGCAAAATGTCCGCGTGAAATATTGGCATTGCGTTTCGATTTATTATTTACACCATATAACGGAATATTCAAGTCGCCATAATATTCATAGAGCATATCTTTATCATTTGTACTGAAATGATAGTTTTTGTCCATCTTCGCTAAAAACTGCAGCATTTGCCATTCCATTACGAGTGTTCCGGACTGGAATTTGTTTCCTTTATACAACTGCAAATAATCATTATCTATTGTCCATTTGGCTGCTTTATACTTCGAATTTTTTTTCGATATATCCGAAATTTGCTTACTTGCAGCTTCCGTTTCCGTAGCACCGAACGGAAATACTACGGAGAATACTAGTAGACAACATAGCAGCATGGCCATTAGTTTCTTTGTTTTACTCATGTTTGCAACCCCTTAGTTAAAGAACAGAATATTGTCTCGGTAATTTTCTTTTAAATCTGTTTCTAAATAACGTAAAAATCGTTCAATGATTGCAGAAGATTGCGCACGTGTTAATGTAGCTTTCGGATTGAAATACCCTTCGCTTCCTGACATTAACCCTAACTGTGTTGCGACATAAATTGCATCGCGTGCATAATCCGTAATTTTGTAATCATCTTTATAGTCTGTAGTATAGCCAGGCTCAGGTGCTTTACCTTCCAGCCCAAGTGCGCGTACTAAAATTGTCGCTGCCTGCTGACGTGTTAAAAAACCATCCGGGTCAAATGTTGTTGGCGTTTTCCCTTTAATAACGCCTTTATCAACCGTTGCCACTAAGTAATTGTAATCTTTTACTGTACGTTTCACGTCTTTAAAAATAGATGGCTGTGTCTTTTTGCGGTTCGTTTCTTCCAATACACGCAGATCGATTGCTTTACCAATGGCAATTGCAAAATCATAGCGCTGAACAGGTGTATTGGGTGAGTAGAAGTTCGATTGATCATCTAATATGCCAAGTGAATACAGTTTCTCAATTTGCACGCGTGCCCAGTTCGAAGATAAATCTCGGAATTTTGGGATTTTCAGCATTTCAAGCTTTGGCATATAGTCGATGTTGCTTGCGACTGTTCCTTCACTAGCAGGCAGGTCGTATTCATATTCCGATAATGAATCAGCAGAGCTAATCGTTTTATAGTTACCGTTAAAACTAGATAACGATGCATCATTTTCGTTATATTCCAATGTTCGCGACTTGGATGTTGATACTTTGTTTTTCACTGTACCAATCGTCCCGTCATCAAACTCAATCTCGAAATCCGTAATTTGTGTTTCAGTAGCCCCCCAGAAGTTTTCATATCCTTCATTGCGGCTATCTACATGTACCGTAATTGTTTTAGTAACGGCATCTTTGCTACGTCCTGTCGTTTCGGTATATGTTTTACGTGCAATCGCATTTCCTGAATAATAGTCGGATGCCGGTCGCTTGTCTGTAATCGTACTTTTAGAAAGCTGGTAATCGGCCAATGTAAAGGTTCTGTCACCAACCGTAATTTTTTCAGTAAATTTTGTAACTTCACCCGTTGCCGAACTTTGCCCAACTTGGTCATAGTTTGTGACATCGTATGTATACGTAAAATTCCGTGTTAGCTTTTCCCCATTTGGCCCTGCCAACGTAAACTTATATGTTTCGGTTAACTTGCCTTTAGATTCCCTTGCTGATATCGTTATATTTTTATTTGTCCCTGTAAATTTAATCGGCTTTCCTGTTAAGAAAAAGTATTCTTCATACTCATATTCGTTTTTTATGCCGCCTGTTAGATCAATAGATTGTGCAGAACTTGATGAAGGGAGCAGCAACAGAAAAAATGAGCATGCCACTAGGAAGGTGAAGCAAAGTTTCTTTCTCACAAATTTGTCCCTCATTTCTTTATGATTCACTTATTATGAAATGGCATGCGAGAAACCGGTCCCGCATGCCTTTTTAATTAGTTTACTAATAATACATATACTTCCGATGTTGAACGTGCAATCGCTGTAACATGATCTGCTTTTTTAATTTCAGATATGTCGATTACTTCCCCATCTTTAATAACCATTGCTTTTGATAGATCGAGCGAAAGTGAACCGAATCGGTAACTCCAGTGACCGTCTTTGTTCCACTGGCTGCTGTTAACAACCGAGATCTTTTTCGTATTGAAATTAATCGAACTTACACGGCCAGTTAATGTTAACGTAGCCAATTTTTCATTTGGCACAAAATGAATGCCCTCAATATGACCATCATTTACAAAGAAGTATCCGTAATATGGATTTGGTGAATTTGTGTAATTATCATACAAATCGAGATCCAGTTCCGGGATGACTTTGAATTGCTTTGTTCCATCTAGTTCTGAAGCGATTGTTGAATTACTGTAAGCAAATGATGCAATGGAATTATCCGTATTCCAGAAATGATTATCGAAACGTTGTAAGTCAGATAACTCCACTTCATATGCATCTAGATCCGCCACATTAATTCGACCAAAGTATAGTTTGTATTTTGATAGATTCGGTGCTAAATAACCATCATTTGTTATATTGACGATATGGGCATAATCACTCTTAATCGCCCCATCTGTTAATACAAATGCCGTTGTCGATATTGGATTTTGCGCTAAATCAAGGGCTATAAGTCCTTCAGGTTCTACTAAACGGCCATTGCGAATCAAAATCGAACCGTTATGATAATTTAATTTTAATGAATTTTTAAGTTGCAGTGTGTTCACACCAAGATTGACACTTGTAATAGGTTGATAGAATGTACGCTCATTTTTAGCTAATACGATAATTTTATCAATTACTTCTTTGCTGAACTGAGTTTTTGTTACAAAATATAGCTCGCTATTATTATATTTTTTTAATTGGCTTTTTGAGATTTTTTTATTTCCTACGTAAATGCTTGTACTGTTCGTAAAATTAAATGTTGCTTGTGTTTTCGTTTTTACTGTTCCAAAGCGCCAGTTTAGTAAAGGATGCGCATTTTTAACATTTAGCGTATTTTTGTTTGTATTAACTGTATTTAAATCTGCTTTATATAATTCCGCTACCATATTGGCTGTGCTCATAATTGTAATTTCAGCTATACGGGAAGTATTGGCTGTTGCAAATTTTAGACGGACACGGTCTCCTACATAAAGTGTGCTTAAATCTACAGATGAGTTTCCTTTGAAAACTTCCGTATTGTTTGTCACTGAATAATTTTTAGTTGAGGAACCGTCGATTTTTACACGTAACTGCAAACCGTTCGGATCAATTTGTGTGACAACACCGGTTACTTGTTTGCTGTTTTCGACGATTGAACCGCCTTCTACATTTGTAGAGCCACGCATTTCCGTAATTTTGCCCAAGTTTACTTTTATCGTGACACTCATGCCTGCTTTAAATCCATCAATCGTTGTCAGCGTACTATTAATATAGTATTTACTAGTATTGGCAAGGTTAAATGTTGCAGTTTTGCCTGCACTATTTTTTAATGTGACACTTTTTAATGTTCGTGTGACATTTCCCTTCTTATCTTCGGTTTCATTATAATTCGCTTTCATAAATGTATATGTATTCGATGCTGCTTCAGCTTTTTGCACTATTGGTAAGATCGCTAAAGCAATTGTAATTGCTATCAATACGGTAATGAATTTTTTAAGCAATTTTCCTGCCTCCTTCTTTCAGTAACTTTTTCAATCCATAGTAAACGCCCGGAATATTTGTAGTTAATACCAAATATTGTTACAGGGCCTATTTTAGTGTAACAAAATTGCCGACTATTGGCATTGATTGTCGAAATTATTTATACGTAAATATCGATTGTTTTACCTAATATGGGGTGTGATGCATTGATTACTTCGACTATTTGTTTCGCATTATCTTGCTGAAAATCCATCGCTTTTTTCGTCATGGTCAATGAAACATTTTGCATCAATTCGTTATGTTTCACCGACATCGCTAATGCAGCAATATCCAAATGTACACCTCCTATTTACCTTTATCGGCTAAATACTATGAATATCAAGTAATTATTATAATTTCCGAGAGTAAATTGGCCAAAATAAAAAACAACCCCGAAAGAATTTCGAGGTTGCATTGTTTACATGCGTGATTCAATTTCTGCCCAAGCCTGTTCTAGACCAAGACCTTTTTCAGAAGAAAACACGATTAATGGATCTTGCTTTTCCATTTGTAGTGTTTCCCGGACAATCTTTTTATGCTTATCCCATTTTCCCTTCGGAATTTTATCTGCCTTAGTTGCGACAACTATTACCGGGATATTATAATGCTTTAAAAAATCATACATCATGCAGTCATCTGAAGTCGGGTTATGGCGAATATCAACAATTAAGACAACCGCTCTTAACTGCTCACGACCCATAAAGTACTGCTCAATCATTCTTCCCCATGCTGCACGTTCTGATTTTGAAACTTTTGCATAGCCGTATCCTGGTACGTCAACATAATAAAGCTGTTCTTCAATTTTATAGAAGTTCAGTTGTTGTGTTTTACCAGGTTTTGACGAAATACGTGCCATTGCTTTACGGCCAATCATACGATTGATAAACGAAGATTTGCCGACATTTGAACGACCCGCTAAAGCGAATTCAGGTAGCCCGTCTTCCGGGAACTGTTCTGGTCGGACAAAACTGCCGATCATTTCTACGTTATGGACTTTCATTACTTATTAAAACCTCCATCTAGTGCGAGCGCAAGAACTTCTTCCGCTTGTGAAACTAGTTTAAATGTGAGTTGCTCACGAATTGTTTCAGGAATATCATCAATATCACGTTCATTGTCTTGCGGAATGATAATCGTCGTTAATCCTGCACGGTGGGCACTTAGTGATTTCTCTTTTAAGCCGCCGATTGGCAGTACACGACCCCGTAATGTTACTTCTCCAGTCATTCCAATTTCGCGTTTAATTGCTTTTCCAGTTATTGCGGACACAATAGCAGTCGTCATCGTAATACCTGCTGATGGACCATCTTTTGGTACAGCGCCTTCCGGAACGTGGACATGAATATCGTGCTGATCGAAATAATCAGCATCTACTCCTAAATCACTTGTTAATGTGCGGACGAATGAAAGCGCAATTTGTGCTGATTCCTTCATTACATCGCCAAGCTTCCCTGTTAAAATTAATTTACCTTTACCAGGTGTTAATGAAACCTCGATTTGTAATGTATCACCACCGACTGTTGTATAGGCAAGTCCAGTAGCGACACCCACTTGGTTTTCCAATTCAGCTTGACCATAGCGGAAGCGGTGTTTCCCAAGCATATCCACTAGTACTTTGGAGTTGACCGTTACTTTTTTCTTTTCACCAGATACGATTTTTTTCGCAGCTTTACGGCAAACAGTCGCAACTTGACGTTCCAACCCACGAACACCAGCTTCACGTGTATAGTAACGAATTAAATCCGTAATCGCTTCATCTTTCATTGCCATTTGCGTCTTCTTCAAACCATGTTCCTTCATCTGTTTCGGAATCAAATGGTTCTTAGTAATTTCTACTTTTTCGAATTCTGTATAACCTGCAATATTAATGATTTCCATACGATCCAATAATGGTGCAGGAATTGTACTTAAATCATTTGCTGTTGCAATAAATAGGACATCTTGCAAATTGTACGGTTCTTCAATAAAGTGGTCACTGAATGTATTATTTTGCTCGGGATCCAATACTTCCAGCATTGCAGCAGATGGGTCTCCTCGAAAGTCATTTGACATTTTATCGATTTCATCAAGTAAGAATACAGGATTTGTCGTGCCTGCTTTTTTCATCCCTTGAATGATACGTCCCGGCATTGCGCCGACATACGTACGACGGTGACCACGAATTTCAGATTCATCACGCACACCGCCAAGTGATACACGGACAAATTTACGGTCAAGGCTTTCCGCAATGGAACGCGCCAAACTCGTTTTACCTACGCCCGGAGGTCCGGCCAAACATAAAATCGGACCGCGCAATGAATTCATTAATTGACGTACTGATAAATATTCTAAAACGCGCTCTTTCACTTTTTCTAAGCCATCATGATCGCGATTTAAAATTTCTTCTGCATAGGCAATATCAATACGGTCTTCCGTTTTTTCCGTCCAAGGAATCGATACAAGCCATTCCAGATAATTACGGATGACACCACTCTCTGCACTTGCAGCAGGTAACTTTTCGTAGCGGTCAAGTTCTTTTAACGCTACTTTTTGTGTTGACTCCGGCATTCCGGCACTATCGATTTTTTTGCGAAGTTCGGCAATTTCACCCGTTTTTCCTTCGCGATCACCAAGTTCTGTTTGGATTGCTTTCATTTGCTCACGCAGATAATATTCTTTCTGTGTACGCTCCATCGCTTGTTTCACTTTTGTACTGATTTTTTTCTCGAGATTTAAGATCTCCTGCTCGTCATGCAAACGAATCATTAAGTGATCTAAACGCTTTTTAATGTTCGTAATATCGAGCACTTCTTGCTTTTCATTAATTTTGAAAGGCAAATGAGAAGCAATAACATCTGCTAATCGACCAGGTTCTTCAATATCAAGCACCAATTCGATTGTTTCTGTCGTAATTTTGTTTGAAGATTTTGCATATTTTTCAAAATACGATAGCACAGTACGCATTAACGCTTCCGTTTCCGCATCTTTGTGCAGCTCATCTTCAAATAGTTCCAAATCTGCAGTTGTAAATTTCCCGGAATCTTCATAGCTGACCATTTCCGCACGGTTTAAACCTTCAACCAGAATACGTAATGTTCCATTTGGAAGCTTCAGCATTTGTTTTACCTTCGCTAATGTCCCCATTTTATAAAGATCTGCTTTTCCCGGTGAATCAACACGTAAATCTTTTTGGGTTACTAAAAAGATTGTGCTATCTTCAAGCATCGCATGTTCTAGTGCAGCAATTGAACGTTCTCGACCCACATCAATATGTAAAACCATCGTTGGGTATACAAGAAGTCCTCTTAACGGTAAAACTGGCATATTAGTTAATTTTTTCGTCACGCGGGTATTCACCTCCATCCAAATCTTTAAAAAAACCCGCATTATAAGTATGTGTTAGTTCCTTGTCAATTACGCCTAAGCGTTACTGTGTCCAGATTTTTCCGAGTTCAGGTACTCAAAATACTGGAGAAAACCATTTTTAACACTTCAAAACCTGAGACATCCGGCTAAATATCCGAAACCTTATGTATATGCTTTTTGTAAGAAAAAGCTGACTTTGGACTTGCTTGAGAAGTCTAAGTCAGCTACATAGTTGGAATCCATTCAGCTTATAATTAAGCTGAAGTTTTTTTGTTGTCGTCTTTTTTCAATTCAGACCCATCATCCAAAATTAACTTTGGATCTGCTTTGTCACGAATTGTTTCAGCTGTGATGATACATTTTTTAATATCTTCACGTGAAGGCAATTCAAACATTACATCAAGCATTGTCGCTTCAATGATTGAACGTAGACCACGGGCACCAGTTTTGCGTTCAATTGCCAATTTAGCAATTTCGACAAGTGCATCGTCTTCAAACTCCAGTTCAACATCATCAAGCTCCAACATTTTTTGGTATTGTTTTGCTAAAGCGTTTTTAGGCTCAGTTAAAATTTGTACTAATGCATCTACATTTAACTGCTCTAATGTAGCCAATACCGGTAAACGTCCGATAAATTCAGGAATTAAACCGAATTTCAACAAGTCTTCAGGAATTAACTGTGACATGATTGAAGCATCTTCATCGATTCCTTTATTTTGTGTTGAAGCAAAGCCAATTACTTTTTCGCCTTGACGACGTTTAATAATTGTTTCGATTCCATCAAATGCTCCACCTACGATAAACAGGATATTCGATGTATCGATTTGAAGGAACTCCTGGTGTGGATGCTTACGTCCGCCTTGTGGAGGAACACTTGCAACTGTACCTTCTAAAATTTTCAGTAATGCTTGTTGTACACCTTCGCCTGATACGTCACGTGTAATTGAAGGATTTTCGGATTTACGAGCAACCTTGTCAATCTCATCAATATAAATGATACCCTTTTCTGCACGTTCTATATCATAATCTGCAGCCTGGATTAGCTTTAAAAGAATATTTTCAACGTCCTCACCAACATAACCTGCTTCAGTTAAGCTTGTCGCGTCAGCAATTGCGAATGGTACATTTAAAATACGCGCCAACGTTTGAGCAAGTAAAGTTTTACCGCTACCAGTTGGTCCGATTAATACGATATTCGATTTCGACAATTCAACATCGTCAATTTTTGAATTCGAATTAATACGTTTATAGTGATTATATACAGCAACTGCCAATGCTTTTTTTGCACGTTCTTGTCCGATTACATATTCACCTAAAATATTTAAAATCTCTTTAGGTTTTGGAATTTCATTGAACTCGATTTCCTCTTCGATCCCTAACTCTTCCACTACGATCTCCGAGCATAGTTCGATACACTCATCACAAATATATACGCCTGGTCCTGCAACCAGTTTACGAACTTGTTCTTGTGGTTTACCACAAAAAGAGCATTTTAAATTGCCTTTTTCATCATTAAATTTAAACAATTTGGTTCACCCCTATTCAAGCAACAATCTTACAAGATTCTAGTTGTTTTATCAAATAAATTGATTGCGCGTTGTTACTAGCTTATTTTATGTCCTATTAAACTTTGCTGGCTGTTCAATAGTTAATGAAATTATCCCGCATTAACGGGTAGTAAGACTCCCGCCTTTCGACTAAAGTACAGCGAAAAGGAAAGGCGGGAAATCAACTACCCGTGAAAGCCCGATTGGTTCAACTAACAATCAGTGGGAGATAAAGAACCCCCACTGATTTAAGTTTCACTTTATATTGTAACTTTTTATCATTAAATATTCAAATGAACCAACTATTATATGTATGTATTCAAAGGTAGAAAACAAGGCACGGGAATACCGTACCTTGTCAAAATCTCATTTTATTCAATCCGTACTAGTTTTATCTTTATGTTAGACGGTAGCCCAGGAGTAAACCGGTACTTGTCGGCACTGATTCATGCTTCACCATGGTCATGAATCAGTACAGGATTGAATTCAAATCGATTATTCAAAACAAATAATTAGTTAGAAATTTTAGCGTTTTCAACTAGGAATTCAACTGTTTTTTGAGTGCGGATATCGTTCTCAAGAACTTGAGTTCCACCTAAAGCAGTTAAAATTTGATCGTTTGACATACCGAATTGAGCAGCCATTTTTTCTACTTCTGTATTGATATCTTCTTTAGATACTTCAATGTTTTCAGCTTGACCAATTGCTTCTAAAACTAAAGATACACGTACACGGTTTACAGCTTCTTCAGCCATTTGAGTGCGTAATGCTTCTTCGTTTTGACCTGAGAATTGGTAGTAAAGATCTAAGTTCATACCTTGCATTTGTAAACGTTGGCCGAACTCTTGAACCATGCGGTCAACTTCAGTGTTGATCATTCCTTGTGGAATTTCAACTTCTGCATTAGCAGCCGCTTTTTCAACTAACTCGTCGCGTAAAGAAGCTTCTACATCTGCTTCTTTGTTAGCTAAAGTAGTTTCTTTTAATTTAGTGCGTAATGCTTCTACAGTTTCAACTTCTGGATCGATTTCTTTAGCAAACTCATCCGTTAAGTCTGGTAATACTTTTGTTTTAACTTCTTTAACTGTTACAACGAATTTCGCTTCTTTGCCAGCTAATTCAGCAGCATGGTATTCTTCTGGGAAAGTAACTACTACATCTTTCGTTTCACCAGTTTTAGCACCTACTAATTGCTCTTCGAAACCTGGAATGAAAGAACCAGAACCGATTTCTAATGCGTAGTCTTCACCTTTACCGCCTTCGAATGCTTCTTCACCAACAAAACCTTCGAAATCGATTACAGCTGTGTCGCCTTCAACGATTGCTTCATCTTCTTTAATTTCTAATTCAGCTTTTTTAGCTAATTGAGCGTCGATTAAAGATTGAACTTCTTCGTCTGTTACTTCAGCAGATTGTTTTGTTACTTCTAAACCTTTATATTCACCTAATTTTGGTTCTGGTTTCACAGTTACTGTTGCAGTGTATGTGAAGTCAGTACCTTTAGCGAAATTCTCAGTACCCGCGATTTCTGGGTAGTCAACTGGCTCAATACCAGCTTCGTCTAAAGCAACTGGGTATGAAGAATTGATAACGATTTCTAGAGCATCTTGGTAAAGAGCTTCTACACCGTACATTTTTTCAAATACGTTACGAGGCATTTTTCCTTTACGGAAACCTGGTACGTTAATTTGTTTTACTACTTTTTTGAAAGCTTGGTCTAAAGCTTTATCAACTTCTGCAGCTTCTACAGTAACCGTTAATAAACCTTCGTTACCTTCTTGTTTTTCCCATTTTACTGACATATATATTACCTCCAAAGTTAACATTCGTTTGAATAAACAAACTCGTCATATATATTGTTTGACAACCATTTTAGTATAACATAGATGCTCAATGTTTCAACTTTTTTCACTACTCTTGCAAATCCGACATTTTTTCTATGTTTTGTAAAAAAGTTACTATTCCACCATTCATTTCTCTCTCTTCACCGAACATTAATTTCACATAATCGGTATAGCCTGCAGCAACTTCTTCACTGGAATATCCGGCCCATTCAAACGGGTAAAGTACGATTGCATGTTTGTCGATTAAGTGCAAAGCAAACTCTAAAGTAGACGGCTCCTGTGCCAGTTGTTCCGTTATAATTCCCGTAATTTCCGTATATTGAGGCAGCTTCGTCGGCAACGGAACATTCACCGGGTTTAATTCTTTGGACTGACCAAGTTTTGTTACAGTGACTGTCATATTGATTTCCTGTTCAACAAGCAGGATGAGCAGTAAGCTTTTTATAAAGGGTTGGATTGTTTCTTTTTCGATGAGTGCTTTCAATTCACCGGAATAGGGACGGATATTCTTTTCCGTAAGTTCATGAATCAGCATCATTTGCTGTTGTGCTGACATTACAGAAAATTCTGTTGCCGTAAATTGTTCAAGTTCGTTATCTTCAATAATTGATGCTTGAAAATGGGATTCCTGATTTTCCGCAATATGGGCATTCAAATTTTTTAAACGTTCAAATTTTTCCGTTTCATATTCAGGGATTAACTGTTCGTCAAACAATGATTCAATGATTTTTTCAACTTGTTTAAATTGACGTAATTGCATGCAGATCGTTAAGTACAGTTCCATCACTTCAAAGTACATGTTCGGACCTATCGCAAGCAGTTCCTCACAAACTTGTTTTGCTCGTTCGTAATTTTTTTCTTCATATAATGAGTAAGCAAATATACTAAGTGACACTTCATCTCCCTCACCTAATAACAAAGCCTGCTCAAACAGCTCATTTGCTTCTTTGTACCGGTTATTTTCTGCCAAGTATTTCGCTTCATTAAATAAACGATCCATCATCCCCGGAAACAAAATTACTTTTCCATGATCTTTATTTTTTTTATTTTCTTTCATCTAATCACTCCATCGGCGACAAAGTAATGCAGTTGCACTCTTCGTCCATTGCATTTATTTTAACGTTGTTTATTCATTCCAACAATAATTATATGAATGCATCATTTAAACTGAAATCGTGACCCTTTTTACTCAATGTTCCCGTTCTTAATTGTAATTAACCTAATTTATTGTTAATAGCAACAAAAGGAAGGTTATTGTGTATATGAAAAAAGTCGTTCTGTTTGCATTGATCGACCAGTGCGGTATACTAAGCGCTATGTACATTTTACGTAATAGATATAATTAAAAATTAATTGAAAGAAGGATTTATAGATGAAATTTGGATTTATCGGACTTGGAAACATGGCTGGCGCGATTATTCACGGCATGATTACAAGCCAGCAATTTAATGCTGCCGATGTATACGGGATGAATCGGAGTCGTGAAAAAACCGAAGACCTTGTAAATAAATACAGCATTCAGGCAGCCGATTCAATTGAACAGATAATGGAACAAGTTGACGTAATTGTCATCGCTGTAAAACCTCAAATGTTCGAAGATGTTTTACCTACAATTAAAAAACATCTAACAGATAAACACATCGTCATTTCTATCGCCGCCGGAAAATCACTCGAATATTTACATGAGGAACTTGGAAGCGAAACATCTATTTTCCGGGTAATGCCGAATATTAACGCAACAATCGGGGCATCGACAAGTTGTTATTCAACTCAGCAAGCTAGTGCAGGTCAAAAAGCAATCGTTGAGAAGCTTTTTGCTACTGTCGGAACAATTGTCGAGCTTCCTGAAAACCTATTTTCAATCTTTACAACAATTGGTTGTGCTTCTCCTGCCTTTACTTACCTCTATATCGACTCATTGGCCCGTGCAGCAGTTCGTGAAGGGATGCCCAAAGATATGGCACTTCAAATTGCGGCAAGCTCTGTATTAGGCAGTGCGCAAATGGTATTACAGTCCGATTCTCTACCCATGGGCATTAATCGATCAAGTATGTTCACCTGGAGGAACGACAATTCAAGGTGTCACTTCCCTTCAAGTTAATCACTTTGAAAGTACAATCTACGAAGCCGTTGATGCAGTAACGAATCGTGATACATTTTTACAAAAACAAACAGTTAAATAGAAATGCCTGCCCAGTGGATATAACTTCTCACTGGGTTTTTTCTTTTTTATAAAGAAATGATAATGGATTATGTTTTTATTTTCTCTTAATTCTACAAAAAAAAATATGAGAACATAATTGCTAACTACCGTACTATTCTATATAATCAATCTTGTTTCAAAAATGAAACCAAAAAATTATAGATTTGGAGCGTGACAAGAAATTGGGTAAAGCATTGATTATTGGAGCTGGCGGTGTAGCTAGCGTTGTCGTACATAAATGTGTACAAAACTCAGAAGTATTCGAAGAGATTATGATCGCAAGTCGAACAAAATCAAAATGTGATGCTTTAAAAGAAAAATTAGATGGTGGAAAAACGATTATTCACACAGCACAGGTGGATGCGGATAACACTGAGGAACTAATTGACCTAATCAATGGATTTAATCCAGATGTGGTGATCAATGTAGCTTTACCATATCAAGACTTAACTATTATGGATGCATGTTTGGCAACGAAGACTCACTATGTAGATACAGCGAACTACGAGCCTTTGGATACTGCTAAATTCGAATATAAATGGCAATGGGCGTATAAAGAGCGTTTTGAAGAAGCAGGTATTACTGCGCTTCTAGGTTCAGGTTTTGACCCAGGTGTAACAGGCGTATTCACAGCGCATGCACAAAAGCATCATTTCGATGAAATTCATTACATCGATATTGTTGATGCAAACGGTGGAGACCACGGACTTCCATTCGCAACAAACTTCAACCCTGAAATCAACATTCGCGAAATTACTGCGAACGGTCGTTTCTGGAAAGATGGCGAGTGGGTTGAAACGGAGCCTTTAGAATATAAAACAGTTTATAACTTACCGGAAATCGGTGAAAAAGATTGCTACCTTCTATACCATGAAGAACTGGAATCTTTAGCGAAAAACATTAAAGGTTTAAAACAAATCCGCTTCTGGATGACGTTTGGCGAAAAATACTTAACACATTTAAACGTTCTTGAAAATGTAGGTATGACTTCAATCGAGCCAATCGAATTCCAAGGACAAATGATTCAGCCGATCCAGTTTTTAAAAGCTGTTTTACCAGACCCAGCTACATTAGGTCCACTTACAAAAGGTAAAACAAACATCGGCTGTATCGTTCGCGGTATGAAAGACGGTAAAGAAAAAACTTACTATGTATACAATGTATGTGATCACCAAGAATGCTACAGAGAAGTTGGCTCACAGGCGATTTCTTACACAACTGGTGTACCGGCAATGATCGGCGCTATGCTTGTAATGAACGGCGAATGGCAAAAACCAGGTGTATGGAATGTAGAAGACTTCAATCCGGACCCATTCATGGATGCATTAAATAAATGGGGATTACCATGGCACGAAACAGAAAACCCTGAATTAATCGACTTGGAATTCACTTCTGCTGGAGAAAAAGCATAATGGCAGAAATTAAAAACACGAAAAAATCTGTGATAGCAGCTGCTCTTGAAAAAGAAACAGGCATTGACTGGTCAAAAGCACCATCTCCTGCCTTCGTAGTGGACGAGCGATTACTTGAGCGCAATTTAAAACTGTTAAAATCCGTACAAGATCGTACGAATTGTGATATTTTACTTGCACTTAAAGGGTTTTCTATGTGGTCAACATTTCCGATGGCGCGCAATTATTTAGCGGGGATTACATCTTCTTCACTATTTGAAGCACGTCTTGGTTTTGAAGAATTCGGCAAGGAAGTACACGCGTATGCTCCTGCTTATGCAGAGCATGAAATCGATGAATATTTAACATATGTCGACCATATTGTATTTAACTCATTTGATCAGTTAAATAAATACAAAGACAAAGTGTTAAATCACGAGAAAAATATTTCAATCGGTTTACGTGTAAATCCAGGATATTCAGAAGTGGAAACACCTTTGTATGACCCTTGCTATATTAACTCGCGTTTAGGTATTCCAGTGGAGTCATTCCGTCCGGATGAACTTGACGGTGTTGAAGGCATTCACTTCCATGCAATGTGTGAGCAAGGTGCAGAGGTTTTGGAGCGTATTTTAGTGCACTTTGAAGAAAAATATGGCGAATACTTGCATCAAATGAAGTGGATCAACTTTGGCGGCGGACACCATATTACGAAGCCAGGTTATGATGTCGAGCTATTAGTCAGCTTAATCAACCGCATTCAGGAAACATATGGCGTAAAAGTGATTTTAGAGCCAGGTGAAGCAATTGCGCTTAATACAGGATATTTAGTGGCGACTGTGCTTGATATCGTACAAAACGGTATGGAGCTTGCGATTGTCGACTCTTCAGCTACTTGCCATATGCCGGATACACTTGAAATGCCTTATCGCGCACATATTATCGGTTCGGGTCAGCCAAACGAAAAAGCCTACACATATCGTTTAGGTGGGATGACTTGCTTAGCAGGCGACATTATCGGAGACTATTCTTTCGATGAGCCGCTACAAGCAGGCGACAAACTCGTCTTTACGGATATGGCCCATTATACAATGGTAAAAACGCATATGTTCAACGGTGTAAATTTACCAAGTATTTGCACTTACAATGAACAAGATGGTGTAAAAGTTATTCGTACTTTCCAATACGAAGACTACCGTAACCGTCTATCTTAATTAACAATCCATGGTAACAAAAACATCCATTTTCTCCGTGAGGAAATGGATGTTTTTTTCTGTTTTCACGAGTTCCCCCACTAGAAGTATTTAAATATACTTCAACTATTTTGAATGATATGTTGCACAAAGCTTATTAATATAGATATCAAAGAGTATATGATAAACTTACTTTTAGTAACTTACTAAAGGAGTCTATTAAAAATGAAGAAATTTGAATTCGGCATCTATACCCTCGCTGATATTGGCACTGATCCTTTAACAGGAAAAGCCCCTTCTCCTTCGCAACGATTAGAGGAAATTTTACAGATGGCGGACTTAACTGAAAATTTAGGGCTGGATGTGTTCGGTGTCGGCGAGCATCACCGTCTTGACTATGTCGTATCTGCTCCGCCTGTTGTTTTATCTGCGATTTCTCAACGGACAAAACATATTAAACTGACGAGCACAACAACCGTTTTAAGTACGGTGGATCCTGTTCGGCTTTTTGAAGATTTTGCAACGCTTGATTTACTAAGCAACGGACGAGCCGAAATTTTAGCAGGTCGTGGTGCATTCATCGAATCTTTCCCGCTTTTCGGGTATTCAACAAATGATTATGACGCATTATTTGAGGAAAACTTACTGTTACTTCAACAATTAAATTCACAGGAATGCGTAACATGGAGCGGTCAATTCCGCCCAGCTTTAAATAATGCGGAAATAGCACCTAGGCCCTTTAATCAGGAAATTCCTATTTGGGTTGGTGTTGGCGGCACACCGGAAAGTGCTGTTCGAGCAGGACGTATCGGAGTTGGAATGGCACTTGCAATATTAGGCGGTCCCCTTGATCGGTTCCAGCCACTGGTGAATCTTTACCGAAAATCCGGACAGCATCATCCTGAAAAATTAAATGTTGGAGTTACCGGTCACCTTTTCATTGCAGAGACAACGGAACAGGCACTGGAGCAATTTTACCCTTACTATAAAAACTATTGGCAGTATGTAAATCAGCAACGCGGCAGTTTCAGCTTCCAGTTATCTTTTGAACAATTCATCGAAATTACCGGACCGAACATGGCATTATTCGTTGGAAGTCCTGAAGAGGTTGCGGAAAAAATTATTAAACAATATGAATTCTTCGGGCATAGCCGGTTTTTGGCGCAGCCGGATATTGGCGGTCAACCATTTGAACTTGTAAAAAACAGTATGAACTTATTTGCCAACGAAGTCGTTCCAATTGTTAGAAACCACATTGAACTGAAATCATAAAACTTTTCTATAGTTAGTAAAACGAGCACGGCAACAACTTTTTGTTGTACCGTGCTCGTTTTTTAAGTTCCACAATAACTTACAAACGGTGGTTCTTCGTCTGTCGGTGGCTGAGTATATTTTTTGTACTGCTCCGACACAGTAAACGGGCTTGTCAGTACTTGGAGCATTTCAGCAAACATTGAAGGGTCGCCTTCTGCAAACTGATCGATTGCCTGTTCCACAAAATGATTTCTTGGAATAAAGGCCGGATTAACGGACTGCATTACCTGCATTGTTTCATCAATCGTCGTGTCTTGTTGTTCAATCCGTTCAAACCATGTTTTTTCCCACTGTTTAAAGGCGTCTGACTGGAACAAAACATTATCCGGTCGCTTACCTTCCGACAATGTACGAAAAGTGTTTGTATAGTCTGCTTCATGTTCTTCCATTAAATTCAGCAGAACATCTATCAGCTTCTCATCCTGATCATCAATCGAAAGTAGACCTAATTTTTCCCGCATTTCACTATAATAATAAGCTTCATAAATAGAAGGGAATTTACCTAGAATCGTTTGTGCAAGTTGAACTGCTTCCTCTTCGTTTTCATGAAGCAGCGGGAGCAGACTTTCAGCGAAACGCGTTAAGTTCCATGATGCGATCGGCGGCTGATTGCGGTAGGCATAACGCCCTTGACGATCAATCGAACTGAATACAGTTTCCACGTCATACGTATCCATAAACGCACATGGCCCGTAATCAATTGTTTCACCGCTGATTGTCATATTATCAGTATTCATTACACCATGAATAAAGCCGACACTCTGCCACTTCGCAATAAGGGAAGCTTGTCTATCAATTACCGCTTCGAGCAGGGCAAGATAGCGGTTTTCTGATTGCATCAGCTCAGGATAATGGCGCTCAATTGCATAATCAGCCAAAGCTTTTAAGTCGTCCGCCTCTCCAAATGCAGCCGCATACTGAAACGTCCCGACACGTAAGTGACTTGCAGCAACCCGTGTTAGAACAGCGCCTTCCAAAGCTGTTTCACGATAGATGATATCGCCAGTTGCCATAACAGCTAAACTACGTGTTGTTGGTATTGAAAGTGCATGCATTGCCTCACTGATGATAAATTCGCGTAACATTGGACCAAGCGCAGCACGTCCATCGCCTCCACGAGAATACGGTGTAAGACCCGATCCTTTCAACTGAAGATCAAATCGTTTCCCATTTTCCGTGAGATGTTCTCCGATTAATAACGCTCTTCCATCACCTAACATATTAAAATGCCCGAATTGATGTCCTGCATAGGCCTGTGCAATTTGCGCTGCGCCAACAGGCATTTCTTGTCCTGCCAAAATAGCGGCACCATGCTCTTTTAATTCCCGAGCATCTAACCCGAGCTGCTCAGCTAATGTACGATTGAAGATGACGATTGAAGGTGATGTCACTTCATTAGCTGTTACATGGGAATAAAAAGTTTGCGGCAACTCCAAGTAACTGTTATTAAAACGAAAACCAAAATTCTGCTTTTTATCTGTCATTGTTTTCGCCTCATTCCTTTCAAAGATGCATTTATTATAAACTTTTTTATAAAAGTTAACCAAAATTACGCCCGGTTAGTATGTTAACCTATTAAAAATAAAAGTTGACACAAAACAAAACTCAATTTATATTTATGTTAACCAAAATAATATAGAAGTTAACAACAAGGGGAGTAATGTATGGAGACTGTTCACAAAACACAAAGCTTTAAAACAATCGATTTAATTTACAGTGCACTTTTTGCAACACTTATTATGATCGGGGCAAATATTACATCATTTGTACCTTTTCTAACGGTCGGTGGTGTACCGATAACATTACAGGCATTTTTTGCCATACTAGCAGGTTTAGTGCTTGGATCAAAAAAAGGAGCCATCGCTTGTGCAGTTTATATGTTTATCGGTCTTGCAGGGGCACCGGTGTTCTCTAAATTCACAGGCGGATTTTCGGCGATACTACTTCCGACTTTCGGCTTCATCGTAACATTTATTATAAGTGCATATATTGCCGGTAAAATTGCCGAAAAGTTTCAAACACGACTTGCCTATATTATTGGTGCACTTATAGCAATGGCGGTTAACTATATTATAGGAACAACATGGATGTATTTTGCCTATACATTATGGGCATCCGCTCCAGAAGGTTTTACGTTTAAAATGGCATGGCTTTGGATGATTCCGCCAATGCCAAAAGATATTATTCTTTCAATTTTCGCAGGATTCTTTGCATATCGTATTCAAAAAATCCTGAAAATCCTACCTATTAAATAAATGGTTGATTGTAGTAGAATTCCTCATCTCATGTTCTCGGCGTCATCATTATACCGAGATTCATATATTTGATATACTTTATTCAATAGATGAAGGGGGAATTTCATATGGCAAATCATTATCAAAATATTGTTGTTGCAGTAGATGGTTCAGAAATAAGCGAACTCGCTTTTAAAAAATCGATTGATATAGCAAAACGAAATATCGGCTCGACTTTACATATTATCCATGTAATCGATACGAGCTTCTCCACATCTTTTGATATGCTTTATGATAATATGGTTGAATTGGTTCGCAAACATGGCGAAGTTTTACTGGACCGCTATGAATTGGAAGCAAAAGAAGCAGGCATTCCTGCCATCAATAAGATTTTAACAAAAGGCACGCCCAAAACAATTTTAGCAAGAAAGCTTTCAGAGCATGCACCCGCAGATATTATCATTTGTGGTGCAACCGGCTCGAATGCGGTCGAGCAGATGTTCATGGGATCCACTGCGGAAGCAATCGTTCGGCATGCAACATGCGATGTTTTAATTGTGCGAACACCCGTTAAATAAAAAAAGGTTATGAGGAGCACAAAATGGTCCTCATAACCTTTTTTAAATCATTAAAATTTCCCGGATATCCTGTTCGGTTAACGTTCCCTTCGACGATTCATCGCCGTCCAATATATCCGAAATAAGCATTTTCTTCTTCTGCTGAAGTTCACTCATTTTTTCCTCGATTGTACCATTTGCAATGAGTTTAATCACTTGTACAACTTCCTTTTGCCCCATACGATGGGCACGGTCGGCCGCTTGTTCCTCTACTGCCGGATTCCACCATAAATCATATAAAATGACGGTATCTGCCCCTGTTAAATTCAGTCCTGTGCCGCCTGCTTTCAAAGAAATCAAAAACATATCACGCTCGCCATCATTAAAAGAGTTGCATAGCGCAATACGCTCTTCTGAAGGGGTTTGTCCATCAAGATAAAAATATTGTTCCCCGCGCTTGGAAAGTTCTGTCGCAATCATTTTCAGCATTTGCGTAAACTGTGAAAATATTAATACCCGGCGGCCAGATACCTTCGATTGTTCCAATAGTCGGAACAGCTGTTCAAACTTGGCGGAACTCCCTTTATACCCTTCGACAAACAGTGCCGGATGACAGCAGATTTGACGCAGTCTCGTAATTCCGGCCAAAATACGAATCCGGTTTTTATGGAATGTTTCTTTATCCAGATGCTTCATTGTATCGACACGCAGTTTCGCCAAATAGGCTGCATATAACGCTTTTTGCTCCGGTAACAGTTCGGCTTTTTCAATCATTTCCTCTTTTTGAGGCAATTCACCCAGTACATGTTCTTTCATTCGGCGAAGGAGAAACGGCCGTACTCTGCGTGCAATATCTTTCCGCTGCATATGGCGGAACTCCTCTAGCTCGCGGAACAGCTGCGGAAAGATGACACGGTATATCGACCATAATTCCGATAATGAGTTTTCAATCGGTGTTCCTGTTAAACCAAAGCGATTTGTCGCACTAATTCTTTTTACTGTTCTAGCCGTCTGTGTAACCGGATTTTTAAATGCCTGCGCTTCATCAAAAAATACCGTATGGAAATGCTGCCGTTCATAAAATGCACTATCTTTACGTAATAACGGATAGGTCGTAATGATAACATCATGTTCTTCCATTGTACGAAGCAAATGACGCCGCTCGGATACTTCCCCATCAATGACAATTGCTTCGACTTCAGGGGCAAATTGCATGAACTCATACAGCCAATTGTATGAAAGCGACGATGGACAGACGATCAGAACCGGCTGTTTATTTGCACGGATGATCGGCAATTCAGATACGATAAAAGCAATACTTTGTACTGTTTTACCAAGTCCCATATCATCTGCAAGCACACCACCGAATCCATAATTCGAAAGCAATTTCAACCAGTTAAAACCATGTTTCTGGTAATCCCGAAGAATCGGTTCCAGGCTTTCCGGAACTTCAAATGTCAATGTTTCAGGATGTAATAACTGCCCTGTAAACTGTTTAAACGATTCTTCCGCTTCAAATATTTCACTTTGTTCAAACTGCTCCAAAAAAGGTAGACTATCCAATATTGGCATATTAAACGTTAATTCATATTCATCATCCTGAGCCGGAATTGCTCTAAGAAAGCGCTGAATTTCTTCAATTTCCTTAGTCTCCAGCGAAAGCAATGCCCCATCTTGCAAACGATAATATTTTTGCTTCACTTTGATGGCCGCTAAAATTTCTTTAATTTGCTTATTCGTAACCCCATCCATTTCAAATTTAAATTCAAGCCAATTTGTCCGTTCCTTTTGAACGTTCACCCGGATTTTCGGAAAGTTATTTTCTTTCGCTATCCGCAGTTTGACAGAATTTGTGGCATAAATGTTAGCCAGTTTTGTGAGCTTCGGAAGCTGGTGATATAAAAACTCGTATTCAAGCTCTTCATTTTGCATATAGTAGCCGCCATCCGTTTTCGTAAAACCGCTTCCATCCATCAACGCTAAAACCGCCGCTTCCTTTTCGATATCACGGAAGATGAACACTTCGTCAGAAAGCTGATCATCCAATGGTTGAATGACAAATTGCCCGTATTGAAATTCCACCCCTGCAAGGAAGCGGTTTTTCACACGGTCTAAATAAATGTTTGCGACTAATGGCGTTTCCATCTGTTTTGCTGAAAGCTCTGGAGCCATTTCAACAATACCTATTTTTTTCAATTTAGGTATCACCTGTTCCCGGAAGTAATCCCAGTGTGAATGCTCAATCGTTAATAAGGTTTGTTGCTGAAGCATCTGCCTTAACTCGAAAAGCTGCTTCATACTATCGTCACTCATTTGCGTCATTTCTCCATCAAATAGCACTACCCGATAATTAGGAAGCAAGAAAACTCGTTTAATTCCTTCTATATAAACCTGATAATCTTTTCCCTTTGCTTCAATGAAAAAACGAAGAGCTTTAGGTTGTGTTTGTAGCTTTACATCGCTATAGCTTTCATTTTGATACAATAACGAAACATTTTCCGTATTCGATATCAATGTAGCTAGAAGAAACCAAGATGAGGGTGGAATGATCAGCAGATGCTGCTCCTGATTTTGTACAGGCGTGTCACTATAAAGTGTATCATCTTCAACAATTTTAATTAGGAGCTGTAAAATGGCATCATGCTGTTCCTCAAAGCAGAACTGTTCAAAATTATAGGTGATATTTTGAGATATCCGATATGGCTTTTTATTTTTTATATGTGATAAAAATTCGCGAATTGATAAAATCTGTTCTCCATTGATCTGGAGTTGTATACTAAAAAACGGGTCTTGTTCTGAAAGTTGAACAGGCGTTAATAAAAACTGCACTTCTAATATTTCCCGTTTTTCAAAATGACTTTGCTGTCTTGTTGTTTGTATTGTCTCCTGTTTAAAAATAGAAAGAAAGCTGTTTTCAGAAATTAAATTTCCAGCGTTTTCATCAACTTGTATCGATTGAGCTTTATTTTTATTGTTATTAAAAATAGCGATAAGAACTGCCGCAACATGTTGACAGCTTTTACTGAAATTACCCAATGTCGGACAGCTGCAAGATGTTTTAAATTGGCCTGTTCCCTCTTTTTCTACCCGGACAACGAATTGTTCCGTACTGTTTACAACCGCTTCTCCATACACATCTGTATCTTGCAGGAAATTAACTTTCCCTGTTTGGTAAAAAGTTTGTCCTTTTTTAAAAGAAACGGTTCCGCATAGATTTTTTATTTGTTTTTCTGAAATTTTTATATCCATGCCGATCCCCCTTTTTCTATTTAATCCATTTTCTCATGTCACCCATTGAATTACTAGCTTGAAGCGAATATGAAAAAATTGAAAAAGACTTAACGATATGAGGTGAGAAGTGGTGTTGAGATTAAAGGAGGAATATATGAAAAGGGGGCTAATTGGTTAGCCCCCTTTTAAACTCAAGCAAAAGATGATTTAATTTTTTCCAGATGTCGGACTGTTGGCGTCAAGTTAGCAAAGAAGTATGCTTCACGCAATTTGCGGGATGGAACACTTCCCGCAACATAGCCGGCTGCTCCATTGTGAATCATATTCGCCTGTACTGCAGCTAATGTATCGTGCACAGCTTGGAGACGTGTGTTTACAATTCCCTTCAGTGTCAAATTGCCTGCCAAGTTGTTCAACTCTGCATTAATTCTTTCATATTGATCGCGCAGTTCCGTTGCCTGTACTTTTAAGTAGTCATTACAGCCGTTTTGCTTAGCCTTTACTTTTTCAATACCTTCAACTGCTGCGGCAATTACACCTGCACCAAGCGGAACTTGATAATAAATAAACGTAGGGCGGATAATATCGCAAAATTCTTTTGCATCCTCGGAAATGACAAAGTCTTTCGAAATTACGACATGATCAAATTTACATGAATATGTCGCGCTGCCATTCACTCCAAGGAAACCAAGTCGTTCGTTCATTTCAAGACCTTCGATATCAGTTGGTACAAGCACCAAAACTTCACGACTGTCGACTGTCGCAACTGCACCAAAATAATGACGGTTCCCCAAGTTGGATACAGCTGGCAACGTTCCATTAATGACATAGCCTTCTTCTGTCTCTTCTGCCTTCAGATGGAGTTTTTCTAATCCGGAATAGTACTTCATCGCATTTGATAATCCTGTTGCACCAAGCTTTACGCCGCTTTCCAGTTCCGGTAATATCGTTTGCTTTAAATACTTATTGTCACTATTACGTAAATAAGTTAATGCGGCTAAATGGCACCAAACACAAAACGCTGTTGTCATACAAACCTTTGCCGTTTCACGAACAACTGCTGCCTCATCCTGTAATAGCGTCGATTGCTCCTTATTTGCCGATTGGAAGAAACCAGCCTCACTTAGCGCTAAAATATAATCTTCTGCATAATGTGCCTGCTCATCGACCTTCTTCACTACGGGCTTCAGTTTTTCATCGATGATTCGTTGTAACAATTCTTTGTTCAATGCCATTGTCCCCGCATCCTTTCCTTTTAGTCTGCCAATTCCGTTAATGATGTGATCGGTGTTTGTACTGCTTCTCGTGCACGTTTTACAGCCGCTTCGTCTGGTGCATCATAGAAACATAAACATTTTGTCATATCTTCACATACATACGTACGAGAGAATTTTACATCTGGAACTTCTTCGTATTTTACCGAATTTTTCTTTTTACGCTCTAAATATTTTTCCATCGTAATTTCTGCAGGAATTTCCCATTCTACTAAGTAGTTTACTTGCTCGCCGCCCGCTTTTACTTCATCAAGTTCTTTACCGATTAAACGGACTTCCTTTACTAGATCAATTGCAACACCTTGTGTTTGTAACGCTGTTTTTGCCGCTTCCTCATCTGCTGCTTCAATAATGAAATAACCACGTGAAAAGTCTTTCGCCACTTGTACTTCGATAACTCCAACACCTTCTGTACCATGCACTTTTTCGACTAATGCCGAAAATGCTTCTTTTGAAGAAACCTCATTAATTGTTGATTCTACTAAATATAAACTCATTGTATTTTCCTCCTAATAGTAAATGTTAGATTATTCTATATTCAAATAGGCGTTCTTTAGAGCGCACTATGAATACCCATTTCAATAGTTCGTATAGGTTAAAAAAATTAACTCGCATTGCATAAAATTAATGTTTATACTTGTATCAAGGAGGCGAAAACATGAAAACACGTTATGACTTACCCTGTAACATTGCACAAACATTAAATATTTTGGGAGATCGTTGGACGCTTCTCATTATTCATGAACTGCTTATCGGCGAAACCAACTTTAATGATATTAAGCTCAAGCTTCCAGGTTTATCAGCGAATATTCTGTCAAATAGGTTAAAAGAATTGGAAGAAGCACAGATTGTTCAAAGTGAGCTATATTCCGCCCATCCCCCACGCTACCGTTATACATTAACCGAAAAAGGGACAGCCCTTGAGCATGTATTCAACTCCATGATTATATGGGGTGCTGATCATCTGGAAACCTGCTATAAAGAAATCGTCGGGCCTGATGAACAGCGTATAGAAGTCGGTTATTATTCTACTGAAACAGGCAAACGCGTCGACACGATTCATATACGGCCATTAAAAACTGTCTAAACTCATTAGGCAGTTTTATTTGGCCCCTCCCCAAATGCGGTTTACCCAACTTTCAAAATAATGAATGCCTTTGTCGAGTAAAAGACCAAGTACCCCAATTACAACAATGCATGCCATAACTAAATCTAGACTTAAGGAATTTCGTGCATCGACAATTAAAAATCCTAAACCCGATTGCGCTCCGACCATTTCCCCAGCGACGAGGAAAATCCACGCTGAACCTAATGCCATATGCAGCCCATTGGCGATCATTGGAAATGATGCCGGCAATATAATTTTCCGCATTGTCTCAAAAGTGCTCATTTCAAAATTTGATGCGATTCGTAAATAAGTTTTATCAACTTTTTTTACCGCGGATACCGTTGACAATAACACCGGGAAAAATGCAGCGATAAAAATAATAACGATCGCAGGCATATTGCCAATGCCGAACCATAGAACGATAAACGGTGACCATGCAATCGGCGAAACCGGTCGCAATACTTGAACTACCGGGTCGAGCACTTTCCAGACAGCCGGTAACCTTCCTAAAATAAGGCCTAACAAAATTGCTGCAACGACAGCGATCAGATAACCTGTGAAAAATCGAAATAAACTAATTTGTATATGTGCAAACAGCGAACCATCGGAAATGATCGCCAGTAATGCTTCCCCCACTTTTAAAGGCGGAGGGAAAAGTGCCGACTGGTGCCCACCTATCATAATTGCAGCTTGCCATACGAGAAGTAATAATAGAAAGCCAAGTGTAATCGGGGACAATTTCTTCACTATCGCCATAATATCCCTCCGTCCTCTACTAATTTACAAAGCTAGCATCAACAAAATCTTCATAGGAAGGAGGGTTTTCGGATAATCCCATCTCCAGTAATGCATCACGTAAAATCGTATAGCTGTCTTGTTCAATGCGTAAATTATCGTAGGAAATCCAATCTAATGAAATATCCAATACATTTTTTTCAACTGTTAAATATTGCCCAACGACTTCATGCATATGATCGTCTTTCCCTTGTGCAAGCTCTCCGCCTGCTACATAGTCATCGACAAATTTCCCTGCCAATTCTTTATTATCTTTAATAAACTGACCGCGCAATACTAAGCCGCAATCAATTGAATCTTGCCAAATTTCTTCTGACTGATAAAGCACTTTTCCGTTTTCCAATGCCACAGAAATCGCACCAAACGGCTCCGCTACTACATAACCAGCAATACGCCCTTCCGCTAAAGCAGCAGGCATTTCCGCTGGCGGCAATTCGATAACATCCACTTCATCGTAAGCAATGCCATGCTTTTTCAGCATTTCATACAACAAAATATTGTGTGTCGAAAACCGGCTTGGTATTGCAAAAGATTTTCCTTTCAGTTCTTCCACGGATTTTATATCCTTACCTCCGATTAATACATTGCCATCACGATGACCAAGTGCGACTGCTTTTAGGTCAATGCCTTTTTCCTTTGCATTCATCGCTAATTGGATTAATACAGATGCGCCATCAATTGCACCGGTATTCAGTGCATCCATCAGCTCAGGCCAAGAACCGAATTTCACGAGCTCTAAATTATAATCTTCATATTTTGCATCATTTTGCATATATAACGGAACCGCGTGCGTAATCGGTAAATACCCGATTTTAATCGTTGGCTTTTCCCCGTCACCTGTAGTACTTCCTGTTTCGTTCGTCCCGCACGCCGTCAACAATACGACGAACAGCAGTGTCATCATTAACGCTACTTTTTTCATCTACTATCCTCCTAAATGTTAAATTCGATTGCTGCTTTATCATGAGTAAATTGGAATTCATTAAAAATGATTTCGCGGTAATGTTGAAAATCCGCATCAGCACGATAGCGGTCCTTTGGCAACTTCAGTACAACTTCTTTATGAATTTCACCAGGATTAGGCTTCATAATAAGAATGCGATCTGCTAAATAAATCGCTTCATCAATATCGTGGGTTACTAATACAATTGTCATTTTCTCGCGTTGTTGGATTTGTTTTAATTCATCCTGTAAATAATAGCGTGTAAATGTATCAAGCGCTCCAAACGGCTCATCCATTAAAATAACTTCCGGTTGAATGGCGAGCGCACGGGCAATTGCGACCCGTTGCTGCATACCGCCTGAAAGTTCGCTAGGCAGTGCATTAGCACGGTCTTCCAAACCGACCATCTGTAAATAATGGGCCGCTCTTTTTGTAATGTCAGCATTCGATAAATTCGAATTTTCAATACCGAGCTCCACATTTTTCCGAACAGAGCGCCATGGCAACAGCCCGTAATTTTGCATAAGCATAATACAGCGCTTACTAGGTTTTGTAACGGCAGTCCCATCAAGCAGGATCTGTCCTTGATCAATCGTTTCAAAGCCACCGATGCAATTTAGCAATGTACTTTTACCACAACCGCTTTTCCCAAGAATGGCAATGACTTCACCATGATTTATATTAAAAGAAACATCTTTTAAAACTGTCGGACCTTTTTCTCCATACGACTTTGAAACTTCTTTAATTTCAATCTTAACTGTCGACAACTAGTTTTCACCCCAATACCGATTATTCAACTTGGTTTTATATTATATGAGTTATATTATTATACTTACTTAAATAAAACAACCTTATTTTTTAATTTATTTTTATTTTCTAAAAAATAATCGGATATTTTTTGAATATAATGTAAAATGAAACAATGTACCATACGCAGGTTTGGCACGTTTCATCGGAAAGTGAGGTTATATGAATGAAAAAAGTAACATTAATTCCACAAGCACTTCGTTATGCACCAGAAATTCATCGTTTATCGCAGGCGCCCGAAGTAAAGAATGCACTCGGACTTCCGACACAATCTGTGGAAGATACGGAAAACTTTATTATTAATACTATAATGGAGGAATCAGAAGGGAAAACTATTTCCCGTTTAATTTTGAATGAAGAGGACCAATTGATCGGAATTACGACATTGATGTTTATCGATCAGTCCAATAAACAATGCCATATCGGAAGCTGGATTGCAGTGGATTATTGGGGCCAAGGCTATAATCTGGCTTCCAAAATCGAACTTTTGAAAATAGCATTTGAATATTTACATCTTGAAGTAGTATTTGCCGGTGCACGTACAGTCAATTTGCGTTCTCAAAAAGCGCAGGAAAAACTTCCTTTCATATCTTTAAATGTCGAACAGCAATTTCCTGAAGAACATTTGCTGCTGGAAAAAAGGCAAAAGCAACCGTGTATTTTAAACGCTGTTTTTAAGGACAATTTTCTAAACTATTTATACTCAACACAAAAAGAACGGAAAATTTAGAGGTTACTCTAATTTTCCGTCCTTTTTTAATTGTTTTAGTTAGCAGTAGCTTGTTTTGTAAAACGTGGATGTGCCCATAGTTCACGCCATTTTATGACTGATGTAATAACAATGATCAATCCTAGTGTCAGCATAATAATCGATAAAATACCGTTTAAAATATTGTAGCCACCAGCCATATCGTTCCAGTAAACATTTTTCACCATCCAGAATCCTGCTACGTTTACCGTAATATATAAATATACTAACGGAATAAAGCAAGTTAAAGCATAAATACGCTTATCCGCTACTTTTAATACGAATGTTACACCGCATACTAGACCAATGGAGGCCATTAACTGGTTGGACACACCGAATAATGCCCATACAGAAGCAATATCCCCTGAATTTAATAAGTATCCCCACATGATACAGGCCAATGCACTTGCCCCAATTGCGCCTGGGAGCCAATCCGTCTTTTTAAGCGGCTTATAAACATTTCCTAAAAAGTCTTGAATTAAGTAACGAGCTGTACGTGTACCTGCGTCAATTGCAGTTAAAATAAATACAGCTTCAAACATAATAACAAATTGATAGAAATAAGAGGTTAAATGGCTAAACCATTCTACCCCAGAGAAAATGGATGCCATACCGACTGCAAGTGTCACTGCACCACCAGTACGCCCCTCCAGATCCATACCAATTGCTTCTGACAGCACCGGTAAATCGACAACCGTCATTCCCAATTTTGCGAATGCTTCAGGTGATGAGTTAATCGCAAAGTAATCTGCCGGATGCAGTACAGTTGCAGCGATCAGTGCCATTACTCCAACGACACATTCTACAAGCATAGCACCAAAACCAACTACGCGAATATCATCCCAACGGTTTAACATTTTCGGCGTAGTACCTGATCCTACAAATGCATGGAAACCGGAAATAGCTCCACAAGCAATTGTAATCGAAACGAATGGCCATACAGGACCTGCAACGATCGGACCGCCTCCTAGGAAGTCAGGAATAAACGCAGGGAATTGAATTGTAGGGTTAATAATAAACACCCCAATGATTAAAGCAATAAATACCCCTATCTTCATGAAACTGCTCAAATAATCACGTGGTGCAAGTAAGAACCAAACTGGCAATGCAGCCGCAAAGAACGCATAAATCGGCAATAGAATCGATAAAGTTTCACGATCTAATGTTAATACATCGCCTAGCCAAGTACCTTGAATAGACGGTCCGTAGAAAACGGCCCCAACGAGAAGGATGACCCCAAGTATTGTTGAAATCTTTAAGTTTCCTGTGAATTTATTGATCAGACCCATGAGCATCGCAATCGGAATCGTTGCTGCAACTGCAAATGTTCCCCAAGGGTTTTCTGCTAAAGCTCCTAAAATAACCATTGATAAACCGGCCATTGTAATTGTAATGATGAACAGCATCGCTAATCCTGTACAAAAACCAGCGACAGGCCCAAGCTCTTCACGCATAACTTCCGATAATGACTTCCCGCCTTTTGTCATCGAAGCAAATAATACAACTGCATCGTGTACGGCACCCCCAATAACAGCACCAATTAATAACCAAAGATAACCCGGTAAATAACCGAATTGCGCGGCTAAAATTGGTCCAACTAACGGTCCTGCTGCGGCAATTGCTGCAAAGTGATGCCCAAATGCTACCCAACGATTTGTTGGCACATAGTCTTGCCCGTCATTTTTTTCATTTGCAGGTGTAGGTGTATCTTCGTTAATCTTTAATACTTTCTTTGTAAAGAAAATTCCGTAAAAACGATAGGCAATTACTAAAATACAGATTGCCCCAATTACTAATGTGATTGCATTCATTTAACTTTCCCCCTATGTATCTCTCTTAAGTTGTAATATAACAATACCAAATTTCATAACTGTTGTACTACAATTTTTAAAATTAACTGAAAATTATGCATAATAGCTATTTTATCATACCAAACTACAGAAATTGTAAAAATTATCGAAATAGTTTAAATAAAATACCCTTACAATGCTTTACACGCCTATGTCATTTGAAATACTTCTATTTTATGATGAACCTCTTCTTCAGATTCTAATAACTTTACATCATTTTTTTGTAATATAAATGAAATATAATTTATGTTTAATATAACGAGAGATGGGAATTTAACTAGTAAGCTTAGCAATAAGCTAAAAAATTTTCACTAGGAGGATGTAAGAAATGGCTAATAACAACAAACGTAATCAGAATCAGAATGACGGACAAATGACGGTTCAAGAAGCGGGTCGTAAAGGCGGAGAAGCTACATCTAATAACCATGGTAGAGAATTTTATGAAGAAATTGGCCGTAAAGGCGGAGAAGCAAGCAGCGGAAACAACCAAAACGGTAATAACAACAATAACAACAACAGCGGCGGCAAAATGAGCCGTGAAGAAGCTGGCCGCAAAGGCGGAGAAGCTAGCCGTAAAAACAATAACAGTAACAATAATAACAACAAAAATAACTCATAATGATTTAATTAACCTTGAAGATAGGTTGATTCATGATGTAGATATTAATTATTTACATTAATAAAGGGTGTTTGCCATTTAGAAGAATGGCGAACATCCTTTTTTGTATGGATTTTTCCCGTATTATCCAAAATCCCCCTCGAACAGTATACATATCCAAACAAATTACTTGAAAATATTATATAACAATTATATATTATTTTATGCTTGCTTAAATTAAAGCGAGCATTTTATTGTGCTTTCTTATTTATTTTATATATATAGAAAAGGAAATGAGCGTATACATGAACCAATATACAAACGAATTTTTATATAAATTAATTTGTTCCACTATACAAGCAACCGGCCTCCCAATAATGTTGGAGGAGGATCATACCGGAGTAAATATGAGCTATAATTTTATAACAAATGTTGTTAGCTTTGATGCATACCGTTTAGTGGAAGCAGCTGGCGAATTATCAAGCATTCCAATTGATCAATATGTAAAAACCATTACACTTCATGAACTAGGTCATGCTATTGACCGCCCTGCACTAGATGCTTCTTTAACTAGAACCCTCGATTATTTTGATATGAGAGATCAATATTCTACTAAAGAAATTTTTAAAAATCCTGATTTATTAGGCATGATAATAGAAGAACATCAAATGAACATTGCCTTTGAAGAAACAGCATGGGCTAATGCTGCAATCCTAAATCAAAAATTACAAATCATTGATCAAAATACATTTGAAATGATAAAAAATCATAGTCTTTCCACATATATTAAAAATTATGAAGAAGATTTGGCAGCTTACAAACAGCTACTGGAACAAACAGAGCTTCAGCCTGCTTAATTTTAGTGAGCCCAAACAAAAAATGACTGAAATGCATGTAATAAAATAACGATCTTGAAAGCGAATATTTCCTTTCAAGATCGTTTTTCTGTAATAATTTAACTTTATATTTCAATTATTATCGGCAAAATCATTGGCTTTTTCATTTTTAATGTAAAGATATATTGATCTACCGCGTGTTTAATCGCTTTTTTCATAGCAAACGGATTGGCTTCTTTAAAGTTTTCGACAGCTGCTTGAGCAATTTCGTTAATATCATTTATTAATCCTTCTGATTCTCTCGCATAGACGAATCCTCGAGAAATACTGTCAGGACCAGATATAATGGACCCATCGAATTTACTGATCGTGACGACAATCACAAGCATCCCATCTTCGGATAGTTGCTTCCGATCTCGCAATACAATTTCACCGACTTCATCGCTTCCAGTACCATCCACGTACGTATCTCCTGCCGGAATAGCACGTGTTTGCCGCGCTTCCCCGCCTTTAATGTCAACAATTTCACCATTTTTGAGGATAAATGTATGCCCTTTTTCAACACCAACCGCTTCTGCGAGTGAACGATGAATATGAAGCATGCGGTATTCTCCATGAATGGGAATAAAATATTTTGGCTTCATGAGTGTCAGCATCATTTTTAAATCTTCTTGATAGCCATGACCCGATACGTGCATACCGGTAATGCTTGAATTTCCGTATACTACTTTTGCGCCAAGCTGAAACAGATTATCAACAATTTTTGAAACATCTTTTTCATTTCCAGGTATTGGTGAAGCTGCGAAAATAACCGTATCGCCTTGCACAACTTTAACATCCCGATTACGGCCAGTTGAGAGTCGGGAAAGCGCAGCTAATGGCTCCCCTTGGCTTCCTGTACATAATATTACTGCCCGTTCCGGCGGTAACTCTTTTAATTCTCTTGGCTCGATAAGCATCCAGCCTGGAATATCCAAGTTGCCCAGTCGCATCGCAACCGACGTAACATTGACCATGCTGCGACCTAGAAGAACAATTTTCCGATTCGTCTTTTTTGCTGCTTCGACGATTTGCTGAATGCGATTTACATTGGATGCAAAAGTAGAAATGAAGATTTTTCCGGTCGCTTTTTGAAATTCCTCATCCAAATGACCTCCAATTACTTGCTCGGATGGTGTAAATCCGGGACGTTCGGCGTTTGTACTTTCGGATATGAGGGCGAGCACCCCTTCTGTACCGAGTGCTGCCATTTTATGAATATCTGATGGTTGATCATTAACGGGTGTGAAATCAAATTTAAAGTCACCTGTATGAATGACTTTCCCTTCAGGCGTATGAAAAACAATCCCTAAACAGTCGGGGATACTATGACTTGTCTTAAAGAAAGTGAGCGATAGTTGGTCAAAATTAATTTTCGACTCTGCATTAATCTCAATTAATTCTGTATTACGGAGCAATTTGTGCTCCTTTAGTTTCAGCTCAATTAACCCAAGGGTAAATCTGGATGCATAAATTGGCATATTAATTTTTCTCAACAAATATGGAATTCCGCCAATATGATCTTCATGTCCATGCGTTACAACTAAAGCTTTGATTTTATGTTTATTTTCTTCCAAATAGCTTAAATCCGGGATTATCAAATCGACACCTAATAAACTCTGATCCGCAAATTTCCCGCCACAATCAACGATAACTAATTCTTGTCCATATTCAATGACATACATATTTTTTCCGATTTCATTAATGCCGCCTAATGCGAAAATGGATAGTGTATTTTCAGTATTTTGCAACTTCGACTCCTCCTATAGGATGGATATTTTTATGTGTACATAAAATTTCGCCTTATTTATTAGTATTTCTAATTTAAAAAGAAACTATACGAAAGCAGTTCACGATGTTTTGAAATAATTCATCGTATTTCGCCCATACTAAAAATGAAAGGAATTGATTATGATGCTAAGTGAAAAACAACTTACTAAATTAAAACGACTGCTCATCGAACAAAAAAGAGAATTAATTGGTGATGTCAACACAAATGAAAATGAACTTATTGCACGTGCCAGTTTAAGGGACTCTACAGATGAGCTCTCTACTATTGACAATCATCCCGCGGATTTAGCGACCGAATTATATGACCGTGAAAAAGATATGGCATTAAAAGTGCATAGTGATGACTTATTGGGCCAAATTGAAGCAGCATTTGATCGGATGAATGACGGTACATATGGAGTTTGTGCAAAATGCCAAACAGAAATTCCATATGATCGACTGCAAGCAATTCCGTATACGGCTTTTTGTATTGAGCATAGTGATGCAAAAACTCCTGCGGCAGATCGTCCGGTTGAAGAACAATTGCTCCATCCGGCTGTCGACAACTCCTTTTCAAATAGGGAAAAGGATGATGAGCTTCAAGATAACGAAGATTCCTTCCAAATCGTCGCACAGTATGGAAATTCCGATACACCAGCAGATTTTGAAGGAGATTTCGATCACTACAACGATTTATACAAAGATAAAGATGATGAAGATATGTATTCTGCACTGGAAATATTGCATGTTTCCAAGGACGATTTTCTGCAGGGGCAAATTTCCAAAGAATATGCAGACGAAGCACGAAAACACGATTATTTGGATTGACTGCAATATAATCAAAAAGCCGAGAATGTCTATATTCTCGGCTTTAGTCAATTTATTTCGCGATTTTTAAAATTGGCTTAATAGTAGTCCCATTTTTAGAGTCTTTAAAAGCTTCATTAATTTGTTCGAATTCATAAAATTTTACGAGTCGGTCAAACGGGAATTTACCATCTTTATAATAGTTGACTAATTCCGGAATAAATACACGAGGTACCGAATCTCCTTCGATGACTCCCATCATTGTTTTTCCTTCCGCCATAATATCGTTATGGACATCGATTGTCATCTCAGGTGTCACCCCTACAATCGCACAAGTACCTAATGGACGTAATGCATTAAGGGATTGCTTCACAACTGGTGGCACACCTGTCGTTTCAACTGCATAGTTTGAACCGCCGTTTGTAATCTTTTTAACCTCGGCAACGACATCAACATTCCGTCCATTTAAAACATGTGTTGCCCCGAGTTCTTTAGCAAATTCCAATCGGGAATCATGGACGTCAACGGCAATAATTTGTTTACATCCTACAATTTTTGCTGCCATCAACGCAGACAAACCAACAGCACCGCATCCGTATATGACAATTGTAGAACCAAATTGTGGTCGAAGTCGATTTAATACTGTCCCGGCACCTGTTTGAATACCACAGCCCAGAGGACCAAGCAACGCTAAATCAACATCCTTATCTACTTTTACAACATTTCGCTCATGCGCAATTGCATATGTTCCGAATGAAGACTGACCGAAAAATGTTGCTAACTCAGCACCATCTTTTGATAGACGTGTTGTGTAATCATCCTGAACGCCGCCAAAGTTGAGTGGGTTAAACGTATCACATACTGTTGGATGACCTGTTAAACAGTTTGGACACGTCCCGCAATGTGCAAACGATATGACAACATGATCACCCTTTTCTAAACTTGTTACACCTTCTCCCACTTCTTCTACAATTCCAGATCCTTCATGTCCAAGAACAGCTGGAAGCGGAGCAATTGCTAAATCTCGTGCTACCGCGTCTGTATGACAAACACCTGTTGCTACAATTTTAATCAACACTTCATTTGCTTTTGGGGATGCTAGTTCTACTTCCTGCAAGACAAAATCTTTTCCTTGTGCTTCAGTTACAGCTGCAGTAATTTTCATTTCAATGTGGCTCCTTATTTGTTAATTTATTCTCACCTACCTTACTATTCCCAATCATTTTGTAATTACACTTATAAAAAAAGAGACTTATAAAACAAAAAACTGTGTAAAAGCGATGGCACTTTTACACAGTATTATTCATAACAAAACACTCTATAAAACTTTATAGGTGGGTAGTCATTTGGTAAAGCTCGTCTGCAGTAATTGCAACATCTCTCGTTTCTTGACCGATGTTGCCGATGACACTGCCCAAATTTGTTATATCCATTGCGACTTCCTTTATTTGTGCTTCATTTTGTTCGATTGCCTTCAAAATTTGCTGAAATATCGTTTGGGTATTGATCGATACATCCAAACCTGAATCCACCCTCAACTGAACCCTTTCAATCATTTGAACAGCAGTCGACGTTAGCAGCGTGGATGTCTGGATGAGATTTGTTATATTTTCTACAGAGCTTTTCGATTGTTCCGCCAGTTTCCGTACTTCCTGTGCGACAACAGCAAACCCCTTACCATGTTCCCCCGCTCTTGCTGCTTCAATCGAGGCATTTAATGCAAGTAAATTTGTTTGGTCTGCAATATTTTTAACAAGGGCCACAATATCGATAATCTGTTCGGAAGACGTTTTTAAATTCCCGATCAGTTGTCCCATTTCAACCGTACTATCCCTAATTTCAAGCATCTCCTGCTCCAGCCTTGTAACTTCGCTGTTCCCTGTCACTGCATCTGTATGTATATGCTGTACAATTTTAACATTAGATTCAATCGTACTACTTATCTGAAATGTATGGCTGTTTACTTGTTCAATCGATTGGTTCGTTTCTTCCGTTAAGTCTGCGAGATTTTGAATAATAGCGGATAATTTATCCTTCAGTTCAAACTTTACAACATTATATTGTTCTTTTCGAAGATTCAAATTTTCCTTTTCATACTCCTCTAAAACAATCTGCATCTCAAGGTTTATAAGTTTTGACACATTTAATTGAATAATTTCTCTTCCTGCAACATCCGCTATGTCTTTACTGATAAGCATAATCATTGTTTCCTGCAACTTTTGAAATGTGCCCATATACCATTTTGGATCCAACCCGATTTTGAAATGCATGCGGGCGAGTTTTCTTTTCGCTTCGATTGTTTCTTCATTAAAAACCCCGTCAAACATGGAAATAATGTAAGAACTCAATGTTTTCTTTAAGCGATCAATTTTTGTACGCTCTTCGATTATCTTTTTTAAAGATGGTACGGCTAATACATTTTCATAAAATACATCCGTAATCTCGGATACTCCCGCTGCAATTGCTGGTTGATATGACTTTATGCGCCGTAAATTTTCTTCCGCTATACCAATCAGGTTCATCTGCTGTGCTAATTCAGGCATGCTTGTTAATTCAATTACAGGATTAAAGTCATTCAATTCCTCACCTTGATGTGCCTTTTCTACCAACACTTTCTGCTTCCACCACATTACCATTATCCTCACCCCAACACTTTGTATAATTATTGTATAACATTGTTTACTATTTATTGTCAACTTTATGCGGAATAAATAAAAATAATATACAAACATTGTACAAACATAAATATAATAATAAAATAATCAATATTACATAGTATTTTTAAACTCGATACTATACAGTTAAATAAAGATTAAAAGGGGGGGAACTTTACATGTCTTGCAGAAATTGTGTCGTGTCAGAACTACAGTTTGAGATTTTATTAAAAGGCGAAAAAAATATCGCTATGTTGGATATGATTGTCGAACACTTTAATCGCCGGAATTTAACAATTACTAAAAAGGAACAACTTGTAACGATACAAGAATCCGGCGTGAAAGAGTTTCTCGACTTTAGTAGAGACTATATGGAGCCAGAACAGATTTATTTTAGAATGGATGAAATGCCTTGGGAGCACCTTGCTGAAATTGAAACCGTTCTGGAAATGCAATGGATTGATGATGTCATACATAGAAATGCGGTAGTCAGCTACTCTCAGCCTATTGTAAATAGCAGAAACGAAATCTACGCATATGAAGTGCTGTCACGCTTTACCCGAGAAGATGGCTCACTCATTTTTCCAAATGAAATTTTTGCCGCAGCTAAAACCCGAGGGCGCCTGTATGCGTTGGACCGTTTATGTCGCATGGCTGCCGTAAAGTATGCTGCTGTACTGAAGAAAAAAACATTTATCAATTTCATTCCAACGTCGATTTATTCTCCTGAATATTGCCTGCAGTCAACGGTAAAGCTCGCTAACCTTCTGGAAATTGACCCGAATCAATTTGTATTTGAAGTAGTGGAATCGGAGCAAGTTGATGATATTGATCATTTAAAATCGATTTTGAATTACTATAACAAAAAAGGCTTTCAATATGCCTTGGACGATGTAGGGGAAGGTTATAATACTCTGGAAATGCTTGGCGACATAAAGCCGCATTATATGAAGCTTGATATGAAATATGTACAAGGCGTAAATACTGATTTTGAAAAACAAAATACCGCCAAACAGTTTTTGAAAAAAGCGCTAGAAATTGGCGCAACACCACTTGCGGAAGGAATAGAAACTCAGGAAGACTTTGAGTGGCTAAAACAAATCGGCTATAAGTTATTCCAAGGTTATTTATTTGGTAAACCCAGTATCGAACCACAGCGAACGATTGCATAAAAAAAGGCTATGTGTAGAATGGTTGCCCACTACTGCACATAGCTTTTTTATTAAAATGAATTTACCAATAAAAAGGGTTTTACACGTTATTTTTTCGGTTCTAAATCTTCAATTGAATCAATGTCCATATAAGCTGGTACGACGAAGCCATTTTGCGTACCTTCCAAGTTTTCTCCTAAGTCCACAATATCGTCTTTGTGTTTTTCATAGAATGCCTGATGAGTTGTCGGCAACCATGGCGCCACAGTAGCATCCCCTTCACCAGTTGCAATTGCCTGGAACATGATCGCAGGGTCTACAGGTATTACTTCTACTTGATAACCTAAATTTTCCAACACTATTTTAACAACGCTGCTCGATGCAATTTCTGAATCCCATGGGACTGAAACAAGTTTCACTTTTTCTCCGTTACCTTGTTCAATACCCTTCGTCCACTCACTTACTTTATCATCGTTATTTTCAATCCAGGCTGCAGCAGCTGTTTCAAAACCTCCATTTTGTGCATCATACATGACTTGTTCCATATCTTCCGGTTCCCAATGGAATCGATCAAGCACTGTGTAGACGTCCGGTAAATCCTTTTCAAGATCTTTTCTTACAACAGTATTTATATTTTCTGCTCCTCCTAAAACTCCTTTAGGATCTTCAAGGAATTTTAAGTCATAGGCAGAAAACATCCAATGGGGTGTCCAGCCAGTTACAATCACCGGTTCTTCATTGCGAATCGCCTGTTCCAACGTCCCGATCATGCCTGCAGTTGAACTTTCCTGTAATGTCCAGCCTTCCAAATTTTCATATTGTTCCAATGTATCATGTGACAAACCTGTTATCCCCGCGCCAGGCTCTATCCCAATGATTTTATAATCTACTTGTTCACCTATACTTGCAGATTCATTGTTTGAATTATCACTGCTGCGTGTATCATCTCCGCATGCTGCTAATAACAATGCTGCAGACATTCCTATAGTTAAACCTAAAGTTTTAAATCGTTTCAAAATGTTTCATCCCCTATAATCTGAATTTATCTACTCCCAAAAAGCGACAACCCAATTTTAACTACAAGTTGTTACTTTTGTCAAACTAGAGGAACAAATAAATAAAGCCCTGTATAGGCCATTTACGGAGCATATTTCTATTTATTCTTTCGGTTTTAAATCTTCAATCGAGTCAATCTCTACATATGCCGGAACAACAAAACCATTTTGCGTCCCTTCTAGATTTTCACCTAAATCAACAATATCGTCTTTATGCTTATCATAAAATGCTTTGTGAGTTGTTGGTAACCATGGTGCTACCGTTACATCCCCTTCACCAGTTGCGATTGACTGGAACATAATGGCCGGATCGACTGGTGTTACTTCAGGTTCATACCCTAATTGTTCCAGCACCAATTTTATTACGCTGCTCGATGCAAATTCCGAATCCCAAGGTGTTGAAATGATTTTTACCTTTTCGCCATTTCCTTGTGCTATATCTTTTGTCCATTCACTAACTTTATCTTGGTTAGTTTCAACCCAATCGGCTGCTGCTACATCAAAGTCACCATTTTCTTGTGCATCATACATGACTTTTTCCATATCTTCCGGCTCCCAATAAAAGCGGTCAAGTACTGTATATACATCAGGCAAGTCTTGTTCTAAACCTTTTCTGGCAAGTGTTTGAATGTTTTCAGCACCGCCTAAAATACCTTTAGGATCTTCAAGTATTTTTAAATCATAAGCCGAGAATTTCCAGTGTGGTGTCCAGCCTGTCACAATAACCGGTTCTTCATTTCGTATTGCCTTATCCAACGTACTCAGCATTCCAGCAGTTGAACTTTCCTGTAATGTCCAGCCTTCCAGATTCTCATATTGCTCCATTACTTCATGGGAAAGGCCAGTTAAACCTGCTCCGGGTTCAGTAGCAACTACTGTATAATCGACTTGTTCGCCAATACTAGAAGACGACGCTCCGGCCGAACTTTCTTTATTCTCCGTATCATCTCCGCAAGCTGCAAGTAGCAGTGCGGAAGACATTCCTAAAGTAATACCCATTGTTTTGATTTTGCTCATCTTCTCATCCTCTTTTAAATTTTTTATCTAAAAAGTAACAACTCAATATTAACAACAGGTTGTTACTATGTCAAAAGGTTTTCTGAAAAAATTAGTTACTTACCGGTATTAATTCTTACTCGTGACAGTCATTTAAACAAACAAAAAAACCTGCAGACAGAAGAAAGGAATTCTTCGCCTACAGGCATTTTTAAAATTATTTTGTTTTTAAACCATACTTGCCAAAGCCGTCTGTACCGTCTCCAATATACTTAATAGCGCTGTTTTCATCCAATACATCAACTGCTTTTTTAGAAGATTCAAATACAACATTTACGCTATCCGGAATCGGAGCGAACTTCCAGTTGCCATCTGCTGTCGGATCAATTGTTTTTTCGGCTAATATATAGTCGATAATTGCCTGACGGTTTTCATCCGGATAAATTTCAACCGCTGTCGCATTACGAACACCTGGGAATGTACCATTCGCACGATAGTTATTTGTCGCTACGATAAATTCCTGTGCTGCATCAATTGGCTTCCCATTATATTGCAGATTGACAATACGTGATGATTTTTCGTTTACAACTTTTCCACTTGCATCATATTTTGCCGGTTTTGTTACATCAATTTCATACGTCACACCGTCAATAACATCATAATTGTATGAACGGTATTCGGCGTTGATTAATTGCTGTTCTTCTGATTTTGTTGCATCTATTTGATTGAATTGGCCTGCAGACATTTCAAGCCATTCTTTCACATCTGCACCTGTTACCTTCAGCATCGCAAGTGTATTATCATATAAATATAAATCTGCTACATTTTTAATTGCAAGCTCACCTTTTGGTACAAATGTATAGTATTCCGGATCACTTCTTGTTCCGGCTTTGAATGGTGCACCAGCTGACAGGACAGGAAGGTTTTCATACGCTGTACCTTTCAACTTTTCTTTCACATAGATTGACTGGGCATTCGTTACAATTTGAATAGAAGGATCATCCTGAACTTGCGAGAAGTAACTGTGAATGTTCGCTGTCGTTGTCCCTACTGCCTGACGCACATATTTAATTGTTCCTTCATGTGCTTCTTTTACACTTTCTACAACCTTAGCGCTGACAGCATCATTATCTTTTGCGATTTCACGAACCGCGCCAGTTCCTGTTGTAACATCCCATGCGTCGTCTTTTTTCTCAAGCTCTAGATCAATGACCCCTAAATGGCTACCAAATTTACCGGCCATAACAATCGGCTTGCCGTTCATTGTTCCTTTTTCAATATCCACATTTGTTATAGAGCTATCCACTTTACCAGGGAATACGCCATGGGCATGCCCTGTAATGATTGCATCCACATCTTCAATTGTAGATAGTAAATACGATACATCCTCTTCCCCTTTTTCATGTGTAGCATCTCCCATACCAGAGTGTGAAAGTACTACGACAACATCTGCTCCTGCTTCTTTCATTTGCGGAACGACTGTTTTAACAGCCTCTACGGAATCATCGACTGTTACTTTTCCTTCTAAATTTGCTTTATCCCATTTTAAAATTTGAGGTGGCACAATACCTGTTACCCCAATATTAATCAACGTTTTTTCACCGTTTGAATCGACTACTTCTTTTTCAATCATGACATATGGCTCATACATTAATTCCTTTGTCGTTGCATTACGCACATTGGCATTTACATACGGGAATGGGGCATCATCCGTTACTTCATCGATAAATTCCAACCCGTAGTTAAACTCGTGGTTACCATATGTCGCGACATCATAATCAAGTGCAATCATCGCAGCAATCGATGGATGAACTTCCCCGTCTTTCAATTTCGTTACTGACTGAATATACGAGCCAAGTGGCGTTCCTTGTATTGCATCTCCATTGTCAAACAGCACTGCATTTGGATTTTCCTCACGCGCCTTTTCGATTAGCAGCGCAGTTTTTGCCAAACCTAAACTGTTCGTTGGCGTATCTTTGTAATAATCATAGTTTACAATATTTGTGTGAATATCCGTCGTTCCTAAAATACGTAAAGAAACCGTCGTATTTGCCTTTACCGGACTGTATTCTTCCAAAAAGCGCTGAAGAATTTTTTGCATCTGTGCTTTTGTTACAAAATCATTCGGGCGAATCGTTCCGTCATCAAAGCCTGTCAGTAATCCTGTTGCTACCGCTTTGGCCATTTCCTGGCGATTGCCTTGTCCAATTTTATTTGCATCTTTAAACTGATCCAATACCTTTTCAGAATATGTTTCCTTATCCTGCAATCCTCTTGCCGCAATAAGGAATGCATGTGTGCGTGTCAGTTTTTCGTCTGGTGCAAATTTAGTTGGAGTTTTTCCTTTAATTAACTTTAATTCTACCGCTTTTTCAATATAAGGCTTAAGTGAATCAGGTACATCCTGAAATTTTACAGTCTGACCAGTACCGACCTCTACTCCCAATGCATCGATTACGGCCTTCACAAACTCTCCACGTGTCATATCTTCATTTTTAGAGACTGGTGCCGCTGAAACTGCTGACATGCCACTTGCTAAAAGTGTTAGCGTTAAGGCTGATGCAGATAGTTTTTTCAACATTTCTTTCACTCCCATATTCTGTAGTGTATAACAGAACTATCATACTAAATTGCCAGAATAGTAGAAAAGAGTAATTTGGTACAGGTTATTCCAATCAAAATAGTACTTATATGACAGAATTTAACTTACAGTGAATTTACAGCCTCTTTTATATTATCGCTATGACTGATTGCCGAAATAACGGCGACTCCATTTACTCCGGTTTGTCTAACAATGAAACTATTTTCTACAGAGATTCCGCCAATTGCTACAATCGGGAATTGGGGGTACTGAGATTTCGCTTCTTGCAGTAACGTCAGCCCGACTGGTGCTCTCGCATCATCTTTTGTGGAAGTTTCATAAATTGGACCAATTCCCGCATAATCCGCCCCATTTGCAATGGCCATTTCGAGTTGCTCCATCGTATGAACCGATACACCGATGATTTTATTTTTCGCGCAAGATCTAAATTGTTTAATACCGGTGTCTTCCTGCCCTACATGAATACCATCTGCATTTAATGTTAATGCAAGCTCGACATCATCATTAATAATAAACGGCACTTTATATGTTTGGCACAGCTTTTGGCATTGACGGGCAAACTCTGCATACGCATCGCCTTTTAATGCATTTTTTCCTTTTTCTCTCAGTTGGAACATCGTAATGCCTGCCTGTAACGCTTCTTCCAAAACAAGCAACGGTTCGCGTTTACAATTGGCCGTTCCCATCACAAAATATTTATTCAAATCAAAAGACATGGACATCGCACATCCCCCGCTGTTCATGATAGGCGAAATGATTTGTCGGACCGAACCCGTGACCAATATTAAGCGGATGACGGATTGCAAGCTGCACATATTTTTTTGCTTCTATTATGGCTGCCTCTATCGATCTGCCTTTTGCCATTTCCGCGGTAATCGCTGCAGAAAATGTACATCCTGTACCGTGAGTATGTTTCGTATCCACCCGCTCGGTTTTCATTTTAAATGGTTGCGTCCCGCGAATGAAAACCGTATCTGTCGCATGCTTACTGTTTAAGTGACCACCCTTAATGACAACACATTTCAGCCCTAGACTTAATAAATCATGCGCCGCTGATGCGATATCCTTTTCCGTTTGTATTTTATAGCCTGTCAGGATTTCCGCTTCCGGTATATTCGGGGTACAAACGGTTGCGAGTGGCAATAACTTTTCTTTAAGAGCTGTTGTTGCCTGCTGCTCTAACAAACTGGCACCGCCTTTTGCAATCATGACCGGATCAACGACAAGCGGAATATCCGTATTTTTTAGTAAAGTCACAATGGCTTCGATAATTTCAGCACTAAACAGCATCCCTGTCTTAATTGCCTTTACGTCGAAATCTTGAAGTACTGCCTTTAGCTGAGCTTGAACGAAATCAGCCGTTGTCGGAAAAATTCCATGCACTCCTTCAGTATTTTGTGCGGTTAATGCGGTGATTACTGATGTACCGAATACACGGAGTTCCTGAAACGTTTTTAAATCGGCTTGAATCCCGGCACCGCCACCGCTATCCGATCCTGCTATCGTACATGTAATCATTTTCGTCCCCCCGCTAAATTTTCTAGTTCATTCAAGAAATTTGTGTGGAAATTTCCTATAGTTGCAACAGAATTGGCACTTGCCTGTTTATATTCATTAAGTAGCGTCAGTAAGTCATCAAACGGTTCTTTACTGTTTGCAAGCACCGCTGCACATAAGGCACTAAGCAAGCAGCCACTCCCCGTCATTTTTGTCACCTTTTCATGACCACCCTCTACAAATTCCACTCTTATCCCATCAGTAATAACATCTTGTTCTCCTGTTACGATCACAATACATTGATAGTTATTAGCCAACTGTTTGGCAGTCACTGCAACATCGATATCTCCTTTGCCACTATCCACACCTTTAGACGCCCAATTTACTCCCGCAAGAGCCGCCATTTCTCCAATATTGCAACGGATTACATTAATCTTTAAAAGGTCGAGCAATTGTTGTGCTGTCTCAGCTCGAAACTTCGTTGCCCCTACACCTACTGGATCCAGAACAACCGGAGTATTATGCATGTTTGCGCTAAGTCCTGCTTTCTTCATCGACTCTATTGTCCGTTCATTCAAAGTGCCCATATTTAAAAGCAAAGCATTGGCCTGGGCAGCCATTTCACCCACTTCTTCTATTGCATCCGCCATTACTGGTGAAGCTCCTACCGCCAGCAAGCCATTCGCTGTAAAATTTGCGACAACATAGTTGGTAATACAATGAACTAATGGTTGTTTATTATAAATTGCTTGCAGACTCATTTACATACACTCCTTGTTCCCAGCTTTGCTTCGTCCAAGGCATTTCCCAAAACATCCATTCGTAATAACAGCTTTTCTTAAAATGCTCCTGTAGTACTTTAAGCTTTGCAGGTTGTTCTTTCGCATATCGATCTAGCATCGATTTTTGTACTTCAATATTTTGAAGCATCTCCTCGGAAGCATATAATGCAATCCACTGTTCATAAAGAGGTATATTGGGGCATGCATCTTTTAATCTTTGCCCAATTTCCTGGTACAGCCATGGGCATGGCAGGATTGCCGCAAATGCTTCTGCTACATCTCCGTTATGCACTGCATTGTACATATGGCTCACATAGTTATAGGCTGCTGGTGCTGGTTCGAATTGTTCCAAATCATCCGCTGTCACACCTAATTCTTTAAACGTTGTACGATGCAACTCAAGCTCGGCATCATGGATAAACTTTGCTGTTTGCAGAAAATATTGAACATCATCATCAGTTGTCGCTTTTGCAGCTGCAAGAGCTAATACTTTCGTATAATGTTTTAAATAATACGCATCCTGCAGCATATAAAACTTAAACTTCTCCAGCGGTAGACTCCCATCTGCAATCCCTTGTACAAAAGGATGATAAAAGCTAGCCTCCCAATAAAAATCCGTTTCTTTTCTTACCTTTTCACAAAATCCCATTGTTACTCCTCCTTTTTGTTGGCGGAAGCACAAAAAAGACGTCTCAACATATAGAGAGACGTCCCCAAAAAGTGTAAGTACCACTTTTCATTGCTCCCTACGTCCGTATTAACGGCCAGGTTCCAAGGGTCAGGTTTTAACCTTCTCAACACTGCTGTGTCCCCCCGCAAATCAAATGCTTGTGTATTTGCAAAAGAAAGACTCCACGTAAAATATACGCGGAGCCAAAGTAAGTACATATGTATAGCTTGTACTTTGCTCCCTACGTCCGTATTAACGGTCAGGTTCTAAGGGTCAGGTTTTAACCTTCTCAACACTGCTGTGTCCCCCCGCAAATGCATTTAATTACCCAGAGTGTAACAAATTAATTCGAACCGGGCAAGTGAATTCAAAAAATTACGAAATTAATAGTTAAATACCTTATACCCAAAATAGCGCATCGTTAGTAAAATTCTGTTACTAATGATGCGCTTACATCTATTGTAAATGGGCTACTGCCGATCTTTTACCAGTCAGTTCATGATAAGCCTGAGCATATTCTTCAGCCAGTTTATCGACATATTGTTTTGTGGAAGTAATCTCTTTAATCGCGCCAATTCCTTGCCCGCTGCCCCAAATATCTTTCCAGGCTTTTGCGGTATTATCGTTAAAGTTCATTGCTGAAGGATCACTTTCTTTTAAATTCCTCGGGTCCATCCCCGCGTTCATGATAGAACCTTTCAAATAATTCCCGTGGATTCCTGTAAATAAATTGCTGTATACAATATCTTCTGCAGTACTATCAACAATCATTTGTTTATATTCTTGACGAGCAAACGCTTCTTCGGTCGCGATGAATGGTGAGCCGATATAGCCAAAATCAGCCCCCATTGCCTGTGCTGCCAACACTGAGTGCCCTCGTGCGATTGAACCTGATAAAGCTAATGGACCGTCAAACCATTCACGAATTTCCTGTACGAGCGCGAATGGACTCTGTTGTCCTGCATGACCGCCTGCGCCTGTTGCTACAGCAATGATGCCGTCTGCACCTTTTTGAATCGCTTTTTTTGCAAAATGATTGTTAATGACATCATGGAAAACGATACCTCCATAACTATGTGCTGCCTCAAATACTTCTTCACGTGCCCCAAGTGAAGTAATAATAATCGGAACTTTATATTTCACACAGAGCTCCATATCCTGTTCCAGACGTTTATTTGTTTTATGAACAATCTGATTAATGGCAAATGGCGCAGCCGGCTGATCCGGATTTTTGGCATTATAGCTGGCCAACTCCTCTGTAATTTCAGCTAACCATTCATCCAACTGGCTTGCCGGTCTTGCATTTAACGCAGGCATTGACCCGACTATTCCTGCCTTACATTGTTCAATGACCAATTTCGGATTGCTAATAATAAACAATGGTGCCCCGATCACTGGGATACGTAAGTTTTGTAAAATTTCCGGAATATTCCCCATCTATAATCCCCCTTTTATTCAGCTACTACTAATACTTCATCAGCTTCAATAAAATCTCCTTCTTAATTTAGATGACAATCAAAAGTCAGATGTTTTTTCATCTGATTTTCTTTCCTTTTGCTATTTCTTCACTACATTAAAATTAGCCCCGATGAGCTGCCAATTTTGCGGGAATGGCAGACCGAGCTTCCAATAGCCGACTCCGCGCAAATTTAATCGCTTTACTAAATCGAACTTCGCCTGAATCGAACGCGCATCTTCAAACCAGACAATATGTGAACGCCCTTGCTCATCATAATAGTTAAAGTAGGGTGCCTGTGCTGTATAGTCAAATTGGATTGCCGCGTTGTAGCGTTTGGCCACTTCAATTGCACGTTGCGGGCTTATCGCTTCTGCGTAATCTCCTCCTTGTACAAAAGGTAATGTCCAATCGTAACCATACAAATTTTGCCCAAGTAAAATTTTATTTGCAGGAATTTCTGTTAATGCATACTGTACTACTTGTTCGACTTGCGGCAGCGGTGAGACGGCCATTGGAGGTCCAGCAGAATATCCCCATTCATATGTCATCAACATAACAAAATCCACTATTTCGCCGTGCGCCTTATAGTCATGGCCCATAAACCATTCCCCTGGCTGATCGGCTCTCGTTTTTGGAGCCAATGCGGTAGAAACGGTATATCCTTCCGCATGCATACGCTCGACAGCTCTTCGGAGGAAATTATTATAAGCTTCCCGCTGATCGCGTGCAATCCGTTCAAAATCAAAATGAATATCCGAAATATTTCCGATACGCTTTGCTTCAGCAATGATATTGTCCAGTAGTAAATTTTGAACAGCAACACTTTGGAAAATATCACGTGCTAGCTCAGCACTAAACTGATAATCCTCGAGATTAGTGATTGCCATTGCTATTCCTGTATTATTTTGTTCAGCAATTTCCGGTAATGGGTTAATTGTAGGCGCTTTTAATGAACCATCCCGTCTTGCTTCAAAACTGAAAATAGCTAAATACGTTAAATAAGGACTTGCCTCCCGAACTTGGTCGAGCAGCGTATCACTTATTTCATCGCCTCTTGGTTCTACATATGCCAAAATTTCTGCGGACCTTTTAGTTGGTTCCGGTATATACAATGAGGTGCCAATCATCAGCAACGCATCTGGATTCAAGCCATTTGCTTGTGCGAGCGTTAAATAATTCACCTGAAAACGTTGACCAATTGACCATAAACTATCCCCTGGCTGTACAATATAATACTGCCCTTTCAATGGAACGACCAATGCTTGCCCGACCACTAACCGGGCCGGCTCCGGAATTTGGTTGGCTTCCACTAAACTCTGCACCGTTGTTCCATAAGCCTGTGCGATTGCCCACAATGATTCTCCCGGTTGTACTACATGAATTTGAATTGTCCGTCCTCCTTTTCCTATGTACTAATTTATGAACTATATACCGTATTAATGCGGAAAGATAGGTTAGAAATATATAAGTAACCATGACAAAAAACAATATTATACATTTTCATTCATTCATATGCGCAACCAGGTTGACTGTTTCATACTATAGTTGTGAGGTGAAAAAATGCCAAGAGTAAAATACCGGGATTCCGATGTGGATTTGATGGCACGAATGATGCGGGCTGAGGCTGAAGGTGAAGGAAAACAAGGGATGTTGTATGTCGGAAATGTAATTGTGAACCGAGCTGTTGCTTCATGCCTGGATTTTAATGATGTGAGAACAATCGAGCAGGTTATTTTCCAAGTACAGGGCAATAACTATTCTTTTGAGGCGGTACAAAAAGGAAACATGTTTTATCAGAGGGCTAGAGAGACTGAAAGAAGATTAGCAAGACAGACGCTGGATTATTGGCGAGACCATCCGGCGAAATATGCACTTTGGTATTTTAACCCATCCGGCCCATGTCCTCCTACTTGGTACGATCAACCATTTACAGGTCAATTTAAACAGCATTGTTTCTATGAGCCTATAGCAGGAACATGTGAAAGTGTTTATATGGGCTAGCATTACCTATTGCCCAGCTATATAAGAAAAAGCCTTGTACATTCTATGTAGCGAGGCTTTTTCATTTTTCTTTATCCGTTACTTTTTATTGGATTGCTGGTTTTTATCATGATTAGTTTTATTATTTTTATTTTTTAATTTCGAATCGAACTCTTCGGCAAATTCCGCTGTATTATCTTCCGGATTCCGGTTGTGACTTGTTGTATTTCGGTGTAATTCTTTATAGGTAGAAAAAGGATTATGTGTTCGCGTATTCATCGTTTCTTTACTGTTTTTGCTCATTTCATCACCTCCTACTGGCTTAATGTGCTCAGGATAGGAGGTTTTATGCTTTTTTCAGGCTTCCTCAATTTTTGTAATGAAAAAAAGTTGTAAAGCCATATTAAGAAGGAACCAATATTGAAAGGAGCATTTAAATGGGCAGAGATGATAGTAAAAGTAAAGGAACGAATAAACAATCATTACCGCAAACACCGAAAAACATGAAAATTGCACCAAACAAAGTAAAGGAAGAAATTGCGAATGAACTAACCGAGCTCCATCAGCAAGCAAAAAAAGGAAAAAGAAAAATGTATTGATATGTAAATGGCCTTCATTCCAGTATGTACTGGAATGAAGGCCTGATTTACTTCAAGACAAAGGTTAGAACTGTCTCGCCTTCGCATTAATTCTCAAAATCTGGTTATGCAGAGTTACCTCTGTTTCCCCTTTGATTTGAGACTTTTGATGCTTGTCGCTCGCCCAGTTTTGGTGGATCTTCTTAGATTTTGGATCTGTGAAACCCTTCTTATCCATTCGTTCCGCCTCCCTATGTTTAAAAGTGAATCAATTTTAGTATGGCTGTACTTGCTGCAGTTATTCCCTATAAAGATAAAAATTGATATCGACACATTTCCTAACAATTCCGAATTTCTTCCGCGTATGGAATCATTGCATCCACCAATACTAAACGTGTGAATCAGTCAATTTTCGCAAGAAAGGATGAGGAACAGTGGCTAAAAAAAGTTCAGGTACACCTAGCTGGAAACAAAATCACCCGATTACTTTATTATCCAACTCCGTTGAACGAACAGAACGTGCAGTAAAACAGGCAATGTCCCACCCGGAGGAATTTGCGGTGGAACATGCTTTTAATTCAATGGAACGTACCGAAAATGCACTTGCCAATGCAGAGCAAAGACAGGAGCATTTGGATATTGTCGAGCAGAATAAATCCAAACTAGATGAGCTAAAGCAAAGCATCCTTGAAATTGATGAAACCTTGAGGGATTCATAAAAGTTCCCCCGTTACCTCTAAGGACGTAACGGGGGGACTTTATTTACATATATAATGCACTTAAAAAAATCCCTAATGCTTCTTCATAAATTTCACCGAATTGGCTGATTGGTAAAGGATTCGTTCCAAGCCCCAGTTCAACGGTGAATCCGGGGCGGCGCCAATCTTGAATAAACCAGTCTTTGTAACCCGCATAGCTTTCTATTGTCTGCACAGGCTCATATCCGCTTACCCTCGCAAATTCATTGACAAGGTGTTCTGTTTCAGGAGGTTCCAATCCCATGAATCCCCAATAAATAACTTGACCTTGTGTATGGAAAGCCAAAACCCGAGCAAAATCCCGCTCTACTGTCAAATCGGCCATTGCAATGGATTCCGGTTCCGATAGCGGACTTTGCCCACCATAATCCCGCGGCCCAGGCGTTTTCGGGTTTCTTTCTCTTTCCCGTTCCCATTCAGCAGGGAACTGGTCGTTCAGATCAACCCCATTAATATTCGCTTTCCAACCAGAGAAATCAGTACTGCCGCCATTCCATTCAATAAGCTTATTGCGGATTGTTTCATCTTCCGGAGGTCCGTTCAGCACTAAATCCACTCCGTCCGGATTTACCATAGGTACAATATTTAAATTTGTCTGATTATACAACGGCAATGTATAAAGCCCTCGTATTGCACCATTATTCGTAAGCGACAATAAATAATCATTAAGAAATGTCATGACAACCGATGTCGTAATCCACTCATTGGCATGAAAAGAAGCATTAAAATGAACACGTTTCTGCCCATTCCCAATCGTGAGCCCCGGAATTTCTTTTTCCAATACGGAATTGCCAATCGGCTTATTTGCTATAAACGGATAGATTGCCTGCAATGACCGAATATCCTGCACCATTGTCCTATAATCGTAATCCTGTTCACCATTCACAACTCTCCATGTTACACGAACAGGCAACCGCAACCGTAGACCAACCTGAAGTACGTATGGATTGAGTACCGGATTGAGCAGAAAAAGCGCATCCATCGGCATATTGATTCTTTGTGCAATCGACCAAACCGTATCTCCCCGTTGAACCGTATACTGACTTGTCACATAACCGGGAATCTGAACGGGTTGGTTGGGCATCAGGGTTTGTGCATTCAGATTCCGATTCGAATCAAGAATCAGCTGAAAAGGAAGATTAAAAACTTGGCTATAATACCAAAAGGAATCACCCGGTCTTACGAAAATCTCCACAAAGCTCCTCCCTCTATAAAATAATCAATAGAAAAGTATATGAATGGGGGGAATGATTATTAACACGTTTCGAGAAAACGGATTTATTTCCGTCAAACACTTTCTCTATCCCCTAATATTTCCCTATATAGATGAAATGGAGAGCAACATTATGTTATAGTAGAATCTACTAAATTTTTATTGTATGGAGGTTCATCATGGAGACGAAAAGAATATCGCTGCATCGTGCACTATCTGAGTTAAAAATGCTTGGTGAACGGATCCAATCGGCTACGTACCGCGTAGTGCTGGCTCGAGCAAACCGAAAAAGCAACGAAAAAATTGAAGGCATGTCAATTGATGAATACAAAAAAGAAATGCAAGGTTCGTATGACAAAGTCACAAGCCTTATTCAATACCGCAATAAACTAAAAGCACTCGTTGTCGAATCAAATGCTAAAACAATCGTTAAAATTGGAGTAAATGAAATGACAGTGGCTGAAGCAATTGAACGTAAACAATCAATTGCATATGAGAAGGATTTAATGAATCATCTACGCCGCCAATATTTTGAAGCAATCGACGAAGTAACAGCTGCGAATGAGGCCCTTCCAGAAAAGCTTGAAAATTACCTGATTAATATTTTGGGCAGCAAGGAAAAGCAATCATCCTCAGACGAAGTGAAGCTTCATACTGATACTTTTATGAAGCGTAATGAATATGAATTGATCGACCCGATGCAAGTAAAGAAAACCATTGACGAGCTTGCAGCGAAAATCGAGGAATTTGAGTCAGAAGTAGACGCTGTATTATCAGAATCAAATGCCACAACATTTATTGAGATCTAACTAATAATTTGCATAGCGTAGCGAAAACAGTAAACGGATCGGCGCTCGTGCTTTGACTGTGTGCGAGTTGAAACAACCAAACAGTCACTCAACCTACAATTAATAGATGAATTTTTAATAGAAAAGTTCAAAGCATAAAGGTCAAAGCTGAAATATCAAAATTCAAAGCTCTTAACTTTTAAAGCTCAATGTTCAAATGATAAAGCTCATTCAAATCCTGGATCATGGTTTAGGTATGCCGATTCATGACCGTCTGTGGCTCCACCAGGCAGCTATTGTTGTGCACAAATAAGCCGAATTCGCTTTCTTAGCGCATTCGGCTTTTGTTTTTCTTACCCTTTTACCGGTGCTCATTTATCCGTCCGAATAATTATGGATAACAAAAAAGAAGAAGTCAATTGCAACTGCCTCCCTCAAAATTTAATAGGACAATCTCATTTTCATCATACCAGTACTTTTCTGCTCTATCTATGTATGATAAAAAATCTTCGTAGCGTCCTGTCCAATTTTCAGGTACAAAATCCTCGTAGGAAGCTGGTTCTGAATAAAGGGAGTACAACCCTCTTTTATCGAAATTTACGAATAAAGAAGGCATAAAACTATAAAAAGTATCCTCTTTCGTTTCAGTAAGTAAATTTAACTTAAGCCTTTCTCTTAATTCTTTTGCTGAAACAGCATACTTTGCCATCCTTGGCGCAAATTCTGCATATGAATCCTCATCTAATATATCTATGCCTTTCCTTTCATCATCTTCTTCGATAAATGGACCAGTATATGCAATTCCCATTTCTTTAAATTTCTTTTTATATGCCTCTTCTAGTTTTTTTCTATCTAAAAACCAAATATCTTTTTTGGAAACATACCATTTGAAATGATTATTAATTAATACCCCTACAATAATATTCTCAAGTGCTTTAGGTACTAATAACATATGTTTCAACTCCGTGTTATTATTTTTCTTACTCAACGTTTTCGAACTGTAATCATTACTTAGAAATCACTAAAATGCCCTCGATTAATATATTTTCGTCAAACATATACATTCTCATTATCTTCAGAAAATTGGGCAATTAGTTCAACTTCATCTTTTGTCGGGGTATCTTTTATTCCGATTATGTTTCCTTGCTTATCCCATTCAGTATATTTCAAACAAATACCAAATTTATACTCTCCTAAAAATTTAAGTTCTTCACTTTCATACCAAATTTTTCTTATACCCCTCGTTTGTCCTTTTACCATGTAATCTGAAGATTTCACTTTTCCATTATTGTTAAATTTGATATAATCCCCTTCTTTAAAGCCATTTTTATAATAACAATAATACGCAATATTACCCTTGTCATATAATTCGTAAGCCAAACCTGTAAAAGGTTTTCCGCCCTCATCTTCAGGGTTATCTAGTACTTCGTCACTGTATGAGGTAAACCATAATTCCTCATCAAAATCCACACCATGATTTAATACATATTCTATACTTAGTATATCCTTTTTAATTTCCACCTTTTTTCACCTCTGAACTAAATTCAAATCCTTCAGTAATAAAATTACAATGTGGGCAGGTTGGCTTCATCATACCACCTGGTTTTAATTTCTTACCCGACCTTACGATATGCTCAAAATTACAGTAATGTTTTATAAAAATAGTTACAAGCCGCCTCTTATTCAGAGTCAAATTTTTTTAATTGTGATTTCACACCACGTTCACTATAATAAACTCCCCAAATATCTCCTTCGTTATTTAACATCTTCATCAACTGTTTCATGTTTTATAAAATCGCTAAATATAGTTTCCAAATTAAAATATCCTTCCTTGATTACTAAGTTAATTTCACTTTTAAATAAATATTCCTTTGCTGCTCAGGTGACATTTTATTAGGAATTTTCGATTCAAATATTGGGTAAAAAAATACAAAAATCCTGAAAGACAATGTAGTCAATCAAGGTCAATAAACTAGAAAATTACAATATTGATTCTCTTTCTAAATCAAAGATATCAATCTCTTCCTGTTCAAATAATTCTTCTAATGTATCTGTTCCTTTTTCTTGAGCAAATAGATATTCATTCTCAGATATTGGAACAGCTAGCAGCCAAGCCACTTTTTTGTTTGGAAATTCAAGTGTATTTAAATCTTCCCACAAGAAAGGTGACACAAATAACACATGTTTCATTTCAGTATTGGGATAATACATCTTTATTATATCTCGAAATACTGAACCATGGGAAACTGAAAATTTTGAGTTAATAATACAAAATGCACAGCTTGCCAATATATTAGGATATTGTTTATAATCTGTTGCTATTGCGCCAACTATTTCTATTCGCAAAGGCGTTTTTTCAACAGTCAATTCAATTGAATGGTCAGATAGTCCAATAGTTGAGTATGATGATACACCGTCAAAGGGTCTATTAACTGTTGAAAGTATATCTATGTTACTGACATTATTTTCGTCCCAGTATTTTAAGACACAAGGTTTACCCCCAAAAGCATGTAGAGCTGTCTTTGCTATTATTTTATTCTCATTAGAAATACTCAAAGTAAACCTCCTTATCCATCTTTACAATTTTTATCTCCGAAATAATCGTCGATCAGTCTTTACTTTTAAGGCTTGAAGATGGTAATTCAGGTCAGCAATGGTTTGGATTATTGTATTCATCTAGAAACTCTTAGCCTCAAATAGGGCTTATAAAGTTTAGCTTTACTATCAGAATAAAGAGTGATGTATGTCTATGAGTATCCATTATTCAGATTCATATAAGTCATTAAAGAACTCAGTAAAATTACCTAAGTATAAACATATTGTCCATTTCAACTTCGGGTTCTATATCATGAATCCAAAAATATACTTTTCCCTGATACTCTCCATTAATTCCTAATAAAATCTCATTTCCCCCAGGGTCATTACCAATTGAAATAAAATCTTCTGGTATTTCTCCTTCTAAAACCTCAAAAACTTTACCTAAATTACTTTTCATATCACCAATTCCATAAAACTTATTGAGTAAACTTTCTCCTTCATCATCACGGAGTTTAAAGTTAGATTCCTGAGGAAATCCTCCATTGTATTCTAGTAGAAAATCAACATATTATTTAGGTAGCGTAACTTCATACTCTTGTTCAAATTGTTTTATATCCTGTAAAGAAATTTTTGGATTTACACTAAGCATTTTTGTCATACTCTCACTCCTATATCATTACTTATTTTTCCCATTAACCTTTGATTGACCACCAATGTGCCTAAACTTTCTGTGGATATCCTCATCTACTATCCCGATGGCGTTTCGCGTCATATACACCCAGATTGACTTCACTATCATCCAGTTTCGGCAAGTTCACGATATCTGACACTTGGTCCATGATATTATTGACTTCATCTGTCAGCTCTTCCGTCACATGTTTGGCTCGGTTTAAGCCTTGCTCGATTTCGCCTTCCAATGCTGCTTGGCGAATAAAGCCCGACTAATTCGGTTCGAGAGATGAAAGTGCTATTTCTCCTGTAGTTAATCGATGTACTTTACGAAAATAAGAGCACGATTTTTACAACGAATGTAAACTTCACGGCTTGGAAAGGGATACAGGGGTTATCTACATTTTAAAAATAATAGCGCTTTATTCGGCGCTAGGTATTCACCTAAAAAAGAAACCTTGAAAGGCATATAGCCAATCAAGGTCTTGCTTTACCAATTATTTCCCTTCACTTCTTCAAACCATAAATCAAAAATATCATCTGGTAATAGTTCGTTATCAATTGAATAAACTAACTCATATCTATATTTTCCTTTTAAGCTATTTTGTTTTACATTATAATAAAGTTTTATTTCTTTAGGCATATCTTTATTGAACTCTTCACATTTTTTATGAATATGCTTTAAATTTTGATTACCAATTCTTAGTGCAGCCTTTTGTCTTTCTTTAGAAACATCATAAACCTGATTTTGTGGACTATTCGATCCTTTTACAGTCTCGTTGAGTTGATGTTTATGAACAACCTTACCATTAATTTTATAGAAAAAATCAAAAACATACATTTTGGGTTCATATGAACAATAAATAAAGATCTCATCTGCTTTATTATCGACGTACTCTAAACAAATAGCTACCATGTCTGTTTGTAATTCTGAAAAATAATCCTCAAACACCTTCACATAAACACCCCTAATTTTCTATACTGGTAAACCTCATACGACCATCTATTTCATATTCTATATCAAAGCCGCTCGGTCTTAAACTATTTCCCTCGTAATTAACTTTAACATTAACCGAAACATCTTTTCCTTATTCTATTGCTTTAGCCCATTAATTTTCTAATTTCTTGTATTTACTCAAGTTAATACTACTTGATTGAGACACAAGATTATCCAAATCTGGAGAACCACCAAATCTATCAGCTGCTAGGTGTCCCGCGTCTCCTGGTTCTTTTCCAGGTAATTGGGCTTATGAGGCAATCTATTATCACGTTTTGTGAGCTTTAAATCATCAGCATTAAAATCAGTTATTCTTCCTAATTCATCTGTCTTATATAGATAATTATATTCACCTGCGTGATATTTAACATTTGGTTTTAATCTACCACCTTTATTCAAATGACTACCATTCTTAATTATATCACCCGATACCTTACTAGTACCATTACCCTTATCAACAACCTCATCCACATCACTCTTCTTAACAACCTCGTCCACATTACTATCTACAATTTTATCAATCGCTTTCGGGACTTTCAAAACCTTTCCTATCGGGATGAAGGATGCTAACGCAATTCCTTTATCAAGACCCGAAGCGTTTTTATCAGCGAGCGTGTTCACATCGTCCAATAGTAAGAAATCCAACAAGCCTTTTCCGATTTTTACTGTACCGCTTCCGACGTCTCCGAGGAAATTAAGAAATCCATTTTCCTCTTCTTTCACATCATCAACGGTTGGAGCTGGACAAGAAAGCTCTTTTGCGACTTCTTTTTCTTTTTGCTTCATAAATGATACAAAATTCGTAGATACCATTGCACCGCTGAGACCGAAAGTATCTAAAGGCTGCTGACCATTTTGATAAAGACCAGGGAGGGTATACGGATTCGCTCCTCCGATTCCTCCAGGATTAAATAATGGATTCATATTAATCACTTGATCCAGCGATTGCGTTCGATAGGCCAGTGCAATCATTAACGGATTCCGGCGGGAGAAGGATTGCCAGCATTCTACCTGGAAGTTAACACTCCCCAGGAATATTGGAAACAAAAAAGCACATGTCGCCTAAATTAGACAATCAAGTGCTTAAAAATCTATTTGTTTTCCTTGTTAATTACTATGAAAACACTTTATTAGCTGAAATATTATTTATTAGTAATTATGTCTTATTGTATATAGAGATTATCCTCCCAAATCATTCTCTATTAATTGTTTTCTAATTTTATGGGTTTCTATATCTGCTAATCTAACGGGAATAGGTAAACGACTCATATTATTAATACAGTTCAGAACAATTTCAGTACTTGTTTCTATGTCAATCCAGTTCCCACAGGAAATAAAAATGGGTTTTACATTTTCTGTTGTTCTTAAAGTTCGACCATATATTTCATTATTAATTACAATATTGGTATAAGATCCTTTTATATTTTTTGGCATAATCGAGTCTACACCTTGGATTTTAAGATAACTTTTTGCCACACCAATTGTTGGTTTCTTTAAATACATTGAAGCATGAGTAGCAATTCCCATATGACGATAATGTAAATACCCATTTCCATCAAACATATATAAATCAGGTTCATTAGATAATTTCTTCGCAGCTTCAAGTACTAAAGGCAACTCACGAAAAGCGAGGAAGCCTGAAATATAAGGAACATTTATTTCTCCATAACTATATACTTTTTCGACAACTTCCTTTGTAGAATAATCAATCATAACAATACAGCATGTACCATACGTCGTGTTATTTACATCCCAATAAGCTAGATCTACTCCCGCAATGGTTTTGATTTCATTAACGTCAAAGCTATTCTCAAGAATTACTTTGGGTAACAATTCATTCTGAATATTGGTTAATTCATTTATCAATTTCATATTATTTAAATCTACCTTTTTCATTGAGTATCACTTTTAAAAAAAGATTCAATCAATTTTAAATCTGTTTCTGTAGGAGAAAGTTTTTGTTTTATGATACGACCTTCAGTATCCCATTCTATATAATGAAGAGCTATACCAAATTTATATTCTCCTTCAAATTTTAATTCTCCACCTTCATACCAGATTCTTTCGGTACCATTACTTTGTCCATGAATTAAATTTTTCACTGATTTTAAATTGCCATTTTTATAAAACTCTATTAACTCTCCCTCTATAAAACCTTTTACATAATTTGTATAGTATATCAAGTTACCATTATCATATAATTCATAAGCTAAACCGGTAAAAGGTTTCCCATTCTCATCCTCAGGATTATCTAAAACTTCATCACTGTAGGATGTAAACCATAACTCTTCGTCAAAGTTAGTCCCATGTTCCATAACATATTCTTTACTTAATATATCAATTTGATTTTCCAATCTTTTTCACCTCTGAACTAGATTCAAATCCTTCAGTAATAAAATTACAATGTGGACAGGTTGGCATCATCTGCTGGATTAATCACTGGAATATTTCCACCATTAATGGTCTTCCAAATCTTTTTGCCACTCTGAGATTGATAGGTCTTAATATCTCCGTTATTATTAGTACCTACGAATTCAAACTTTGCTTTTCCATTTTTGTTATTTCCCATAAACTTGACATATATGAGTATCAAAAGGAAGTCAAAGAAAAAGGAATTACCATGAGCATGTCCCATAAAGGCACGCCAGTTGATAATTCCCCTATCGAAATGTTTCACTCCTCAGTAAATTCGGAAACGTTCTACCTCGATGGAATCCACAGCACGACGAATGCTTGTGTATCTCGAATCATCGAAGAGTATATAGATTATTATAACAATATCCATATTCAAACGAAACTAAACAACCAGTCACCGGTAAATTACCGGCAACGGCTGTTTAAATAGTGTGTTTTCTTTCTGTCTCAAAAACGGTCCCCAGTGCCAGACAATTAAGTGCTCAGTTAGTAAAAAAGTTAAAGTAATCAACCTACTGTTATTACTTTAAATATTCAGCCTCCCATTTATCCTGTTTCTCGTCTGGACTAATTTCTGAAATGTCATCATACCCATAATTAAGTTTCATTCTCCCCATGTTATCCAAAATATATGTTAAACTTGTCCATAGTTCCTGGTCCTGAACCATAAATTCATTCCAAAGTTCTTCAAAACAGTCATACAGTTCTTGTTTTAATTTTCTATGCAGAGGTTTATCAATATTAAACACATCAACAATATCTAAACTATATACCGGTTGTTCCTGATTTACTGGATAGTAATAAAAAAATACTTGAGAAAACCCCTCTCTTACCTCAGCATATAATAAAATCTTTTCCCATTCTTCTGGTATCATCTCAACTAATATATTAGCTACCTTTTGGTAGATGACTTCCATCTGTTTTGTCTCCAAATTTAACTACCTCCATTATAATTGCTTAAATTAACTTCATACTTCTTGCCATTAATTTTGTATTCAACTTCAAATTTTGAAGGACGGGAAGAATTAACTTTATAAATAGGTTCAATTTTAACTTCAACTGTTTTGCCTGATTCTAAAGCCTTTTTCCAAGAAGTCTCTAAGGCTTTGTATTCTTTCCTATTAAGTGTAGCATTCATTGGTACTAAGTTGTCAATTTCACCTGAACCCTTGAAAATGCTAGCTATCAAATGACCTCCGTCATCATTAGGTAATCTGTCTTCTCTGCCAACTGTCCTTTGTGCATAATTATTACGGTCTGCTTTCCCAAGTTGTAGCGTTGCTTCTACATTAGATATTCTTCCTTCACTATCCGTTTTATAATGGTAACCTTCTTTAGTTTTATATTCTATATTTGGTTTCAATGCTTTCTTTCCATTAACTTTAGTATATTGCTCACCAAAGTTTACTATGTTAGAAGTATTACCCGTCCCCTTACCAACAACCTCATCTACATCACTCTTCTTAACAACCTCATCCACGTTACTATCAACAATTTTATCAATTGCTTTCGGGATTTTCAAAACTTTTCCTATTGGGATGAAGGATGCTAACGCAATACCTTTATCAAGGCCCGAAGCATTTTTATCAGCTAGCGTGCTCACGTCGTCCAATAGTAAGAAATCCAACAAACCTTTTCCAACTTTTGTAGCGCCACTTCCGACATCTCCTAGGAAATTAAGAAAACCATTCCCCTCTTCTTTCACATTATCTACTGTTGTGGCTGTAGCGGAAAGCTCTTTTGCGATTTCTTTTTCTTTTTCTTTTTGCTTCATAAATGAAACGAAATTTGTTGAAACCATTGCACCGCTGAGACCGAAAGTACCTAAAGGCTGTTGACCGGTTAGATAAAGACCCGAAAGTGTGTATGGATTCGCCCCTCCGATTCCTCCAGGATTAAATAGTGGATTCATATTAATCACTTGATCCAGCGATTGCGTTCGATAGGCCAGTGCAATCATTAACGGATTCTGACTAGCGAATGATTGCCATTGTTCTGCCGGGAAGTTAACATCTGTTACCCCTTCTGTCATCATCGTTTCTATATTGGTAATCCATGTTTTCATATGCATCAGGTCTGTTTGAATTGTCGTTAATGCATCGGTTTGGGACACGTCAAATTCAATCAGTTTTTCAACAGTTTCGTCCCGATGTCGTTTCGCGTCCCATACCCCCTCATACTAGGTGCCCTCAAAAAAGAAACCTTGAAAGGCATTAGCCAATCAAGGTGCTATATTAATGAATTATACTTATATTATCATTCTTCAAAATGAACCAAATCATAAGGATAGTATGGAACTTCTCTTAATTGCGTATCATCTAATCGAAGGATTTTTGCAACTGCACCACTTTCATAGCTCCAATAGCCACTATAGATATCTTTATTGCCTTTATGCGATTCATACCATCCTGTATCATTGTGCCCTTTATACCATTCTTTTTCCAGATAAACTTTTAACAACTCCAAAGCTGTATTTTGATTTTCCGCCTCAATAATATTTTGAACATATCCATATGGATTTGAAAACAGGTATTCCGATCCGTTATTTTCCCAGTCTGAATCAATATACTGCACTAAAAAATCGATCAATTTATCATTTAACTGTTCTTTTTTTATTAAATCTAATAAACCTTTTAACTGACCTTTAGAAATGTTAAATAAAATTGCTAAAGACATTATCTTTAATAAATTTGAATAACTGCCTTCTTTATTCCATATATCTGTAAAATACTGAATAACCTTAGGAAATAACTGCTTTATTTCTTTAACGGGGGCCCCTAGAGAATACAAAGCATTCATCTTATCGAGATAAAAATTCACTAGGGATAACTTGCCCGTTCTAACTCCCTTAAATTCTGTTCCCTTTTCATTTATTAATTGTTCTAATAAACCTTCAAATTTATCTATTCGTTGATTTTGATAATCTATATAACCATCAAAATATTCTCGATCTTTTAATTTATCTCTCATAAGTAGCTCCTTTATTTTTTCACTTTTCCAGCAGAGTCAAGGACTGATTCTAAGACATTTCCTTCTTTATCTATGTGTACTAATGAACTTTGTACATTATCTGGATCAAACATCATTGCTTCTAATATTTCATCAGCCTTTTCTTTTCCAACCGCACTTTCTAATCTATTACTACCGTTTATCCAATCTTCACTCATTTGCGGTCCATCATTTGTTTTCCCTAATTTACCGGTGCCATATTTCGCTTCTGCAATTATAAATTGTGGCGGAGGATTTGAATTTTCATAAACACCGTCGATGCCTTTAATTATCTTATCATCCAGACTGGTAACCCTGCCATCACTTACCCTGTCATAGCCTTTGCTTTCATAATGAATATCCATCTTCATTTCGCCGTAATTCCCTTTATGTTTGTTGGTTTTTAAAGAGCTCTTTCCGGTTTCTACTTCATCTATAATCTTTAATTGCGTCTGATTTACCTTTGCGGATTTACCCGCACCCTTACCAACAACCTCATCTACATCACTCTTCTTAACAACCGCACCCACATTACTATCTACAATTTTATCAATCGCTTTCGGGATTTTCAAAACTTTTCCTACTGGAATGAAGGATGCTACGGCAATTCCTTTATCTAGTAATGATGCATCTTTATCAGCTAGCGTGTTCACGTCGTCCAATATTAAGAAATCCAACAAACCTTTTCCGATTTTGGTAGCGCCACTTCCGACGTCTCCGAGGAAATTAAGAAAACCATTCCCCTCATCTTTCACATTATCTACTGTTGTGGCTGTAGCGGAAAGCTCTTTTGCGACTTCTTTTTCTTTTTGCTTCATAAATGAAACGAAATTTGTTGAAACCATCGCACCGCTGAGACCGAAAGTAACTAAAGGCTGCTGACCATTTTGATAAAGACCAGGGAGAGTATATGGATTCGCTCCTCCGATTCCTCCAGGATTAAATAGTGGATTCATATTAATCACTTGATCCAACGATTGCGTACGATAAGCCAGTGCAATCATTAACGGATTCTGACTAGCGAATGACTGCCATTGTTCTGCCGGGAAGTTAACATCTGTTACCCCTTCTGTCATCATCGTTTCTATGTTGGTAATCCATGTTTTCATGTGCATCAGGTCTGTTTGAATTGTCGTTAATGCATCTGTTTGGGATACGTCAAATTCAATCAGTTTTTCAACGGTTTCGTCCCGATGTCGTTTCGCGTCATGTACACCCAGATGGACTTCACTATCATCCAGTTTTGGCAAGTTCACGATATCTGACACTTGGTCCATGATATTATTGGCTTCATCTGTCAGCTCTTCCGTCACTTGTTTGGCTCGGTTTAAGCCTTGCTCGATTTCGCCTTCTAATGCTGCTTGGCGAATAAAGCCTGATGAATCCGGTTCAAGCGATGAAAGGGCTGTTTTCATCTCTTGAAGAACACTAGTAAAGCTATTTTTAAAGGTATTGAAAAATGTGAGGAATGGCAAATGGCAACTCTCGTAATATGCACGTAATGCTTCTCCACCTTGACCTTTTAGCGATTCTTCTAATTGTGTGAGACCTTGAACAGCACTTTCAATTTGTTTCATTTCACTTTCCAGGCGGGTTAACTGATTAACAGTTCTTTCAAGTCCTTGCTGAAACTCATTTACATCCAATACCTTCAATTTATCACCATCTTTTTATTCATTACGTTTGAATTGGCCTCCGTTTTTCACCTTACTCGGACACTCATTTCCACATATGTTGCCCCGGAATGACTGCGTTTGTATTCTACAAAGTAAGGGCTGCTCTGCGAGAAATTATGTTGTTGTATGTGCTCCGCCAGTTCCCAAAACTTTACTTGAGATTGTTCATCAAATTGATCGGTAATCCGCGTCATCAGCATGCCATTAATTGAAAAATAGCTTCTGAAATTAACATCTTCTTCAGAACTTATTTGCGAAATTTCATTCTCTTCGATCGGCCGGAAAATTTCAGCAGTCATAACGGATGCGGTCGGGTCACTGATAATAGAAAAAAACATGACATCGGCTGTATTGTATCCATGACTCGATAAAATTTGATCAAAATCTTGGAAAGCCAGATCAATTTCTTCCGGGACAAAATTATAATATTTTGAAGCTACATTTCTGTATGCAATTTGATGGTTTTCTATAATCATTGCACTTCGCTCCATTCTTTCAATGGGACATACAAATCAATGATATATTCTCCGTAAACATTTAACAGTACACAGATATATGAATCCTCTACGGAAAGATTTTCTGCTGCTGCATACGCTTTTACTTTCTCATAAGCAGTCCTGAAATCGAATTCTTCCTGTGCATGGCGCAATAACAGAGATTGATTCAATTGGTATTGATTTAAATAGGCGAAATCGGTAATCCCTTCTTCAAATTCGATTTCCGTATTAATCGGCATAAAATAAGTAAACAAACCTTCCCCATCTTCCTCTTCTTCAAACGAGAAAAGCACCGGCCCATTTTTATACACTTCATGATTTAACGGAAAATCTTCCATTACTTTTATTCCTTCAAGCCAGTTCTCTTTTTGATTTCTCACACGAAACATAATTAAATGATCGAAATGCAATCCGCGAATCTCCATATGATTGAGTCCCCCTAACTTTGTTTTACTTTTCTAGTATTTTTGGCTGCTCTTTCCGTGTTCAGATAACCGTTTATATCAAAGTTGAAGCTTTTAAATCTGATTTTGCAATATAGTATAACAAGCTGCTCCGGCAATACGAAAATGAGTGTATAAAAAATACCGAATGGTAAAAAGACTAGCATGATTGTTTCAAATAAATCGGACGAACCTGTTTTCATGACAAATTGGATAAGAAAAACAAGCGCTGTACTGCCGATGACTGCAATTGGAATATACGATTTCGTTTCAAATTTCCCACGCATTTCCTCGTTTCTTGACCCTGCACGGTAATGACCTTTTTTTAGAAGTAAATAAAAGCGGATCCACGTAGCAATAAACAATACACCTGCAATTGAAAGTGTAATCCATGTTAAATTTAGTAGCGATTCAACTGCTGCAGCGTCCTGTTCCCCTAAAAGAAATAACGGGGCAAGAAATAAAAATACAGAAAAATTTTGTGTCACAATAATCGACAGAAAGTACTGCAGCTTCTCCATCTTATTAAAAACGACAGGAATAGCGAATAGAAGGGACAATAAAATAATGATTCCTGTAAGCCACATATGAATTGTTTTAATGCTTTCGAAATTTGGATAGATTGTGTATTTACCTGCAATATTATAAGTTAGATAGAAAAACAGTGCCTGCAGGAAAATGCCTAATACAAGCACAGATGCCAACGAATTCGGACTTTGTCTACCAGACTCCAGCGGTCCTCGTAATACTGCGAAATCTTGTTCTGATAGTTTTTTTAGCATGCGGTGATTACCTCCATATTCATCAGTGGAACCAGCCTTTAATTTTATCCATGGCCGATTCCCCTGTTTTTTTGTCTTTTTTGTTAAGAAGCGTATTGGCGAAGATTCCGACTGCAACACCAACAGCAGTACCGACACCCGGAATTGGAACAGCGGCTGTGAATAATGCAACACTTGCAGCTTGTACCGCACCGCCCACCGCTGTATCGATTGCCGTATCCACTGTGGCACGTGTGTGGGCCTCGGCTCCTGTTAGCCTGTCATCTTTTGCATTATGGTAATTGCTGTAGTAGTTCAGACCGGCCGATACAGGGCCAAGTGCTTTTGTAAATCCTTTTGCAGCCCCATTGGTAAAAATCCCTTTTACATCTACAGCATCTTTGAATGACTTACCCGCACCTGCTACAGTAGCTTTACCAACCGTTTTGGCTTTTTCGGCAATGGTCGCTTGATCATTCCAGTATTTTAGCGATGAATGCTCTTTTAAGGCAGCTTCCCCAACTTTGGACCAGCCTGATTGTCCCTTTTTTTGCGTAGCAAACTTTAAAGTTGCCCGATTATTTGCCTGCTGCTGGTAATGTTTTGGTTTCCATGCTTTATTCCCTTTTGGCAATTTATAATTAAATTCGCGCATTGCTTTTGCATCCGGTGTTACACGTAAATAATGGAGGGCACGTTCACTGGCAAGCATACGGTATACATTTCGACCTGTTCTCGCATCACGCACCAACTCCATTTTCAGTCCACCGTTTTTCCCTGCCATGAACATGCCAAAGCTTTCAACTGCGCCATTGACCGCGGTATTAAATTTCTTTGCATTCCCTACATCTTCTTTATGTCCCATAACTGTTTCGTCTGCAGATGTGACATCGCCCGGTTTTTCCTCTACAGGCTCTTCTGTCACTTCTTCGACTGGATTTGTTCGGCTTGTTAAATTTGTTAAAAGGGCTGTCGTTGAAGCATATTGCGCCCAATGTTCAGCAGGGAAATTCACATCGGTCAACCCTTCTGTAATCATCGTTTCAAGGTCTTTAATCCAAGTACTCATCGCCGCCAGATCGCTTTCCACTCCTGCAAGCACAGCTGTTTGGCTATTGTCAAACATCATTAAATTTTCAATTGTTGTATCCCGGTGGTTTTTGGCAGCCTGGATTTCGCTTTGTACTGCAGAATCATTGAGTTTCGGCAATGAAACAATATCTGCCACATTGTCCATAATTCCATTCGCTTCAGTTGTTAGGCCCTCCGCAGTTTCTTTCGCGTTATTCAGACCTTGTTCTACATCTGATTCAAGAAATGATTGTTTAATATAACCACTTTGATCCGGCTCAAGACTGGTTAACGCGGCTTCTGTTTGCTGAAGAATTTCTTGAAAATTGTTTTTCATTAGATAAAAAAATTGCAAAAAGGGCATGTGGCAATCTCGATAAAATGTACGTATTGCTATACCACCTTGCCCTTTTAAAGAGTCCTCAAGCTGAACAAGTCCCTGTATCGATGTCTCAATTGTTTTCATTTCGGTTTCAAGTCTAGTCAGCATGGTGATACTGCGCGCAAGACCGCTATGAAAGTTTTCTGCATCCAATACTTTCATTATTCAATCAGCCTCCCATGACTAGAAGCGGCACCGTTAATGGATGTTGAAATACGCTGATCCTGTTCTTTTAAATATTGAACAGAATTTTCCGTTGTTTGAATATTTTTTTGCAGCACAGCCTGGTAGCTTGTTAAAACCTGTTCCAATTGCAGCGACAGCTCGCTTAATTTTGTAACAACATCCAACATATTCCCTTCAATTGGCGATTCTGCTTTAGGTTTCAGTGTTGACGCAGCATTCTCCATTACTCCCAGCTGTTCCTCAACATCCGCATATACAACTTTCACTTCATTCGACATATTCCTTCTCTCCTTTCCGTTTGTTTGCTTCTTATGTGTTAGCTTTTATCACCCTGTACCATTTTCGGGACTAGCCATAACAAGACAACGAATATACAAGCTATCAAGAGACCAATATAGAAAAACTGCAGCCCATTGCTTTTGCTGTCGTCATCAGGAATCGATTCGGTTATTTTGGTTTTCACTATTTCTCTTTCATTTGAAAACAGACCATATTTCATCGAATCGTAAGCAATCGTTTTCCGTTCTTTAAAATCACTTACAAAAAGCTCTTCCTTTATTTTCTCGTTTCGTTCTAATACTTTTGGCTTGAAATCCAACTGTTTTTGCTCCTCCCGGATATTTTTCCGGTTGTCCAGCAGGGATTCATTATGAAGGTACTCTTTGTTGTCTTTAAATTCTTTTTCTTTAAATTCATTGGGATTGAGGTTATTCAATTCAGTAGCTGCAGACACTTGCTTTGTCTCTAAATTTAACGGAAAGCCGGATTCAATTTCGAATCCGACTCCCATTAATATACAAAATCCAAAAACAACTGCTAATTTCCTACATTTCATAAATCGTTTCCTCATCTTGTTCGATTTTACGATTTTTAATTTTGCTTACAATGAGTGGTACAAGTGCAAAAACCCCAATGAGAAGTACAAGCACAATACTTGCAGAAATAATCAGTGACTCCGGACCATATTGAATCGATAAGTACACCTTCGACATCGGATCCTCATAATCAATATTGGAAGCCAGAAGTGTCAGCATTGGTGTGACAAAGAATACAATTACTGCAACGGTTACAAACCACCCAATTAGCGGGCCCACTGAAAAGCCTGCAAAAATAATTGTGGAAACTGCTGTTAATAATAAAATTGTGAATATCGTCCACTCAATCGAGCTCGTTTCATTTAACGAATAAATATCCATTCCGTACATACTGATAATTAGTCCGACGATCAGATTAAGCAAAGCAAACAATGCAATGCGCACACTTCGTTTATTATTTTTTAAATAGTAGCAGAAGTAGCCGATTAATAGTCCGCTGACCAGAACAATTACGAGTACAATTACGGGCGGTATTTTATTTTCCTGCACGGAAGAATTCAAGCTTTTCGCCGCAAGCGGTGTTGATAAATGATTGTAGATATGACCGTTCCTTTGTCCATCGATAAATGCATTGTTAAGTACATCATGGATCGCGTTCCGGTACTTTTCTGTCGTCACCACATTTTCATTCCACTTGTAATTCAATTCCTCTGTATCTGCGTTGACGTTCTTCGCTTTTGATTCCAAGTCATTTGTAACCGAGATAATGTTGTCCTGGTTTGCCATAATACTGTTCATTGCATTACTCATCGCCATTAAGTTTTGACTGATGCTTTGCTGATTCGTGACAAGGCTGCTGCCGTCAGCTGGCGGCGTGGCAACTTCTTCAGATCCGGCAATAAAGGCATCAAGGCTTTGCTGCATACTGTCCGCACTTGTCTCAATTGCATCCAGCTGTGCAGAAATCGCTTCATAGTCTGCATCGACTTTTTCCATATACGTGAGGAAGAAAGAATTAACTCCCTTTTCCAAAGTTGCTAATTGATTTTGTGAAGCGGGAACGTCCATTTGCAATTCATCTAAAATTGTCGTTCCCCGATCATTGATGCCTAAAATCGTATTGACATGCGATGAAATCTCCTTGAAGTTGGATTCTTCGCTTAAGTTCGTTTGCACGACCGCTTCATACTGGGCCAGTGCACCGTAATATTCCATCAGCTTAGTCGTATTGTTACTTCCGATAGATTTCGAGAAAACATTTTTCAGACGCTCTATTTTACCGTTATTCATCATAGGCAGCGCCATAATTTCCGCTTCTTTACGCTCGATTTCTTCGATTACGGCTGTTGCATTTTCAAAGGTTGGTTTTTTTTCAACTACAGTCTCTTTAACCAATTCACTTTGAGATTGTACAAATTGTTCCTGCAATTGTTTTTCCTGCTGTTGTATATGCTGGATATTTGCTTCAATTGTTGTCATCTGTGATGAAATTTGTGTAAGCTTTTCGTTTACTGCTGCAGTAGCACTTGCATTAACTGCGGATTCCGGTGTCGTTTCGCCCGAATTTACCGCTGTAGCACCCACTTCCTGTTTCAGTGAATTCATGTTCTGGACTAAGCCGAGCAGTTTTTCACGTTCCGAATCAAGCGCTGTAATTTTTGATGAAGCGATAAAGTTATTTGTATTGTCTGTAACTTTGCCGCTACCATTTTTCGCTTGTGTTGTCGGATCTGCTGAAGGGGTACTAGCATCAAGCTGATTCTTTAGACCAATCACTTGATTTTCGTATTGCACTAATAGCTCCCCTTCTACTTGCTTTAGGAGGCTGATAATCTCATTACGCTGAACGACTACTTCATCCGATAAATTTTTAACATTATCTTTATTTTTGGCCAGCTGATTCTCCAATTTTTGTACATCGGAATTGAACTTTTCATTATGCTCCATTAAATACGATTTTACTTCCACATAGCGGGGGTCATGCTCACTTTTCAGCGCGATGATTGAAGCCGTATTTGCATTTTGCAACGGTTGTAAAAGCTGCGGCTGTGTACTGTGATACTCTCGATATGTATCCACATAGGTAACAAATTGTGCCAGCAGCCCTTCAAATTCACCTGCGTTTTCGATATTCCCCTCAATCGGTGTGTCTTTAACAGTGGCAGCCAAATTATCGAGCAGGCTCTTTTGACTTTCAATATCACCAACTACGCTTGCTAAATTCGGCCGATAAAAGTTGGAAATCGTATTTAAAAACTCCATCTCTTTTTGAAGAATCGTATCAAATTCATTTCGTACTTTCTCCAAATCCTGAGATACATAACTCCAGTATAATGTTGCGACTTTCCCGTTAACTCTTGCAGTTGCATTGTCAATTTCTCGCAATACTTTTTCACGGTTTGCCGCGTTCAGCTGACCGGAAACAGTATACTTAAACTCCGCTTTTACCGGCTGTTGCTCTTCATATGTCATGATGTTTTCCGAGAAATTCGAAGGGATATATACGACCGCATCGTACTCTCGATCTGTCAGCCCTTTTTCGGCTGCGCTTCTGCTGACAACAGACCATTCATATTCGGAATCCGTCGATAGAATCGGCTGCACTTCTTTTCCGAATTCCAGTGAACTTTCTTCTTTTTTTGAACCTGTATCTTCATTGACAACCGCGACTTTTTTCGTTCCATTCGATGAATCGAAAAACGGATTTTCTCCGATTGCCATAAAATAAAGGACAGGTGCTCCTACTATCAAAATCATGACGATTATGATTTTTAACATGAGCTTTTTTTGAGCCGTCATGAATAGATCTTCCTTTCACTATCAAAAAGTGGTATTTGGATTTTCGTTTCTTTATTGTTTAGGACATAATAGCCAAACCCTGCTTGTATCTCTTCTTCTTTACGGTCATAAGGAAGCGTGTACAATGTTTGATCAGATTTTTTCATTAATAGAACTGCCTGGCGAATTTGCTTCACTTCCGTAGTTAACACATCGTATCCCTTCGTTAAATCTGTAGAATTTCCTGATGCGATGAAGTTGAACCCTAAATAGCCAGCATTTTTCATCAACTTTGTAATCCGTTCCTGCAATTTTGCATCAATGCCCGAATTGAAACGGGCATAATCATCGACAACCAGCAAAATTGGTGTAAACTGCAACGTTTTGCGCTCAGCTATCGCCGAATTGGCATAAGTCATCTCACGTATTGAAAGCTGCCCTTCTATTTGCGTTATCCATTCTTCCACATCATCTTTAGATTCCAAATACGAAATCGATTCATTGTCGGTAAACATAGCCAGACTTCTGTCAAACGAATCAAAAACGCCGATATGCAGGACGTTGTTCTCTACTGCATTCGTCAACAATACTTTAAGCACATTTGTTTTTCCTTTTTGGGCTTGTCCCATAATCAGAAGGTGCTTGTTCGTCAGGAAATTCACTACGACAGGTCGAACAAATTCTTCATCCAGACCTATCGGATATAAATGCTGCTGACCCATTAATCCGCTGTATTCAGCTAATTGTTTCACGGTTAAATTAGTTGGAAGCATTGGAATCGGTGATGGTCCAATATGATCCTTATACTTTTCTTTTAATATCTTTACAGTTTCTTTAATACCTTCAATTACTTCGAAATCATTATCCCCGTTTGCCGGCAACAGAAGTTGCGAGAAGTATGCTTCGTCTTTTTTAATAATTGCCCGACCCGGTATTGCTTCAGGTACTAAAGCGGTTTTCCCGAGGATTGTATAGGCTTCACTATGATCCATTAAATAATGGACAATTTTCGTCTTGAGGTTGTTCATGACCGCTTGACGAATCGAAGAAATACGGGTCGCCGTGAAAATCATATAAATGCCTAAAGACTGTCCATCCCGGACAAATTGGTTGAAGTATGTTTCCATATCCGGCATTTCATCTTTAATGAAATCAAAATTTTCTACAACAACAAAGATAAGTGGCAGCTTATTATCTGCAATGCGGTTATAAAGCTTGATATTGCCTACTTCCAGTTGCTGAAGCAGCTGTTTTCTTCTTGCAATTTCATCTCGAACCATTCGCATAAATTTATCCATTTTGCGCCCTTCTTCCATTAAGAAGAAATCAGCTGTATGCGGAAGTTGTTTTAATGGCAGCAATGAACCGTTCCCAAAATCCATCAAGTAATAATGGACTTCCTCAGGACTGTAATTTTCCGCAATATTTAATAATAATGTCAGCACGGTAGTTGATTTGCCGTAACCAGTTGAACCAAAAATACCTAAGTTCCCGTCTTCCATCACGCGATAATAATATGGCGATTGACTTTGTTTTTCCGGTTCATCGACGAAGGCCATTGCAATATGTTCCTGAATTTCTGATGTAATGCCATTTTTGTGCAATCGTTCTGCAAGTGGAGGCAGCCAAGGACTTTTCAGCTTTTCGATGTTGTACATTTCCTGGGTTTCTTTAATTTTGTCTACGATTGCTTCGATTTCGGAAAGCCCTTTTTGTTTACTTTCTTTTGCGGCTATATTTGATAATGGGATCAACCCTAAATCTGTTACAATTGCAACTTCATCTTCCCCGCCAATGTGCTCGGATTGATATGGAGCACCACTCCATGCTGATTGGAATAAGTCGTAAACTTCATTGTTGCCAACTTGCAAGTAGCCCCTGCCGGTAACAGTGATGGATGCGGCATCGGCGTTTTTAAGAATTTCCTTACTGTCGTTTGCATCCTGAACCTTTAATGCCACTTTGAAGCGGGCATTACTCCATATTTGATCATCTATGACCCCGCCTGGCTTTTGTGTTGCCAAAATCAGATGTACTCCCAGGCTACGTCCGATACGAGCCGCGCTCACCAATTCACGAATGAAATCAGGTTCTTCATTTTTCAGCTCCGCAAACTCATCCGAAATTAAAAACAGATGCGGCAGAGGTTCTTCAGCAAGTTGTAGCTTTACTAATCCTGTATAGTCATTAATATGGGTCACGTTATAGCGGTCAAAAAGACGTTGACGACGCTTCAGTTCACTGCGGATCGAGGCAAGTGCCCGATTCGTAAAATTCACGCTACCTTCAATATTTGTGATGGTCCCTAGAAGATGCGGTAATGTTCTAAACGGCTGCGCCATCCCTCCGCCTTTATAGTCAATCAGCAGGAATGCAACTTCATGGGGATGAAAATGAACAGACAATGATAAAATATAGGTCTGCAGAAATTCACTTTTCCCTGACCCTGTTGTACCGGCTAATAGTCCATGAGGTCCATGTGCTTTCTCATGAAGATTCAGATACACAAGATCATCTTTTCCCTTCAGGCCGATTGGTACAGCAAGGGACTTGGAGGATTCATTTTCCATCCAGCGATCGCCAATTTGAAGTTCATCTGCTTCTTTCACATCCATCATTTCAAGGAACGTTACACTTTCAGGAATTGAATTTGTCATCCCTGTCTGATGATCCAGTGTCCTTAATAGTCGGGCAAAATATTCATTATTATCCTGACGGTGGGAATCAAGTTTAAACGGAATATTTACCGCTTTTTTATCCTGAATTAATATGTCGCCTTCTGTATCATTTAAGTATCGAACAAGAGTATGAATATTGTCCGACAAACTTTCCTTTGCATCTGCTGCAAAAATGACTGAGATATCCAAGTCTTTATGATCACCTTCAAGATATTCCAAAATGACATGATCAGAGATTAACTGCTGGTTTGTAATGATGAAAACAAGATGCGGAGTAAAACGGAGATTTTCTTTGTTCTCCTTAATATCGCGCTCGCGAATCATTTCATAAATCGTTGACAGCAGCTGATCCCGGGTTTTCTCGTTATAGATGAACCCGCGTGCATACATATTCGGAATATTGAAATGCGGCAGCCACTTCATCCATTCAACGTTCTCATAATCAGCTTCATCAAAAATAAAAACAAAGCGCAAATCATGATAGCTGTGGAAAAATGCAAGCTGGCCTATAATCTGGTGAATTTCCTTTTTTACAATTCGCTCTTTCCCGATTAGTCCAATCGGTCCTTTTGCCAAATTCGCTATAACAGGGACATCTGAAATCTCTTTGTATACTTTTTCAAGTTTTTGGGATTGTTCGATTAGATCGTCCATTTCGCGATTGGCCATATCATTCGAGTTCAAGGCAATGGTAAAGCTAGAAGGAACGATTCCTGTTCCTAAACGTAATTGCAGAAAATCATTACTTTCCAAGGAACGTTCCCAAATCCGGTCGGAAATCTGATTCGTCAAATATTTCATACGCTCAAATTTAGGAAAGTGAAACTCCATTGTAAAGCGCTGTTTTTCGGACAGCTGTTGCAACTCTTGCCGTTTGTTTTCCAAATAGGCCGTATAGATACGAATACGTCTTTCTTTCTTGCACTTTTCATTGCCACGGTCTTTAAAATACTGCACGGTTGATGTAATGAGCGTCATGACGAACATGACCATCGTAATCAGTATAAAAATGCCGCGTGGTTGAATAACCGCGACAATCCCCATCACAATCAGCATGACAAGCGGCGGTAAAATGATGAGCCATAAACCACGGTTTGACGGGTCGTTCTCCTGTGAAGGAAATGACAGTGAAACCTTTTCTTTCGGCAGTTCATAGACCATTCTTGGCGTTCTTCTGTATATCGGGTATTTCTTTTTCATTTCCGATTCAGGTTCGCTGATAACCGTAAAGCTTGTTTCAAACTTTTCAAAGCTCGTCACTTCCAGAACATCCTCTTCCACTAGACGAAAGAAAATAAATGGTGTAAAAATCAAGTCTCCGATTTGGATTTCCTTAGTTGACTGCTTTTTTTGTCCATTTATGTAGAGCATAGTATTTTCTGGAAGTTCAGCAATCCATTGTTGCCCCACCTTCAGCAGTGAAAAAGACTGCTGCTGGATTTCAGCTTCAGATTGCCAAACAACGTCTGCCTGACAGTCTATTGTAGAAAGAGAAATCTCCGTTCTATTCCCTACAAAATAGGTCTCACTTGAAGGTCTTGAAAGAAAGAGAATGATTTTCAGCATTTTTTTGCCGGTACTGTCTTTCCACTCAAAAAATTGCTTAGGATTCACTTTTCCAAGCTGGCTTCCATTCTGTTTTACCGTAAAACCAAAGGAATCCTCGGTAATCTGGAGCGGGCCATCTATAAATGGAATGCTTTGAATTGTTACAGTATCAGATGAATTATTCCCTACTGTAATGGAATTCTTTTTTAGTTGATTTAAATCTATGGACTGATAATAGTTGTCATAGAAAAATATAAGTGTACTCATCAAATCACCTTCTATTAGGGATTTCCTAATCATGTAATGTTTTTTTCGAAAGTGTTTTTACAATTTTCGGTTTGAAGAACATTAACTGAAGTTATTCGGCTCCCGCTTCCTTAGTTTTTTCCGGCTGGGCAGTCTTCTCCGCTTTTGCTTCGTTCGTACTTTCAGGAACTGTATTTTTTTCTTCTGCTTTTTCCTGCTCTTGCTTTGAAACGGGATCTTTTCCGTCATCTGTATTCACATCTTCAGATTCCAGCGCTTCTTTTAATTCTTCAAGCTGTTTTGTCACTTCGTTTATTTCTGTTTGAACTTTGTCAAGCAGCTGTTCGCGCTCTTCGCCGTCTAATTCTCGGTCAGCCTTGATCGATTCTTCATAATGCAACAGCGCAAGCATAATCAAATCTAAATCTTCCAATTGCCGCGCCACCGTTAACGCTTCCTCTGCCTGTCCCCTGCCAATGTAAATCCAGTACTTAAAATAATCCGGATCTGTTTGCAGTGTAATGGTCTTTAAGACGTTTTCCTTTTGCTCTTCCGTCAAAGTTTCATTAACAATGTAGGCAAGCGATAACTCGTACTGAATCACGTTAGGCATTTTTTCAACGTTATACTGTGCAAGCTGATCGATAATTTCACTGTAATTTCCTTGGATGTACGGTGCTTGTACAGCTACATACGCTTCTTGTTGCGGCTGTATTACGAGAGCTGCGTATCCGGTATAGATTCCTAACGGCAATAACACTAATAGAAGCCCAATCAGACTATACCTCACCCAATTCCATTTTGTTTTTGCAATTTTTGTATATTTTTTCTCTTCTTTTTCCAGCAGCTGCAGCCGATCTTGGATGATGGTCAAAAGTTCTTGTTCGTCTTTCGCTTCCATTATTTTTACTGCCACCGGACTTAATTCAATTGACTTGGAGAACTGAATATATTGGTCAAACTTATATTTTGGCTGTACCGCGGCGGCAATGATTGCTTTTGTTTCAGCCCAAAGTCGTTCCTTATTTCTTTCATAAGGAGGGATACTCTCTTTTACTCCATAATGCAGAAAATAAGCGGTCAAACTTTCATCTATGAGAATATTTTCAGGACAAACAATGAGATGAAGCCGGTTTGACTGGTGTAGCATGATAAACCTTAATACCTTTGATGCAAACATCCATCGGCTTCTTTCATCTAATGTTCGTAATTTACCGAATGTCATAAAGTTCGGTTCTTTTTTATATGTAAAAATTAATTCATCTTCTGTTAACGTGATGTTTTTCTCAATGAAAGGATTGTTTTCTTGCAATAACGTAATTTCCAGTTCATTGGCTAATTTAATTTTTTCACGTTGAAACGTTATTACAATCTTGTCCTGTTCAAACTTGAGGGCCGCCTCTAACTGTTTTTCTAAATAGGATGTTTTTTTATCTGTCATCTCCATGACTCCTCACAAAATTTCTAATCGATCACCTGTTGTGATGCCACTGTTCACCAGGAGGTCATTCCCGGATAAAACTCGTTGCTTATTTGTATTTCGTACCCAGAACCCTTCTTTCGGTGGATAGGGAATCGACTTTACCTGCCAAACGATTTCAATTAACTCTTTGACGGAATAGGAGTTTGATAGACGAAGATCGAAGCACTCCCCGTTATACTGTTTTAAATCTATTGAAACTTCTATGTACATATCCTTCACCTCAACACATCTTCTGCAACATAGCGATAAACTTGGTCAAATCGGTCAGCAAAAACAAAAAGAGCGCCTTCATCCGAATATGACGCTCTTTGAAAACCTAAACACCGATGAAATTTAGCCGCGAATTTGTCCTGCAATTTGACGATCTGCATCTGCAAGAGCATGTGCAGTATTTTTCAGTTGTACTGAAACATCCTGTAAAAGTCGTTGCATATCTTGAATTGATGGACGTAAAGTTGCATATTGATCCGCGAATGCGCGACTTGATTCACCTTCCCACATTGACTGCAGTTCCTGAATCATGTTATCTAAACGCGAAATTTGTTCTTCTACTTGAGCACTTTCACTCCCATAGCGATTCGACATTGCCTCTAGTTCTGCTGGGGTAACACGAATAATTCCTGACATGAAGTTCTCTCCTTTTTGGCATTATTAAATTCCGCAATCAAATTCACAAAATTTAACAATCCTCATTTTCAATTTCATTCTATAGAACCTTCGCAAATAAGGTCAATAAGAATATAGCAAAAGAGGAATTTTATACTAATTTTTTTGGAATAAAATAAGCAAAGTATATCATTTTTTGTTATTTTCTTTGTGATATATTTAAGTGGTATTATATAATAATTCCTACAATTTGCTATAAAACCAATTATTTACTCTATATAGGTACCCATATTTCAAAAGACTAAACCAATTAATTGAGAGGTGATAGAATGTCTTTAGCGTACTGGTATGCTCTGTTAAATAAAAAGCAAAATGATTTGAGCCGTTTACAAACGTGCAATGGTCAATTAACCGGAAAGCAAAGTGAGTTCTCAAGCAATCAGCATCTTATGACAAAGCCAGAACTTACTTCAGCTACATGGAAAGGGACTTTAGCTGCACGATTCGATGACATCCGAATCGACGGTATTCTCGCTAGCTATGAAGAAATCCAAAATACTCAATTTTCCAGAACCTTTTCAACTTTAACTGATAAAATGGAGCAAATCCGTCTGGAGATTGAGTCAATCCGCGCTACGATTGCGCGTCTTGAAGCGGAAGAGAACAATTGATAAGTTCGTTATAGGCCGAATGACGAAGAATTTTATGAAAAAGGTAGGATAAATCTTTAGCATAGAATTTTTCGTCATTCAAGTTACCTTCCGACCACTCGATTTGAATAATGCTGAAATCATGATAAAAAGAATCAGAACTATTCCTAAATACCCCATGATGACATACAACTTACTGATTAAAGTTGTAAAACCGACTAAGCTAATCGCAAAGCCAACAATACAAAGTAGATTGATAACGACCTTAAATGCAAAACGGTCCTGTTTTACTATTCGGACAGCCAGTATATAAAGAGTTCCTACAGCGGTACTGTAAATCATGGCTAACAGCACAAAGGACATGATGATTCCAACTGTAGGATGAATTTGTTTTGCAAGTTCCAGTGTCGGCATTTCGACTCCAGCCACAATATCCATTTTGGCAAATAAAGCTACATTAATTAGTAAAATGAGCAATCCTAGTATGATGCCTCCTAACGCACCGCCTCTTCTTGCAACCTTTCTATTCGTTGCCGTTCCTCCCATTACAATTAGCATTGCCGCTCCTGCCGCAATATTATAAGAAACATATATAACGGCGCTGGAAAACCAATGTGGTGATGCAGAAGGTTGGCTTTTCGCGATTACATTCAGCTCGCTCACTGAATATTCCATCGTAAACAATGAATAAATTAATAGAATAAATATGATTCCGAGTAAATATGGCATAAGTGCCGCCAGCATTTTAATGATACTTTCCGCATTGAGCAACAGCGTAATTACAACGAGTATTGCCATAAATAAGCTTCCGACCGAAGCATCCACACTGTACATCTGATTAAAAGTAGAGCCTGCTCCAGCCAGCATAACAACCGCAATGCCGAACAGCACAAAGGAAATCAGCTGGTCGAGTACCGGACCAAAAAAGCGTCCGCCGATAAAATGAATTCCTTCCTTATGGGAAGTCGTCTGTAAATCTGAACCGATCTGTGCAAGCGTCATCCCCAACATCGTAAAAATAATCGTTGCTACAATACATCCAAAAACACTCATTAATCCAAAACTAGTAAAATACTGCATAATCTCCTGTCCTGAAGCAAAACCTGCACCGACAACTAAACTGACAAACGCCCCTGCAATTTGAATACTCTTTTTCAATTCGCACCTTCTTTATATTTCTATTTATCATAGATACTTTATGTACAGGCAGGTATAAAACATGCTTGAATATAAAAAGAAGAGAATTTAGGATGAAAATCACCGTAATAAAAAATACTTTAACCGCTATTTTTCTGGACGGTTAAAGTATTATAGAATGAAATATAATTTTTCTAATAACTAAACTTTACACGAACTGATGCGCTTACTGTCATTGTTCCAGGTTCTATCGGTGTCACTACCTGTCGGCTACTTAACTGCATCGCTTTGTACGGAATCGGAGCGATCGTTTGCTCTTCGATTATTTCCACCGGCACCGTGTGTAATGTGACGCGCATCGTTTTAGCCATAGCTGTTGCTTTCCCCACGGCATCGATCAGAGCAAACTGAAGTGCCTGACGATAGTAAACATCTGTATCCATTATTTTAAACTCGATAGCGGATACATGGTTTGCTCCATTTCGAATTGCCGTATCAATTACCGTACCTACTTGACCAATATCCGCTATTTTTACTGTTATGGCGTTTTGAACCTCGTAGCCCCTTAGCACCTGTCTTCCATCTATGAAATCATACGTTGGAAAGATATTGTAAGCAGTCGTCTGAATGGATTCTTGGGGAATATTTAAAGCCCTTAGTGAATCAATCACACGAGTCATAATAACCGCATTTTCCCGCTGAATCATGCTGACATTTTCGCCTTGCGTTCGAACTTCGATTTGCACTTGCGCATAATCAGGCTGAGCAACAATTTCACCATTCCCAGTAACAGTCAATTCCCGTATACTGGCGACTGGTTGAAACATCATTTGTGGGTGATACAAGAGCTTCCACCTTTCTTATAGCCGGTTTCTGTTATACTATGCACTTCATTCCTGGGAGTTGTGTAAAGATGTGTGTGAGTTGCAACAACCAAACAGTCCCTCAACCTACATCAACATTTTATTATTCAATAGAAAAGTTCAAAGCATAAAGCTCGATTAACTGATAGCGTTTCCTATGAACTGAATTTAGTCATAAAAAAATACACCTCCAATTGAGATGTGTCTAACAATTGGGGTGCAGTTCATTTTGGAGAATTCAATCCACATTAAGCCTCAAAAAATTTATAATTGTTCTTACCCGCCAATTTTGCTTGATATAGAGCTTTGTCCGCATGTTTTAGGATTGTTTCCAGGGCAGACGTATCTTCTGCCGTATAATGGACTATGCCAAGACTTGCGGAAAGTTGATATTCGTTATCCCATGTATTGAGATACTCAAGAAGTATTTCAGCCTGTTTGGCAGTTTCTTCTTTAGAAGAAATATGAGGTAAATTTATAATAAATTCATCTCCTCCCAACCTCACTGCAAATACATTTTCGTGATGTTTTATAAATTTTTTAATTTTAGAAGATACACTTTTTAAAATTTGATCCCCTGCATCATGGCCATACAGATCATTTATCTTTTTAAACCCATCCAAATCAAGAAAGAATAAAGTCCCTCCTAATTCTGAATATTCCTTGAAAAACGCGAAAAGAAACTCTCTATTGTAAAGTCCTGTCAAAGAATCTTTATAGGCCAGTTTTTCCAACATTAAATAATATGAAAACATCTTCGCTACCTTTTGAAGCAAACTGATGCTTTTTGTATCAAAATGAGCAGCATCATGATGTACCACACATAATGTGCCAAACTTTTCCCCATTTGTAAGGGAAATTGGGATACCCAAATAGGAATTAATATTAATTTTTTCGCTTATTTTTTTCAGCTCTTCAAAATCCGTTTCTTTACTGATATCTTCATATATTAACGGTTGATTATTTTCAAAATCAATTTGATTACAAGCCGTTTGATTAAGCTTTATTGCCATTCCTTCAGATAATAAAATATGTGAATCTGCATTTGAAAGCCGAAGAATAACTTGCTCATTTTCGGTGAATGAACTTAAATAAATCAGTTTGTCAGGCATAATTTCTTTAGCTAGTTCTAATACATCACCGGCGAGTTCATTAAAATTTTGATACATCTGTAATTCCTGCATTGGTATCACCATGAAATTACCTCCATTCCAGAATATCCGTTTGAAGCTATAGATTATGGAAACATTCAAAGTTTTTATAGTTAAGATTTATTATCTTCCATTAATATTAACATAAATAAATATGTCTTTATCTATAATTAGATTTCTACTGCTTTACCCAGTTTTTTCTATAAATACAGAAATAAAAAAGAAGCAGTCAATTGTAACTGCTCCCTAATTTATCTTTTATTTTTTTGGGGGTGATAGTATAAATCTAGAATCTTTTCCATAAAAATTGACCGTTGTATAGAATTGGAATGATGACATTCTTCCAAGCATTCCTTTAACAGAATACGCTTCTGTTCTTTTGTAAATTGACCCTCTTTCACCAGATGCCGGACTTCTTTTAAAAACAATAAATATTCTGGATCCATCCCATCAACAATCGCTGCGAATTCGTCACGGAGATTTTTGGCAAGCATCGGGCTAATACCGCTCGTCGTCACCGCAATCGTAATTTCATTTTTCTCATACATTGCCGGAAAATGAAACGAGCTATTGGCCGGATCATCGACAATATTGATCAGCTGATTGGTCTGACAGCTTTCCTTAACCCGTTGATTTACCGCTGTATCATCTGTAGCCGCAATGACGAGAAACGTCCCTTGCACATCACTTTTATGAAAGGATCTTGCAATATGCTCGATTACATCACTTTTCACAAGGTCATGTAAACGTTCCTCAAGTACCGGACTTACGACTGTAATATTCGGTTGAAAGCGTAATAATGACTCGATTCTCTTAGCCGCTATTTTTCCGCCTCCTATTACAATTACTTTTTTATTTCGTATATTGACCATCATCGGTAACATTGTCAACTTCGCACTTCGCTCAGTCCATGAAATTGTCGGCCATCCGTTACTGCTTCTACATAACCTTTACGAATTGTAAAGTCACCGAAATGTTCACCTTCGAATCGCTCTTTTGCATATTCAGAAAAAATTGGCGAAAGAGTATTTAAGATTTCTTCTTCACCGATATTTTCTTTGTAGATTTTGTTTAAGCGCTGTCCTTTAAAATCACCGCCCAAGTATAAATTGTACTTGCCGGGTCCTTTTCCGATAAAGCCGATCTCGCCCATTGCTGCACGTGAACAGCCGTTCGGACATCCTGACATACGAATACCGATCTCGGTTTCACGCAGCCCGTTATCTGCCAGTATTTCATCAATTTTCGTAATTAATGAAGGCAAATAACGCTCTGCTTCTGCCATTGCCAGGCCGCAAGTCGGCAATGAGACACAGGCAATCGAATTGCGGCGCAGTGCAGAATAATGCGCACCGTCCGTTATGTTGTAAGCCTTCAACAGTTTATCAATGACCGTTTTTTTCTGTGGCGCAACATCTGCAATCAGAAGGTTCTGGTTTGGAGTTAAACGAAACACCCCTGAATGAACTTTGGCAATTTCACGCAAGCCGGTTTTTAACTGGTAATCTTCAAAATCTTTAATTCGTCCATTTTGGATAAATAACGTAAAGTGCCATTTTCCATTTTCTCCTTTTATCCATCCGTACTCATCTCCTGTACGACTGAATGTGTACGGTCTTACTTGTTCAAGCTCCCATCCTAAACGATGATTCAGCTCTTGTTTAATAAAATCCAAACCTTTTGCATCTACCGTATATTTAAAGCGGGCCTTTTTACGTTCTGCCCGATTCCCGTAATCACGTTGGATTGTTAAGATTTTCTCCGCAGTTTCAAGCAGACGGTCCTTTGGAATATAACCAATTAAACGGCCTAATTGCGGGTATGTTTCCTTATCGCCATGCGTCATACCCATCCCGCCGCCGACCGCGACATTAAAGCCCAGTAGCTCGCCATTCTCGACAATGGCAATAAAACCAATATCCTGTGAAAATACATCAATATCATTGCTCGGTGGAACGGCAATACCGATTTTAAATTTACGTGGCAAATACAGTGCGCCGTAAACCGGTTCAACTTCTGTATCCTGTATACCATCATAAACTTTTTCTCCGTCCAGCCATAATTCATGGTATGCACGAGTACGAGGCAATAAATGTTCACTTAACTTCGCGGACCAATTATACACTTCTTCATGAAATGCCGATTGATTCGGATTTACATTACACATTACATTACGGTTTACATCACCGCATGCCGCGATACAATCAAGCAGCACTTCGTGAATTTCCTGCATATACTTTTTGACATTCCATTTCAGAATGCCATGTACCTGGAATGCCTGACGAGTCGTTAGCTTTAGTGACCCATTCCCGTACTTTTCCGCCATCTCATCCATTACAAGCCATTGTTCTGATGTTGCGGCACCACCCGGAGTTCGGACACGGGCCATAAATTGGTAAGCTGGCTCCAGCTTTTGTCTTTCTCGTTCTGTACGTAAATCCCGGTCATCCTGCAAATAGCTGCCATGGAATTTCATGAGACGGTTATCATCATCCGGAATTCCTGAACTAATTGGATACTGCATTGTTTTTTCTAAAGTTCCCCGCAAATAATTACTTTCGTCTTTAATACGTTCGACATCATTCGGTTTACCCGGCTGTGGGGGAAGTACGATTTTCTGACTCATATGCCTATCTCCTATCTCTATTAAAATTAACGGTCCATAACAAAAAAAATGGTTTAATATACGTCTCGCTGATAACGTTTTTGACTTTTTAGCTCATTAAAAAATAATGTAACTTCTTCTTCCGTTTTGCTGCCCTGTTCCGCAACAATTTTGCGCAATGTTTGATCCACATCATGCGCCATATATTTCTCATCACCACATACGTAGATGACCGCACCTTCATTTAACCATCGATATACTTCTTCAGCATTTTCAAGCAGACGATGCTGTACATAGACTTTCTGTTCTGTATCACGTGAAAAGGCTACAGATAATTTCGTCAATGTACCATCTTTCAGCCAGCGCTGCAGCTCAGTCTGATACAAGAAATCCGTAACAAAATGCTGATCTCCGAAGAACAGCCATGCATTGCTTTCGATTCCTGCTTCAGCACGTTCCTCCAAAAATGAACGGTAAGGGGCAATCCCAGTACCCGCACCAATCATAATAATTGGTGTTTGCGCATTTTCCGGCAGACGGAAATTCGGATTTTTATGAATATAAATCGGAATCTTATCTCCAATTTCAATTCGCTCTGCCACTTGCCCAGACACAACGCCTAAACGTTCACGTTCATCTACTTCATAGAAAACTTTACCGATTGTTAAATGAACTTCGTCTTCATTTGCCTTTTGACTGCTTGCAATGGAATACAGGCGTACCGGATTTTTCCGGAGCTGATCAACAAACTGTTGGGCATTCCAGTTGAAAGGTCCAAAAGTTTGCACAACATCCAGCAAATCTCGTCCATAAACATATTCCTTTAGCTTCGAATCATCCTCCAGCAATGCCTCAAGCCTATCGTTTTCTGAAAAGACAGCCAGCTTTTGCAGTAATGGCTTTGTCAGTACAGTAATTTCAAAATGTGAAGTGAGTGCTTCATTCAATGTTTTAGAATGATTTTTCACCGTCACTACTTCCGAGCCTTCAAAGCCAAGCGATAATAGTAATGCAGTTACCAAATTTGCATCATTTTCAGGAAGAATGCCGACGCTATCGCCCGGTTCATATGTCAAACCGGATCCTTCCAATGAAAGCTCCAAATGTTGAGTCTTCTTATTCGACCCGCGACCATTTAAATTGATGCTTTCCAGTACTTCCGCATAAAAAGGATTATTTTTGTCATAGGCCGATTTTTCACCAGCAGCTACCGCAACCGGTATATTTTGAAATTCCAGTTGTTTGCTCGGCGTATTTTGCGCCATTGCTTCCACGACCTGTCCAATCCACTGTGAAACTTGATCATCATAATCCAAGTCACAATCGACACGCGGAACAATCCGTTTACCACCTAATTTTTCTAGTTGTTCATCAAAATCAAGTCCCGTTTTGCAGAAAAATTCATATGAGCTATCGCCTAACGAGAGAACGGAAAAATATACATCCTCCAGTTTCGGTGCTCGCTTTCCATATAGGAAGCTATGGAAGGAGATTGCATTATCCGGTGGATCACCTTCGCCATGTGTACTTGTTATGATGAAAATATTTTTCTGTTTTTTCAGATTATTTGTTTTAAAATCAGACATTGCAGACAGAACGACCTCGACCCCCTGTGACTCTAAAGCCGTTTTCAATTTACCTGCAACTTGTTGTGCATTGCCTGTTTGCGAACCGTATAAAATGGTTGCTTCCTGTTTGACTGCCTCCAGCAATGAAACGGTTTGCCCTTGTTCTGTAACCGTTACTTCAAGCGGCTGATTGGAATCTTCTATTGTTTGTATTGCACTTAAATAACCATTTAACCAAACTTTTTGATAGTCCGTTAATGTTGGATAAAGCTCATTGATTAATTTTGTCTGTGCCTCGGAAAATGGGCTATTATGCAGATTTAACGTCAAAACTTCCACCTCGCGAATCGTGTTTTATTTCAATCTGATTTTTTCGTTTTTTTCAATTTGTACAACATGACCGTCCTGAATAACTAACGTCACTGTTCCATATTTCACTGATGCAACCGTATCTTTAATCTTCTCAATCGTTTGGTTAATATCATTTGATTTCGTCATGACTAAATGCCTCCTAATTTTCAGATGACCTCTTGCACTCTTTCCAGCAAAACATTCCGAACTTTTTCGTTGTAGCCTAAATGGTTGCATAAAATTACGGAAGATGAATCAAGTTCAAGCGACCGAATTCTTTTTTCGATTCCTACACTTAAAAGCCCCGAAAATAATAAATAAGGTACAATAAAAACTTGCTTCGTCTGCTTGGATTTCAGTTCAACTAATGTCTGATCAAAAGACGGACCTGCCCCATATAAAAAGCAAGATTTTACTTCTCGGAAGCCGTAAGTTTCCTTTAGCTGTTCACTGATTCTCGCCATATCTCTTACAACGGCAATATCGCTGCTTCCTCTGCCGATTAATAAAACTTCTGCGTCAGCATTAATCGGCATCTGTTGTTCAACAATTCTTTCATAAACTGTCTCAATTAAAGCTGGATGAATTCCAAATGGGCGCCCGGTTGAAAAGGTTACGTGCGGATAACGTTCTTTCGCAATCTTAATTTCAGATGGTATATCTTCATTGGCATGCTGAGCCGTTAATAATAAAATCGGGACAACCGATATATGTGTTGCACCTTGATTGACACATTTTGCAACACCTTCCAGAATATCAGGCTCTACTAGTTCCAAAAAGGCAGTTTCCTGAATTTCAGTTTCTACATAAGATTTTGTTTTTTCTAGAAACTGTATTGCCTCATCTGCGCCTTTTTTCAAGCGTGTACCGTGCCCTACATACAAAATTGCCCTCATCGTACTCACCTGCTTTACACAATTTTTTCCTTTATTCTTTTAACCTGTTGTACTGTTTGCTCATACCAAGCTATTTTTTCACGTAATGCCACGACCTGACCCACGATAATCATGCTCGGATTTTTTATATCGTTTACTTTAGCAATCTCAACAATCGTTCCTAATGTCCCTGTAATCGTCTGCTGTTGTGCATAAGTCCCCATATGTACTAATGCGACGGGTGTAGAAGCATCACGTCCAAATGTTAAAAGTTGCCGGCAAATATATGGTAAATTGCCTATCCCCATGTATATGGCTAGCGTATCTATGCCTTTTGCCAAACTCTCCCATTGAATGGAATCGTCCTTTCCTTCACGCATATGTCCTGTGACAATCGCAAAACTGGAGCCTAAATCGCGGTGAGTAACCGGTATCCCTGCATAGGCTGGTGCTGCAATGCCTGATGTAATTCCCGGCACGATTTCAAAAGGAATGCCATTTTCCGCTAATACTTCCGCTTCTTCAGCACCACGTCCAAAAACGAATGGATCGCCGCCTTTTAATCGGGTTACCGTTTTACCTTGTAAAGCATGATGAACTAAAGAAAGGTTAATATTTTCCTGAATCATCGCATGACGGTTCGGCAATTTCCCGCAGAATATCAACTGTGCGCCGCGCTTTGCATAAGATAGCAGCTCATTGTTAATTAACCGGTCATATAAAATTACGTCTGCTTCTTGTATACAGCGTAAGCCTTTTACTGTGATTAAATCGACATCACCAGGCCCTGCCCCAACAATATATACTTTCCCCATTAATTTACTCCCCTTTACAAAAACAAAAGTCCAATATTTGTATAATAAACCATATGATACATGGAAATTTTCTACAAATCAATAAAACCAAGTAAAAAAATATGAATAATTAGTTTAATAGATCAAATTGATTATTATTTCATTAGGTTAAACACGAAATAGCCTTTCATAAAAATAAGCTAAACAAATTTGTTTAGCTTATTTTTTGTTACACAACTTTATAGCGTCCAAGCAGCTTGCGTCCGGCATATGCGAAAATACGGTCCATAATAAAGCCCATTAACCCAAGAACGACAAGCCCCACAAAAATCCAGTCTGTTTTAAAATATAGTCGTGCATTCCAGATCATAAAACCGATCCCTTCATTTGCCGCAACCATTTCCGCCCCGACAATCGCCATGAACGACGAACCCATCGCAAGCTTCGCACCTGTGAATATGTACGGTATTGTGGCCGGAATTACAACGTAAATAAGCGTTTGGAACTTTGAAGCCCCCATACTTTTAGCAGATAATAATTTATCATTTGAAATAGATAGGACCCCTGTTAATGTATTAATGGTGATGACAAAAAATGTTGCATAGACAATTAAAAATACTTTTGACTGTTCGCCAATCCCAAACCACAACATAAATAAAGTAATGAAAGCAAGTGGCGGGATGAAGCGCACAAAGTTAATGACCGGTTCAAACAGTGCCCGCACAAACTTGTTCGTTCCAATAAGAAGGCCAAATGGTACAGCAATTAACAACCCGAGTGTCCATCCAGCCAGCACCCGTAAAAAACTGTAGCCCATATAGAGAAACAATGTCCCATCACTGGCAATTTCAATCGCCCCAATCAATGTTAAATAGGGGCTTGGCAAAAACATCGGTTCGGAAAACATCGATGCAATTTGCCATACAAGTAGAATAAATAACCAGCCAATCATACCGGACTGTAAAATCAATTTACCGATTATGCTTTTTTTCTTTACCTTTACGACAGGCGCCACTTGCTGTCCTTTTTTCAGTTCAATTGTCGTCATAACCTGCCTCCTATTATTCTAAACAAAGCTTTTATTAAATCGAAAAGTCCTCAAAATGTGTCTGAACTTGCTTATAATGATTGTTAAAATCAATACTTGTTATATCACGAGGATAAGGCAGCTTTACGTCATAAGCCGTCTCGATCCGCGAATTCGGACCGACAGACATTATGCCAATCTTCTGACCTAAAAGAATCGCTTCCTGAATGTCATGTGTCACAAAGATAACGGTTTTATTTGTTTCTTTCCAAATTCGTATGAGCTCATTTTGCATCGTTCGTCGTGTCATTGCATCAAGTGCCCCAAACGGTTCATCCATTAATAAGATTTCCGGCTCATTTGCCAAAACACGGGCAAGCTGAACGCGCTGCTTCATCCCGCCTGACAAATTATCTGGAAACTTTTTTGCATGGCCAAGTAAACCCGTTAGCTTTATGAAAGTATTGGCTATCTTTTTTCGCTTTTCTGGAGGCACCTTCTTCATTTTTAAGCCAAATGAAATATTCTCCTCAACAGTTAACCAAGGGAACAATGCTGAATCCGCTGACTGAAAAACGAAACCGCGTCCATCTCGGTTTTCTTCACGAGAAGTCACAATGTGCAATTCGCCAACTGACAAATCCAAAAATCCCGCAATAATATTCAGCAGTGTTGATTTACCGCAGCCACTTGGACCGAGAAGTACATAAAACTCGCCCTTTTTAATCGATAAATCTACATTTTTTAATACATATGTCGGATTTTCAATATCTGTTTGAAATGTTTTGGCACCATTCTTAATTACAATTGCTTCTTCTGTTATCGTGTTCAGCATTGCCTTTTCCCCCTTAGTTAGTAAGTTACCTTGTCTTTCAATACTTGCTTCGCCGGATCTAGATACAGCTTTTCATCCAAATTAAAATCTTCATCCAAAATACCGCGCTCCAGCAAATACGCTTTCATCTTTGATAAATGTGTATAGTCTTCTTTCGTAAAACCGAGCGTATAGTTCACTCGTTTTAAATCAAGCAGTATGTCTTCTTTTGTGATTTTCAGCTCTTTATAGCCGATGTCCGCAGTACCTTCCGGATTCCCCTTTACATATTCAATTCCTTGTTCAATACCTTCAAGGAACTTCCCGATTTCGGCTGAATTTGCTTCTGCAAATTTTCGGTCCACAATTAAATAACTCGATACACCTAAGTCAGGTACAGAACTCAATCGATCAATTTCACGTACTCCATCAATATTTTTGAATTTCTCTATTAAGGCACCAGATCCAATAACGACATCGATATCGCCTTTTTTCATACCGACTATTGCTTCATCAGGCGTGCTGTACGGTACATATTTAATATCGTCCTCGCTAATACTGTAGTGCTCCAAGTATTTAGCCCATTGGTATTCAAATACCGTTCCTTTTGCAACACCAATTTTTTTCCCTTTAATATCCGCCGGTACCTTGATGCCCTTCACTGCTAGAATTTCAGACAGACTGACAGAGTTGAAATGCTCATCGCTCCCTGTCAGCGCTGAAACGACGACGAAATCACCTTTACCTAGCGAGTTCAGTAATGCATAATCTGCCGCCAACCCTGTATCTGCCTGCTTTGTCAAAACAGCATTCACAGTATCGATTCCGTAGGCAAAATTGGAAAGCTCTACATTCAATTCTCGATCCGCAAAATAATTATTTGTAGCAGCTGCACGAATTTGGAACGAACCCCCTGCTGCTGTATCGATTGCTGCCCGAATTGTTTTGCCATCAGCATTGGCTGAATTTGCATCATTCCCGCACGCCGCTAATATTAGCACCATTACAAATAATAGTAATAATTGTATCGAACCTTTTAGTTTCATATTTTCACTCTTTTCGCTAACTAACTATTTTTATTTTTATACTAGGAATTATGTTCAAAAATTTAAGTTGTAATTTTCTTCGCCACTGTCTCATCATAACGAGCAACGCAAAGCGCACCTTCTCCATAAGAAAAAGCTTCTTTAATTTCAGCAACCGAATGTGCACCGCCTTCTGCCGCATTCGGTACACGGAAATCTTTCACATCAATTGGCTTGATCTCTACTTCAACCGGTGTTTCCAATTGTGGTACCCAGTTGTATGGCACACGGTATGCGCGATAGACCATATTTGACCCTCGTTCATTTTTATAGGCTGAAATATATTCCCATACAATTTCGTGGTCTGCCGTTACTTCAAAAATTCGGCCATTCGAGCCTTCTGTAATAAGCGTATTGCCATTTTCCAAACGCTGTGCCGAACTAATATAGGGACTGTAGAATTTATAGGAATCTGTTGGTACTGAATACTTCGCTTCAAGCCCAGTATATTGCCATACAATTTCAAGTGTAATCGGATCGATTTCCAAAATGCGGGAATGGTCGCGGATTGCTACTTTATTGCCGTCAACCGAGTTTGGATTCGGTGCGCCGTATCCTCCCCAGCCTCCGTTGTCAAATACTAAAACATTCCCCTCTCCTGGTAAACCTTTTGGAATGATATGTGCATGATGCTGTCCGATTATCCATCCTAAATGTTTCGTCTCCGATGTGTCATAATCCGGACCAAGTTGCCATACGATTTTCCCTGTCTCTTTGCTTGTAATCGCGATAATATTTGCCTCACGCGCATCCCAAATAATGTTGTCCGGATGGAAACGCTCATCTCCATTATCATAATGGCGGTTCGGACCAACTAATGAAATGGAATTAATGTGAAGCCAGTCGCCTGAATGATTACCGAAGAAACGTCGATTCGGCTCCTCGTAAATCGCCTTTTGTGCTTCATCACTAAAGTTTAGCTCATCGAAATGCTCATGTGCATTCCATTCCCATACGATATTGCCTTCCCAATCGACCTCAATAAATGCATCATCCAATAATGGATGTTTGGAGATTTTTTCGTTCACTACATCACGGTGAACCAAAATCAATGTATTGCCACCTGTTGTTTGCGGCTCCTGATCTGGTGCCGGGTACCCTACAGGACTGCCCGTACGTTGGTAGTCGTGGTGTGCACGTGCATACCATCTTGCTTCCTTGCCCGGATCTTCAATAAATTGATGCTTGTCAAATTTCCATACAACATTACCTTCAAAATCAATCTGGACTAGATCGCCCTCATCCTGGAAGCCATACTGCGGATCACGATTAAATGTATGCCCTAGAACAAAACCACCTGGAAATACTTTGTTCGGGAAGCCGCGTAGCCCTTTCCATAAATGTACTTCTTTCCCGTTCATATCAATCAGTAATGCTCCTTCATTTGCTGCCTGAAAAATTGTAAAACCGCTTGCCGCCTTTTCCGGATTGTAAACTGTTGCCCCTGTCGGATGAATTGTTGGATTTCCCATATATACCGCTCCCTTTTCATTATTTATTCAAGTTAACCGTTTATTTGACGTTCAAGTGCCATTCAAACATTATCGATACCTTCTTTTGTGTAGTTTCCTCCTTCCATGACAACCGCTTTTAACAAAAGTTAAAATGAAAAGGCACTAAAAATACAGCCTCCTCCAATATGTTTGGTGAGAGGAATGTATTTTTAGCGCCTTTAGTTGTCTAATCAGCACTTTATTAAATTTTTCTTTAAAGGAGTAGTTTAATTATCTAATCCCTAGTAAACTACTTAACTTTAAATGTATTAACAGTATCGTACCGATTTAATTCTTATTCGTCAAGTAGGTTTTTGAAATAATTTAAAATTTCAGATTATTATTTTAGAAATTTCCAGCATTTATCCGTGCAGAGCATACCTGCAAGGCATTTTATAATATTATGAGCTAACTGTTATCATGCCTTTGATTTTTTTTAACATACATCAGCAGAACAAACATGAGCATTGTCATGACCAAAAATGCAACGGCATCCCAAAACGCGGCACGATCGCCTGTTCCGTGAAGATTTAAATAAATGGTAGTATAAGTATAATAAAGCTGCGGTACAAAATACAACACGGCCAAAATTAATGTTAAAACAACTCCAACTATGTAAAATACACTATACAGACGGATCAAGTTCCATTCTCCCTGGAACATCTCTTTATTAATATTCTCATCTTTTCGTCGTTTCTTAAATAAGGAATTTAAGTAGATTTTGCCGTTTTCCATCAAGTTATAACAGCCTGTTATATTTTCCACAACATAATAAACATCTGTTTTCATATAGAAACAGCATTGATAAATAAGTTTTATAAAAATATCCAACACGATGATTCCAAGAATTCCTATAATACTAGCATCCGGAAAAAGAAGCATTACACCGAATGAAATGAAAAGAATGATTTGCTCAAAGGATATTCCGGCAAGATACAGGATGTTTCTCTTTTTTGGATCGAGCTTCCAGGCTTGAGTGAGGTCTGTTTCAAAAACTATAAATATCAGCCGGTTTCCAATACTTAATTTAGCCTGCAAGTCATGTGATCGAATGGCAAGAACATGCCCGAATTCATGAATTAAAATTAATACTAAAGAAATTGATAGATACATAAGAATATTCAACACCATAGAATCGAAAAGGAATAAATCTTTGTAATGGGGGAAAAACTCCGGATTCAGTATGAGAATGATGATGTTTGCAATGAGCAGAAGCAAGTAGATTTTGTTCATCACTCCATTAAAAAATAGACGCCCTACCGATTGCGGAATCCATAAGAAACCACCCGAACGTGATGTGGATTTAGACTGTTCTTTTTTAACTAGCACACCATCCACTTCTTGAACAAGTCCTAACTCCAATAGTTGCTCCACAAAATCAACAATATCCACTTCTTCCCCTGGATACATATCTTTTAATGCACATTCAATGGAAACGAGTTCCTCACCTTGTTCCATACGTTTGATGGCATCAACACCAATCTGAGGCAATTCAAAGAAATCCCCGGAAATCGGCTCTTCTACAATATAATGTTTTTTATCTTTTCGAATGGATAACGGATATAACGTTATTTTGGAATGCAAGGATACCTTCAACGTATAGCCTCCTCTACAAATTAAAATAGGATGCTATAATTCTAGCATCCTAACGCTTTACTTACTCATCCTTTTGGAGTATACCAACACCACCAGCAAGTAACCTTAATTTTACTAAGTTTGCGAATTTTCACGTTTTTGCCCTCCTCTCATATCCATACCCTTATGATATATTTTAGATATCTTAATCCATTCGGGGTATATCTGTTTAAATATTTCTATCAGTTGCGGGTCAAATTGGCTCCCTTGCCCATCAATAATTCGTTGATGGGCTTCTTCAATTTGAAGTGCTGGACGATAGGATCGGGATGAAGTCATCGCATCAAAAGCATCTGCGACAGCAGTAATTCTGGCTAGAAATGGAATATCTTCGCCAGTCAATCCATCCGGATAACCTTTCCCGTCCCATCTTTCATGATGATGGTAAATCACTTCAATATTATCGGCAATCCCATCGACATCTCGTATAGCTTCAGCTCCCACTACCGGATGTGTTTTAATTATATCATATTCATCATCAGTCAATCTACCAGACTTTGTCAAAATAGCATCTGGTATATTTACTTTTCCAATATCATGTAAAAGACAAGCATAATAAAAATTATTTAATTCAGAGGGTTTGAACTTTCCTGTTGCTTCTGCCATGTTCATCGCATATGCGGCAACACGTTCACTATGTCCTCGAGTATAAGGGTCCTTCAACTCCAGTATAGCAATAACCCCTTTTACAACGCCTTCCAATTGTTCATCATATGAGTACTTTAATGCTTTAATATAATTTAAAAATCGATGTAAGAGGAGGAAGGAAATAAAGGATAATACAGCCATTATACTAATCGGAAATAAAACTAGCGGATCCTGTATAAATAATCCAACCAGAATATACTTTAATATTAAACCACCAGTTATATAATATGTAAATTTCTTATTCACAAAGATTGGTGAGAAAAGTATAATTACAAGTTCTACCATGTTTCCACTAGTGTAAGGAAGCGCACTATCTTTATAATATAATATATCAGAAATTAAATTAGTTGAAAAATAACCAAAAAATACAATATATTTTACTAATTCTACTTTTCCCTTTTTAATTAAATAAATAGAAAAAGGGATAAGCGCAATGATAATAATATATTTAGCATACATAAAATCGTACACTACCCTACTATTTGCTCCAACATTATTCCACGGAAATGCTGGAAAAAGGTTATAGTAGAAGATTTCATAAACAAAAAATACAATATAAAATAACCATGAAAACAATACTGTGGAATTTTTTTCTTCTTGTAATAATGATGATTTCTTCATTTTTTACCTCGCAATTTTATTGCCAATCAAAATAGCCCTTATGTTCCACATACTATTATAACACGAGATTGGAAATTGGTTCTATATATCTATGAATTAAATTTCTCACTTTTATATTAATTTACTCTTTTAAACAAAATATATTCACTTTGTACCTATTAACTAATAAAACAGGAATTTATTTACTACTATTTCATTAAGCCTATCTTAACAATACTCTTTTATATAATACAACTCAATTCCTAATTTTTTTCATTTTCCATTAATTTATGTTTATATAAAAAATTTAGTCGAGACTGAACCAAAAGACTCAATAACCGAAAAGCTTTTTATATACCTATAAAATAAAAAGACCTAACCCATAATTATGATTAGGTCTTTTCTTATTAATATAAATTTTAAAACGGATATTCTCGTGGGTCTGTCTGAACAGAGATCCATTTTGTCGTTGTAAATTCATGGATTGCCCATTCGCCGCCATATCGGCCTAAGCCTGATGCTTTCTCCCCACCAAAGGCTACGATCGGTTCATCATTGACTCCCTGGTCATTAACGTGAATCATTCCTGTTATAATCTGTTTCGCTACTTCAACGCCATGTTCTGTTGTGCCGGCATGAACAGCACCGCTCAGTCCATAGTCGCTGTCATTCGCAACACGAATCGCTTCTTCTTCACTATCTACAACAATAACACCTACAGCAGGTCCAAAAATTTCTTCCTGTGCTATCGGCATATCATTCGTAACATTCGTCAAAATAGTAGGAGCCAGCACATTGCCTTTTACTTCCCCTTTAAGGGCGTATTTCGCTCCTTGCTCGATGCTTTGATCAATTAACTTTTGAATCCGTTCAATTTGTTTATGATTAATAAGCGGACCGACAACTACATCATTATTTCTTGGATCCCCGTATTTGATCTTGGATGCTCTATCCACAAATGCTTTTAGAAACGATTCATATACCGGGCGTTCAACAACAATCCGATTCAGCGACATACAAATTTGCCCGCTGTTTAAAAATTTACCGAAGGCAGCAGAAGCAGCTGCTCTTTGAACATCAGCATCTTTCAAAACTAGCATGACATTGTTCCCGCCAAGTTCCAGAGCGACACGTTTCAGGTTTCTTCCACAAAGCTCCCCAATATGGCGCCCTACCTGTGTAGAACCGGTAAAAGAAATAATTTGAGGAATCGGATGTTCAACAAATGCATCTTTAATTTCTGATGAGCTGCAAACCGTTATATTTAGTAATCCTTTAGGGATACCAGCCTCTTCAAAAATTTCACCTAGAATGAGTCCGCCTGATATCATCGTCTGCAAATCAGGTTTAAGCACAGCCCCATTGCCTGTTGCCAAAGCAGGAGCAAGGGAACGCATCGTTAAATGAAACGGGAAATTAAATGGACTAATGATCCCCACTACCCCAGCAGGATTATGATATACCCGGTTCTCTTTCCCAGGAATAATGGATGGCATTATTTGTCCATGCATCCGGAGAGGAAACGTAGCAGACTCTTTCATAATGCCAATTGCGCCACTAATTTCAATGTTCGCTTTTGTATGGGAAGCCCCATTCTCCTCCACTAAAATCTGCACGATTTCTTCTCTACGTCGTTCTACAATTTGTGCAGCTTTTTCTATGATTGCTTGTCTTTGATAGGCATTGACCTGCGCCCATTCTTTTTGTGCGTCTTTGGCCGCCTTATATGCCTCATCTATGTCCTTTTCATTTGCCAACCGGATTTCTGCAATCGTTTCCTCATTGTATGGATTCTGATCAACGTAAACTCTTTCGCTGTTTCCTTCTCTCCATTCGCCACCAATAAACTGTTTGTTCCATTTTTTATTCATAGGTACCTTCCTTTCCAATTAACGCAGTTTGCTCAAGATGCCATGCTTCTTATTTGAATGCATGTCCATATAACTTTAATTACCCTTGATTCGCCATTTTATTACCACAAATATCTGTTTCTTTTATTTATCCTATAACATAAGCATTTTCCCACGTTAGTATAAGTGAAAATCTTCACAATATACGTGTGTTATGGATACATTTTCAAAACCATCTCCACACAATGTATAAACTACATTCAAAAAAGCCAAGAAAGCATGTCTTCACAGCGTTTCTTGGCTTCTTGCCCCTTGATTGATTCTCAAAATAATGTTTACCCTTTTGCTAAGATTCCGTTAACTATGAGTCGAACGGTTTTTGCTTTCCATCAACTTAATGTATTCATCAAAATATACCTTTTCTGCATTTGAAGCTCTATCTAAGGAATTCATAGCGCGATGCCACAATGGATAAATAGGTTCGAGTGCAGTTAAATCATTAATTTGGAAAATATCCTCTTTTGTTAACTTTAAACTATATGATGCAATGTTTTCATGTAACTGTTCTTTAGTTCTTGCAGACAAGACAATTGAGTCTACATTCGGTCGATCACGTAACCATGCGAGAACAACTTGTGGTACCGTTACTTTATGTTTGGAAGCAACATCTTGCAATAAATCGACTAGATTATAAAACAAATCGGGATTTTTAATATATGTTTCCGGCCAACCATTCCCTTGTCTTGTAACTGGTTCCACTCTTTTATCCCTTGTAAATTTACCAGTGAGCAGCCCCTCACCCAGTGGAGACCTGATACTATTAGCCATGCCTAATTCTTTACCGGCAGGCAAAATTTCAAACTCTGCTTCACGTGATTCCGGAGTGTAATAGATTTGCTGTGCAATTGGCGGTATCATACTATTTTCTACTGCCCATGTATGTGTCTTCGCAAGCGCCCAGCCACTGTAATCCGATACCCCCCAATGCCGTATTTTCCCTTTCTTAATTAAGTCATTCATCTCTTGGACAGTTTCGCTAACTGGTACTTGACCATCCCAACAATGTACATAATATAGATCGATATAATCAGTACCAAGTCTTTTTAATAGCGCATCTATGGATGAATCTACGTTGATTAAATCACCCGTATCGGTTGGTTTATCTATTAGCTGAAATCCTGTTTTACTGCTGATGATCATATCATGACGTTTATCTCTTATCGCTTTGCCAAAAATAACTTCTGCATCACCTTTCGCATACATATTCGCTGTATCAAAATGGTTGATGCCTTGATCCAGTGCGTAATCCACCATATAATTTGCGGTTGCCTGATCCATAGCCCCCACCCCTTCAAGGCCATTTGTACTGAACATTACCGTGCCCAAAGCATATTTAGAAACATTCAAACTTGAATTGCCAAATAAAGTATTATCCATCATGATCCCTCCTATTCATTGTGTTTTCCCACGTTCCCTATTAAATAAAACATTCTACGGTTAGAACATTGCTGAGTTCCTGTTGCGAAGGTTGAAGTAAAAAAATAGTTGATTAGTTTAAAATTACGGGTAAGAAATATAGGAGAGTTGTTGCAAATGGGAGCGATGAGCGATTGAGCTTCCCCTTTGCTTTCAAAGCCAACGATGGAAGGAGTGTTTTAGTTGAGTAAAAAGAAAGAAATCAAAAAATTAAAAGATCATGCATTTGCAGATCTTTGTTTAATCGAAAAAGAATTTCAGCAAATTGTAAAAAATACTTCGAATAAATCTGGTACTTTTAAATGGCTGGAGCTATTAAGCGATTATGAATTGGAGGAATTTTACGGTCGGCGCAGAGACCGTAAATACGCTACGCTCACAGTTGAGTTATATTCATTAATTGAACAACTGTTAAAAGACATTTATAAAGTTATTTTCAAACGTAAATATAGAAATAAATCGGATAACAATATAATTCTTGATTTAGAGGAACAGTTGGGTGATAACTTAATTTTTAAAAATAATACTAAATTATTGGCGAATCTCAGAAGTTGTATTGTTCATGAAGAATTCTCTTTAAAGGCTGCAAGAAAGAAAATAAACATTAAAAAGAAAAATAGAATATTATTTAAACAATTGATGAAAGATGTTGATCTGTATATAGAAAATATAAAGCTGAAATAAAATTGGGCTTTCTTAAGTAAACAACTACATTAAGGAAATAAAAAACCGCCAAACTTGTTTAACTCAAGTTTGACGGTTTTATGTACGTCCCAGGAGGGATTCGAACCCCCGACCGACGCCTTAGCTTACCACTATAGTTTTCACTACTTATACTAGGCGCACCAAGCGTTTAAGACGTATTCAATTCGTACTAGGGATTCGGTCAAATTACGTTCTAAGACCGAAAGTATCTTTAAAAGAATATAACAAAATTTAATAACATTTTCATCTAACTGAAATATCAATAGCATTACTAAGTATTTCTTCTAATTGAGGTATATTAATTTCATTAATTACAATTACTGAAATACCATTTTCAATATTCATATCATTCAATTGGATATATGCTCTTTCTAACTCTTCGTTATTGGCATTTTGAAATAGTCCTATTACTAGCAATTCACCATTATTCTTATTAAGTGAATTAAATTTATTACTGATTGACTTTAAATTATTCTTGAAAACATTAACCTTTTTGAATATTTTCACTTCTATAGCTAAATTGCCTATAGAAAAATCAAAACCATCATAATTGCTTTCTATATCCTTATAAGCATTATTTCTCTTCAAAAGGAAGTATATAAGCTCTTCAAAAATTTCATACTTCATTTTAACCAAATGTTTCTCTGACAGAAGTTTATTATTAACGTTTAATTCATTCATCGGTTTACCATGAGCGATATTATTTCGGGCATATGTTAAAGGTTTTAACTCATCTAACATACCATAACTCATAATCTCATTTTGTTTTAGAATACTAATACATTCATTCAATGATAATATAGACTTATTAAAATTCTCTTTATATTTATGAATATATTTCTGCTTTATTAATCCATTAACAATTTCTCTTATCATTCTTTCAATAAAAATAAATTCTTCTAAGAACGACATTTCCTTAATTGAATGTTCAACAGCAATTTCATCTTTCCATTTATATTTAAACTCTTCAGTATCTTCATTAATAATTATCCTTTCAAGTATCCCTCTTTCTACCATTTCTTCTAAAAGAAGGCTAATAACTTCATCAATTTGTCCCCTATATTTAATTAAATAATTTGTTTGTTCCATTACGTTTGTTCCCACAATATCCGATACTTGGAAATCTAACAATTTCAGCTTCTTTATATTCTTTACAGCTATATATAGTTGAGATACAAGTAAATCCTTTATACCTGCTTCATAATCACTTTCACCTATATATTCTTGTTCAATTTTCTCAATTATTACAATTAATCTAGAATCAGTTTTATAAATCTCTCTTTTTTCATCTGGAATTGTCAAATAACATTGTCCATCGTCTTGGAATTTCATATCGTGTCTTATTAAATTAATAAACTTTCTCAAAACTCTATGAGATAACAATATTTTAGAATCAACATACGTAGTTAATAACTCTTTATCTATAGTAATATTATTAATCATAAGCTTCTTAAAGAACTGTCTTAAAACTTCTATTGATACAAACGGAATGTGTATTGTCTTTGAAAATAAACTTGAAAGAACAGCATCATCAATTGTATCAGCTAGCTGATATTTATAATATAATCTTTGACCAGAAATTAGTATAAAATTAGCATTTCCTGAGAGCATTATAGGCTTTAGTTCTCCAATTAAATTATCTATTTCATCATCCTTTTCTATCTTATCTAATTCATCTATTACAAATACAACTTTTATTCCAGATTCTCTTAACCCTCTTATTATTTTATATAGTTGATGTTCAGCGATTTCATCATCATATATATTTGCTCTATTTACTTCAATTAACTGGCTTGCATTCTTTGTTTTTTTCTTTTCAAATACAAATAAAATCAATCCAATTGCTATTAGAAGACTTATATATATAGAGAGATTACCTTCTTTTATATAGGAAACAATAACACTCAGCCCTACACCACTTATCAATAAACGAGTGATAAATTGGGATAAATCAAATTTAATTCCTTGTCTGATTTCATTTTCAATTAAACTTTTATTATTTACTTTATAATCAATATTATTAAAAGTTCTATCAAATATTAAATCAATATCAGATAGCAACTCTTTATTATTATTCTTATAATCATTATTGGTATCATTACTATTAATTTCCCAATATAACTCCCTTATTAAGGCTCTTAAAAAAGTAGGGAAGTCTGAATATTTCCCTACATTTATGTGTAAAAACAATACATTTTCCTTTTTTTCTTTTGCCTTGGAAATCAACTCGTTTTTCAAAGCTTTGATATAAGATGTTTTCCCTACACCTCGGTAACCTGATACTAAATACGTGGTAGGTTTACTGAATAATAATTCGTTTACCAGATTTGTATTAATCATATCTTTTACAAGATAATTATCTTCTATTGGTGCATCTGTTATTTTGCTTGCATCTATAAATAATTTCATTTATTTCCTTCTTTCTACTATTTACATATAAAATAATATTTTCACTTCAAGGATTGTACATATGTATGTAGCCATATAAACTGTCTTACTATTTTTTCTTCGTGTGGACACTCCACAAACTCAGGATACTCCTCGTCATTTGGTAAATTTAGATAAACTTTATTAAAAGCTTCAATCAAATCTTCAACTTTAATATCTCTAACTAATGCATCATATGTTTCACTTTCCAAATCTGCATCTACCTTAATTCCGTTACTCCACACATTAGGTAGGTATTGTTTTATTAAGTTTAGAGCGTAATCAGGATTCGATTTTAGTATGGTACTGATAGTCTCTTTTGCTTGATTCTTTTCATCATACATATTCCAATAAGCTAAAGCACCTCTAAAGTTAGAGAACATTAAATTAACATCATTAGTAATTTCCATAGTAATTTTATCAACTAATACTTTACCTAAAACATTTAAATCCTCTTCAACTAATTTATTTCCCTCTTTATCTTTCAAACTTCTAATCCAGCTAAAAATCTCAGTAGCAAAGTGTAAAGGTTTTGCTTGATTTATTAGTACCTCTGCTACCTTCATCTTTTCACCTTTTGTATCTTGTTTCATTATAATCTCACCTAAAAGCAAAGCTGCTTGTGAAAATGTATTACCGAATTGTTGCTGAGGATTTGGATACATGTTCCCGTGTATTGCTAATACCATCGCTAAATTCTTCAATACTTCATTATTACTTATAGATTTAACTTTACTTCTCATTTTAGAAATTAAATTGACTACATTTTTCTCATTGATAAAATCTTTAAAGTCTAAAATACTTTCTTCTAATGATTTATATTCCAAATCATCTAAAAAGCTATTCATCTTAATATCAGATAAGTCTCCTCTAGAAACAGAATAGCTGAAATATCTTTGGAAATATTTATCAGAACATACTCTTTGATGTGCTTCCCATTCAGAGTTCCAATCATGTCCATAATGAGTATTGGAATATATACTTTCTAACTTAGGGAATAAATATTTTAAAACTCCTTTTACTTCTTCAACATCATTTATTTCTATAGACATTAGTTTTTCATCAATTAACTTTCTTCTACACTCTTTTTCCTGCTCCTCATTGTAAGTCTGCAATTGATGTAAAAATACTTCTTTATTTTCTCTAATCAACATATATATTTCTGGAGTAAATACTCTCAAAGCTTCTATTAACATTAAATCAACCATGTTCACTTCACCTTTTAAAATTGGTAATGAGAACATAATGATGTTACTATATAGCATTGCTTGTCTAGGTGTTTTCATTAGAGCTTCAAAAGCTTGAAAATGATTTACAAACTGTTGTACATCATTTTCTGAAAGAGTTATTTCTCCTACTTTTAATGCCTCATCTATAGCCTTAAAACAAAAAGTTCTTAGGTCTGCTTTTTCAATTGCAGGTAACTGAAGAGGAACTTGAATAATTTTTTCTAGAAATAGTCTACCAGCTTGTGAATTAGCTGTACCATATCTTTCTTGTAATGAAGCAGATACCATTTCCTTATCGAAAGCTAAAACATATGCTGTATATTTGAAGTCTGCTGTCAATTTGACCATTCGAAATACTGCATGAATTTCACTTTTTTCCAACCTATCTATATCATCTATAAGAACAACTACTCTTTTTCTCTCTTCTTCCAAAATTTTTTCTACCCTGCTTTTTATTTCGTCAATATCAGCAGAGCTTAATATACTGCTCACTGCTTCTATATTTTCACCTTTACCTAAAATTTGTGCTAAAGGTTTAAAATATGTATCTACTACTTTACCTAGCTTTTCTCCCTTAGTTTCGAAATCTCTATCTACAGCTCGAACTAAATCATTGAAGAAATTTAAAAGCATTGTATTTTCATCAGCAAAACGCCAAGGATTAAATCGAATACATACTACACGCTCTTCCTGTTTTAACTCACTTTCAATAAAATTAAATACTGATGTTTTTCCTTCTCCCCATGCTCCATATATACCTATCACAATACTACTAGCATCTTGACGATTAGAAATTACTTTTGCTATACGGTTCGCAAATGGAAATCTATTAAAAACATCTTGTGAAGTGTCTACAATTGGTGCATCAGATGAATATGTAAACTCTTGCATTAATACACCATCCTCATATCGATTTGTTATTATTTATACTGAATATGTTTACTGACCAGAGGTAAATGCGATAGTGCTTAGGTAACTAAAATCATAGGGAATACACTTTCCTCTACAACATTTACAATAGCACTATCCAATTCATCGATTCTATCTGGTAGCATCTCAACACCACTATTAAGAAATATTTGTAAATTAAATATAACATTTTCCATATAAAAAAGGATATAAACAACATATAGTTTATACCCCCTAATTATTAAAGGTTACACTAAAACAACGTACCCATCGCAACTCTATCCAGTTTTCTTGATTTAATCTTCAATAATTTCTATGTACGTCAACTTCACTAGATTGCTATCGTTTCAAATGCTTTATCGTGGTGTTGACGTAGGGTGGGTAGGCTAGTATTCTTAATACCATTTTTAAAAATATCGGAAATGAGGGGCGGTATTTTACACTTTACAAGCTCCTGCTATGAAACTCCTATACACGTCGCACATGACGTTCTCTTACTCGCATGAAATTATTGTCAATCTAAAACACAGAACCCATCACAGATACTTTTATGGCGTTATAGGTATCTCTCTTGCTCCGTAGCATAACCACTGTAAAACGATGATTTTACTAATTGTCGTACAATAAAAGTGTTGGCATTTCATTTAGTCGAGCTTTAATTTTTTTAGACCAAATAGAATACTTAGATGGTAAAGAATCGATTAACTCATTCAGTTCATTAACATCATCAATCATAAGACTGGGACTGTCTATTTTATTCAAACAATTCCATATTTCTTCCAAAGAAATATCAAGCAAATTACCTCTTTCTAACTCTAAATTTAAATATTTCATGTAATTATGTAAAGCTGGTAAATAATCTCCATTCTGATAATTTCTCGATGCTGTCTCATATACTAAATCCTCTTTTAGTTCACTCAACTTATCTAAACATTCATCCAACTTCTCTTCAAGCTCATTTGTATACTTTTCAATCTCTTCTGCAAGCTCATCAAACGTGTTTTCAATCTCAACTTTTTGAAGTTCATCATACTTTTCAAACTCACTTTTTATGTACTCCAAGAGAGAATTTTTAATATTAAGTAGTTCTGCTTGATTTTTGCTTTGTAAAGCTTCAAACTCTTTCTCTCTAGACTTATTCACAACCCAAAAATTCCCTGCTAAAAAAAGGACTATAAAAGTTCCTGCAAAACTAAGAGCAAAATAAACTGTTGTTAAAACCCTATTATTTGCTTCTAATTGATTTTCATACAATTGCTTATAAAGTTCCAATTCAGAGTTATTTATATTTTCCACACTAGCTTCTACAGTGCCGAAATTAGTACTTAAAATAATTATTATTAGACATAAAGTAACTAATTTTCTCATTTATACCACATCCAATTTTAAAGTTAATACCTGACCTTTAAATCCCTTATTTACAAATACTTATCAATAGTTTTGTCGTTCACTGATAGGTAGTGCTTATTGATTGTTTCTAGGTTCTTGTGACCGCTTTGCTTTGCAATTGTCGCTAGGTCTGCTCCTGCTTCGTGCATGGCTGAAACTTGTGTCTTGCGTAACGTGTATGGCGCAAATCCTAACCACTTATGAATTGACTTTCTGTAAGCAATATCTGATACTTGTACGCTCGTATAATTGTTGTGCTTGTCCACTTTGCCAACTAGGTAACTTTCTGAATCTAATCTATTAGAAGCGATGTACTCCTTTAGAACATTAACAACTTCTAGTGTTAGTCGCTTAGTGTGCCATTCCTTCTGCTTCTTCAAATAAACATTCACCGAGCGGTTCTTTAGGTCAATGTGCTTCACTTGGATAGCAACCATTTCAGAAGGTCTACAAGCTGTTATCAGATTGAATAAAGTAATGGCTTTAGCTCTTGTATCAAGTTTATCAATCATAGCCATGACTTCATGTTTTGGCTGTGCTACTTGACCGCTCACCTGCTTCTGTTCTACATACTGAATGTCATTGTACTTTTGTCGTAGCAGCGCAATACGCTTCTTCTGTTCATCCGATTCAGTTTGACCTAAGACGTTCACTAGAAAATGCTTCACGCTTGCCGAACGTCTGTTGAACGTACTTATCTTTAATCCTGTTTTAATAGTATGTAATAAGTATTTTTCAAGTGCTTCAAATGATAGTTCTATACCTTGCTGAGCTGCATACTTTTTGAATCGTTTGAAGTCGCTTACATACATTTTAGATTTCTTATCAATTTGTTCTTGAATTGCTTCATTGACTTCTCGACTTTTAAATCTGCTATCAAGGTTCACAACTTTTTCACCCACAAAAACACATCCTTATATTAACTTAATTGTTAAAATAAGTATGCAATTCTCAGGTTATGAAAAGCAACCTTTTCGATAATTGAAGGAAATTTTTAGCCTATTCTTCAGAATTTTAATAATAAAATACAATATCAATTATTCCCTTTGCTCAAGGTAATGAACAATTACGGCTTAACTAAAAGTTAAGACTTTCTAGAATCATTTACCATTTTTTCTACAAATGCTATACTACACTCGAAGGTGGTGTTTCAATCAAATGAATAAAAAGAAAAGACCTAATTTTTTCTCTACAATTGAGATGTGTATTTTACTAATAACTATCGGTACTTCTTTTACTATTATAGGGTTATTACATATATTAGAAAAAATAATTGTTACTTCAAGTTTAGTAAGTTCTTTGGCTATTTCGGGTTTATTATTCGTAATTGCTGACTTTTTTAATTACCCTTTAAAACTATTAAAAAATTCAACCGATAAGAAGAGGTTTCTCAAAATCTCATTCAACTTAGTTAGGATTATTTTCTTGATTGCTTCAATTTTATCCTTAACCATATTACCCTATATATTGTCCCCTACCGAAACCTTAGATAAAATCGCTGTAGGGCTCTCAATTATTACTATTGGTTTTACAATAATCAACATATCTTTGAACTACTATTTCCAAAGTTCAGAAATAATCGAATATATTTTCTCAATAGCCGAAAGAGCTGTTACAAGAGCTGAAGAATCTACTGAACATGCTGAAAAAGCAATTACTATTGCTGAAAATTTGATTGAACAGAATAAAGAAAAAATTTAAACCTATGCTCAAACGCATCGAGAATCTAACATAAGAACAACTTATCCATTTCGATTGCGTTGAGCGCTGTTTATATGAACACTTAGAAGCCTCATTTAAACCCTATCGTATCACTATATCGTCAAGCTCCTATGATTCCCCTACATCTCCACAACCGTTTGCTCCTGCTACTGATACATGACCAATTCAACTAACAGACCTCAAAGCAGCGATTATTCGATTAAACATGAGTAATGATTTCTAAAGAGCATAAGTATTCAAACATCATCGAATCGTTGAAAGGTAACAGTGTCACTTTACTGTACTACCAATCTATACATAGAAAACCATTACTATAGTCATTAAACTATTATTTGGAACAATTACTTTTATGTTACAATATCTTTATATTAGGAGGTATTCTCATGAATAGAAAGATTGTTTTTTTGATTGTGACTTTGTTGGTAGTTTTAGGTGGCAGTATTAGTTATTACTTTTGGAATAAGAGTACTGACGAAAAAGAGTATCATAAACAACTAATAAAATTATTAGATGATATAGATTATTCGACGACTGAATCAGCTGTAATTGGAGGTTCCTACCAAGAATATTGGGGAGAGATAATTGACAGAAGTATCCCTTTATCGACTATTAGTGAAGACTTAGAGATTTCCGAAGAAGAAATTGAACCACTTCTAAATTGGTCAAATCAAGCATACTTTGGCGGAGGTCTAGGAATAGGATTAGAAGAAGGTAATTTTGATACTATGATTACTATAGTTCGAATGGCTAAAAGTGATGCAACAGAAGTAGCCTTAAACAATCACGATATTGTTACTAAGAATTTGTCACTTTTAAAAAATCCACCTGCTAAATATGAACAACAGTATAAAGCAGTATTAGATTTATATGAGAACTATAATACTTTTATCAGTTTATCTACATCTCCTATAGGCTCTTACATAGAATATAGTAAGAATCTAAATTCAACATATGAAACTGTGCAAAGCAAGCTACAAACTGCTAAAATTCAAATCCAATAGAAATTATAGTCATGGTAACTGTTCCCTATTATCTTCAACATCAACACTCACAAGTTCACTGAAAGGCTCCGTGAGTGTTTTTCTGTTGTTCTGATAGTTTAAGGTTTGAGAGCTTAATGTATATAGCAACACAAAAACAAATCACAAAATAGTGATGTGCAAAAAATGTTTAATGCTAAAGATAGATTTTTCTAAACCCCCAAGATAGACGCTCCTCATCTTTAATTCTATTAGAAAAGGCATATTGCAATTTATAATGTTCTCGTTCTTTTATTGCATAAACCTTTTGAGAATCACGAATAGCTTTAACATCTGATTGAGCAGGCTCATATCGCTCAATTAGCTTATTCTTAACAGGAAAGCCTAATTCTCTTAGTAAAAATAAAGTATTGAAGATATAGAATCTTTTTTCAATAAAATTGACTTGATAAGCAGGATTGTTTTCTCTCAGTAAAGTTAATTCGATTAATCTATCAGCATAAGCCTTGCGGAATTGTTGCTTATCTATCAACTGTTCTTTGGAAATAGGTTCAATAACCTCAACCTGATAACCAATGAATATATTTTTTAATCCTTTAGAATTAAGCATATAGTCTATTTCAGACTTTGCCTTAATAACACTTTTGTTAAAATGATTCTGATACAAATCATTTCTAGTTATTTTATTGGCAGCTAAAATCTTATCTTTTTCCAAATCTACCTCATCATATTCCGTTTGAGATGGAGAGCTTATAGAATTGTCTAAATGAATGAAAATAGGAACTTCATTTTTTTTTATCTTATTCTGCTTTTCCAAATGCTTAAAGGAATTAGAAACCACATCTTTATTTCTTTTAATAATAGTTGACTTAAAAGTTTCAACTATTTTTTCAACTTCTTTCTTTGAAAACTTTTCTTTCAATATATCAGTTTTTGAAATTTTTTCTAGCTCAGAATTAGAAGCTAACCCAAATAAAGTTGCCCAACGATTAAGCGAATGTGCTTTCCCATCATTAATTTCACTAATAGCTAATGTAAATTGGATGTGGTCTTTCATTATCAAATCTGCTTCCGTCAATTTCTTACCGTTACTAGTACGATTATCTAAAATTGGAATTGCCTTTTCGTAAAGGTTTATAATTTCATACATCACAGGTTGACCTTTTTTCTTTTTCAAACGACTCCATTTGTCACATATCGATTCTACTTTTTTGATAAAAGAATCGTATGTGCCATTTTTCTTCAAGAAACCTTTTTCTAAAAAGTGTGGATTCTTTAATTCCGAACCGTTGTAATCATATTTCATTGTCAACTCAATGAGTTCTTTTTCTGTAAGTATTAACTTATTCTTTTGCATTTTTCTGCTCCTTAAAATTTACCCCCAAATCACTATATAATTAATAGGTGTATGTTTTTAATATATACGTTGATTCAGGGGTATTATGCAATTTTTATTCTTGGGGACGCTGTGGTTCAATATTGCGCATATAGTAATATCTCTCGCTACGCTTCCGATACTTACTATATGAGCAATATCAAACACACTTTTCGTCCGTCCCCAAACCCCTCGACGAATGTTTATGCTTTAAGATTTAATTCTTTATTTCTTTTAGTACATACCGTTTCTTTATCTTTAAAATAGCGTCCACAAAATTAGTATATCATCAAAATGACACTCCAGCAACAATTTAATAGTACTTTAGAACTTAGTATCAGCAATACTAATCTAATTATACAGTTCTTTATAACTAGTATACACGTTACTAATATTTTCTCTATTCCAAAATAATTCTTCTTCAAATTAAAAAGGAGCTAGATTATATATCTAGTCCCCCAAATCCTCTATACCAATCAACGAGCTACGCAAATTCAATTTCGAGTGTGCTATCTAAATTAATCTAGAGGTATTGTCTTAAATCCTTAGCTACTTCCTCAACATCTATGTCTAAGTAAAGCGAGGTAACAGCAAGTGAGCTATGTCCTAGAGCTTTAGAAATTATAGCGACACTTGCACCCTTTTCATGTAATCTCTTCGCAAATGCTCTCCTAATTGCATGAGCATTAATATTCTCTAGCCCAAAACGCTTCGAATACTTTGTTAATTGCTTTGAGATTGCATTGTTTGTCGATTTAGTATTCAAGGAGGTTCCTTTAGATGATATAAATAAGTTTTGATTCTTCTCTCCATAGTGTTCTCTGATTTTATGATTACATTGGATAAGCATACGATATAAGCATAATAGCTGCTCATCTAGTGGCAACTTAAGCATTTGATGGTTCTTCAAAATTGCACCATTAAGTACAAGCATCTGATTATCCCAATCAATATGATTTTCATCTAGTTGCCCTAACGTGTTAATCCGAATACCCGTCTTATACATTGTGAGAATTGCTGTAGCATCTCTAAGCCCAATGAATGTACTTTTATCAATCAATGACACTAAGATAGCGATGTCATTTGGCTTAGTACCTTTTTTAACCTTCTTATCTACCTTCACATTTATTGACTGCCAAAAGTTTGAACTGAGCCAACCATTGGTAAAACACTTACCTAAAAATGATTTCAAAACCTTTAGGCGTGTTAGTTTGGTTTGATTCACTACTTGCATACTATTGAGCCATGAGTAAACTGTGTCTACTGTAATATCTTCTAAGTAGGTTACTCTTGTACTCTTAGCAAAGTTCGATAGCACCGTATCATAATCTTTAAGCGTTCGAGGACGATACCCACTTACTTGCATTTGATTAACAATTGTTGCTAACGCTTCATCAAATGGCTTATATCGAGCTGTAGATACTTTCTCGCCCTTAATAGATGCTGTTAATTCAGTTGTTGATAAACTAAAATCTACATCGAATAATCCCGACTTTTTAGTCATAAAAAAAATCCTCCATTCATGTGAATTAGAAGATACTTTCGTTCATATAGAGTGCGTAATTTTGGGTATAAAAAAAGGGATTCTGCATCAGTGACCGAAGCCCTGACCGAAGCCCTAATTTCTCACAAACCCATATGTATCAATGGTTTGTGTACGTTTTATGTACGTCCCAGGAGGGATTCGAACCCCCGACCGACGCCTTAGAAGGGCGTTGCTCTATCCAGCTGAGCTACTGAGACATGTTTTTCATCACCAATTGGTAATTAAGACATTTTTTATTATATGGTACATTTCATTTAAAGTCAACAATCTAATTCAAAAAAATTATTATTTAACTAAAATAATTTTATGTTCTCTAAATTCTGCATTAAAAAAGTGAAGTCCTCTTTAAATCAAGACTTCACTTTGATAATTAACGCTCATAAAATAATTCATCAATCAAATTATTATTATCATCATAACATTGTAATGTAAAATGCGTTGGAGTTGTTGTAAGTGTGACAAATGATTTTTCTTTTATCCGTCGAGGCTTCAGTAAGCTACCCGGATTAATAAATAAAATGTCATCGATATATTCCGCGCCAAGTATATGTGAATGACCAAAACATACGATTTGTGCGCCGACTTCCTTTGCGCGGTAAATCAGTTTCATCGGAGAGTTTTTCACATCGTATAAATGCCCGTGTGTCACATACACACGATCTCCATTTACCTGAAACAGCATCTCCTCCAAATAGTTCTGGTCATGATCACAATTCCCTTTCACACACTCTATCCCTCGCATAAGAGGATGTGCATACGGCAATTCACTATCGCCACAATGGATCACTTTATACGCATCTGGATGGTAGCCCTTTACACGTTCAATGATTTCCTCGTCACCATGTGTATCACTCATAATCAATAGCTTCATTCGTATCCACATCCTTTACATTTCTATACTTAGTGTGACAGCATTGAAATAAAAATTCAATCGTTATTAAACAAATTCTTACAATTTCCAACAATTGCCTGAATTGTTATATCAGAAATTCCGCTAACTGCAACGCCAGTTTACGAATGGCATTGCCTCGGTGTGAAATGGCACCTTTTTCTTCGGCAGACAGCTCAGCCATATGCTTTTCCAATGCAGGTACATAAAAAATAGGGTCATAACCGAATCCGTTTGTTCCCTTCTTTTCATGCGCTATCATACCTTCACATGTGCCAAATACCGTTTTCGTTTCCATATTTGGACCTGCAATCGCCAATGCACAGCAGAAACGGGCTGTACGCTGGTCTTCCGGAACGTCCTTCATGTTTTCGAGCACTTTCACCATATTTGCTTCATCGTCATGATCACCGGCATATCGTGCTGAATACACTCCAGGCTCACCATTTAATGCATCGATCGCTAAACCGCTGTCATCAGCAATTACGATTTGACCGAGCATCTTCGCTAATGTTTCCGCTTTTAAAATTGCGTTTTCTTCAAAAGTCGTACCTGTCTCTTCAATTTCCACATCTGGAGCAACCTCAAACATTGTGACAACTTCATAGCCGAATGGTCCGAATAGTGCTTCAAAGTCTTTCGCTTTTCCTTTGTTCTTTGTTGCGATTACTACTTGTTTCATTATGCTTCCACCTTTCCAATCAAGTTCGCGATGTCACCTAGTGCTGTTTTCTGCATCTCGATTAGCTGCGCAATCCCGGCTTCTCCTAAATCGAGTAATTCATTAAGTTCTGAGCGGCTGAATGTCGCTTCTTCGCCTGTTCCTTGTAACTCCACAAATTCGCCGGCACCTGTCATAATAACGTTCATATCGACTTGTGCAGCTGAGTCTTCTACATAGTTTAAATCCAGAACTGCGCCAATATTTTCTAGTTTTCCGACACTAGTTGCAGCTAAATAATCTGTTACTGGAAATTTCACGAATGGCTTGTCAATGCCTAATTTCGCAATTGCCTGTGTCATCGCTACAAATGCACCTGTAATCGATGCCGTACGCGTTCCACCATCTGCCTGAATCACGTCACAGTCAATCCATACCGTTTTTTCACCAAGAGCTTCTAAATCAACGACAGCACGTAATGCACGGCCGATTAAGCGTTGAATTTCCATCGTGCGGCCACTTACCTTCCCTGCAGAGCTTTCACGACGTGTGCGTTGCTCTGTAGCGCGTGGTAGCATGGAATATTCAGCCGTAATCCAACCTTTACCTTGTCCACGTAAAAAACCAGGTACTTTTTCTTCAATCGTTGCATTACAAATCACCTTTGTATTTCCAACGGTTATTAATACCGAGCCTTCCGGATGCATTAAATAATTATTATCAATTTGAACTGGACGTAATTCATTCACAGCTCGTAAGTCATGTCTAGTCATTCGTGACCTCCTCAATTTGTTCGCGCACTTATCTTATCACAATTTAAGGAGTGTCTAAAGCAGAAAAGCAAGACATAGAAGGAAAAAGCTCAAATTAGACAAAATGCCTAATCTGAGCTAATAACTATTTTTCGAATGTAATTTTACGTATATCCAATTCACCTTTTTCCAGCCAACGTTCTGCTATGGAACGGAAAATCGGCACGGAACCAGATGCATGCAGAATATGCTTCGGCGGTTCTTCATCTGTTCGTAATTGTCCTGTATAGCTTAAAATCGCTTCGACATCTTTTGCCGTTTCTTCGGCAGATGACAGGACATGAACTTGTGAGCCTACTGCTGCCTCAATTTGCTTTTGTAAAATAGGATAATGTGTACAGCCTAAAATGACTGTATCAAATCGCTCATCTTCAAGCGGCTTTAACCCTTTCGCAACGAGATCATACGAAAATTGGCCTTCGTATTCGCCACTTTCAACGAGTGGCACAAATGTAGGACAGGCAAGTGGAATTATTTTCGCTTTTGTCGACAATGATTTCACCGCTTCTTCATATGCGCCACTTTTGATCGTGCCTTCTGTCGCTAATACGACAACTTCATTGCGCTTTGTCTTTTTTATGGCCGCTCGTGCCCCTGCATTAATAACTCCTAAAACCGGAAATGGCATATGTTTTTGCAGACTTTCCAATGCAACGGCAGTCGCAGTATTACATGCAATGACAAGCATTTTCACATTCATCTTTTCGAGCGCTTTTGCCATCTCCCATGTAAAATTGCGGACTTCTTGCTTTGTGCGTGGCCCGTAAGGACATCGCGCCGTATCACCTATATAATATATTGTTTCATTTGGCAAAAGCTCCATAATCGCTTTTGCCACTGTTAATCCGCCAACTCCGGAATCGATAACACCAATTGGGGCATTCACTTGTACCGCCTCTATCCTATTTCATTAATAAATGTAGTTTTTGTAATGTTCTTGATAATTGTTCAAACTCTTCTGCGTTAAATTCCTGTGTAATATCCCGCAAATAATTTTGACGCTTAAAAATTACTTCTTCGATAATTCTTTCGCCTTCAGGTAAAAGATGAATCCGTACAACACGTCGATCATTTTCGTCACGTACACGCTGTACCAATTCATTTTTCTCCATCCGGTCCACTAAATCTGTTGTTGTCGAAAATGCTAAATACATTTTCGTCGACAAGTCACCGATCGTCATATCACCTGATTCATGCAACCATTGCAATGCAATAAATTGCGGAGGCGTAATCGTATAATTGCTTAAAATTTCTCGACCTTTTTGTTTGATTAAGTGTGAAATATATCTCAGTTCTTTTTCCAGGATTGCTACAGATTCAGAGCTATGTGTGCTGTGATCTTTCATCTACTCCATTCACTCCTCGATGCGTTTCATAGTTCTATTTTGAAGTTTTTTTTATAAAATAGCAAGCATCGAATCAGTATATTGACAATTCCTGAAGTCTCAAAAGCTCAAGAATCGCTTGCGTACGACTTGATACACCCAGCTTTTGAATCGTATTGGAAATATGATTACGAACGGTTTTTTCACTAATGCCTAGCTTCGTTGATATTTCCCGTGTTGAATAGTCCTTTATTAATAGCTCAAAAATCTCGCGTTCTCTTTTTGTTAACAGCGAACGATGCTGCGGACGATTCATTTTGCAACACCCTCCTATCCTCTTCTTTGTACATTATGTCGAAAATACAAAGCAGGTGAGGGCATTTAACTATTTCCCAAGCAATAATTTTTTTTGCTCTTCCAGTAGAGGGACACCTTTCCCCGTGTCACTGCTCAATTGTACAAGCGTTCCGCGCCCCGTATAGCATACTTCATCTTTTTCATTTTTCACCAAATAATGCAAATCAATTGAAGATGTGCCGATTGATGCCGTTTTAACAAAAATTGTAAGTTCTTCATCAAAGAACACTTCTTTCAAATAATCGCACTGAATGTCTGCCACAACGAGCATATTTCCTGTTTCCGATCCAGCAGTAAAATTAAATCCTAATGCTTTAAAATATTCGATACGTGCATACTCGAAATAGGCAAATACTTTTGTATTGTTTACATGCCCGTACATATCTGTTTCTGAAAATCGTACCTTTACCTTTGTAGAAAATGAAAACCCTGCCATCCACTCTGCTGCATCCTGAATATATGTAGCTCGCATAAAAAATTCCCCCTTTGTTTGATTAGCTCATCATCCCCTGATAATGAATACCCATTCATTATAGCATAATTTGTCTGAAGCAAAAAGCAATCAAAACAAAAAGACCCTCACCTAAGTGAGGGTCAATTATATTCATTCGATTAGTCAACCATGTGGTCAGAACCGAAGAAGTTTTTGAACATTTGAACTGTTGTTTCACGGTTAAGTGCAGCAATAGATGTTGTTAAAGGAATACCTTTTGGACAAGCAGCTACACAGTTTTGAGAGTTACCACAGTTTGCAAGACCACCGTCGCCCATGATTGCATTTAAACGCTCGTCTTTATTCATTGCACCAGTTGGGTGTGTGTTGAATAAACGTACTTGTGATAAAGCAAATGGACCGATGAATGATGCTGATTCAGACACGTTTGGACATGCTTCCATACATACACCACAAGTCATACATTTTGATAATTCATAAGCCCATTGACGTTTGCGCTCCGGCATACGAGGACCTTCGCCTAAATCATAAGTACCATCGATCGGTACCCATGCTTTAACTTTCTTAAGTGCGTTAAACATGCGCTCACGGTCTACTTGTAAGTCACGGATAACCGGGAAAGTTTTCATTGGCTCTAAACGAATTGGTTGAGTTAACTTGTCTACTAATGCTGAACAAGATTGTTGCGGACGTCCATTGATTACCATTGAACATGCACCACAAACTTCTTCCAGACAGTTCATATCCCATGATACTGGAGTCGTTTTTTGACCATCAGCAGTAACAGGATATTTTTGAATATGCATTAGAGCAGAGATAACGTTCATACCAGGACGGTAAGGAACTTCGAACTTTTCAACGCGTGTAGCACCATTCTCATTGTCTTGACGAACGATTTCTAACTTAACTGTTCTACCAGTATTTACTGTTTCCACTGTTTAGTTCCCCCTTCTACGCTGAGTAGTCGCGTTTACGTGGTGGAATTAACGAAACGTCTACTTCGGCATAAGTAATAATTGGTTCGCCCGTTGCCGGATCGAACTTCGCCATAGTTGTTTTTAAGAAGTTTTCATCATCACGTTCTGGGAATTCAGGCTTGAAGTGAGCCCCACGAGATTCGTTACGTAATAATGCACCCTTAGTCATAACTTTAGCTAAATATAGCATGTTCTTTAACTGACGAGTGAAGTGAGCACCTTGATTCGACCATTTTTGTGTGTCGTTAATGTTGATGTTTTCCCAACGCTCTTGAAGCTCAGTTAATTTCGCATAAGTTTCTTCTAATTTTGCGTTTACACGTACAACAGTCATGTTGTCAGTCATCCACTCACCAAGCTCTTTGTGTAGCAAGTAAGCGTTTTCTGTACCATCCATATTAAGGATAGCTTCCCATTTCTCTGTTTCTTCCTGTACGCGACGCGTGTAGATTTCTTCAGGTAAATCTTCTGCATGCTTTTTAAGTCCTTTAATGTACTTAACAGCATTTGGACCAGCAACCATACCACCGTAAATCGCTGATAATAATGAGTTCGCACCTAAACGGTTTGCACCGTGTTGTGAGTAGTCACATTCACCTGCAGCGAATAAACCAGGGATTTCAGTCATTTGGTCATAGTCAACCCATAATCCACCCATTGAATAGTGTACCGCTGGGAAGATTTTCATCGGTAATTTACGTGGGTCATCACCTACGAACTTCTCGTAGATTTCGATAATACCACCTAATTTAATATCTAATTCATGAGGATCTTTATGGGATAAGTCTAAGTATACCATGTTTTCGCCATTAATACCCAACTTTTGATTTACGCACACGTCAAAAATCTCACGTGTTGCGATATCACGTGGTACTAAGTTACCGTAAGCAGGATATTTCTCTTCTAAGAAGTACCAAGGCTTACCGTCTTTATACGTCCAGATACGTCCACCTTCACCACGAGCAGATTCAGACATTAGACGGTTTTTGTCGTCTCCAGGAATCGCTGTCGGGTGAATTTGAATCATTTCACCGTTTGAATATGTTGCACCTTGTTGGTAAACAATCGATGCTGCAGAACCAGTGTTGATTACTGAGTTTGTTGTTTTACCGAAGATAATACCAGGACCACCTGTTGCCATAATTACAGCATCAGAACGGAATGAGCGAATTTCTTCAGAACGTAAATCTTGTGCTACGATACCGCGGCAAACGCCTTCGTCATCAAGCACCGCACCAAGGAATTCCCAGTGCTCATACTTCGTAACTAAACCAGCTACTTCGTGTGCACGAACTTGCTCGTCTAGGGCATATAATAATTGTTGACCAGTTGTCGCACCAGAGAATGCTGTACGGTGCATTAACGTACCACCGAAACGACGGAAGTCAAGTAAACCTTCTGGAGTACGGTTGAACATTACACCCATACGGTCCATTAAGTGGATAATACCAGGTGCTGCATCACACATACCTTTAACTGGTGGTTGGTTCGCTAAGAAGTCGCCACCATAAACTGTATCATCAAGGTGGATCCATGGAGAATCCCCTTCACCTTTTGTATTAACTGCTCCGTTAATTCCGCCTTGTGCACATACAGAGTGTGAACGTTTAACTGGAACCAACGAGAATAATTCAACTTCAGTACCAACTTCAGCTGCTTTAATCGTAGCCATTAAGCCAGCAAGACCGCCACCAACGACGATAACTTTACTTTTTGCCATGATTATTTCTCACTCCTCATTAATTGCTAAAAACTTTTACTCATATTTCATTCCATCTAGGATCTTAACTATGTAGTAGTGAACAAGTTAAGTGATTAGACGAATGCTAAGATAGCTGCAACACCAACGATTGCTAATACTACGAAAATTAACAACGTAACATAAGTTGCGATTCGTTGAGATTTGTTAGATTGCGTAATACCCCAGCTTACTAAGAACGACCATAAACCGTTTGCTAAGTGGAATGCTGCTGAAACGATACCTAAGATGTAGAATACTAACATTAATGGATTGTCAACGATTTCAACCATCATATTAAATTCAACTTCAGTACCGAATGCTTTTTGGATACGTGTTTGGAAAATATGCCACGCAATGAAGATTACAAGGAAAATACCTGTGAAACGTTGCAGTGCAAACATCCAGTTACGGAATGTGCTGAAGCGTCCAGTATTGTAAGTTGCAGTAAATGCAATATACACTCCATAGAATCCGTGGAACATTAATGGAATATAGATAATAATCCATTCCATCGCTAACAACAACGAATGTGGAAGTAATTCCATAACACCTGTTGCGTTATTGTAAGTTTCTTCACCGCCAACTGCAGTGAAGTTCAGAAATAAGTGGAACACCAAAAACAACCCGACAGGAACTACACCTAATAACGAGTGTAAGCGGCGCCATAAAAATTCACGATCTTTCGACAAAACTGTTACCCCCCTTAGTACTTGAAATACACATGCACAACGTCTCAAATTTGTAAAAGTTGTGATGTTGACTGCGCATTTCATCATGGTACAATATTATGACATGTCCATTGTACTCTCAACAGATACTAGCGTCAAGGCAACGCGGGATATTTTATAATCATTTTAAAGGCGGTTTTACGCTGTTTTGAGAACCGTTTTTTCTGCTTATAACTCATTTTTTCATGAAAGAATGAAAATTATAAGAAAATTTATGAAAGAGGTTTTTTATATGGAAGGGTACAAAATGAAAACGATTCCAACTTTTGGGTACGAAATCATTCGTGACCATCTTCTTCCTTCTATTTTAGGTAAGCATGAAGAAGATGTTTTATATTGGGCAGGTAAAGAAATTGCAAGAAAGTTTCCATTGTTTTCAATGGATGAACTGCCTTCATTTTTTATGGAAGCTGGCTGGGGCCAGTTAGTTCTGGAAAAAGAAACGAAGGACGAACTTCATTACATACTTTTGTCGACAGAAGAACTGCCACTCAATATTGTACAACGTTGCTTCCGTCTTGAAGCTGGCTTTTTAGCAGAACAAAAACAAAAGCAGCTTGGCTATTTGACGGAATGCTATGAAGAAAAAGATAATGACAAACATGTCGTAAAATTTACGTTAAAATGGGATTTAAAAGAGAAGATTTAGCCTTCACCTTATCATAATCAATTATTGCTGAAGCAGCAAATTTACTCAATAAAAAAGCTGGAAATAAGCCATTACAGCTCATTTCCAGCTATTACCTTAAGAAGCGGTTACTTCTTTCATCGCCAAATTGAATTCCTCATGCAACACATTCGCAGCACGAACCATCTCATCCTGTGGGATAACTACAGACACTTTAATTTCTGAAGTACTGACCATTTTTACAGGAATATGTTCGCGACCCAAGCGTGCAAACATGCGTGCGGCCACTCCCGGATTGGATGCCATCGCAGAACCGATAATAGATACTTTCGCTAAACCTACTTCAAAATCCGCAAAACTAAAGCCAAGCGACAGTTTACTAGTTTCCAATACCCGTAAAGCTTCCGCAAACTCATCTTTCGAAATTGTAAAGGAAATGGTCGGCTTCACGCCATCAATGACTGCTTGAACAATAATATCCACATTGATATCATTTTCTGCTAAAACACTAAACACTTCTGCCAATGACGCGGTTTCATAAGAATCATAGCCTATCGTCAAACGAATTATATCCGATTCGTAGGCTACCCCGCGTACAAGTAAGTTTTTCTCCATGTCTACATCCCCTTTAATAAAAGTGCCTTCCACGTCCTGTACGAAAGAGCGTACAATGAGCGGTATATTATATTTTTTGGCAAGTTCAACCGCACGTGGGTGCAAAATTTTAGCTCCTAAATTTGCAAATTCCAACATCTCATCATAAGAAACTTCCGGAAGTTTCCTGGATTCTTTAACAATTTCTGGGTCTGCCGTGAAAATCCCTTCAACCGATGAAAAAATCTCGACACGCTCTGCTTCAAGAGCAACCGCCAATGCAACCGCTGAAGTTTCAGAACCCCCTTTGCCGAATGTTGAAATATTATCTGTCCCCGTAACTCCTTGAAAACCAGCTACTACGACGATTTCTCCTAATGCTAAATGTTCCTCAATCCGTTTACTATCAACATGACTGATCCGTGCATTGCCATGTTTTTGATTTGTTTGAATGCCTGTTTGCCAACCAGCAAGCGACACCGCTTTACCACCATGCTCCTGAATTGCCATCGCCAGCATTGCACTTGTCATTTGTGCTGCTGATGCGACAAGTGCATCCATTTCCCGTTTCGATGGCTCATCGGTAATTTCGGCAGCATATTGTCGGAATTCTCGTCGTAAAGCGGGCATTGAAGAAACGACAACGACTAAGTTTATGCCACGTCCTTGCTCTTTTATCACTTTTTTAGCCACCTGTACTATTTTTTCCGGTGTAGTCAATGCCGGACCACCAAACTTTACTACAACTGTCTCCATTTTTTCCCCTCCTTGAATAAAACCGAAAACAAAAAACGGCTTTCCATGTTCATGGAAAGCCGCCGTCAATACAAATAAATAGTTATAAGTTTTTCAGGATAGCCCTCCAGAACAAAAAGCTCTGACAGTTTTACATCTCTTAAATGCAAAACCAGCAAACTACGCGAACAATACGCACTTCACTTCGGCAGGACCCCCTTTCGATTGCTGTCAATGGAATTGTTCTTCCTCAAGCAATGTACTATTGAATACTGCGCCTCTATCTTAGTAAATATTGAATTGTCTTAAATATTAGCATAACACTATTCTTTATTCAATGGTACTTCATGAAAATGGCGATAAATAACTTCCGCCAATTTTGCCGGAACACCGGACTCCTGCAGTTGCAGCTCGCTTGCTTCGCGAATTTTTTTTACGGACCCAAAATGTTTCATAAGTTGCTGCTTCCGCTTCGGACCTACACCTTCAATTCCATCAAGAACCGAAGTAATCGCATTTGTCTGATGCTGCTGACGTAAAAATGTGATTGCAAATCTGTGCACCTCATCTTGAACGCGCTGCAATAAATAAAAACCGTCACTTGTACGCTTTAACGGAACAACTTCCGGCGGCGTACCAAATAAAAGCTGGGACGTATTGTGCTTTTCGTCTTTTGCCAGCCCCGCTATTGGAATGACTAGCCCAAGTTCGTCTTCAATTACTTCTCGTGCAACTTCCATTTGCCCTTTTCCTCCGTCTATGAGAATCAGATCAGGCAATGGCAGATTTTCCCGCAATACACGTGTATAGCGGCGTCGAATAACTTCCTGCATCGCACCATAGTCATCATGTTTAGCCGCTTCTCTAGTTTTATATTTCCGGTATTCCTTTTTCGCAGGCTTCCCGTCTATAAAAACAACCATTGCTGAAACAGGATCAGCTCCATGCATATGACTGTTATCAAATGCTTCAATTCTTAACGGCAATGGAATTTGCATCGCTTCGGCAAGTGCTTCACAAGCCCCCACTGTCCGCTCCTCTTGACGTTCAATTAACTGGAACTTCTCGTGAATGGCGATTTCTGCATTTTTCATCGCTAGATCAACAAGCTCTTTTTTTGAACCGCGCTTCGGTGTCACTACTTTAACATCCAACAGCTTTTGTAAAATTGTTACGTCAATCGATTTCGGAACAAAGATTTCTTTTGGTAATAAATGATGCGGCTGTTCGTAAAAACGGCCGACAAATGTTAAAAATTCCTCTTCCGGCTCATTATAAATCGGGAAAATCGATACATCGCGCTCAATGAGTTTGCCTTGACGCACAAAAAATACCTGGACACACATCCAGCCTTTTTCCACTGCATAGCCAAATACATCCCGGTTGCTCAAATCATCTGTTACAATTTTTTGCTTTTCCATAATTTGATCAATATGGGCGATCAAATCACGGAATTCCTTCGCACGCTCAAACTCAAGATTTTCGGCAGCATCGATCATTTTTTGCTGAAGATCTTGCTTTATTTCTTCGACTCCTCCGTTTAAAAACTTTGAAATCTCATCGATCATTTCGTCATACACTTGTTTTTCAATGTCCTTTACACACGGTGCCAAACATTGCCCTAAATGATAGTACAAGCATACTTGATTAGGCAGATGTGTACATTTACGAAGCGGATACAAACGGTCCAGTAATTTTCGCGTTTCGTTTGCTGCATAGGCATTCGGATACGGTCCGAAATATTTTGCTTTATCCTTCTTCACTTTTCTTGTCGTAATAATACGCGGGTATCGTTCGTTCGTAATTTTTATATAGGGATACGTTTTATCATCCGTTAATTTCACATTATATTTCGGGTCATGCAGCTTAATTAGATTCAGTTCCAGAATAAGGGCTTCCAAATCGCTTGAAGTCACAATATACTCGAAGTCTTCAATCTCACTTACTAGTCTCGCTGTTTTGCCGTCATGGCTTCCCGTAAAGTAAGAACGCACTCGATTTTTCAATACTTTGGCCTTACCGACGTATATAATTGTGCCTTGACGGTCTTTCATAATATAGCAACCTGATTCGTTCGGTAATATTTCTAGTTTTGCTTTAATGATTGCATTCATCTTCTCACCTGTTTAATATGTCCTTTCTTTATTTTAACTGATTGGAGTATTAGAAAAAAGCCGTACACCTTATACGGCATACGGCTTTTTGACATATCAATTGCGCCTTGGCGTTTGAATAGCCAATGGTTTAATTATTTGTTGTCGTTAATGAAATCGATTAACGCTTCTTTTGGCATGAAGCCAGCAGTTTTTGCTTTTAATTCACCATCTACGAATAATAATAATGATGGGATTGACATGATTTGGTAATCAGCAGCAGTACCTTGGTTGTTATCTACGTCCACTTTTACGATTTTAACATCGTTACCGATTTCTGTATCTAATTCTTCAAGAACTGGAGCGATCATTTTACATGGTCCGCACCAAGTAGCCCAAAAGTCTACTAAAACTGTGCCGTTTGAAATTTCTTGTGGAAATGTTTGATCTGTCGCGTGTACAATTGCCATATTAAATAGCCTCCTTAAATAACATATGGTTGTAGTATAGCATGTTTTCCCAATTAAACAGTAGTAAAATGCTTGGGAATATAAAGGCACCGGATTTTAACGGTTGTTTTCTGATGCTTAATAAATTTTTATTAGCATTTTTTATTAGTTATTTGAAGACATATACCCTTAGTTTGAACATGTTAATTCTTTATTTGAAACTGTGGTTCCGATATTTAACATTTTATTAGAAAACATACTACACATAAGATCTTTTAATTTATACTGGAATTTCTGATACAGTTATTAGCACCATTTCCCGCATCATATACATTAACTCCTTCAAAAAAAGCTCCCTTCAAAAGAAGGAAGCCCCTAATTAAATATTATGCATTTACTTTAAGCGCTTTAAACTCTTCGATTAACATTGGCACTACCTCGAATAAGTCACCAACAATTCCATAGTCCGCTACTTTAAAGATATTTGCTTCTGGATCTTTGTTGATCGCAACGATTACTTTAGAGTTTGACATACCAGCTAAATGCTGAATCGCACCAGAAATACCTGCAGCGATGTATAGGTCAGGTGTTACAACTTTACCAGTTTGGCCGATTTGTAATGAGTAATCGCAATATTCTGCGTCACATGCACCACGAGATGCGCCAACTGCTCCACCTAGTAAATTAGCAAGCTCTTTTAATGGCTCAAAACCTTCTCCGGATTTAACACCACGACCACCTGCAACTACTACTTTCGCTTCTGAAAGGTCTACACCTTCAGTTGATTTGCGCACAACTTCTTTAATGATTGTACGTAAATTTGTAATATCCACTGAAACTGATGATACTTCACCAGTACGAGAATCGTCTTTTACTAATGGTGGAATATTGTTTGGACGGATTGTCGCAAAAATAATACCATCTTTGATTTTTACTTTTTCAAATGCTTTACCAGAATAGATTGGGCGGACGAATACTGTATCATCACCAGCTCCTTGGATTTCCGTAACATCTGAAATTAAGCCAGATTGTAGGCGTGAAGCAATTTTTGGCGATAAGTCTTTACCTAAAGAAGTATGACCGAAAACGATTGCTTCTGGATTTTCTTGTTCTACTACTGCTAAAATTGCTTGGCTGTAGCCGTCAGATGTATAGTTTTTCAAGTGTGGATGTTCTACTGTAATAACGCGGCTCGCTCCATATGCGATTAATTCCTGCGTAAAATCAGCTACTGCATCCCCTACTAATAAACCTACTACTTCACCGCCGTCAGCGATTTGTAAACCTGCTGCAATTGCTTCGAATGAAACGTTACGTAAGCTCCCTTCGCGAACTTCACCTAACACTAAAACTTTCTTTGACATAGAATATCCCTCCATTACCATCTTCGTAAAAATTTTCGTACTCTAGTTGACTTCTATTAGACTACTTTTGCTTCGTTATGAAGTAAGTTTACTAATTCTTTTACCTGTGCAGAAAGATCGCCTTCTAATACACGACCAGCCGCTTTTTGTGGCGGTAAGTAAATTTCAACTGTTTCTACTTTTACTTCAACATCGTCTTCATCGATATCCAAATCATCCAATTCAAGTTCTTCAAGCGGTTTTTTCTTCGCTTTCATAATACCTGGTAAAGATGGGTAACGTGGCTCGTTTAAACCTTGTTGAGCTGTTACTAATAATGGTAATGATGTTTCTAATACTTCAGCGTCCCCTTCGATATCACGTACAATCTTAACGTTCGTGCCGTCGATTTCCAATGAAGTAATTGTTGTTACGTAGTTAATGCCCAGCAGGTCTGCTAAGCGCGGGCCAACTTGTCCTGAACCACCATCGATTGCTACATTTCCTGCTAAAATTAAATCTGCTTCTTTGTCTTTTAAATATTCCGCTAAAATATAAGCTGAAGAATATTGGTCAAGCTCATCTAAATCATCTTCTGTATTAATTAATACCGCTTCATCGGCACCCATTGCTAAAGCTGTACGTAACTGCTTTTCTGCATCTTCGCCACCGATTGTCACAACTGTTACTTTACCGCCTAATGCGTCGCGCTTTTGAATTGCTTCTTCAATTGCGTACTCATCGTATGGGTTGATGATGAATTCTGCACCATCTTCTTGAATTTTACCGCCGGATACGACGATTTTTTCTTCTGTGTCAAAAGTACGTTTTACTAATACAAAAATATTCATAATCTAGACCTCCTAAAAGCTTTTTAATTTTAATCCCGAAAAAACAGGGAAGAATACATTTTTTTATTTGCCAGTAAATACTGGCTCACGTTTTTCAATAAATGCTTGGATTCCTTCTTTAGCATCTTCAGAAACAAATACTTCACCGAAACTGTTTGCTTCAGCATTCACTCCATCGTAATAAGATGATGGTTTCGAGTAATTCAGCATTTGGATTGCTGCTTTAAGAGCAATTGGTGATTTCTTCGCAATTTTTCTAGCGATTTTCAATGTTTCCGGCAACAGCTCTTCATCGGAAAAAGCACGATTTGCTAATCCCCATTCTACAGCTTCAGCCCCTGTAATCGGGTCGCTTGTAAACATCATTTCCGCTGCCTTGGCTACACCAACATATCGTGGTAATCGCTGTGTTCCTGCAAATCCAGGTATTAAGCCTAATGATAACTCAGGTAAGCCTAATTTTGCCGATGCGGTTACAAAACGCATATGGCATCCCATTGCAAGTTCCAAGCCGCCGCCTAATGCTGCACCGTGGATTGCGGCAATAACCGGTTTACTGAATGTTTCAATACGCTCGAAAACATCTTGTCCATTTTTCGCCAATCCTGTAAATGCTTCGCCTGACTGTACGCTCGTAAATTCTTTAATATCTGCACCTGCAGAAAAGAAACGTCCTTCGCCATGCAAGACGATGACACGTACATTTTCATCTTCTTCGACAGCGTCTAAAAGTGCATTCACATCATGGATCAAGCCTTGTGAAAGTGCATTTGCTGGTGGTCTTGAAATTGTTGCAATTGCGACCCCTTCTTCTACTTTCCAACTTAGAAACTCCATCCTCTACATCCCCTTTATGCTTTTAGTGCGTTTAGCAGTAATTGCTTCACTTTCGGAGCTTGCTCTAATAAATCATATCGATTTTCATTCATTACCCAAGTTGTCGTAATTTCGTCAATTGTGCCAAACACCATTTGTCTCGCAATACGAACATCCATCGTCTGGTTGAATTCACCATTTAGCATACCTTCGATTAAAATTTGATCTAGTAAAATTAAGTATTCTTTTAGAATAGAATTAATTTTCAGTCTAATTTCTTTATTCGATTGCCGTAGCTCAAGTTGAGTTACAGTTGCCAAGTAGCGATCACTTGATAGAACACGGAAATGATTTTCAATCATTTTACATAACTTATCGGAAGCAGTTTCCCCACTTTTTATTATAGCCTGTAAATTCTCTACGAAAATACCCATTTTTTCCTGGAATACAGAAATTAAAATATCTTCTTTGTTTTTGAAATATAAATAGATTGTACCATCAGCAACCCCAGCTTGTTTGGCTATTTTTGAAACTTGGGCTTGATGATAGCCGTTTTCAGCGATAGCAATGACTGCTGCGTCTACTATTTGCATGTATTTGGGTTTGTTTCGTTTCAAGCAGATCACCACCAAAAAAAATATGAAAACATGAATGACCATTCATTCATGTTTTCATATTATAATTTGTTCTGCATTCTGTCAATAGTTTGCTAAACAATTAATTAATTTGCTTCTTGTTGTGCCATTTTCTGTTTCTCTTCTTCAATAAGTGTACGACGTAAAATTTTTCCTACTGCTGTTTTCGGCAGCTCTTGACGGAATTCATAGAAACGCGGCACTTTATAAGCTGCTAGGTTTTTACGGCAATACTCATTCAGTTCTTTGTCTGTAACAGATTTACCCTCTTTAAGAACAATGTATGCCTTTACAGTTTCTCCACGATACGGATCCGGTATACCGGCTACTATACACTCTTGAACCGCCTCATGCTCATACAGCACTTCTTCTACTTCACGCGGGTAAATATTAAATCCGCCTGCAATTATCATATCTTTTTTTCGATCAACAACATAGAAATAACCCTTTTCGTCCATATAACCTAAATCACCCGTTAAAAACCAGCCATCTGCAAATGTCATTGCTGTTTCTTCAGGACGATTCCAGTAACCCTTCATAACTTGTGGTCCTTTTACCGCTATTTCGCCGATTTCACCGACAGGCAATACTTCCGATTCACCTGAACGTAAAATAACCGCTTCTGTATTCGGCCATGGTAAACCGATTGAACCGTTGATACGGTGATCCCAAATCGGATTGGCATGTGTAACTGGAGAAGTTTCTGTTAAGCCGTATCCTTCTACTAAACGACCGCCTGTCAATTCTTCAAACTTTTCCTGTACTTCCAGTGGTAATGCAGCGGAACCGCTTAAACACGCTTTAATTGATGACAAATCATATTTTGCTAAATCCGGGTGATTCAACAAGCCAATATACATTGTTGGGGCGCCGGGGAATAACGTTGGTTTTTGTTTATCAATTGTCTTCAATGCTTGCTCAGCATCAAATTTCGGTAATAATACCATCTTGCCTTGCTGCATGACCGATAAAATTAATACCGTTGTCATACCATATACATGGAAGAATGGAAGTATGCCTAAAATTGTTTCTTCACCTTTTTTACATTTATACATCCATGCATCACACATCAACGTATTTGCAATAAGGTTTTTATGTGTTAGCATAACACCTTTCGGGTAACCTGTTGTACCGCCAGTGTATTGCAATAGTGCCAAATCATTTTCAAAATCAAAGTCTTGTTCGATTTTATCCGTTTTGGCCATTTTCATAATTTCTGTAAACAGGTGATTTGTTCCGCTATGTTCCACTTTTACACTAAAGCCGTACTGTTTCTTTTGGATGAACGGATACACTAAGTTTTTCGGGAAAGGCAAATAGTCTTTAATTCCTGAAACGATGACATTTTCTATCTTAGTCTCATGTAATATTTTCATTGCCCTCGGGTATAAAATATCCATTACTAAAATCACTTTAGCTCCGGAATCTGCCATCTGATATTGCAGCTCCCGCTCGGTATAAAGGGGATTTGTCTGTACGACAACCCCACCGGCATACATCGTACCATAATAGGCAATGACCGCTTGCGGACAGTTCGGCAGCATGATTGCTACACGATCCCCCTTCTCCACCCTTAGAGAACGCAGGTAGTTCGCAAACTTCAACGCTGATTCATAAAGCTCTTTGTACGTAACCTCGCGCCCCATAAAGTGGATAGCCACCTTATTAGGCATTGACTCAAATGCTTGTGTTAAAAACTGGTGCACAGGAATTTCCGGCAGCTCAATAGAATGTGGTACTTCTTTCGGATAGCTTGCCAACCAAACCTTTTCTGTCATAAAACTCCTCCCCTTTACTAAAGCTTTACTTGTTTACATCATTATAATGAAAATTGGAAATGGTTTCAAACTATTTTCATAGATATACACATTATATTCTCGATAATGCATATATTTTCTCGTTAATTATTTTGAGTTTTATAGTAATATTGAATTTAAAACATATAGGACTATTCGTTTAGTATAGAAATATACTTTTTTAAAAAAGTATTAATAGTTTGAATATTTTTTTGTGTATGGTGATAATCATCCTAAATAAAGTTTAATGAAAAAAGCAAATGAACTAACTCTATGCTAGTTCATTTGCTTTTATGTTTAGAGTGTCATCATGTAGTAAATGCCGACTGCCAGAAATATGAAACAGACGACGAGTAAGATTTTCGATAATGTTTCCATGTGTATGCTCCTATGAAATACTTGCTCCGATAACAAATGACAAACCGAGGGAAATTGTAAATGAGATAAACCCAACTGAACGGTTGTCAGCAGCAATCTCCTCATCCACATTAAATTTCGGTGTTAAAAACTCAAATAAAAAATAGGCAAAAATCAATAAGGTAAAACCAAACAAACCCCAACCGAGCATTTCAATAAAAGATGTATGCTGATTAATTGAATATCTGAAAATATTACAGACGCCTAAAATTTTTCCTCCAGTAGCTAAAGCGACCGCGACATTTCCTCTTTTTATTTCATCCCAATTTTTATACTTTGTTACGACTTCAAATAAAATCATCGATACAAATAGGCAAAGGACTACCACACTAAAATAGCCTGCTGTTTCTACGAGAGGATGGTGCCAAAAGTCTGATCCTAGCAATCCATTTTACCCCCTTTAATTAGTTTCTTTATATGTTTAATATTAGCGCATCATTTAAAAGGAGCAACAACTATTTTAGTTCTACGACTGTAACACCGAATCCACCTTCGCCCGCTTCACCATAACGGTATGATTTGACCCGCTTATGGTTTTTCAGGAAGTTTTGAATTCCCTGGCGTAATGCCCCAGTGCCTTTACCGTGAATAATCGATACACGCGGATAGTTCGCTAATAACGCATCATCTAAATACTTTTCTGTGCGAATAAGTGCTTCTTCATATCGTTCACCACGTAAATCAAGTTCCAGTTTCACGACACTGTTGCGATTTTTCACATTCATCATCGGACGAGTAGCCTGCTCTTTTTCTGGTTTCACATACTCTAAATCAGATTCGGGCAGCTTCATTTTTAAAATACCGATTTGAACAACCCACTCATTTCCTGCTTTTTGCAAGAGTGTTCCTTTTTGACCGTAGCTTAATACTTTTACTTCATCGCCCACTTGCAGGTTTTGCTTACGCTCACGGGCAGCGACAGCCTTTTGAAGCACTTTATTGTTATCAATCGGTGCTGCATTATCTAAACGCTTCTTCGCATCGATTAACTCGTGCTCTTTCACCGATAACGCGGCATTTTCTTTCATTTTCCGCAACTCTGCAATAATCGTTTCCGCTTCTTTCTTCGCGTCATCAACAATTTTACGAGCCTTATCTTTCGCTTTTTTCTCCAGATTTTCCTTTTTCTCATCATAAATACGAAGACGTTCTTCCAGTTCTGCCCGGATTTTTTGTGCATCTTCCAGTAAAAGATGAGCTTCGTCTGCTTCACGTTCAGATCGTAACCGGCTTTCTTCTAGTGAAGCAATCATTGACTCAACTTCATGACGGTCAGTACCTGTAAAGGATTTTGCATGGTCGATTACATTTGAACTTAATCCAAGACGTTTGGAAATTTCAAATGCATTCGAGCGACCTGGCACCCCGATCAGTAATCGATAAGTAGGGCTAAGTGTTTCAATATCGAATTCTACACTCGCATTGACAACAGATGGACGGTTATAGCCGTATGCCTTCAACTCCGGATAGTGTGAAGTCGCCATAACACGTGCACCGCGATCAACTGTTTCATCCAAAATAGCAATTGCGAGTGCCGCGCCTTCTTGCGGATCGGTACCTGCACCAAGCTCATCGAATAATATTAACGATTTTTCATTAAATTTGCTTAAAATGTCTACTATATTCACCATATGAGAAGAGAAAGTTGATAATGACTGTTCAATCGACTGTTCATCACCAATATCAGCAAAAATTTGCTCAAACACTGCCAATTCTGAACCATCAAGTGCCGGAACAGGCAAGCCGCACTGTGCCATGATTGTACACAGTCCCACTGTTTTCAATGTTACTGTTTTACCGCCTGTGTTTGGTCCTGTAATGACAATTGCTGTGACATCTCGTCCAAATTCAATCGTATTGGCAACTGCATCTTCAATCGGCAATAACGGATGTCGTGCACGGACTAGTCGTGTATAGCCTTCTTTATTCATTTTTGGCATTGTGCATTTATTTGCTTGTCCGTACTTTCCTTTTGCTAAAATGACATCCATTTCTCCAAGTAGTTGTACAAGGACAAATATTTCGTGACCGACTTCCTGTACCTTTAATGTAAGCTCGGATAAAATACGCTCAATTTCAGCCTTTTCTTTCACTTTTAGACGCTGTACTTCATTGTTCGATTGAATCACTGCATCAGGCTCGATAAACAGTGTTTGACCTGAAGCGGACTGATCGTGGACAATTCCGCCGTAATGTGAACGATATTCTTGTTTTACCGGGATTACGAAGCGGTCATTACGAATTGTAATAATCGCGTCAGATAGCATTTTCGTTGCATTTGAACCACGTGTCAGACTTTCCAGCTTTTGACGGACTTTGGACTCTTCTGAACGCAATGACTGGCGAATTGAGCGTAATGCAGGACTCGCTGAATCAAGAACCGTACCATTATCATCAATACAATCATTAATTTCGTGCTGAAGTGCTGTCAAGACAGGCATTTCTTCTTTCCGTTCGATAAAATGCGGGATTTCAATTGTATTTTCCGATTCAATATCTTCAATGAAATTTCGTAAAATTCGACTTGCTCGTATTGTGCTCGCGATTTCCATTAATTCCATCGGGCTAAGCATACCGCCGATTTGCGAGCGTCGCGCATGTGGACGTACATCGAAAATGCCGCCCAACGGCACATTGCCTTTTACACGCAAAATCGCGAGTCCTTCGTCCATTTCCTCCAGTAGTTCGACAACTGTATCGTAATCTGTTTCCGGTACGAGCTCTTCGATTGCTTGTTTCCCGATCGAGTTTGTACAAAATGCCGCTACTTGTTCGCGTACTTTATGAAATTCTAGTGTTTTCAATGCTCGTTGTTCGATCATGAGAACACCTCCTATTACTTTTCTTTATTTTTAGTCAAACTGTACTATGGAGCTGATTTCCATTCCAGGTCGGACGCTTTCCGACGATCAAGAAACAAAGTTAAACCTGCTTGTCCCCTCTATTCCAATCAATTCGTTTCATAATCAATTTCTCTATTCTTTAATCATTTATTTTTTGAAATAAATGCTTCGAATTTATCTTTTGACCATGTGTTGACGATCAGGTCTTTTTTCACCCATGCTTTTTGTGCATATTTGACCCCAATGTCCATGAAGCGCAGCTGGTCAATTGCATGCGCATCTGTATTAATGGCAATTGGTACATTTTTCTCCATTGCCAGCGTTAAATATTCGATGCTTAAGTCCAGGCGGTACGGATTTGCATTTAGTTCCAATATTTTCCCGTGTGCTGCTGCCCACTCAATCAATAACGGCACATCCGGATCATAGCCTCCGCGTTGCCCGACAATACGGCCTGTCGGATGAGCAATCATATGGACATACGGATTTTCAACCGCTGTTTTTAAGCGAGCCATAATTTTGTCCTGCGATTGTGTAAAGCTTGAATGAATGGATGCAATAACAAAATCCAGTTCTTTTAAAACATCATCCCCAAAGTCTAAAGTACCATCAGGAAGGATATCCATTTCTGTCCCTCTATATAGTCGGAAATTTGGATTTGCTTCGTTAAATGCATAAATATCAAGCTTTTGCTGTTCAAGTCGTTCAGGTGTTAGTCCATTCGCTACTTTTAAATATTGCGAGTGATCAGTAATGACTGCATGCGAATATCCGATATCCATTAAAGCTTGCCCCATCTCGCTGACTGAATGCGCTCCATCAGACCAAGTTGTATGCATATGAAGATCCGTTACTATATCTTCCAGCTTTACTAACTCAGCTAGCTCGTCCAAACGATCCAGCTCTTTACCGCTTTCACGCACAGTCGGTGGAATAAATGGTAAGTTGAAATGAGCAAAAAACGCTTCTTCTGACTCAAATGTTACGACAGTACCGTCTTCTTGCTCGACACCATATTCACTGATTTTCTTCCCCATTGATTTAGCAAGCTGACGCATGCGTACATTATGGTCTTTCGATCCAGTGAAATGATGAAGTGCTGTTGCAAATTCTTCCCGAGTCACTAAACGGAAATCCACACTTACCGGTTCTTCACGGTCCAATATGACAGACACTTTTGTATCCCCTGCTGCAACTGTTTCTAATATTGCGAGTCGCGTTAAAATCGCTTCACGTACAACTTCATATTCCTTTGTTGCTATGATGAAATCAACATCTTTACTCGTTTCTGCAACGCGTCGGAAGCTCCCTGCAACCGAAAACAGCTCCACTTCAGGTAAACTTGCCAAAAGCTCGTTAATCTCCAATACTACAGGCTCGAGCTGCCAAATAGGTAAACGTTCCGCGCGGGAACCAAATGTTTCAAGCTCTTTCAAAATTTTTTCCTCTGTTTTTGCCGCAAACCCTGCAAGCCCCCTTACTTGACCTGCCTCACAAGCTGCCTTTAATGTATCCGCATCAACTATGTTCAGTTCCTGATACAATTTGGCAAGCTTTTTACCACCTAACCCCGGTAGTTTCATCAACGGAACAAGCCCTTTCGGTACGATTGCCTCAAGCTCTTTCAATACAGTTGATTCCCCGATTTCCATGAGCTCTGTAATAACCGCTGCTGTTCCTTTACCGATACCTTTAATTGCTGTAATATCATCGATTTCGCTTAGACTCCGCTCATCTGCTTCGAGAGCCGCTGCCGCTTTTCGAAAGGCGGATACTTTAAATGGATTTTCTGCCTGCAGCTCCATATATAATGCGATTTTTTCCAATGTACGAATAATAATTTTTTTGTTCATCATCATTGTCTCTCCTTTAAAAAAGCTCCTCCCGAAAATCGAGAGAAGCATTCGCATGATTTTCAAATCAATTACGCCTCGGCATCATGGGGTCCGTTCCGGCTAAAGGTCCTCGGTGTGAGGATAAATCAGCCGTTTTCGCTCAATGCCACGCTTTTTAGGTTGGCTGGTTCTTTAGAAGCTCCTTTTACGAATTTAGGACACCCGCTGAGAATTAGTTAATTTTTTTGAATATACCACCAGTTTTGGAACATGCTCGTAATAATCGGTGTATGCTCAAGTATGAGTCCTGCCAAAATGGAATTGTCGATGAATGTTTGAATCGTTTCCACCGGCAGTAATGCCACAACATACAGCCCGATAAAGAGTACAAGATACATTTCGATAAATCCAAGAACTGCACCCAATACATAGTTTAGCGAACTTAATACAGGTAAATACGTTAAAAAATCAAACATCGACCCGACAATTTGGAGGGCAATCTTTACAGCGAAGAAAATAATGGCAAACGCAAAGACGCGATAAAATGTACGGTCAACATCAAGTGAATCCAGAACGAGCGTCACTGTTGAACCTTCTGTAAATCCAGGATACGGAATCCATAATACAAATTTTTCTGCAAGCGGCTTATAATAAATAATCGCTACAATGAGGGCAATAATAAAACTTCCGATATTAATAAGCTGAACAACGAACCCTCGTTTCGCTCCAACTATAAGACTAATGATAAAGACTACGAGAATAATTAAATCCAACATGTATGTCAACCCTTCAAATGTTTCAATTGTATTTCTAGTTTTTCAAATTGCTCTTTTAATAATAGATAGTCGTGCACAGAATTAACGGCTGTTAATACAGCTAGCTTCGCTGTATCTAAAGATGGATTATGGGCACTGATTTCCCGCATTTTGTCGTCCACTAATGAAGCAACAAGACGCATATGGACCGATGATTCTGTTCCTACCATTTTATATGTATTGCCATATATTTCTACGGAAATGCGATTCTTTTCTTGCTCAGCCAAAATAATCCCTCCAGAAAAAATAAGTGAACAGTAACGAAAATACTATTTTCGATTCTTTGCCCAATAAATGATTGAATGCAAAACTGATTGGTTCTATTATATAACGATGCCATTTTCCTATTGTACATCATACCATTTCCAAATTCACTATCGCAACACCATGTCCCGAATGTTCCTGTGAAAGAGCCATACAATATGAAAGTTTCCCTTTTCTATTGTAAAAGCTATACTACATAGTAATACATTGTTTTTGAAAGGATCGATTATGACAAATATCGTTTTACTTTGCAGTGCTGACCAACAGCAATCTATTCAACATTTCTATAAAGACGCCCTTATTGAACGGAAGGCTCCCGGCGTAATTTTTGCGGTAAAACTTGCCGATACGGCCATTACTGCCTATAAATCAGGAAAAGTAATGTTTCAAGGGGCTGGTGCAGAACGTGAAGCAGCACGTTGGGGACAAGCAAGTGCTCAAGCTCCTAAAATTGCATCCACTAAAGGAGATACACTCCCTGAAAATTTTGCATCCTTATCCGTTTTGGGCTCAGACGAGACTGGAACAGGCGATTACTTTGGCCCTGTAACTGTAGCGGCTGTCTATGTTCCAGCAGATAAAATAGCGCTGGTCCAAGAACTTGGCGTGAAGGATTCTAAACAATTAACTGATGATTATATGCGTCAAATTGCTCCGGACTTAATGAAGGTTTGCGCTTACAGTATATTGACGCTTCGCAATGATAAATACAATGAAATCCAGGCACGTGGTTACTCGCAGGGAAAAATAAAAGCGCTGCTGCACAATCAGGCTTTAAAGCATGTATTGACAAAAATAGCACCGGAAACACCGCAATATATTTTAATCGACCAATTTGCAGAGCGCGGAATTTACTATAATCATATAAAAAATGAAAAAGAAATTGTCCGCCAAAACGTCCTGTTCTCGACAAAAGCCGAAAATCTCCATGTAGCTGTTGCTACTGCTTCGATTTTGGCACGCTATGCATTTCTTAAAGAAATGGATCGTCTGGCAAAAGTGACAGGATTCCCTCTTCAAAAAGGAGCAAGCGGCAAAGTCGATGAAATGGCCGCAAAAATTTGGTTGAAGCATGGCGAAGAGACACTTCGTTCCATGACGAAATGGCATTTTGCCAATACTGAAAAAGCACGCAAACTTATACAAAAGAGAAAATAGAAACGGAGCTGCCGCCATTGGCACAGCTCCTTTTTTTATTTTTCCATTACTGCAAAATAATTTTCCTCATCATCAGCAAAGTTGAACACTTTCCCGAAAGGCATCTTCATGAACTCCCCGACCGTAATTCCCTTTGCTTTAAAATCTTCATACAGTTCTTCTAAATTTTGTGCATAAAACATTAGAGAAGGCGTAGACAAATTCAATTCTGGCGACATTTCTTCTATCTTCTTTTTATCATGCAATACAATACTTGTCTGTGCTTCATCTTTTGGTGCAATCGTAATAATTCGCATGCCGTTATCGATGTCGGAAACTACAGTAAATCCTAATTTTTCAGTCCAAAACTTCTTTGACTGCTCCTGGTCTTCTACATACAACATGACTTGCCCTAATTGTTCAATCATTTTTCGAACTCCTTTTTATACAAATTACTTTACCAAGTATTTTACCCAAGTATAACAAATAAAAAAACGGCAGGAGCAAAAACTCCTGCCGTTTCACTATTTTATTTTTTTTCTTGTACTGCTCCCATAAAGTCTTCACGTTTCGTTATGTCTACACGCTTAATAAATAGCGCTAAAATTAAAGCTACGACTGTAACTGCTGCTGCTACGAAGAAACTGTACGTAATCCCGTCAAGCATTGCCTGTTGCATTACCTGTGCTTGGGCTTGTGCAATTTGCTCAGCAGTCGGCTGTACTGCTGCTGAAGCATTCGCTTGCATATCCGCTGCAATTTCAGCTGCACGTGTTTTTGTGTGTGAGTTGAAAACTGTTACTAAAACAGCTGTACCAATTGCCCCTGCTACTTGCTGAGCTGTATTGTTCATCGCCGTACCATGCGGATTTAAACGGTTTGGCAATGCATTTAATCCGTTTGTCATAATCGGCATCATGACCATAGAAATACCTAACATACGGATTGTATATACTGAAATAATAAATAAATAAGTTGAATCAACTTCCAAATATCCTAATCCGATTGTTGCTAATGTTGTAATCGTTAACCCGACAACCGCTAAAATACGTGGTCCGAATCGATCGAATAGTTTCCCTGTAATCGGCGACATAATCCCCATTACAATTGCACCTGGCAACATCATTAATCCTGCTTCAAATGGTTCGATTCCTCGAACACTCTGTACATAGGCAGGTGTTAAAATCATCCCTGAGAACATCGCTACAGATAATACCATCGATACGACAGATGCTAGTGCGTATGAAGGATATGTGTAAATTCGTAAATCAAGTAATGGCTGCTCTAAACGGAATTGGCGTACGATAAACCATATTAAACCAATTGCCCCTACGGTAATCGTTCCCCATACTTCTACTGCTGACCAGCCAGCTGAACTAGCTGTACTGAAGCCGTATAATAATCCGCCAAAACCGATTGTAGACAATACAATAGAAAGTATATCTATTTTAGCATCACGGTTTGGAAGGACATCTTCCAGTTTCCAAACTGCCAGTAAAAGCGATAAAACGGCAATTGGAAGAATCATTTTAAACAGAACGCTCCAGTCGTAATGTTCTACAATCCACCCTGATAGTGTTGGTCCAATTGCTGGTGCCAATACCATAACTAAACCGAACATCCCCATTGCCTGCCCGCGTTTTTCAACCGGGAAGCTGATCAGCATTACGTTCATTAAAATCGGTGCCATCGTTGCTGCCCCAGCAGCTTGAATCATACGACCCGCCAATAAAAAACTGAAGCTAGGCGCAAATGAGGCCAATGCTGTACCAATAACGAAAATCGCCATCGATAAAATGAATAAAGGTCGTGTTCTGAACTTCGTAATTAAATACGCCGAAGTAGGAACCAATACCCCGCTTACAAGCATATAGCCTGTCGCTAACCATTGTACTGTTGAATAATCTTTAATATCAAAAGCAGTCATAATAGACGGTAAAGCAACGTTTAATAATGTATTATTTAAAAATGCTACAAACGCCCCGACAAATAATACGGCAATCATTAAATACGGGGGTTTTTGAAATGTTTTTACATCTTTTGTCTGTTCCATATTTTTATTTCCCTTCTTTAATCTTTCAATCTTCCTATTTCTGTACTCGAACTATTTTATACTCGGAGTCCAATAAATTCAACAATTTTATACTCGAAGTCTAAAAACATTGCGAATCCACGCTTTAAACAGTAGAATGAGAGTACAATTCAGAGTATATAGTACAAAAAAATTCACTTTTATTACGTTATATGCACAGTAAATCGTTTTAATTGATATGGAGGAAGTTCATGAATCAACGAAAAAGACAGGTGCTTGATAGTGCATTGCAGCTTTTTATCGAAAAAGGCTTTCATGAAACATCAATACAGGACATTTTAGACAAAGCGCTTATTTCAAAAGGGACATTTTATAATTATTTCTCATCTAAAGTGGAATGTTTTAAATCGATTATGGAACAGACCCGGTACGAAGCAAGCTTATTACGCCATGAAATGCTGCTAAATCAAGATATTACCGATGAAAACTTATTATTGGAACAAATTCTCGTTCTTATGCAAATCAATAAAAAGCAAAACTTAGTATCCTTGTTCGAAAATATCTTTCAATCAAATGACAAGGAGCTCCGTCATTTATTGGAACGCTATCGCCTATTGGAAATTGAGTGGGTATCCAATCGTTTCACAGATATTTTTGGCGAGGAAGTCCGCCCCTATTCTCTTGAGCTTGCCATTTTATATTTTGCAATGGTTCACCATTTAACCTATTCCCACCGTCTCTTCTACAGTGAAATGATCGACCAGAAGAAAATTTTGCAAATTGCATTACGTAACGTTAAAGCAATTTATCCTATTATGTTGGAAAATGGCGACATCCTCATTACACAGGATGCACTTCAACTAGTCGAAGAGAAAAAAATTTACCAGTCGATTACAAAGAATTATTTAATCAAAAAGGTCCAAGGATTCCTTGACCAGTTAAAACTAGATACTGACAATGAGGTGGGGGCTCAATTCACTGAAAGTATTCTGGATGAACTGCAGCGTAACGAGTTACGTCTTGCTGTTATCGAAGCTATGCTTAAGCCTTTCCGTGAAGCTTTTGTTAACACACCGCATGCCGGTGAAAATGTCGAGCTTGCAAATTTATTATGGTACTTCATTAAAAACGGGGACCAGAAGTAATATTAGTGTCTGATGATCCTCACCAATAAAAAAGTCGTATTGAACGTCATCTGTTCAATACGACTTTTTATTAGTTATTGCTCGTCGAGATGTGCACTTTTAATTGCTTGCCCTTAATAGGCGTTGTTTTCATCGCTTTTAACACGAGATTGCCTTTTCCATTTAGAATTTCTACGAATGTAGATGTATCCAGTATCGTAATAATGCCGATATCAGCTGCGGTCATCCCCGGAATTTTTGCAATTGTTCCGACAAAATCAACAGCACGCAGCTTTTTCTTCTTACCGCCATTAAAATAAAGCTTCGTAATGTTTGCATCAACTTTGGCATTCTTTTGTTTTTTCTTTTGCGGGCGGCTCTGCATCTTTTTGTCAAACGCTTCCACCTTTGCTTCCACTTCCTCGTGTGTCGGCAAATCCATCTTCGGAATCGTAAAGCCGATCAGTTCTTCAATCCCCGCAAGAAAATCATGTTCAAATGGTGTCACAAACGTAACAGCTTTTCCTTCCTTGCCTGCACGTCCTGTTCGACCGGTACGATGTACATACGCTTCTTTTTCCATCGGTAAATCATAGTTAATCACTAACGAAATGTTCTCGATATCAATGCCGCGTGCTGCAACATCTGTTGCCACTAAATAACGGAAATCTCCGCGCTTGTAGTCGTTCATGACAAGTAAACGTGTTGACTGGTCCATGCCGCCGTGCAGCTTATCGACACTGTACTCTCGGTCATACAAATAATCATGCAATGCATCGACCCGATCTTTTGTACGACAGAAAATAATGCACGTATCCGGATTTTCCACAACTGCAATCTTTTCGACAGCAGCTGTTTTTTCCTCATCCTGCACTTCAATAACGGCATGTTCAATTTTTGGCGCAGCCTCTTCAGATTGTACTTCGATATCAACCGGATCATTTAAGTAATTGGAAGCCAGTTTTTTTATCGATTCTGGTACTGTCGCAGAAAACAGCATCATTACTTCACGATGTCCTACATGTGCCAATATCGCTTCAACTTGCTCGATAAAGCCCATGTTGAGCATTTCGTCTGCTTCATCAAGAACAACATAGCGAATTTTATCGAGCTTCAATGTTCCCTTTTCGATATGGTCCAGCACACGTCCTGGCGTACCAACTGCAATATGTGTTTTTTGCTTTAATTCGTCCTGTTGATAACGGAACGGCTGCTTTCCGTAAAGTGCAGTAGCTTTAATACGTTTATAACGCCCAATATTGGTAAACTCCTCTTTTACTTGAACAGCCAATTCACGTGTCGGGGTCAATACGAGCGCTTGTGGCTTGTTTTCGATCCATTCAATGTTTTCGCAAATGGGAATTGCGAATGCTGCAGTTTTTCCGCTTCCTGTTTGTGCTTTCACAATTAAATCCTGTTCTTTTAATGCGTGGGGCAATACTTTTTGCTGAACTTCAGTTGGGATACTGTAATCCAAATCTTTAAGTGCATTTTGCAATTCTGGTGATAATGGAAATTCGTTAAAATTAGTTGTCATATTTATTCCTCATTTTCTTCTATTAATGAATGATTCCCGGATCAACAATAGCGATAAATTTCCTTGTTGCCTTCGAGAGTGAAACATTTTTTAAATGGACAATCCCTAAACTGCGCTTAGGAATTGGCTGTTGGAGCTCAATCTCATATAAAAGCCCTTTATCCAAGTAATCGGTCGCAAACTCTTTTGTTACACTTGCGACACCTAAATTGATTTTTGCAAATTCCAATACTAAATCATGTGAGCCTAATTCGAATTCAGGTGAAATCGTATAGCCTTGTTCTTTTAGATAGTTATCCACATAATTACGAGAGTTTGCCTTTCTCTCCAAAAAAATTAATGGCAGCTTCATGAGCATATCGAGGCGAATTGGCTTTTTTGATAAGTTTTTATATTTTTGTCCGCACACAAATATATCATGAATTTCCTTACAGGGGCTAACTTGAAGCTGGGGATCTTGAATCGGTAAGTTGCATATGCCCAAGTCTGCTTCCCCTGATTTGATAAAAGCCAATATTTCATTCGTTGTACCGTTTAAAACCTTTAGTTTAATGCCAGGATACCTAATATGAAATGACTCTAAATAAGGCAGTAAAAAGTATCTTGAAATCGTGTCTCCTACACCTATACGTAAAACGCCTGTACGCAGATTTTTAAATTCGGCCATTTTTTCTTCACCCGCGTCTAAAATACCAAGAGCAGAATTAACGTATTCGTGTAACAATTCACCTTCTTCTGTTAAGGTTACCCCTTTTGGTGTTCTATTAAATAAAATAGTATCAAGTTCTTTTTCAAGCTTAGAAATAGACTGGCTAACGGCCGGCTGTGTCATGTATAAAGCATTGGCTGCCTTTGAAAAACTTTTACTGCGACTTACTTCATTGAATATGCGATATGCTTCTAACTTTATTATCATATAACCCTCACTTATATCTGATATTAGAATTATTAATTTTACTTATATCACATGAACAGGTTATAGTAAACATTGTGAGATTACTTATGTTTTGCTTAAAGGTAAGCAAAAGCAATTAAAATATAACTTACAGCTATTGAAGGAGAGATTATTTTGGAACGTGTAGTAGGAACGGTTGTACGAGGTCTTCGTGGCCCAATTATTAATGAAGGTGACGATATTGTTCAAATCGTTGTTGATACAGCGTTAAATGCTGCAAAGACAGAAGGCTATGAAATTGAAAATCGTGATATTGTGACTGTAACAGAATCTGTTGTTGCACGTGCACAAGGAAACTACGCTAAAATTTCAGATATCGCATCAGATGTAAAAGCCAAATTCGGAGATGATACAGTAGGTGTTATTTTCCCGATTCTTTCGCGTAACCGCTTCTCTAACATTTTAAAAGGAATTGCAGCAGGTACGAAGAAAATCGTTCTTATGCTAAGCTACCCATCAGATGAGGTGGGCAACCATTTAGTATCATTGGATGAGCTAGATGAAAAAGGCATCAATCCATGGACAGATGTACTGACAGAAGCTGAATTCCGTGGTCATTTCGGTTTTAACAAACATACATTTACAGGTGTGGACTACATCGAATATTATAAAGAATTAATCGTTGAACAAGGCGCGGAAGTAGAAGTTATCTTCTCGAACAATGCAAAAACGATTTTAGATTATACGAAAAGCATTTTAACTTGCGATATTCACTCTCGCTTCCGTACAAAACGTATTCTAAATGCTGCTGGTGCAGAAAAAGTTTTTGGTCTTGACGATATTTTAGCTGAATCTGTAAACGGATCTGGCTGTAACTCTAAATACGGATTACTTGGATCAAACAAATCGACAGAAGATGGTATTAAATTATTCCCGGATAACTGTCAACCAATCGTTGATGACATCCAAGCAAAAATATTGGCTGCTACTGGGAAACTTGTAGAAGTAATGATTTACGGTGATGGTGCATTTAAAGATCCAGTAGGCCAAATTTGGGAGCTTGCAGATCCTGTTGTCTCACCTGCTTACACACCAGGTCTTGACGGTACTCCGAACGAGATCAAGTTGAAATATTTAGCGGACAACGATTTCGCTAACTTGCAGGGTGAAGAGCTGAAAGAAGCAATCAAAGACTATATTAACAACAAAGAAGAAGATTTAACTGGCAATATGGCCGCACAAGGTACGACACCTCGTAAGCTGACAGATTTAATCGGTTCATTATCTGACTTAACTTCAGGTTCAGGCGATAAAGGAACACCAATGATCTACATCCAAGGTTATTTCGATAACTATACGAAGTAAAAAACAAAAAGACTCAATTTCCCTCCAATGGAAATTGAGTCTTTTGATTCCTATAAAAAAATAAAGCGGTGCAAATTTTAGATTTCAAAATTTGCACCGCTTTTGATTTAAGCTAAAACCTTTTTAAATTACTTTTCAATGCCCTCTGTCCACTTGTTCACAACATCTTGATTTTCTTCAATCCATTGTTGTGCTGCTTCTTCAGGTTTTGTTCCTGAGTAAATATTCAGCATAACTTCTTCGATATCTTCTGTTGTCCATTCAAAGGCATCTAAAATCTTGAAAGCATCAGGTGACTCTTTTTCTAAGTTTTGACGAACAAATGTGTGAATGCTTTCTTCTCCGCCGAATACGCCTTCAGGATCTTCCAAATATTTTAAATCATAATTGGCAAATTTCCAGTGTGGGCTCCAGCCTGTCACAACGATGTCTTCCTCATTTTTAATCGCTTGTTCTAAAGCAACTGTCATCGCACCTGATGATGATGGTTGTAATGACCATGATTCCAAGTTTGGATACGTTTCAAGTGCTCTTTCAGCAGCTGCAACTACACCTGCACCTGCCTCAATGCCTGTAATAGTCGATGCCGCTTCTGTCGATAAATCAGCAATTGAAGTTGCTTCCATGTAGCTTGGTACAACTAAACCGATTTTGGCACCTTGCAAGTTTGGTCCTAAATCTTCTACGTCTGCTCCGTATTTTTCATACTGTGAAGCATGTGTAGCAGGTAACCAGCCAGATACCATCGCATCTGCTTCACCTTTTGATACAGCTTCCCACATGATGGCATTGTCCAATGGTGTAATATCAACGTTATAGCCGACACTTTCCAGTACTTCTGCCACTACATACGTAGATGCAACTTCAGAATCCCATTCTACATAGGCTAATTCGATTGAACCTAGATCTTCTTTAGATGACGTTTCTTTTTTCTCTGTTGTGTCATCTCCACACGCAGCTAATAATAGCGCTGCACTCATTGCTGTTGCTGCAGGCATCCATTTTAATTTTTTCATTTTACTTTCCCCCATTTGATTTTTGTTTATTTAAACTTTGTGTTAAACGGTCTACAATAATAGCGAAGATTACTAGACTTATCCCCGCAACAAATCCATTACCGATTTGTGCTCGTTGTAGAGCCGATAATACTTCACGACCTAAACCTGGCGCACCGATCATTGATGCAATAACTACCATCGATAATGATAAAAGTACCGTTTGGTTAATACCGGCCATAATTGTAGATTTTGAAAGTGGCAATTCTACTTTTACTAATTTTTGAGTGAAAGTACTACCATAAGAGTCCGCCGCTTCGATTAAATGAGTCGGAACTTGACGGATACCGAGATTTGTAAAACGTACAGTTGGTGGTAATGCGAAGATAACTGAAGCAAATACACCTGGTACGACACCAATTCCGAAAAATGCAACGGCTGGGATTAAATATACGAACCCTGGCATTGTTTGCATAAAATCTAAAATTGGTTTCAAAATTTCTTCTACTACTTTTGATTTCGACATGAGGATGCCGAGTGGTATACCAATTACAATCGCGATTAAACTTGAAAACAACACGAGTGTAAATGTATTCATCAGCTGTTCCCATAAACCTTGGTTTAAAATGAATAGTAAACCAATGATTGAAAAGATGGCTAAGCCGAATTTTTTGCCTGTTGCGAAAAACGCTAACACGGCAATGATTAAAATAAATACGTATGGCGGAATAGCAGTTAATGTGGATGTTACAAAATCCATCAAATCTTCACCGTTATTTTGAATAAAACGGAATTGCGCTGAAAACGTATCTGTTACAATATCCATCAGCTTTTCCACATTTTCCGCCACTGGTAATGGCGTCGCTAAATTTAATAGTTTACTCATTGTCTACACCTCCGTTTTTTTCAGAGGCTAACGACTCTAAAACAACTCCACGAATTAGTACTCCGCGCAGTTTCCCTTCTTCTACAACAGCTAATGGTGTCGGAGAATCGGAAATAACCGATAAAATATCCTGTATGACTGTAGATGGTTCAACAATCGGCATATCGTTACGTAAAATTGATTGCAGTGATTTTTCACCGGATTGCGCTAGCTCCAGTGCATCATTTGCAGTAATATAGCCTAAATATTTTCGGGCTTTATCTACTGCGAGCAAGACACTTACTTTATCTTCTCTCATACGCTGCAACGCAACTTTTGGCCCTTCATGATCAATTTGGATTGTCATTGGACGAATCATCGCATTTTCCGCTGTCAATACTTTCGAACGGTCCACATCTTCCAGGAATGAGCGGACATATTCATTTGCAGGGTTTGTCAAAATTTCTTCCCCTGTTCCTACCTGCATGATCTTTCCATCCTTCATAATAGCAATACGATCACCAATACGAAGCGCTTCATTTAAATCATGGGTAATAAAGACAATTGTTTTCTGTAAATTAGCTTGTAACTCCAATAGCTCATCTTGCATTTCTTTGCGAATGAGCGGATCAAGAGCAGAAAAAGCTTCATCCATTAATATGATTTCTGTATCATTTGCCAACGCACGTGCAAGCCCTACACGCTGCTGCATACCGCCTGATAATTGATCTGGATACTGGTCTTTATAGGAGAGTAACCCTGCATTCTGTAAAGCCTTTTCTGCTTTTAATCGTCTTTCCTCTTTCGGAACGCCTCTGATTTCCAGGCCATACTCTGCATTTTGTAAAATGGTACGTTGCGGGAATAATGCGAAGTTTTGAAACACCATGCTCATTTTTTCTCTGCGAACAACTTGCAGGCTCTTTTTATTGAGCTTTGTAATATTTTGATCATCTATATAAATATCACCACTCGTTGGTTGAATGAGACGATTGAGTAAACGGATCAATGTAGACTTCCCACTTCCTGAAAGCCCCATAATTACGAAAATCTCACCTTCTTCAATTGTCAAACTAGCTTCATATACACCGACAGTAGCATTTGTTTCTTTTAAAATCTGTTCTTTGGATTTTTCTTGCTTCACGAGCTTCAATGCCTGTGATGTATTTTTTCCAAATACTTTAGTGACTCGGTCAATTTTAATTTTCCCCATAATCCACTTCCTAATAATAATTAATTTCATGCTAGTAACAACTTTATATTTATCTCGGGTTGTTAAAAGCAACAACTTTTATATTAATAGACGTTGTTACTATTGTCAAATGAGAATTGATTTTTTTGTACATCACAACTAGAAATAAAGTCCCTTAAACAGAAAAAACTACTCCCGAAATACAATGAGGGAGTAGTTTGTTTTTGTTGAAAATTTTACACTCTATATCGAATCAGATTGAAAGTTGTTACTTTCCAGCTGTAAAAAGTGTTTTACATTCGAATAGCATTCTTCTTTACCGATAAAAAATAATGTATCACCCGCGGACAATGTTGCGTATGGCCCAGGCGAAACAATCAGCTCATGATCTTTTTTGATTCCAATTATTGTAGCACCTGTTTCCTGCCAGAAATTGATCTCGCCAACATTTTTCGATAGGAATGGGCAATTATCGGTAATATCAATTTGAAAAGGTACAAACGGGTTAATCGATTGATATCTGCTTGTCCGATTGACCATTTCTCCTAATGTATCCTGGAAATGATGCAACTCATCAATTTGGCGTTCAATACTGTCAGTTAATTGTTTTTGTAAATCTCTTATCGATTTGACACCTGTTAACCGCTGAATGTATTTAGCCGCATTTTCATAGGAAACGATGACAACACCGCTTCCCTTTGTCGCTTCTACTATATTTAAATCCTGTAGAACGGCAATCGCTCGTCTAGCAGTTTCCGATGAAACACTGTATTGAGATGCCAGCGATGAACGGGCATAAATCTTTTCCCCGACAACATATTTTTTTTCAACAATTTTAGCGGCAATATCTTCTGCTATTACTTGATATTTAGGCTGCTTAATTTGGATTTTCTTCTCCATCAATTGCACTCCTTTGTGCTGTGTTCAGTATGCATAAGCAAAATTCCTATATTTATACTATATCGAAATTATATACCTTTTTATAAAAACCACAAATAGTTCACTAATTTTGAACAAATTTCTTAAAAACAATTAAAGAAATAAGTTTTATAAAATATAGGAATTTTTTTCTGTTAAATACTAACAATAACATTATTCACTGTTTTGTTCGAGTTATTTCTGCCTTTTTCGACAAAGACAACACTTTAGCACTTTAACTCAATAAACATGTTTATTATCCTCAAAAATAATGATAAAATTTTGATTATTGTAAATTAGAAAAAGGTGTATCAATGAAAAAAATATTTAGAAAAAAACCAATCAATGACCTTTTACTTAAAAGCGGAAATATGCAGTTGCCTAAAACAATGGGTTCTTTCGATTTGATAATGTTAGGTGTCGGCGCCATTGTCGGTACAGGCATTTTCATTTTACCTGGGACGGTCTCTGCTCTCCATGCAGGCCCGGGGATTGTCTTCTCCTTTACGATTGCTGCAGTCGTTTGTGCATTAGCCGCGCTATGTTATTCTGAGTTTTCTTCTACTGTACCCGTTGCAGGAAGTGCCTATTCATATAGCTATATTGTCTTTGGTGAAATCATTGCATGGCTGGTCGGCTGGGCATTACTATTGGAATACGGCCTCGCAACTGCTGCCGTGGCAACAGGCTGGTCAGGATATTTCGTATCGCTGCTGGAAGGTTTGAATATCCATTTACCGGTCGCATTGACAGGGGCATTCAGTCCTGAAAACGGTACTTATATTAACTTGCCTGCAATTTTTATTATCTTTGCGATTGGTGCTTTACTTTCATTAGGAATGAAAGAATCCACTCGTTTTAATGCATTACTGGTTGCCATTAAACTCGGCGTTATTTTATTGTTTATTGTAATTGGCGTCTTTTATGTGAAGCCTGATAACTGGACACCCTTCCTGCCATTTGGGATGAGCGGTGTATTCACAGGTGCTGCACTCGTATTTTTTGCTTACTTAGGCTTTGATGCCGTGTCTTCTGCTGCGGCGGAAGTAAAAAATCCACAGCGGAATATGCCAATCGGAATTATCGGCTCCCTGCTTGTCTGTACAGTATTGTATATTGTAGTTTCACTTGTACTGACTGGGATTGTTCCATATACTGACCTCAATGTAACCGACCCTGTATCGTACGCGATGCATGTTATCAACCAGGAATGGGCAGCGGGGATCATATCGCTTGGTGCTGTCATTGGCATGATGACCGTTATATTAGTCATGATGTATGGCGGGACACGATTGTTAATGGCCTTTGCCCGTGACGGCTTAATGCCTAAAATGCTGGCACAATTAAGTGAAAAGCGCAAAATGCCTGCTAAAAATACGTGGCTGTTTACAGTGATTATTTCGTTTTTTGCAGGATTTGTTCCATTGGACTTGTTGGCGGAACTTGTAAATATGGGTACATTGGTCGCATTTATTTTCGTTTCTGCCGGCATTTTATATTTACGTAAAAATAAAAACTTGCCGCAAGATCGATTTAAAGTACCATTTTATCCTGTGTTACCAATCTTATCATTTATTCTTTGTATTTTTCTGATTACACAACTTTCCTTGCACACATGGATCGCTTGCGGAATTTGGTTTATTATCGGTATAATCGTTTATTTCACGTATGGAAAAAAACATTCTACGATGAATTCTACTACTAAATAACGGCAATGTGAATTGGTACTATAACCGCTTTATTTAAAAAGCGCAGCAAATTTGTTTTCATAATTTGCTGCGCTTTTATTTGTCAGGTTGTCAGTTTGTCAGAGGGAAAATCCCCGTCATATCCGAAAACAATATTGTGCAAATCTTCTGACCTGGTTAAATTGTTTGTTTTTGAACCTTTTACTGATGCCAACAAATTGCTAATATGAGAGATAATTTCAAGCAAGGGAGCGTCAATTATTATGGAATCATCACGTTCAATCACTACTTCATCAGAAAAAACAAAAGATTTAATTATTACGAGTCTTCTTATTTCACTTGTATTCGTAGCAACATTTTTTATTAATATCCGTTTGCCGATTGCTGCAAATGGAGGGCTTGTTCATTTAGGGTCTGCCATGCTCTTTATTATCGCAATCTTATTTGGTCCAAAAAAGGGTGCGTTGGCCGGAGCATTCGGTATGGCACTGTTCGATATTTTATCTGGATGGACATTGTGGGCACCATTTACATTCATTACACGTGGTCTGCAAGGCTATATTGTAGGAAAAATTGCTACAATGCATGGAAAAAATGGCGGAAGCTTTATTTATAACTTGGCAGCTATCGTTATCTCGGTTCCATTTATGCTTGGAGGTTATTATATTTGTGAACGTGTTCTCTATGGAAACTGGATTATCCCACTTGCATCAATTCCAGGAAATCTCGTTCAAAATGCAGTAGGACTGATCATTGCAATACCAGTATGTATCGCTTTGAAAAAACTGCCCCTTTTTAAATAAAATGAAACTTTAATTAGTGGGGGTTTTCCTCATCCCCCATAGAGACGGGACCCCGTTAATTGGGGATAAAAAAATTGGTTAGCGGCCAATTTCGCTAACCAGTCCTAATTTTATTTTACTAATTTGCTAATTGCTTTAAATGTATCGCCTTTTGCTACTTGCTGCATTTCGAATAATGCCATTTCCACACTAGTTACGCGTGCACCAAGCTGCATCATTTTCTGGATGCCTACCTCCCGATTACTCGCTGTCCGCGAAGACACACAGTCCGCCAGTACTTCTACTTCATAGCCATTTTCCAGTAATTGAGCCGCTGTTTGATACACACAAATATGTGCTTCAATCCCAGCCAATAAAATCTTCTTGCGTCCTGTTTGCTGTAATGCTTGTACAAATTCCTCAGTATCATAAGCACTGAACGTAATTTTTTCAATCGCCTTTTCTTCTGTTAAATGCTCCGCAATTCGCTCATCTGTTGGACCAAGCCCTTTTGGATATTGTTCCAGCCATAAAATTGGTAAATCCAATAGTTTTGCCCCTTGTACCATTGTGGCGATATTACCTACCACGAGTGCGCTTTCCTCAACAACTTGCGCTAATTTCCCCTGAATATCGATCAGTACTAATACTGCTTCTTCTTTCTTTAACATGAATATACCTCCCCTAAGTTGGATTCTTCTCTATTATACTGAACTTTTCCACTAAATGAATAGTAGATCCTCCATTGAAACGAAATCCATGACACTGTATAGTGATAAGAGAAATGGAGGATTTACATGTTGCGTCTTAGTTGGCTCATAAGTATGGGCATTAGTTTATTTGGAGTATTAATTATTCAGCACTTTTTTACTGTAAAACCAGACGATGTTGCTAATGGAGGAAATCTTGGTGCTCTTGGTTTAGCACTTGTTGCACCATTTATTATACTTAGTTTATTTATTACGTTTCGCTTCTTTACTGAAAGTGCCAGAAACGCAAAGGATCGACTTATGCGTATGATTTATTTAGTATTTGGATTTGCGCTGTTAGCGGCATTCATCTATTATGCCATTGATTTTTCAAATAATGTGTATGCATCGCTCGGCGGTGATACGAAGACACCTGGTTCCTCAATCTATCGACTCCCCCTAATAAATGAGTATACAAATCATGTCTTTCTTAACTTTTATACGTATGGAATTGTCCATACATTAAGTGCTTTAATCGGTGTTGCTAATGGAATGGTCAAACCCAAACAATCCCCGCAATAAGTAAAACCCGAATGGCCATTGAACCATTCGGGTTTTGTTATCATTAATTAACGTACTTCTGCACCAGCTGCTGCCAATGCTTTTAATACTTTATTATGTGCTGTGACTACTTCTTCGTCTGTTAATGTACGCTCTGGGTCGAAGTATGTTAATGAGAAGGCTACTGATTTTTTACCAGCCGTCATTTTCTCCCCTGCATAAACATCAAATACTTTTACTTCTTTCAGTAAAGAAGTTCCGGCACCTTTAATAATGCTCACAATTTCACCGGCTGAAGCTGCTACATCCAATTCTAATGCGATATCACGACTCATAGCCGGGAAGCGCGGAATCATAGAATAAACAAGCTCTTCTTGTGTTGCACTTAAAATGGCATTTAAGTTCAGTTCAGCTACATATGTTTCTTTTACATCAAATGCTTTTTGTTCTTGCGGATGAAGCTGGGCAATGACACCCACTTTTTCGCCATCTAATAATACATCAGCTGTACGGCCAGGATGTAAGCCGTCTACTTGCGCTTTTACATAGCTTACGCGAGATGTTAAGCCCAATTTAGCAAATACCGCTTCAACAATACCTTTTGCAACGAAGAAATCAACATTTTTCTTCTCGCCCTGCCAAGTATTATCAATCCATTTACCTGTTAATACAAGTGCTAAGTGCTCTTCTTCAAATGGAAGTTCCTCAGCTGTTTGTCCAAGGAAAACTGATCCGATTTCGTATAATGCTACTGTTTCCGCTTGACGAGCTACGTTATAACTTGCTGCCTCTACTAAGTGAGGAATTAAGCTTTGGCGTAGTGTAGAGCGTTCTTCAGACATAGGCATTAATAACTTTGTTGTCTCCTCAGCTTTTAATGCAAACTTTTGAGCGTGTGCTGCTGAAGTTAATGAGTAAGTTACCGCTTGATAAAGACCGGCACCTTCCATTACATTGCGTACGATACGGCGTCCTGCTTGATATGGCGTTAACCGGCCAACTTGTTCACTCGCTGGTAGGCTTACAGGGATCTCATCGTAGCCATACATACGTGCAATTTCTTCAACGATATCTTCCGGAATTTTAATATCCTGTCGTCGTGTCGGCGCATCAATGATTAATAAACCATTTGCCGCTTCCACATCAAATTTTAAACGCTCTAAAATAGAAAGCATATCCTCTAAAGAAATTTTCATGCCTAAACGGCCGTTAATAAAGTCAGGTGATACTACAACACGAGCTGGCGTTTTATCAAGCTCATCTACTAGCACTGTACCTTCCAATACTTCTCCACCTGCTAAATCAGCAAGTAATTGTGCTGCACGTTCTGCTGCAGGAAGGACACGGTTCGGATCTACACCTTTTTCAAAACGTGCAGAAGAATCCGAACGTAAGCCGATTTCTTTTGAAGTACGACGCACAGATGCCGGGTTGAAGTAAGCTGATTCGATTACTACTGTCGTAGTAGTATTGGATACTTCTGATTTAGCACCGCCCATGACACCTGCAACCGCTTCTGCTTCTTGACCATTTGTAATGACAAGATTGTGGCTTGCTAATTTACGCTCCTGATCATCAAGCGTCGTCATCACTTCGCCATCACGAGCCATACGCGTTACGATTTCACCAGTTGCTAATTTATCGTAGTCAAATGCATGTAATGGTTGACCGTATTCCATTAATACGTAGTTTGTAATATCGACTACATTATTATGTGGACGTACACCTGCAGACATAAGCGCATGTTGCAGCCATAATGGAGATTCTTTTACTTCAATGTTTTTTACAACTTTCGCTGCGTACATTGGGTTTGCTTCTTTATCTTCTACCGTTAATTTTAATACATCTGCCGCTTTTTCCGCTGAAGCAGAATAATCGATTTCCGGTAATTTTACATCTTGAGATAAAATCGCTGCTACTTCATAAGCAACGCCAAGCATGCTCATTGCATCCGAACGGTTCGGTGTTAAACCAAGCTCAAGTACTGTATCACGTAAGCCTAAAACATCTAATGCATCGGCACCTGGAGTTGTATCAGCTGGCAGTACATAAATCCCTTCAGCATAAGCTTTTGGTACAAGACGGCCTTCAATGCCCAATTCTTGAAGTGAACAAATCATCCCGTTTGATTCTTGACCGCGTAATTTCGCTTTTTTGATTTTAATGCCGCCTGGTAATTTTGCTCCTGGACGCGCTACGATGACTTTTTGACCTTCATCGACGTTTGGTGCACCACATACGATTTGCTGAAGCTCTTCTTCCCCAACATCAACTTGGCATACATTTAATTTATCAGCTTCCGGGTGTTTTACTTTAGACACAACATGACCAACAACTACATTTGACATACCTTGTGAACGGGCAATTACTGCATCAACTTCAATCCCCGCACGTGTAATTTTTTCTGCTAATTCATTTGCTTCTAAAGAAGAAATGTCTACATATTGACTTAACCATTTTAATGAAACTAACATTTATATTGTCCTCCTTCTTACACTTCTGCCTGGTGGAATTGTGATAAGAAGCGTGTGTCATTTGTATAGAAATGACGAATATCATCCACACCGTATTTTAACATTGCGATACGTTCTGCACCGATACCGAAAGCGAAACCTGAAAGCTTAGTTGAATCGTAGCCAGCCATTTCAAGTACGTTCGGGTGTACCATACCAGCACCTAAAATTTCAATCCAGCCAGTTTGCTTACATACATTACAGCCTTTACCTGAACATTTATGACAAGATACGTCAACTTCTACAGAAGGCTCTGTGAATGGGAAGAATGATGGGCGAAGGCGGATTTCGCGTTCTGCTCCAAACATTTTCTTGGCCAATGCATCAAGAGTTCCTTTTAAGTCAGACATGCGGATATTTTCACCGATTACAAGACCTTCAATTTGCATGAATTGGTGAGAGTGTGTCGCATCATCTGTGTCACGACGGAATACTTTACCTGGGCAAATCACACGAATTGGTTCGCCTTTTTTGGCTTCCATCGTACGTGCCTGCACTGGAGAAGTATGCGTACGCAATAATGTTTCTTCTGAAATATAGAATGAATCCTGCATGTCACGGGCCGGGTGACCTTTAGGCAAGTTCATTGCTTCAAAGTTATAGTAGTCTTTTTCTACTTCAGGTCCTTCTACGATTTCGTAGCCCATACCTAAAAACAGGTCTTCGATTTCTTCGATTACCCGTGTTAACAGGTGACGGTTTCCTGCACGTACTTTTGCACCTGGTAACGTCACATCGATTGACTCGTTTTCAAGCTGCGCTAAAATTGCAGCTTCTTCTAAAACAGCAACCTTTTTCTCAAGTTCAGCTGTTACATTTTCACGTACAGTGTTAACTAGGGCACCCATTTTCGGACGTTCTTCTGCAGAAAGTTTCCCCATTCCTTTTAATAAATCCGTGATCGGTCCTTTTTTACCTAAGTACGCAACACGAACGTCATTTAATGCTTTTAAGTCAGCTGCATCGGCAATTTTAGCTAATGCTTCTTGTTCCAATTGCTTTAATTGTTGTTCCATTTACAAAGTCCTCCTTAATAATATTTGTGGATAAAATCTTTCTCTTAAACCCTGTTGTTTTCCGTTCCAGCGGACGCGTTTCGCGGGCGGGCGCCAATCCTCCTCGTCGCTTTGCTCCTGCGGTGTATCGGCTGTCCCGCTATTCCCGCAGGAAGCTTGCTTGTGACGAAAGGCGCTAGCCGTCAGTCACACTCGCCGGCTGCACTCCAAACAACTAGTCTCGTTCATAAATAAACTCCACTGTTACCATTAATATCCATAATATTTGAAAATAAAAAATCCTCGCCCCCTAAGAAAGGGACGAGGACGAGTTTCGCGGTACCACCCTAGTTATTGCAAAAAGCAATCACTTCATTGGAGCTAACGACTATGTCTAGCCGGCAATCCTTTCACCACAAGTGGATCCCGGATGCTGCTCGCGGGGTGAACTTCACTATACAATTTGTTAGCAAGCTTTCAGTCATTGGCTTGCATTCCCTAAAACAAATGGTGTATACCTACTCTTCCCGGTCAACGCATTTCGTAATATATTCTCCAACTAGTTTAATGTATTTTCGTACATTTATCAACTAGCTGGAGCGTTTTTCATCATTACATATCCCAAAGAAGGATTAATAAAGAACCTAAAACAGTCAATACTACTAAACCGATTCCGTATACGATGTTCGAGTAGATAGCCCACTTGTCATTTGTTTCACCAGCGTGCATGAAGACAATAAACTGTAAACCTGCTTGAATGAATGCTGTCACTAAAAGGATAACCATTCCTGTTGTGAATGACATATCTGTGAAGTAAACAAGCATTGCAATCACTGTTAAAATCAGTGAAAATACGAAGCCCATAATTTGGCCTATTGGGAAGAACTTAGCCATAGATTACATCATTCCTTTCAAGTAAATGAAACTGAAGATGAAGATCCAAACAACATCCAGGAAGTGCCAGTATAGTGAGAATACAAATGTTTTCCCTGCTGTTACTGAGTTAAGTCCGCGCTTGGCAATTTGGATCATAATGAAGATTCCCCAGAATAAACCAAACGTTACGTGAAGACCGTGTGTTCCTAACGTTGTTAATAAAGCAGATGTGAAGGCACTAGTTGTAATACCTGCACCAACATGTACATAGTGTATAAATTCGTAAATTTCTACAGAAATGAACGCTGCACCAAGTAATAACGTAATACCCATAAATGACAATGTCGCTTTTTTACTGCCAAGACGCATAGCATGAATAGCTAAACCGATTGTAAAACTTGATGTTAAAAGAATAAATGTTTCTGCCAATACTGGACCAATTTCGAAAATCTCAGCAGCAGTTGGACCGTCACCTGTACGACCCGAAAGGACAAAGTATGATGCGAATAATGTACCGAATAACATAATTTCCGCACCTAGGAAAGTCCAGAATCCGAAGATTTTCAGGTTATTTTCCTCTGTTGAATATTCCAATGGAACATTGTTATTAACTTTACCCATTATTTCGCACCTCCTTCTTTTTCATATTTTTTCTCGATTAATTCTACTTCTTCTTTATGGATATGGTAGCCATGGTCGTCTTCTAGAGAACGGTAACCCATGCAAGCTAAAATACCGATTAAGCTGATGATTGCTAAAGTGAACATGCTGAATACTAAAGCGAAACCACCGATGAAGAAGAATATTGATAAAATAAATGTTTGACCTGAGTTATTTGGCATGTGAATATCTTGAATTTCACCTTTGAATAACTTCGTGCCGTTTTTCTTAGAATCCCAGAATGCTTCTGAATTTGAATCAGTTACGTCTGGAGTGATTGCAAAGTTATAGTGTGGAATTGGTGTATGAGTCGCCCACTCAAGACCACGTGCATCCCATGGATCTGAACCGATGTCGCGTGGAGAGTTTTTGAAACTGTACCAAATGTTCCATACTAGCATTAGGAATGAAATAGACATAATTCCGGCACCGACGAACGATACCATGTTTAATGTACTGAAACCTGCAGCATCAGAGTATGTGTACATACGACGTGCTTGACCATCTAAACCAGTGATATACATTGGAATGAATGATAGTACGAAACCTGTAGACATTACCCAAACAGTTGCTTTACCAAGACGCTCATTTAACATGAAACCGAACATTTTTGGCCAGTAGAACGTTAAACCAGCTAACATCGCGTAAACAACACCAGGGATGATTACGTTATGGAAGTGGGCTACTAAGAACATTGTGTTGTGGTATTGGTAGTCAGCTGCTGACATCGCAAGCATAACCCCTGTAACACCACCAAGTGTGAATAAAGGAATGAAGTGCAATGCATACAACATTGGTGTTGTAATAACAATTTTCCCTTTATAAAGTGTGAATAACCAGTTGAAAATTTTAACCCCTGTTGGGATCGCAATTGCCATTGTTGTGATCGAGAAGATCGAGTTCGTGAATGCACCTTGACCCATTGTAAAGAAGTGGTGAGTCCATACAGCGAACGAGAATACTGAAATTAAGATCATTGACCAAACCATTGATGTGTAACCATATAAGTTACGACGTGCGAAAGTCGAAATAACTTCAGAGAAAATACCGAATGCCGGTAAGATTAAGATATATACTTCAGGGTGACCCCAAACCCAGAATAGGTTGGCCCAAAGCATGTCCATACCACCGTCACCGATAGCAAAGAATTTAGTATCCCATAGACGGTCCATTGTACCCATAGCTAATGCTACTGTTAATACTGGGAACGCGAATACGATAATTAAGTTTGCAATAAGTGCTGACCAAGTGAACATTGGCATTTTAAATAATGTCATGCCTGGAGCACGCATTTTCATGATAGTCGTAATGAAGTTAATACCTGTCATTAACGTACCAAGACCCGCAATTTGCAGTGCAAGCATGTAATAGTTTGTACCAACTGATGTACTGAACTCATTATCCGCTAACGGGAAATATGAAGTCCATCCAGAATCAGGAGATCCACCGATGATGAATGAGATATTGAATAATCCCATCCCCATGAAGAATAACCAGAATGCCAAGTTGTTTAAACGTGGGAACGCTACGTCACGTGCCCCGATTTGTAATGGTACTAAAAAGTTAAAGAAGAACGTAATGAATGGCATTGCCATGAATAAAATCATGACTACTCCGTGAGTTGTAAATACTTCGTTATAGTGCTGAGCGTCTAAGAAACCGTTATCTGGAACAGCTAACTGTAAACGCATCATTACGGCATCGACACCGCCGCGGAAAAGCATAACTAAAGCAGTGATTAAATACATGATACCAATTTTTTTATGGTCAACAGTTGTAATCCATTCACGCCATAAGTAGCCCCACAATTTAAAATAAGTAACGATCGCTACTAACGCGATTGACCCTAAAACTATAGAAGCCATTGCGATATAAATTAATGTGCTTGGGTGTGGAACTGCAAACTGTGCAAAGAATTCCGACATAGTAGTACTCCTTTCGAAAAGTTGTTACTTTCAAAAATTAGTGTGAAGAATGATCCTCTTCATCTTCTTTTTCTTCGTCTGAAGATTCATGGTTGTGTTCCGGAGCTGGTGAGAACTCTAGATGTGTACCAGTATAAGTTGATTTACCAAGATGACCTGGCTCTAATAATTCGTCAAACTTCTCTTCTGTTAATGGAGCAGCCGTTTCATGAACTTCTGTTACCCATTCATCAAATTCTGTTTGAGTTAAAGCTGTTACATCAAAAATGTTTTCTGCTGTACCACGACCTGAGAAGTTCGCGTTACGTCCCCAGAATTCGCCTGGGTTATCTGCAGCTAAGTGTAATGTTGTTACCATGTCTGCCATTGCGTATTTCTGACCACCAAGTTGTGGAATCCAGAAACTTGTAATTGGACCATAAGAGTAAAGTTTAAATTCAACTGCACGTCCAGCAGGAATGTATAGGTAATTTACTGTTTCAATATCTTGTTCCGGATAGCTGAAGTGCCATTTCCAGTTAGATGATGAAGCATAAATAACTAAAGGTTCCTGATCCTCATATTCTTGAGGAACACTCTCAACAATGTAGTTACTCTTAACAGAAACAAATGATAAGAAAATAACGATGATTACAGGAATACCAATCATAAATGTTTCTACAAGCCAGTGGCCATGAATATGCGGTGGCTCGTAATCTGGACTTTGTTTTGATGCACGGTATTTAAATAACATAAACACCAAAATTGCTAATACTGTTAAAACAATCCCTGACATTAAGTAAATTAATAACATTGTGTCATCGGCTTGTCTTTGAGCTTGAGGACCTTTAGGATCAAGAACTGCTAACTTATCGTTACAGCCTGCTAAAAGAATAGCACCTAGTCCCATGAAAGAGAGTAATGTTCCCTTCATATTTACTTTCATAGTTGGACTCCTTTCCAATTAAATAAAGCTTGTTAGATTTTGCTTAAGCGCTTTCATGTGAGAGCGAAAATAAAATAATGACGATAGTGCGACATCGAATGAATATTTTCACTTTTTACCATTTACACTATGCATATAGTGGCAAATAGTCAGACCATCAATCCATCACCATTTAGAACCTTTAAATTGAATCCCATAATTAACAGTTTGCACACTATTTTAAAAAGCATTATTTTATTTTTTTATTGTGATAACTTAAGGCGTCTGTCTAACCTACTTAGATTTTAGTTAAACATCAAATAAGTGTCAAAACATCAAATTGGAAAAAACCCTTATTTCTCCCAATTTACGAGCAATTCTTTTTTAATATTTTAAAATAATGACGGCAAACGCAGTAAAATAAAGCGATTTCGAGCTAAAAGTTACCTTCATTTCAAAAATGACATTTCTATGAACTCGTTAAAGTTCATATTTTGGGACTAATCAGAAAGCTCAATACGTTTCATTTTATGGGTTTTATTTCCACTTTTTACCTAATATTTTAAAAGAAATAGGATTTTATAAGTACTTACTTACAAAATCCCACCTTAAAGTTTTCCTGTTTATTTTACAAATGCATACAATAAAATTCCTGTTGCCACCGCAACATTTAGTGATTCTGCCCCGCCTAATATAGGAATGATGATGTTTTGGTCTGTTTTTGCCAATATTTGCGGATTGATGCCACTTCCTTCATTACCCACAATTAAAGCAAATGAATCACTCGGTTCTACTTTTTTGTATGAAATCGATTCTTCCAATGAAGTGCCAAATACACGGATACCGTCAGCCTGCAGGTTTTCTACCCATTCCATCAAGTCGCCACGTACAACAGGAATATGGAAATGGGAGCCTTGTGCAGAACGCAATGATTTTGGATTAAATGCATCGACACTGCCTTTCCCTAACACAACTGCATCAATTCCTGCTGCATCTGCCGTTCGGATCATCGTGCCGATATTTCCCGGATCTTGGACCGCATCGACTAACAGTACTTTTTTCCAATCAAATTGTTCATCTTCGGAAATTTGGCGCTGCTTACAATGGGCAAATACCCCTTGGGAATTTTCAGTTTCCGCAATTTCTTTTGATACTGCCTCATTTACATGGACTAATACTACTTCATCTATTGCCCATAATAATGGTAGATCAACACCATCACGCACAATAATCTGGACGATTTGGTCTTTATGCTTTAACGCTTCTTCCACTAAATGAAAGCCTTCTACAATATACTCTCCTGTTTTTTCTCGCTCTTTACGTTGTGTAACAAGCTTTTTCCAATGCTTCACTAGTGCATTTTGTGTCGATTCGATTCTTTTCATTATTTCCCGTCCTTTTTTACGTACTCGATTGTATATTCTATCACAATTATTTTGTAATCCATAACGCAATGCCATGTATAAATTTTATTATTTTGAACAAAGTATGGGAAAAGGAGGTTTCATATGGATTTTCAAATTAGACAAGCAATTACTGCCAATGTAACGGGCTCAGATGCCGCTGAATTTCAAGATATCGTCAATGATGCCATTGCACGCGGTGAGGAGCATTTACTTCCAGGCCTTGGTGTATTTCTGGAAAAATGGTGGAATGGTGCAAGCGAAAGCGAGCGAAGCGAATTTTCGCAAAAACTGGCAAAGCAGTTTGTCAGCTAACATAACCATAAGCATAACCATCCATCATTCAATTATGATTCCATACAAAAAAGCAATCCAGCGTCTCCCGGATTGCTTTTTCTATGTAGTGATGGGGCATTCCATCTTGAATACAGACATCACTTGTAGTACTTCATGAATCGTCACAGCGTCTCCCATTGTTATTCATGTTGGACTACTACATTATTTATTTGCCCTTCCTGCCCATAAATAATGCATTGTTCGCAGCGGCGACTACAACCCGTAGTACAATGCCAAATGCTTGTTACTGATTTTACGCCAATAAAGATACTAAAACTGCTTTTTGGGCATGCAGGCGATTTTCTGCTTGCTCAAATATATAAGAATTTGGGCCGTCAATAACTGACGTCGCAACTTCTTCCTCTCGATGTGCCGGTAAACAATGAAGGAACATATAATCCGGCTTTGCATGGGCAACCAATTCATCATTGATCTGATACTTTTCAAAATCCTTCAGTCGCTTTAGTGTTTCTTCTTCCTGCCCCATGGATGTCCATACATCTGCGTAAACCGCATCTGCATCTGTAACAGCTGCCACTGGGTCATTTGTTACAACAATAGTACTGCCGTTACGAGAAGCGATCATTTGTGCTTTTTCAATAATACGTTCATCACATTCATATCCCGGTGGTGTTGCAACTGCTACATGCATACCAACATGTGCTGCTGCAGCGATAAGCGCATGTGCTACATTATTGCCATCACCTACATAAGCGATTTTTAATCCTTTCAATTCCCCTTTATTTTCGGCAATTGTTTCAAGGTCAGCTAATGCCTGACATGGATGATCAAGGTCCGTTAACCCATTAATGACCGGAATCGAAGCGTTATCAGCCAATTCTTCAACCATCTTATGGGAGTTGGCACGGATCATGATTCCATCTAAATAACCTGACAATACTCTTCCTGTATCAGATATTGGTTCACCACGGCCAATTTGCATATCGCGCGCATTCATATACATTCCATATCCGCCAAGCTGCTGCATGCCTACTTCAAATGATACACGTGTACGCGTTGAACTTTTTTCAAAGATCATGCCAAGTGTCTTACCTTCCAATAATCGTGGACATTTGCCCGCTTTTGTAATTATTTTCAACTGTGTAGCTAGTTCAAGCAGTTGCTTCACTTCTTCACTCGTATAGTCAAGCAATGTTAATAAGTCTTTTCCTTGTAAACTTTCAACGGGCTTTAATTGCACCTCTTCTAATAATTTCATCATTACACACCTCTGTGAGCTTTATGTTGGTTTTATTATACAAATGAATAAATATAAAATCAAGTGAATTATTATAAATTATTTAAATTATTTAAATTGTATAATGATTACACTTATTCATGAACGATGAAATAACTCACTCGAAGGATATACTTTATGTTTTTTGGAGAATATTTCCGTTTTTATTGAATTCTAATTCATTTTTAAGCATACTATTTACAGCAGTACATTTTGGAAATAATTTACTCTATAACTGATTTAGGAGGAATCATTATGCCGAACGCGATCCACACAGTGGAATTACCATTATCTAATGAGATAATATGGCTTTTTCTAAACGACTATAATAATTGGGCACCATTAATTCCAGGTTATATCGAGCACGAAGCAATACATGATACGCAGTTCACTTGGACTTTACTTGCAGATTTAGGGTTCACGAAAAAGAAGATTATTCTTCAAGTAGATATAACTGATTCTGTTGAACCGACTGATGTAAAATTTAACATAAAAGGTTTGTCCGACAACTTTGACGGGAACGGCTACTTTAACATTGCAACCGGCAATAACGAGTCCACTCAAGTAACAGGCAGCCTGGATTTATCTGCTGGCGGTTTTATGGGGATGATGATCAACCCTGTTTTGGAAAGTTTCGTACCTAAAGCGACGTCTGATTTAACGAACTCAATTGAAACAAAGCTTACTGCCCTACATGATGTAAAATAAACAAAAACCATTAACTTTCCTGACAATCGGAAAATTAATGGTTTTCGCCTTCCCCTAAAAACATTTCCCAAATTTGATTCATAGAGAACTATTGAAACACACCATCGCGTATAATTGTAGTATTTACTGTAACGTTCACTTTCATTTCGGAAAACATTTCATCCCATTTATTTTTATCGATATCCGCATTTCGATTCTGTGCTTTATAATATTCGCCAAACTGGAATATATCGGTATCGATTTCATGGCTATAGTCTATAATTCGATTAATTTCACTTTCAATTTTCTTGTTGATTTCTTTCTCAAGTTTATGAATGATGCTCGGATTATCCATGCTCACATCTGAGTCAACTTCCAATAACCGACAATCAATTTTAATCGTTAAATTGAATTCAGGCACTGCTGGATCCACTAATTTAATCTTCCGCTTTGAATTTATAGAGTCAATGGCTATTGGCAGTCCTTCCGAAGAATCAGAGGGGGATTTTTCCAATGTTGTTATAGGTATTTCTAATTCAAGCGTTCCACTATGAGTCTTCTCTTTAACCATCAATATATAAATTGATTCCTCTGCCGGGAGTTTGCCGACTATTTTCCCTTCGTTAAAAAAAGCTATACCAGATATTTTGATATTATTTTCTTCTCTTTCTAATATTGGCATGGAATAACTACCTATAAAGGATAGTTTATCTCTGTTAATTTCATGGAGAGTCGATGAAATAATATACTGCTTGTCTACATTATATTTAATTAATTGATAAATATGTTGTCCTAGATCTGATATATTTTCATACTTATACTCTAATAGTTCGTTCAAATCCCCTTCCACAGAAGCCATATATGTTGCGTTACTGATTTCGGAATTCATTTTCAAGATATGAATGTTCTCATTTAAACCTACTTTCGCCAGCTCTTCACCGTATAATACAACCCGTAATTGCCCTGAGCCAATAGTCTTCGATGTTTTTAAATCAATTTTTGAACGTGCCCCCCTACTTGTTAAAGCAGTTGCAGATTGCAATTCAATTTTACTTTCTAAATCCGGATTAATTTGTCGGATAACAGCAGTGGCGGCCAACTTATCATCATCAGCTAAATCAAAGCCTACCAATGTCGTTAAACTGATTCTTTCAAGGATTTTCTGTTCTGCACAACCTACCAAAAAAATAATACAGGCAAACAGTAAAATCAGTTTTTTAAACGTAGTCAGCTCATTCATTCCCTTCTCGCTTGTCGTTTAAAGACTTTTTTCTTAAGGAGAGCAATGAAATATAATAAGACAGGGTAAGCAAATACGATATAAAATGCATAGTACCCAAAATAGTTGTTGAATGTATTAATCTCAAACCGTGTCTCCACAATCAACGATCCTAAAAATATAAAAAGGGAGAAAATAACAACAAATTTTTTATCGGTTATGTTAATTATTCGGCTAACCCCCCGATAAGCAGACCATGCAAATAAACAAAGGTTCGGCAAAATTATCATCATCCAGTAACAGACCGTTATCAGTTCAATCCGTTCAAGAAATGGCAAACGGACAATGCTGAATAATGATAATGTTGCCCAAATCGTTTTCTCAAGCTGTTCCCCACTAAAAAAAGTTAATGTAACCAACATAACAAACAAATAAATAGCCAATGTAAACAGCAATCCAAAATGTACAAATTTTTGCGCTTTATTCTTTTCTTTGACATATGGATAAACCGTATTAATTATTTCAAAACCTACAATCGTAAGCGTCATCGAGTACGCTCCTTTGAGTAGACTTACAAAATCATTATCTAGTACAGGCAACAGGTAATTAACATTCGAATATTCAATAGGAAATAACAGTACAATTAAAATCCAGAGACTTAAAAAAAAGCTAAAAAAACAAACTCCAATTATTACTCGTAGGCCGCCCGTGAATGCATAACCTACAGTTATAAGCAGTGTAATGGTAATAAACGAAGAACTTAAGCCTGGAAATACCCATGTATTAATAACATCTGTATAATTTTTTATTATGGCAAAATACGCCATACCGCAATAAACAATATAGGTCAAATTAATAAAATTCCCTAAGTATTTACCAAATAAATCCAAATTCACTCCATAAATATCATTTGATTCGTACAATTCCAGCGTTTTAAAAATTATAAAGACAATAAAATGTGCAACAATAAAACTAATAATGATGGAAATCCAGGCATCTTGTTTTGCATCTTTATAGATAATGCTTTGAAATCCATGAACTCCTACACCTATTTGAGCAGAAGAAATGATGAAAAAGAGAAGAGGGGCATTGAATGTTTGAGTGGGATTAATTTGCAGCATGTTCTTCACTCTTTCACCTTCTCCTTATTACCCTTAAGTTTTACATGCATTTTTGAATAATCCGAATCCTCCACTCTAGCATTTGGCGATTTGCGAATAATAAACGGGTATGGCAGACGAATTAGACTATCTCCCAAATCTTTAAGTCTGGGTGGGTAAAATGGCGCCATATAAGGAGCACCTAAACTTGTTTGTCTTAATAAATGAATTAGCAGAATACAAAGAGCCAGCATTATCCCATAATAACCCCAAAACCCAGCTAAAATGATGATTGGAAAGCGAAGCAATCTAATAACATTTCCCATCATATAACTCGGTGTAATAAAAGAAGACAGCGCACATAGCGCGACAATAATAATAAGAATATTACTCGTAATCCCTGCCTCCACTGCCGCTGTACCAAGTACAATCCCACCGACAATTCCAATTGTTTGACCTATTTTTGTAGGTAATCGTGCTCCAGCTTCACGAAGCAATTCCATAATCAACTCCAGAAAAAGTGCTTCCAGTATTGGTGGAAACGGCACTCTAGCTCTTGATTCACTAAGTGGCACTAGAAGCGGCTGTGGAATCACTTCATAATGAAAAGTTAACGATGCTACATACATGGGGGTAAAAAAAATGGAAATAAAAATAGCCAAAAACCGTAACAATCTTATAAATGTTGCAATTGGCCATCGCAGGTTTTTGTCTTCTCTACTTTGAAAAAACTCTATAAATGAGTAAGGACAAAGTATCCCCATCGAACTGCCATCAACAAGAATGCCTATTTTCCCACTCAATAAACCATCGCAAAATCGATCTGGGCGCTCCGTTAATAACATTTGAGGAAATATAGACAGGGAGCTGTCATCGATTAATTCTGCAAGTTCCGCACTATCGATCAAATCTTCAATATCAAGAGCTTGTATTCTTTGTCGGACAGTATTTACATTTTGTTCTGATGCAACACCATCTATATAAAGTATAGAGAGCGATGTATTGGTCTGATTCCCAACCTTTAATTTTTCATTACTAAGATTTTTACTTAAAATAAACCGTCGAACAAGTGAGATATTTGTGGAGAGACTTTCATTAAACCCCACTTGCGACCCGATAACTTGCGATTCATTTTCAGGTGCAGACAAACCCCGGGATTCTCTTGCCGGAATAATGACCATAGTGACCAGTGCATGTCCCGCCACATGAATCATAACAGCGCCCGTTAACATAGTATCGATACTTTGATTTAATTTATTTTCCACGTTTACTTGTGACAGAGGTAACTGACTATTGATACTACTCGGTGTTCCTTCTTGTATGTTCTGCAAAACAGGTAATATTTTACCGTTTAATATATCTTCTTTTATTAAGTTATCGATATACAAAATAGTAATTGAATCTGTTACATATCGAATTACTAAATCAGCCGGTGAATGAATTTGCTCTTTTACTTCTTTTATAAAAACATCAGTTGAATCGGAAATGGGTTGCCAATCATCCGTTTTGGTAGTTACTTCGGAAGTTGATGAAGTAGATTGTTTTTTTTCATCCGGATTATCTTTTGAAGGCCTTGTTAAATCTCCTGTTTGTTTTTTGAACGTTGCCTTATTATTCTTTTTTTCAAAAAACATAAGCTTCCCCCATTTATCTAAAATTATACTTTTTGCTTACTCTATGTTTTGCTGATTAATGAATTCATTATCGCCAGATTATAGTCAAATATTCAAAAAATACTTATTTTATTAAGAAAATAGGTCGGTTGCGGAATGTACAGGGATATAAGAGGTTGGTAGTTAAAGGGGGCGATTTCAAAAAAATATCCATCTCCTTATAAGGAAATGGATATTTTTAATATTATAATATTAAGCTGCTAATTCCCCAAATTGTTCTATCTGCAGTTTTTATAGATTATTCAAATGTAATTTTATTTACTGCGTCACGGTCTAATCGTTTAATTACCTCTACAATTAATTTAACCGCATTATCATAATCATCACGATGTAAGATTCCTGCATGTGAGTGAATATAGCGTGTTGCAACACCAATTGCCAATGATGGTACACCATTTGCTGTAATGTGAATACTTCCTGCATCCGTACCGCCGCCAGCCATTGCTTCGAACTGGTATGGAATGCCCGCTTCTTCAGCTACATCAAGGACAAATTCACGTAAACCTGTATGAGATACCATTGATGCATCATATACGACGATTTGTGGACCTGCGCCCATTTTTGAAGTCGATTCTTTCGGTGTCACGCCCGGCGTATCGCCAGCAACACCAACATCTACAGAAAAACCGATATCCGGCTGTACTTTAAATGTAGAAGTTTTCGCACCGCGAAGGCCGATTTCTTCCTGTACATTCCCGACACCATACACGATGTTCGGATGCTTTTCGTCTTTTAATGCTTTCAGTACATCAATCGCAATCGCACAGCCAATGCGGTTATCCCATGCTTTCGCTAATAAATGCTTTTCATTTTTCATTACATTGAATTCGAAATATGGTGTAATCATATCGCCTGGACGTACGCCCCACTCCATTGCTTCTTCTTTTGAAGTGGCACCGATATCAACGAACATAGTTTTAATATCTACTACTTTGTTTCGAACATCTGCCGGTAAAATATGTGGTGGCTTTGATCCGATCACACCAATAAGTTCTTCCCCTTTACGTGTTGTAATTGTCACACGTTGGGCAAGCATTACTTGGCTCCACCAGCCGCCTACTGTCTGGAAGAAGACAAACCCTTTATCATCGATGCGTGTAACCATGAAACCAACTTCATCCAAGTGACCCGCAACCATAATTTTCGGACCGTTTTCATCGCCTACTTTTTTTGCGATTAAACTTCCTAAGTTATCTGTTTCCACCTCATCTGCATAAGGTGCGATATACTTTTTCATCACCTCACGTGGTGCACGTTCATTTCCTGGTATACCGTTTGCATCTGTTAAATCTTTGAACATTTGTAATGTCGCATCAAGCTTTGTCATGTCGGTTTTCCCCCTAATAATTACTCATCTTTATTATAGCGACAATATTTCGAAATGTGAAATAGTTTCTCGGCATTATGTAAATTAATAGCCATTTCGTTGTCGTTCATAATTCTTCTCATTTTTTAATTCATATGCATGCAAAACATCATCAATTGAAAAATCCAGGTTGTAGGCAATTATGCTGTATTGTTCCCACATCGCCCTGTAATTTTCTTCTGTTTGGTGCTGCAGAAAGGTCAGGATGGTCTGTGTCGTATTCAGAAAAGTTTCTGTTAACTCTTGCTTCTTCTTTAAATAGGGCCATTCCTCCAATAGAAAACCGCGAATATTTCCTAGTGAGAGCATAAAGTGGACCGAGTCAACATACTCCTCCAAAAGAACAGCTCTTTTTGATGGCCCCTTCGTTGACCAGAACTTGAAACAGCGTGTTTCATTGGCCAATTCACTTAGCTCAACTAATAATGCGAGGCCTTTTTCGGCAAATACATCTTTTTGTACTTGTTGGTTTTCTTCAATAAATCGGTCTAGCTGCCGTTGCTTTTCAAATAATTGACGAAATTGCATTAAAACATCCCTCTTTTTCAAAATAAAATGAAACTTTTTATACTACTCAATCGTATAGGAGGGAATCACCGTAAGCAAGGAGGAAGTTTCATGGCTTTATTGTTACGAATTGCCATCATCCTTCTCATCATTTACATATTTTACAGAGGGGTACGCTACTTAATCGACCCAAAGCGTAAATTGGATGAGGCCTATGAAAATGGACAATATTATTTTTATGATGATGTGAAAAACATTCGGAAAAACTTTTTCATATCGTATAAGGGGGCATTATTTGAAGGAGAAAAATATTTAGGTACGACGGACAATGCATTTGAAGTCGTAAGTATTTTCGTCTTTGTCCATGATGCGATGAAACTTCAAGGGTTTACGAAAGAGGATTTTATGTATTTGGAAAACGAGATTCTCATGAATTATCCAAACGCCTCGATTAATTGGAAAAATCCGATAGAAAAACTGATGAAAGACTAACTGGGGACAGCGAACCGTATGATTGTACGGTTCGCTTTTATGTTTGAAACCTTTTTCTTATATGTCCGTATAAATGGATGAGGTGAAATATTATGGAAATTGATATTAAGAAAGCAGGTTATATTGCAAATCAATCAAGCATTGAACAAATTGAATTTTCAATGCAGCCTGGGACTATTACTGGTTTAATTGGGGGAAACGGTGCCGGTAAAAGTACTACAATTCAATCAATGCTTGGTGTTATTCCTTATTTTGAAGGGACAATCGCCATCCCCTCGTACGGTTATGTACCTGAACGGCCATTATTATACGAGCATTTTACACTGCGTGAGCATCTTCAATTTTTAATTGATGAATTTAAAGAAAAAACACTTTGGGATAAGGCAGAGCAGTTACTTACACTCTTTCAAATAGACCAGCGACTGGATGATTTGCCGATATACTTTTCAAAAGGGATGCAGCAAAAAGTTATGCTTGTATTGGCATTTTTAGTTGAAAGACCACTTTACATATTGGATGAACCCTTCATGGGACTTGATCCGCGAGCTATGCGGGAACTGCTCGTTTTAATCGAAGAACGTAAACAACAAGGTGCCGCTTTTTTACTTTGCACACACCAATTAGAAATGGCTGAAATGCTATGTGATCATTACATTCTCCTCCACGAAGGAAAAATCCAGGCTAAAGGATCATTGAGTGAACTTCAACAAATGATTGGACTACCTATTTCTTTACTAGATATCTTTTATGAATTTCAAGGCAGGTTATAACTATGTTTTCAAAACGCCTTTATCGCTCGTATCAATTTAATTTTAACCTTATTAAATCAATCACAGATTGGACAGTCCTTCTATACCTTGTAGTACCTAGTATCATTATTGGCTTTTTCTTATATCGCGATTTCGCTGTTAATTTTCAGGTAATCGAGCTTCAGCAAAATTTCTTACTCACTCTGTTATTTGGATTAAGCTTTTTCCTAGTAAAATCATCCATACGCCTCTTTGTATACGATGCTGATTTGCTATTTTATAAGCAGCAAGTAAGGAAAATTAATCAGATTAAATTATTTGGTTATAGTTATTCATTTATATATTTTAACTTTGTTCTTATCATACTATTATCGCTCGCTTCACCTTTTCTTGTACTACCATTTTGGGAAGTACTTTTCGCTTTGAATATAATAAGCGTACTCCATATATTAATACAGTATAAATGTCAAAAGTGGTTTACAAAATGGCCGTTACTATTTATTATTAATGCACTCTTAATTTTTAACCTTGCTATTTTACCATTTTGGGTATTTTCCCTATTGCTTCTTGCTGCTCACTTACTTTTATTAAATACCGTACTAAGCAATCGTTACTGGACAATCGAAACTCGCTGGGAATACGAAGCCTTTTACGGGTGGATGAAGCACCTATATCAATTCAGCTTGGAAATGCGTCATTATATGCCAGCGAAGACAAAACAGCCGCTTATTTTACCTGCGAAAAAGAAAATATTAAGTACCCATCGTATCGATAATTTAATTTACAAAACATTATTGAGGAAACTGAATTACTTGAAATCACCGGTCCAGCTCATTGTCCTTGCCATTGCCCTCCTCTTCGTTCTTCCTATATGGGCAAAAGCAATCGTCCTCATATTTTCTTTTATCGGTTTAAACGTTGCCCTTAGTTCTATTCTAAACGAAATTAAACAAGCTCCTTTTTTTCAACTAATGTCAGTTCAGGAAAACGAGTGGCTTCAGGCAAAAACACGTTTAAAATATCGACTATTTCCTCCACTTGGCATTGTCATGATGCTCCTATTATTTATTAGTTAAAACAGAACCGGATGCTGCATTTTACTGCAGCATCCGGTTTACCGATTATGTCCGTAATGCCCGGGATTTGCAACTGCTCCAATCGTACTTACCCAGCGGTTAGTATAATTGAAGAACCCGGCAACATATGCGGCTTCCAAAATTTCATGGTCATTAAAACCCGCTTCACGTAGTAAATCAACTTCTTTTGTCGTTATTTCATTTGGATACCTTGTTACACGGTATGCATAATCACATAACGCACGCTGCTTTTCCGTAAGTTTTGCGGAGCGGTAATTGTATGTTAACTGGTCAACCCATCCCGGATTTTTTGTTAGCCCCCGAAGGACATCACTATGAGAAGTGAGGCAATAGCTGCAATTATTTGTCGAAGAGACGACAAGCCCGATCATTTCCTTGTCTGCTAATGATAAATACGTTGTTTCTTCATTGAACAGAGAATATTTAAATTCCAAAAATCCTTTATACTGCAGCGCATTCAATGGAAGAATTTTAAATAAATTATTTACAAACCCATTTTGCTCCTGCTGCTTTTCAACATGTTGATCGAAAAGTTGCTGTATATCTTCCGGTATTTCCTCTTCATTCGGCTTCTGTAAATAAGATAATTGCTCTTCGTATTTACTCATTTCATTACTCCCCGCTTTCGAATTTACTGAATTTATTATAAATTACAACTACTAATCTAACAAATGAATAATCTTTTTCTATGCATAAAAAAAGCACAGACAAATTTAGTCTATGCTCCAAGATCATATTAAAATAGCTGAACTAGTATAAATATATGAATTGCCCCAAGTAAAGGAAAGCCAAATGCAAATTGGTTATGCTTCGTTTTATGACGAAATAAATACATCCCTAAAACACCGCCAAGTGCGCCACCGAGTACCCCTAATGTTAATAGTGTTCTTTCGGAAATACGCCATTCCTTCTTTTTAGCGCGTTCTTTATCTATGTACATATATACGCATAGTACGAGTGAAACAACTGCGACATATGAAACTGCTGCTAATCCCATCTGAATCCCCCTAGTCAAAAAAAGACTGATAAGGAGCAAATCCCTATCAGCCTTTATTGTATACTAAAATTATTTAGCTACTGCTTTTTTAGCTTCTTCAGCTAATTGAGCGAATGCTGTGCTATCTGTTACAGCTAAGTCAGCTAACATTTTACGGTTAACTTCGATACCTGCTACTTTTAAGCCGTGCATTAAACGAGAGTAAGATAAACCGTTCATGCGAGCAGCTGCATTGATACGAGTGATCCATAATTTACGGAAATCACGTTTCTTTTGACGACGGTCACGGTATGCATATTGACCTGATTTCATTACTGCTTGGTTAGCTACTTTGTATAACGTGTGTTTTGAACCATAGTAACCTTTAGCTAATTTTAAAACTTTTTTGCGACGAGCGCGTGTTACTGTTCCGCCTTTTACGCGTGGCATAGTAATTACCTCCTGCTAATTCTTTCGAATGCTGATTTTTATTTTTGTTATTAATAATCTTTTAAACGGTCAAGATTATTTCATGTAAGTTAATAATGTACGGATACGCTTGAAATCGCCTGAAGTTGCAACTTTCGCTTTACGTAAGTGACGTTTTGCTTTAGTTGATTTGTTAGCGAATAAGTGAGAGCCATAAGCACGGTCAAATTTTAATTTACCAGTACCTGTTTTTTTGAAACGTTTCGCAGCTCCACGGTGAGTTTTCATTTTTGGCATGTCGATTTCCTCCTAAACTTGTTTCTACATACGTATTATTTCTCTGTCTTCGGTTGAAGAACTAAGAACATGCTTCGGCCTTCCATCTTCGGTTTTTGTTCAACCGTAGATACTTCAGCACAAGCTTCAGCAAAGCGATCTAGCACACGCTGACCAATTTCTTTGTGTGTGATTGCACGACCTTTAAAGCGAATTGAAGCTTTAACTTTATCTCCTTTTTCAAGGAACTTAATCGCATTACGTAATTTCGTTTGAAAATCATGTTCATCGATTGTCGGGCTCAAGCGAACCTCTTTCATCACGATAACTTTAGAATTTTTACGAATTTCACGGTCTTTCTTTTGCTGATCGAACTTAAATTTACCATAGTCCATGACACGAGCGACTGGTGGCTTGGCTTGAGGGGCCACAAGGACAAGATCCAAGTTAGCACGAGCGGCAATTTCCAACGCTTCTGTACGCGTTTTTAAACCAAGCTGATCACCATTGTGATCAATTAGACGAAGTTCTCGCGCGCGGATGCCTTCGTTTACATACATGTCTTTGCTAATATTAATCCACCTCCAAGTGTTTGTCGCGAATACATGAGTTGGTGTAAAGTATAACCCTGTCGAACGGTACAACTCTGCGTGATGTCCATATGTTCTTCTTGTTTTACAAACAAAAAGGACGGACATTTGAGATGTCCGCCCGCTATATGTGCATACGCATTCATGCGTAAAACAATTCAACGTTTCTAATACCTGCACGTAACTTATATAAAAGCACTTGTCAGGTGAGAAGCGGGCAGCCTCTACTTTCAAACTTTTGTATTCATAACTTAAATAATCTTAACATGAGATCCAATTACCGTCAAGCATTTTTATATGATTAATTTACTTTAAAAAATAAATGAAATTAATTTTCACTTCCGGGTTTCACTCAAAATATTCGTGGTATCTAATTAGGGACCAACATTTTATCGAAATGTAAAATATGTTATTAATATCGATATCGAAGCTTGCTATTATTGACGACAAAAAAGGTGACCCACAAAATGCGGGACACCTTCTTTTTTATTATTTCTTCACTTCTGCAGTAATGTCTGCCAGGAACTGTTCAAAGCTGATTGTTTCTGAATCCTTCGAACCGTAACGGCGGATATTTACCGCATTTTCTGCAACTTCTTTATCTCCAAGTACAAGCATGTACGGGATTTTTTGCATTTGTGCTTCACGGATTTTATAACCTAGTTTTTCTTCGCGGTCATCCATTTCCACACGGATACCAGCTGCAGCTAATTTTTCTTGTACTTCGCGTGCATAATCATAGTGCACTGCGTTTGATACAGGAATAATTGTTGCTTGCACTGGCGCCAACCAAGTCGGGAATGCCCCTTTGTATTCTTCAATTAAGAATGCAACGAAACGTTCCATTGTCGATACAACACCACGGTGGATAACAACTGGGCGTTGAGGCTGACCGTCTTCACCAATGTAAGAAAGGTCGAAGCGTTGTGGTAATAAGAAGTCAAGTTGTGCAGTCGATAAAGTTTCCTCTTTACCAATTGCTGTTTTTACTTGAACGTCTAACTTCGGACCATAGAATGCTGCTTCATCTTCAGCGATGAAGTAGTCATAACCAAGCTCATCCATCGCCTCTTTTAACATTGCTTGTGCAGTTTCCCACATTTGATCGTCATCAAAGTATTTCTCAGTGTTGTTCGGATCGCGGTAAGAAAGACGGAATGAGAAATCTTTAAGATCAAAGTCTTTATAAACTTCTAAAATCAGTTCCACTACTTTTTTGAATTCTGCTTTAATTTGATCCGGACGTACGAAAATGTGTGCGTCATTTAAAGTCATTCCACGTACTCGTTGCAGACCAGATACGGCACCACTCATTTCATAACGGTGCATTGTACCAAGTTCTGCGATACGGATTGGTAAGTGACGGTAAGAGTGCAGACCGTTTTTGAATACCATCATATGGTGAGGACAGTTCATTGGACGTAAAACAAGTGTTTCATTGTCCATTTCCATTGGCGGGAACATGCCATCTTGATAGTGCTCCCAGTGTCCAGATGTTTCGTATAATTTTTTCGAGCCTAGCACTGGTGTGTAAACGTGTTTGTAACCTAAAGATAATTCTTTATCTACAATATAACGTTCAATAGTACGGCGGATTGTTGCACCGTTTGGTAACCAAAGTGGTAAACCTTGACCAACTGTTTGGCTAGTCATGAATAAATCCAGTTCTTTACCGATTTTACGGTGGTCACGTTCTTTTGCTTCTTCAAGCATTTGAAGGTGGTGCTTCAACTCGTCTTTAGTGAAGAATGCAGTACCGTAAATACGTTGCAGCATTTTGTTGTCTGAATTACCGCGCCAGTAAGCACCTGCTAAAGATAATAATTTGAACTCTTTTAATTTGCCTGTAGATGGTACGTGTACACCACGGCAAAGGTCAAAGAAATCGCCTTGGTAATAGATTGATACTTGGTCATCTGCCGGAATTGCTTCAAGTAGTTCTAATTTGTATTCGTCGCCGACTTCCTCGTATATTTTTTGTGCTTCATCACGAGAAACGTTTTTGCGCTCGATTTCGATGTTTTCAGCAATAATTTTTTTCATTTCTTTTTCGATTGCTGGTAAATCTTCTGCAGTAATCGGTGTTGGTGAATCGATGTCATAGTAGAAGCCTGAATCGATAACTGGACCGATACCTAATTTTGCATCCGGGTAAAGACGTTTTACTGCCTGTGCTGTTAAGTGGGCAGTTGAATGGCGAAGAATTTCTAACGCTTCGTCTGATTTGTTAGTAATGATTTCGATCGCACCATCTTGTTCGATTCCTGTTTTGGCATCGATTAATGTGCCGTTGATTTTCCCGGCTAAAGTTGATTTTTTAAGACCTGGGCTGATTGAGCCTGCAACGTCTAATGTAGATGTTCCCTTGGCAAATTCCTTCACTGCGCCATCCGGGAATGTTAATTTGATCATTTCTGACATGTTGTTGTCCTCCTTTATTAATTTAAAAAACAAATTATTTTGTATTGAAGAGCGAAGGGCATTTTGAGACTAAACTAGTTGATTGGAGTGAAGGCGGTGACTCCTGGGGGAATAGCGTGACGCCTGAGACTACAGGCTCAGGCCACGCCCCCGGAAAGCGTCCGCCGTAACGGAAATCAACGGTATTAGTAGCTTCTCTTATTTTTTAGGCAAAATAAAAAGCACCGTCCCAACAAAGGGACGATGCTGTATGCTCGTGGTGCCACCCTTCTTCCTTCTTCGCAAAACGAATCAGAAGCTCTCGGTCAGTTAACGTACTGAGAAACGATGACGGATTGGCCCCGTCACTGCTCGAAGGTAGTAAAGTAAAACGCTTGTGCTAGGAAGCTTGCAGCCGTGTCTTCCCTCTCTAAAAGCCAGTTCGTTAAACTTGTTGTCCTCTTCAATGCATTTATTGTTTATTTACGTACAAAGTATACGCTCGATTTTGCAGAAATGCAATATTGAAAAATAAAACTTTCAATATTTTATTTTCTGCGGTTTGTTCCTGTAATTTCAAGCGGTGTTGTTAATGCCTGTACTCGTTGTAAAATTCGGCCCGATTTCATTTCGTCAATTGCCCCATGTTCGGTTACCGCCCATTGTTCTTCCAATTGTTTGTAATTGAAGTTGGAAGATATAAACGTCGGTAATTTTTCCGCCATTCGATAATGCAAGATTGACCCGATAATTTCATCTCTTGTCCATGTAGAAATCGGCTCTGAACCTACATCATCCAGCATCAGTACCGGCACTTTTTTTACAAAATCGATTTTCTGCTCAATCGATCCCTCTGTTACCGACGACTTTAATTCTCGGATGAATTCCGGCATATACACTAACAAAGTTTGAATCCGTTCTTTGGATAAAGCATTTGCGATGGCACCTAAAATATAGGTTTTGCCAACACCAAATGTTCCGTATAAATACAGCCCTTTTGCAGGAAGTTCTTTTGTTTCCCGATATTGCTTCCTGAATTCGACCATAAACTGTGTTGCAGCCATACGGGAGTTATCATTCATATCCATTTCATTAAAGTCTGCATTCAGGACATCTTTTGGCATATACATTGTCTTCATCATTGAAGCTAGCTCACGCTGGTCATCTTCTTTTAACATTTGCTCGCATTTTCGGTAAATAATATTAATCTGACCATTTGAAAGCATTAATTGCGGAACATGACCTTTATAGAAATTTTGACACTGCGATGTTGAACCGGCTCCACAGCAAGTGTGCTTTTGCTCTACAAATTCAAAAAGTGTCGTCATTCCATATTGAATAACAGCCGAGTTTTCCGTCATATTATGGTCATTCATAAACTGTTGAACACTTGGATGTGAAAGCACCCGGTTTTTTAATTCATTATATTTTTGCTCAAATGATGGGATGTTAATTTTATTGAGCGAATCTTTTATTGGTTCGATCGTACTCACCTGCTTTTTAATCACTATTTAATTGCTCTAATAACTTTTTGCGCTGCTCTTCAAAATCAATTGGGTTTTGAGTATTGCTAGAATTAGTTTGTTGTACAGGTACCTGATCTTTTTCTTTAAACCAATCCGGCACTACGCCAACTTTCCTTGCACCGCGTTGTTTGTTCTTCTTGTCTTGCATTTCAGTATAAACTTTCGCTTGGGTAATCGTCTGAATCTTATTGTTTCGCCATGTATTTGCGACACTGTTAATATATTTTTCAGGCAATGCACCTTCTGTCTTTTCCATTACATACTCTAGCATGTAATTGACGACAGCCGGATTCATCTTGTAATGCAGGATTAACTTTTCTGCTGTTGCGACAACATACGCAAATGGTTCATGACCATCGTTTAATTCTTTTGTAAAAAGATAAGGCGTCGCTTTTTCATAGCGGGCCAATTCAGGCGTAAACACATAATCCCCAGGATAATATTTCGGTAAATCCTGCTCGGTAATTTTCACGTCTACTTTATTTTCTTTATAGTTTGTTTCAATGTAAGCAAGTGCATCTTTAGCCAACAGGATATCTTTCAGCTGCATATTTAGTGCCAGCGTCTGAATTTGATTACGTCCAAAACGGCTCGTTTTATTCGTTAATATAAATTCAAGAATTGCGTTGACAACACCAACTTTAATGCCATGTTTTAATACAAGGTCATCCACTTGCTTCACTAACATTTCAACCGGTTCTTTACCGTTAAGTAAGTTTTTCATGAAATCATATGGCAATGTTTCATCAAAAGCCGGAATCCATTTTGACATATCCTTAACCGTAACTTTAAATGCAAGCGGTGTATCCATCGTAATTTTAGAAGTCTTCAATTGAGATCCATCGCTTTCTTCAACAATACGAAGGGCTTCCAAAGCATTTGCAGGCGGATTTAACATCCAGTTACCTGCGATTGACTGCACAAAGTTTTTTGTCAGTTTCCCATTGCTCTCGTTGTAGGCATATTCCATCAGCACGTTGACAGCGCCGACCGAAAGCCCTTGCTGCAATACGAGTTCCTCCGCTAAATCGACAATAAATTTTACCGGCTTTTTCCCTTTATAGAGCGATTTCAAGAAATAATAAGGAACCGTTTTATCATAGTGAATTGATTGGTCATCTACCGTTAAATAATCTTCTGTCACTTTAATAAGATTGCGTTCATTTCGCTTTTCAATATAGTCCAATGCTTGCTCTGCTGTTTTAATTTGATTGTATCGGATTTCAGATGCTAACGCTTCTACAAACGATTCTGGTAGGTTCCCTTTTGTTGAATCCCAAACATGGCGAATAATGACGTTCGCCACTTCTATCGGTATATCATAAGAACTGTAAAGCGATTCTGCTATTTTCACATGCCCTGAAAATGGTTCTTCACCATGAGTCAATATAAGTAAATACTGATAAGGCGTAGAATTTTTAAAATCAACTAACGCTGAATCAGGAGAATCATTTTTCGAGTTATTATTTTCTTCAACTTTATTCAAATCGTTATTCGTAACCGTAATTTGCGATAAATTTTTCGATTTACGATCACGGTAGCTATGTTCAACCTTTGCAATTTCCATTGTATTTTCTGCTGTTTTTGCACCTTTTTTCAGCCAGTTATTCATGACAACTTTCATAAAGTTTTTATTGTAATTCAGTTCATCATTCATTGAAATATAATGAATTAAAACATTCAATGTGCCGTAAGAGACCCCTTTTCTAATGAAATTGTTAAATTCCATTACAACGGATTCCGGTGGCAAATAACCGTTAAATTTTTGGAAAACTTCTATCGGTGAGGTTTTTTCTAAATACTCGATTAAACCTTCTTTATCATTAATGTTTCTCTGTGTTTTTGCAGGTGCAGTGTTCATAACTTCTACCGAACGGAAAATGTCCTGTTTTTTGATCAGTTTCGGTTTCGAGACACCGACGTTCAGCTGGTAATATTCTTCACAGCGTTTTTCCAGCTCTTTTTTTGTAAGTCCATCATCTGTATCCCATGCCAATAACACAATTCTTTGCATGTCCGTTACAGAGAAATTGTACATGAAAGCTAATTTGGCAATAGCAATTTTAATATCAAGTGTAAATAATTTACTCGGGATCAAGTTTTGGCTCATGCCCATCATGAAGCTTTTGAAATCAAATAAGTCATACTCAAACGGGTACGACATTTTTGAACGTTCATTTACCGAACCTGTATTTTCCTGCATGACTTGCTTTAGCTCAGTTTCTGTTATTGCTACAAATGCATCGTTAAAGCTGCATGTCACATCTTTGTATCCATGTAAGGAAATATCATGTTTCGTTAATTTATTTCGTAATGCTTCATACTGTTCACGACCGATTTTTCGTAAAAGTGCTACCGAAAGAATCGAATCGTCAAAAAAGCCGCGGCCAGTCAAAGGCGGATATAAAATATACTTCATTGATTTATATGAATCCATCATCTTTTCAAATGACTTCACTAAACCAATAGCCTCTAATACAATTCTTGCTTGTAGTAATTGCTTCGGTTTAAAACTTAATGAATCCAGCAGGTTGCTATGAAAACAAGTTGCTTTTTCGTGTTGTTGTGTTTCAACCCATAACTTTAAATATAATGCGGTAGCTTCAACACCGATAATCGGCTGATAGCATAATTGCAATGCAAGCTGATGCTCACTAGTGATATTTTGAGGGCAATGAATTTCACAATGGTCATATGGATTTAGCTGATTCATCATTACCATTTATCCCTCCTAACACTTATTTGTCATTTGACTGACGGGTCATGATTTCTTTCAGTTCCTCGATAAAGACTGTAATATCTTTAAATTGGCGGTAAACAGAAGCGAAGCGCACATAGGCCACCTCATCGATTTTTGCAAGTCGGTCCATCACCATCTCCCCGACATCTTCCGAGCGTACTTCCGCATTGCCTAATCGGCGTAATTCCTTTTCAATCGATAGGACAATCTCTTCTAATTGATCTAATGCAACTGGTCGCTTTTCACATGCGCGGATCAGACCACGCAACACTTTTTCACGACTAAACTCCTCGCGTGAGCTATCCTTTTTCACTACGATTAAAGGGGTTTCTTCAATTTTTTCAAATGTCGTAAAGCGAAAAGCACAAGATTCACATTCACGACGTCTGCGAATTTCTTTATTATCATCAACAGGTCTTGAGTCTACAACGCGTGTACCGTTGTATTGACAAGCTGGACATCTCATATAATAATTTCTCCTAAAAGTTAGTTTATTCTATTATAACAAAAACAACGCGCTTGAAATAGTGCTTCACGCGCGTTGAAATTTTCCAATGGAAAGTCATTCAATTATATAGTGCATTGGTGCTTCACACAATAGAAAAAGCCTTTTGCAAAAATGGTTTGATTTTCCGCAAAAGGTTTTTCTGTTACATCAGGCGTATTTACGCCTTTTTGAAGTGATCTATCACATTTTAACAAGCATTAAATTATGCATTTACTGTTGCTAATTCATTTGCAATTTTCTTTGTTAAGTCTACTACGCGTGCAGAGTAACCCCACTCATTATCATACCATGCGATAACCTTTACTTTACGGTCTCCCAATACAATCGTAGTTAAACCGTCTACAGTAGATGAGTACGTTGTTGTATTGTAGTCAGAAGATACTAATGGCTCCATAGAGAAGTTTAAAATACCGTTCATTTTGCCGTCAGCTGCCGCCTTAAATGCTGCATTTACTTCTTCTACTGTAACGTCTTTTTCTACATCTACAACTAAATCAACTAAAGAAACGTTTGGTGTTGGTACACGTAAGGCCATACCATGAATTTTCCCATCCAATTCCGGTAATACAAGGCGCAATGCTTTTGCTGCACCAGTTGAAGTTGGGATAATTGATGATCCGCAGTTACGCGCACGACGTAAATCTTTGTGAGGGTTATCGATGTTGTTTTGATCGTTTGTATAAGCATGAACTGTCGTCATTAGACCGTTTACAATACCGAACTCATCGTTTAATACTTTTGCTACAGGAGCTAAACAGTTTGTCGTACAAGATGCATTTGAAATAACATCATGCTTTGATAAATCCAATTTATCATCATTTACACCTAAAACAACGGTAATATCTTCATTTTTACCAGGAGCAGTTAAAATAACTTTTTTCGCGCCAGCTTCAATATGTTTTGCTGCTTTTTCACGTTCATTGAATTTACCAGTAGCTTCGATTACGATATCTACACCCATTTGAGCCCATGGTAATTTTAATGGATCGCGTTCACTAACTAATTCAACACGTTTGCCGTTTACAATTAAGGCACCTTCGACTGCTTCAACAGTCCCCGGGAACATACCATGATTTGTGTCATACTTAATTAAATGTGCTAACGTTTCAGATGGATAGCTTGCATTCACCGCTACGATATTCACGTCACCGCGCATCATTGCTTGTCGGAACACCATACGACCAATGCGGCCAAAACCATTAATTGCAATAGAAACTGTCATATTATTTAAATCCTCCTAAAAGTACGATTCATTCGTTTTGTTTATTCGTTGATTAGTATAACACATATTAAAAAAAGTTGAACATATTTAATCCACTAAATTAAATTTGTTATTTTCAGATAATACATACCCTCAAAATAAAAACCTCAACCCAATTTTTAATAAAATTAGTTGAGGTTATATTTTACTTCAGTACATTCCATTCATACAAAATATTTTGAAGCTGAATTGCTGTATCTTCCAGCGTACCGTTATTATGAATGACAGCATCAGCTAGCTGTTCTTTTTCTTTTACCGGAATTTGTGAGGCAATACGGGCATTTGCTTCATCTTCCGTAAAGCCGTTTCGTTCCATTAAGCGCTGCAGCTGAACTTCTTTATTTACAGAAACAACAATGATTTTTTCAACGAAATGTTCCAGCTTGCTTTCAAATAACAGCGGAATATCCATGAAAATGTTTTTTTCTCCATAAGACATTAATTCATCACGCTGACGCAGCATTTCTTCACGAATAGCCGGATGTATGATGCTATTTAAAGTTTTCCGCATTTCTTCATCATGAAAAATAATACTTCCCACTTTTGCACGGTCCATTGAACCATCGTGTGCAATGACTTCCTGTCCAAATGCTTCCGCAATTTTTTTTAATGTCGGTGTACCAGGCTCGACTACTTGCCGCGCCACTAAATCGGCATCAACGATTGGTAATCCGTATGACTCAATCATTTTAGCAACTGTACTCTTTCCACTGGCAATACTGCCTGTTAAACCAATAATCACAGCAATTCCCCTTTATTTTTGACATTGCGGACAATATGTTGATGTTCTGCCCGCAATTACGAGCGACTCTGTATTTGTTTCACATACAACACATTGCTTTTTTCCATACATTTTCAATCGATGCTGCATCGTCCCAGCACCACCATTAATACTGCGATAGTCTGAAATTGTGGATCCACCCGAATCTATGCTTTCCTGCAACACATCACAAATTACATGAAAGAGTGTCGTCTTCTGCTCGCGGCTTAACTCATTCGTTGCTTTTCCAGGGTGAATAAGCATTTTGAACAATGCTTCGGTTGCATAAATATTCCCGCAGCCAGAAATCACCTGACCATCCATGATGACTTCTTTAATCGGTTTTTTCGCGAATTTCGGTTTTTCACTTTGCATGATGAAAAAATCACAGGCGATTTCATCAAAAGGCTCCGGTGCCATTTTTAACAATGGTGGATGATCGGCAATTTCTTTAATAAACCGTAATTCACCAAAACGGCGGATATCTGCATAGACAAGTAATTCTCCGCTTGCCAATGTGAATATTGCATGAATATGCTTGCGGAATTTTTCTTCCGTTATCTCCAGCACATCAGTGACAACAAACCATGCACCACTCATCCCTAAATGATTCACTAAAATAAAACGTTCATCATCTTTCTTGAGATGAAAGAATATATATTTTGATCTGCGCTCCAATTTATCGATTTTCATATCGCGTACTAATAGTTCAAACTGAGAAGGCTTCGCGTTTTTTACAATCGCCTGTTTTCCAGCTTCATGCGATGTATAAACGACATCCGATAAAGAGACAGATTCAATCGTCTTTCCTTCTACAATTGGCCGTAAATCACGTACGACCCCTTCTACTTCTGGTAATTCCGGCATAAATGGTACTCCTTATTTCGCATCGTACCATGTAGCACCATATGAAAACTCAACCTTTAAAGGCACACTTAACTTAATTGCATTTTCCATAACTTCAGGTACGATACGTTCTAAAATTTCAATTTCTTCTTTTGGTGCTTCAAAAATAAGCTCATCGTGAACTTGTAATAATAACTTCGTCTGTAATCCTTCATGTTCAAGGCGTGCGTTCATATCAATCATTGCTTTTTTAATAATATCCGCTGCACTCCCTTGAATTGGTGTATTCATCGCAGTACGCTCTGCAAAACTTCTTAAATTGAAGTTCGAGCTTGTAATGTCCGGCAAGTAGCGGCGGCGATTTAAAATCGTTGTAACGAACCCTGCTTTCTTTGCCTCTTCAATACTTGTATCCATATAATTTTTTACACCCGGGAAGCTTTGCAAATAGTTTTCGATAAAAATTGCCGCTTCTTTACGGGTAATATCAAGGCTTTGCGATAAGCCGTAATCACTAATCCCGTATACAATACCAAAGTTAACAGCTTTAGCCGTGCGACGCATTAAACTTGTCACTTCGTCCGGATTTTCAAGATTAAACACATCCATCGCCGTACGCGTATGGATGTCCATCCCTTGCTGGAATGCCTCTACAAGCGCATCATCCCCGCACATATGAGCCAATACGCGCAGCTCAATCTGTGAATAGTCCGCCGCAAACAAAATCCAATCCTTTTTCGACGGAACAAATGCTTTTCGAATTTTGCGTCCTTCTTCTAAACGAATCGGGATATTTTGTAAATTCGGGTTCGTTGAGCTTAAACGCCCAGTTGAAGTTAAAGCCTGCTGGAATCGGGTATGCACTTTTAAATCTTCTTTATGCACTTCTTTTATTAAACCTTCAATATATGTTGACTGCAGTTTCGCAAGCGTTCGGTACTCAAGAATATGCTTCACAATGTCATGCTCGGACTGTAACTTCTCCAGTACATCGGCTGCTGTTGAATATCCTGTCTTTGTCTTTTTAATGACAGGTAAGCCTAATTTATCAAATAAGATAACACCAAGCTGTTTCGGTGAATTAATATTGAATTTCTCGCCTGCCAGCTCATAAATTGTCGCTTCCATTACTTCAAGCTTTGCCTTCAAATCATCGCCCATTTGACGTAATGTATCAATGTTGACAGTTATCCCTTCGCTCTCCATTTTCCCTAAAATATGTGCAAGCGGCAGCTCCAGCTCTTTGTATAATTCAAACTGTTCATTTTCCTTCAGCTTTTGCTCTAATAAAGGCTGCAGATTCCAAACTGCTACTGCTTTTCGGCTAACATGTTCAGCTACATGATCCGCACCTGGAACAAACCACTTAGCCCCTTTTCCGTAGATTGCTTCATTGGATTGGACATCCTGGTAACCGAATTCCTTTGCAAGTGTTGCCACATCATCACCTGATATCGACGGCTTTAAAATGTACGAAGCTAATAATAAATCGAACTCCACGCCTTTAAGCTCAATCCCTAAACGATGGAGCATTGCTTGTGTTGCTTTACTGTCCACAATATACTTTTTCTTAGTTTCATCTTGCAGCCATGCTTTTAAGTCCGCATTATCAACTACATTATCAATCGCTGTATAAACCGTACGTTCTCCGTCTGACAAGGCTAAACCGAGGGCATTACAGCTATGGTAATGTTCGTTTTCCAACTCGAGGTGGATTGCCATCGTTTCTTTTAACATGTCGCCTGTAATAGCCTGTACATTTTCAAATACTAATTCAGCTTGTTCCGTTTCTACTGCTTCAAAATCACTTTTTTCGATTAAAGATTTAAAGCCAAGCTCTTGCCATACATTAAGAAGCGCTTCCTCATCCGGACCTGCATATGCTAAATCATCAAGTGAAATTGTTAGTGGTGCATCTGTATGAATTGTCGCAAGCTTTTTTGATAAGTGAGCCATTTCTTCATTGTCTACCAGCTTTTCTTTCATTTTCGAAGCTTTCAATGAATCCATCGCTTCATATAACTTTTCAATCGTACCGTGTTCTTTCAATAATTTAATCGCTGTTTTTTCACCAACGCCTGGAACTCCCGGAATATTATCGGATTGATCTCCCATAAGCCCTTTCATATCGATAATTTGCTCCGGTGTCAGTCCATACTTTTCTTCAATATGTGCAGGTGTATATTTTTCGATATCGGTAATCCCTTTACGGGTAATATATACTGTGACATCCTCTGTTGCGAGCTGCGTTAAATCTTTATCTCCTGAAACAACGATTACTTCGATCCCTTGTCCAGCAGCCTGTTTTGCTAACGTTCCGATAATGTCATCCGCTTCGTACATTTCCAGTTCATAGCGTTTAATGTTGTATGCATCAATCAGTTTTCGAATATATGGGAATTGTTCGGAAAGCTCTGGCGGAGTTTTTTGACGGCCCCCTTTATATTCACCGAATGATTCATGACGAAAAGTCGTTTTCCCGGCATCAAACGCAACAAGCATTTGTGTCGGATTTTCCTCACCGATAATTTTTTGCAGCATCGTTGTAAATCCGTAAGTCGCATTTGTATGAATCCCGCTGTCATTTGTCAGCAGCGGCAATGCAAAAAAGGCACGATAAGCCAATGAGTTTCCATCTAGTAAAAGCAATTTTTGTTTTGTCATGCAAGTTCCTCCAATAATATATCAATTTTGCCTTGGCGTAATTGCGTCCAGATTCGGGTTAGGCACACAGGATGTGGGTCAGTCAGCCATTATGGGACGATGCAATGCTCTCCAGGAACCATAAACCGATTCTTTGACATCCGCCGGAGGCACCAACTTCATTTAGCAGATGATTTAACATTCGCAAATGACATTCGGTACGATTATATGTTCTCTTTCTACTTTAGCGATTGTTCACATGAATTGCCAATATTTAATGTGGTGTTCGTCAGATTTTTTAAGGAAACAAAAAGGCCCCTATTGCTAGGAGCCTGTAATCTTTATTTTAACTTTTTAAATCTAAAGTTCTTCACTACTTCGCGTTTTTCTTCATAAAATACTTCTTCAAAAATAACCGTTAATAAAAAGGCATTTAAAAATGGAATGATGACATACATCGGCATGCCGCCTAAATCATATGGCATTAACCCGCGCGCAAATACTTCTACAAATCCAATTTGCGTGAAATAAAAAATCATACCAATACCAACTTGCCAAATTGGGCGCTTATCTTCACGTTTTTCAAACCATAGTACTTTCTTGAATGAATCCCGTACATCTTCTGCAATAAATAAACTTAATAGTAAAATAACAATAAATAAAACTGGTATATGGAAAATTTCCACCTTCACGAAATTAATATTAGACTGATAAAAAAGCGCCGTTACAGATGTTGCCATAATAAAAGCAATTAAACTATTCTGTATTACTTTACTCAAACTTCGCCACTCCCCCTATATGAACTAACTATACTATAGTATAACAGTAAAATAATAGTTTCCAATAATATAATTTGAAAATTTAATGAAGTTTTTTCCCATGCAAAGAAAAGCCAATTAGAATGGCTGATTCTAATTGGCTTTTCCATTATTTAATCTATTTGTCCGGATAACAGTTTTGCATACGGCGAGTCTGACGGGATGATAATCATCGTCTCATTGCCGATTGTTTTCTTATATGATTCTAACGTTCTGAATAAACTGTAGAATTCCGGGTCTTTCGAGTAGGCAGCATTATAAATCTGTGCGGCCTGCGCTTCACCTTCTGCACGGATGACAGATGCTTCTTTGTTTGCTTTCGCAAGAGTCACTTGAACTTCCTGGTCTGTTTTCGCCTCTTTACTGCGCTTTTCCGCATCCCCTTCTGACAGATACTTTTGCGCAATCGATTGACGTTCAGAAACCATTCTTGTATAAACAGACTGTTCGTTTTCCTCAGGTAAATCTGTACGGCGAATACGTACATCAATTACTTCAATACCAAAGTTGGCCGAATCGATTAATTCATTGACGCGTTGAGTAACACGGTCATTAATGTTCCCGCGTTTCGAATCCTTTTCATTAATAATATCGCCGTATTCCGTTTGACCGAATTCAGTACGAAGTGCCGAATAAATGAACTCCTCCATACGATTTTCCGCATTGAGCAACTGTCCGGCATTTGAAATTAACGCTTTTGGATCCGTTACACGCCAAACAGTATAATTATCAATAATAATTCGCTTTTTATCCTTTGTACTGATCTCTTCTTCTGTCATATCATGTGTCATTAAATTGCTTGGTAAAGTTGTCACACTTTGAATGAACGGGATTTTCATATGAAGTCCCGGTTCACTTTCATACTTGACTACTTCCCCGAACTGACGAACTACTTTATATTCATTTTCTTTAACAATATACAGATTCGCAAATACGACAATTAATGCTGCAAACACAACCGTTAATACAATAGCAGAAGAAACCCATTGTTTTACATTTATCGGCTTCTTATCTTTCTTTAATGGTGTTGGCGCTTTTTTTGCATTTGTATTACTGCTATTTACTTGTTGTTCAGCGTCGTTTGCTTTCGGTACTTCCTTCACTTCTTTCGACCCTTTTTTGTTGCCGAACAGTTTTTTCACAAACTCATCTAAATCGCCGTCAAAGTTATTTTTGTTGTTACTCATTCACTTTTGCTCCCTTCTTTTTTCTCTTCTGTAGAAGGAGGTGTCGTTTGCATTGGCTGGATCGGCAAGTACTTCATCGTACCGCTGCCGTCATCATTCATAATATAAATCTGGGCATTCGGTAAAACTGCCTCCAATGTTTCGAGCACTAATCGTTCACGTGTAATATCTTTATTCAGGCGGTATTCATCATAAAGCTGGTTAAATAAAGCAACTTCACCTGTAGCTTGCTCGATACGTGAAGCCTTTTCCCCTTCTGCCTTCGAAAGAATTGCAGCTGCTTCACCAACCGCTTCACTTACGCGCTGGTTTTCGTATTTTTCCGCTTCGTTAATCTTTGTATTTTTTGTCTCTCGTGCATCGGTAACATCTGTGAAAGCTGCACGAACTTCTGCATTCGGCACCTCTACATCTTGCAGCTTTACTCCTAAAACCCCAATACCGATATCGTATTTTTCGATTAACGATACAAGCAATTCGCGTGTCTCTGCTTCAATATCCGCTTTACCATCCGTTAATGCCTCATCGATTGTTGAGCTGCCTATGATGGAACGAATCGCACTGGATGTCGCATTATGTAAAATCGCTCGCGGCTCCTGTGAACTAAATAAATATTTTTTTGGCTCAACAATACGCCATTGAACAACAAGATCTGTTAAAACAATATTTTCATCACCTGTAATCATTTTTGTTTCTTTATCGAATGCTTCAACCGTACCGTCCGGGTTTTGCTTATAGCCGAATTGTAAACTGTACGTTTCTTTTGATAAAATTTCTACAGACTGTATTGGCCACGGTAATTTAAAATGAAGTCCTGAATCTTGTATTGTTTCATCCGCTTGACCAAATGTAATCACTACTGCCTGTTCCGATTCATCTACTGTATACCAGGATGTCGTCACAACAATAATACCTACGACAGCCATGAGAATAAGCGCTACCCACATTAATGTTCTTTTTACACTCATCATATAAAGCCTCCTTACTTTTCAATTTCCTCTTATTCTACGGGTAACCATTTGTAAAAGTTTCATATTTTTTCAAATTGAGGGGTCAGAAATTTAGACATAAAAAAACTACACAGAAAGCTTCCAATTTTCTGCGCAGTTTCTTCATTATTATATTCAATTCCATGTTTTGCGTTACCTTCTTTTAGAAACGGGGGTTTCTATAAAGAACTATAACACCGCAATATAAAGGTTATTTAAATATTTTGTAAATATACTGTTAAGCTTCAATCTTTCAATGGTAGGTACACTTTAATACTCGTACCTTTACCAACTTCACTTTGTACTATAATTTTCCCGTTATGTGCTTCAATCAAATGCTTTACAATGGACAAACCAAGGCCTGTACCTCCAGAATTTCGGCTTCGTGCCCGATCTACCCTGTAAAAGCGCTCGAAAATACGTGAAATCTCTGCTTTTTCAATACCGATACCTTCGTCTTTCACTTCAAATATCCCGTATTGGTCATTGGCACTAATACGCAGTGTAACCGTTGTTTCTTCTTTAGAATAGGCGATCGCATTGTTAATCAAATTCGTAAATATTTGCATTAGCCGATTTACATCACCTAAAATAACAGCATCCTGCTCTATTTCAACATCAAACTGCATGTTTTTATTTTCTAATTGCGCGCTTGTCAAATCAACAACCCGAACTAAAATATCCTGCAGCTTTGTCGGCACTACATCGAGTGTAAAGCCATGTCGCTCAATTTTGGATAGCTCGAGCAAATCATTGACGAGCACCTGAATCCGATTGCTTTCATCATGAATAATCGTTAAAAAGGAAAGCAGCATCTGCTCATCATTAAACGCTCCGTCAAGAAGCGTCTCAGAAAATCCTTTAATCGATGTAATCGGTGTACGTAGCTCGTGCGATACGTTTGCGACGAAATCTTTACGAATCTGCTCCAATCGTACAAGTTCACTCACATCATGCATTACAATTACGACACCGAGCCAGCGTCCATGTTCTCCAACAACCGGAGCCCCGTAAACTTGCTCATAATACACTTCATTTGCGATTTCCATTTCAAGCTGCTGACGATATGGTAATTCCGTTAAAAATACATGATCAATAAACTTTTCAAGCTCTTTTGGCAGCCCGAGCATCATAAAATTATTGCCAATGAGCTTCTCTTTAGGCAGCTCAAATAATGTTTGGAATTTCTTATTAACAATCGAAATATTGCCTTCCCGGTCAATCATCATTAAGGCACTGCCCATATTTTCAATTAATGTTTTTAATCGCTCTTCTTCAATAGCTCTTGTTTTCGTAATATCCTGCAAATTGCGCGCCAGAATATTAATGGAATTTCTCAACTCAACAATCGTAGTCGGACCATTCGCAAAAGCGCGCGCACGGTAATTTCCTTTTGATAGCTCTCTCGCGGTTTTTGTAATATTAATGATCGGTGTTATAAAATTGCTCACAACCCGATATGCCATAAAACTCATTACAATGAGACCGCCTAATAATAATGCGGCAATGATTAAATATATTTTTTGCTTTGTACTTTGTAATCCTTCTGCCTGTCTATCTATTGCATAAGTGCCTAAAATGGCTTCTTTCTGTGTCCCAGTAAGTTCTATTTGCTCCTGCTCGATCACTTGCTCCAATTGCTGCTCAGAATCCTTTGTCACTTCATGAACAAATTCATCTGCGAAAAATGGAAAAAGCTGCCCTATGAACAGTCCTAGAACAGCTAAACTTGATCCAATTACTAAAATAAACGAATAAAATAAACGATTTTTCATTGCGTTCATTATTTTTTTGGCTCCTCAAATTTATAACCTAAACCACGGATTGTTTTAATATACAGTGGTTTACGACTATTTTCTTCAATTTTATCCCGCAGATGGCTAATATGTACGTCTACAATTCGAGTATCCCCGGCAAAATCGTAGTTCCATACGGCACTAAGCAGCTGATCGCGTGTTAAAACACGGTTTTTATTTTCAAGCAAGTAAACAAGCAATTCAAATTCTTTTGGCGTGAATTCCAAAGACTCATCATCGATAAATGCTTCAAATCGCTCCGGGAAAACTTTTAAATTACCGAATGTGTAGACTACTTCACTCGATTCGACTGTTTCTTCCACAACTGGTCCCGAGAAACGTCGCAACACAGCCTTCACTCGTGCAATTACTTCACGCGGGCTGAACGGCTTTGTCATGTAATCATCAGCCCCAAGCTCTAGACCTAATACTTTATCAAATTCATCGTCTCTCGCAGTCAACATAATTATCGGTATATTGATTCGCAATCGTCGTAATTCTTTACAAACTTCGACCCCATCAAGTTTTGGCAGCATTAAATCCAATAAAATCAGATCCGGTGATTGTTCTACTGCTGTATCAAGACCTGCCTGACCATCATGCGCCAATAGAACGTCAAAACCTGCTTGTTCCAAGTTATATTTTAATAGTGTTGCAATTGGCATTTCATCTTCTACTACTAAAACCGTTTTAACCATTATAAGTTCCTCCAAAATCGATTTGAAACCCCCATCTCAAAATCAATCTTCCAGTGGTTGGCTATCAACTATTTCTTTAAATATGTACTGATTAAAGCACTACCTTCATAGTAACAACTTTTTTTGAAAAGTACAATTATTCCTCTGTTCAGCTATCTATATGCTCTTTCTTATTCGAAGAAATCTAATCCATATTATTTCGATAGGTAAAATATTTTTTACTATTGACTGAATATTTATTATTATGGTAACATTTAGAAAAATTGTTCATACGCACTATGTAAATAACCTGTGTAAATTTTTTTATTAATAATTCCTAGTAATTCAATATGTTAAGTATTTTAACGGAAAGTAGGTGCTTCCATGACAAATGGAATCAATATTGAGTTAGTAAATTTAACAAAAAGTTTCGGTGAAAAACAAGTATTAAAGGATATTAATTTAACAATCCCCGCTGGACAATTTGTTGCCATCGTCGGCAAAAGCGGATGCGGGAAAAGTACGCTTCTCCGGATCATTGCAAATTTAGAACAAAAAACGGCAGGAGAATCTTTAAAAGACGGTATTCAACAGGAAGACTTCTCAGGCGTTCGCGTCATGTTTCAGGAAGATCGTTTACTCCCATGGCTGTCTGTATTAGAAAATGTAGGGGTAGGCACAGAATTGAAAAAGGATTGGCAACCACTTGCATTAAAATCACTTGAACATGTGGGATTAAAAGACCGCGCAAAAGAGTGGCCACATGTACTGTCAGGTGGCCAAAAACAACGGGTTGCATTAGCTCGTGCGCTTAGTGCACAGCCAAGACTTTTGTTGTTGGATGAACCGCTTGGTGCATTAGATGCACTGACTCGACTTGAAATGCAAAATCTAATTGAACAGCTGTGGTTAAAACAGAAATATACATCGTTACTCGTGACACATGATGTGGCAGAAGCCATTACATTGGCAGATCGGATTATTTTAATTGAAGACGGAAACGTCGCTTTAGATTTGCCGGTAAAACTCCCTCGACCAAGAACGCGGTCAAATCCACAATTTGCGGAGCTTGAGGAAATTCTGCTTCAGCATTTATTAGGACAACAAACAAAAACGGAAACATTAAATAAACAAAAAGAATTACAGGCAATTATTTAAGGAGGTATTACAAATGAAAAAACTATTATCCATCTTTTTTCTCTTAACTTTATCGGTTATTTTAATCGGGTGCTCATCATCGAATGCAGAAAATAAAAAAGTACGCATTGGCTATCAAAAAAACGGGACAACATTGCTATTAAAATCGAATGGCGAATTGGAATCACGATTAAAGGAATTAGGTTATTCAGTGGAATGGTCTGAATTCAATACAGGAAGTTCGATTCTTGAAGCATTAAACTCCGGGGCTATCGATTTTGCCAATGCTAGTGATGCACCATCAATGATGGCACTATCAAAAGGAATGAATTTCAAATACATTGCAGGTGAAGAATCGTCTCCTCAAATGGAAGGTATTTTAGTAAAAAATGATGGATCTATCCAGTCTATCGAACAATTGAAAGGAAAAAAGATTGCGTACAATAAAGCTTCAATCTCAGAGTATTTATTAGTAAATGCTCTAGCAACAGTTAACTTGACTCTGGACGATGTAGAATCGGTTATTTTAAGCCCGGCAGATGCAAATATTGCTTTTGAGAACGGCGATGTGGATGCATGGGTAATCTGGGATCCGTATATGACGGTTTCCGAAAGTAAAGGCAATCAAATCCTAACTACAGCAGAAGGCATTGTTGAACACCGCAGCTTCTACTATTCATCTGATAAATTCATCGAATCAAATAAGGATGCGGTCGTTGCCTATGTGGAAGAACTATCTAAAGTTGGTGAAGCCATTGATACTGATTCAAGCGAGGCAGCAGAAATTCTTGAAGAGAATACAGGTATTGCCGCAGATATATGGGTAACAAGCTTAGCCCGCCGTTCATCTGTAGCTAGTTATTTGGATGAAGCCGCTCAGGCAGACTTACAAAGATTAAATGAAGATTTATATGACATTGGCTTAACAAGTAATCTTGTAGAAAATCTCGAAAACCATATTTGGAAACCATAAGAGGTGAGTAAAATGAAGAAGAAAAAATGGATTCATTTGATTGAGCCATGGATCATCCCTATTTTAATTATTATCATATGGGAAGTATCGAATAAAACAGGTATTCTGGCCAACACAGTTTTGCCTGCCCCTTCCGATGTAGTAAAAGCAGGCTATGAACAAGCCGTTTCCGGTGTTCTGTTTGATCATCTTCAAATTAGTACGACGCGTGCTTTAATAGGGTTCCTGATCGGCGGCAGTATCGCTTTTGTCATCGGTATTTTAAACGGAATTGTTCCTTTTGCACAGCGTTATTTAGATACAACTATTCAAATGCTGCGAAACATTCCGAATTTGGCGCTCATCCCTTTAGTTATTATTTGGTTTGGTGTGGGTGAAGAAGGAAAGATTTTCTTAGTTGCAATCAGCGTATTTTTCCCGATTTATGTCAATACATACCATGGTATCCGCAATGTTGATCCACGGTTAATCGAAATGGGTAAAATTTATAATCTTTCGAAATACAAACTGTTTTTTAAAGTAATTATTTTAGGTGCAATGCCATCGATTTTGGTCGGTATTCGCTACTCATTAGGAATTATGTGGCTTACTTTAATTGTTGCAGAAACAGTAGCAGCAAGTTCGGGAATCGGCTATATGTCGATGAATGCCCGTGAGTATATGCAACTTGATATTGTTGTGTTGGCTATTATTTTATATGCGATTTTAGGAAAAATTGCAGATTCCATTGCAAAACTATTAGAGAAGAAATTATTAAAATGGAATCCCGTGTATCAATAAATGAAAAAACAAAAAGGGCCTCGGTAATAACCGATACCCTTTTTTAGTTATTTCAGTGCTTTCATTACATCTTTTACAGCATCTGCGGATTGATCTAACGCTGTTTTTTCATCTGCTGTAAGCTCAAGTTCGAATATTCTCTCGATACCGCCAGCACCTAATAATGTCGGAACACCTAAATAAATCCCCTCATATCCGTACTCACCTTCTAAATAGGCAATTGCCGGTAAGACTCGTTTTTGGTCCTTTATAATTGCCTCTGCCATTTCCACCATTGCCGCAGCCGGTGCATAATAAGCCGAGCCATTCCCTAATAAATTCACGATTTCACCACCACCTACACGTGTTCGCTGTACAATTTCTTCTAAACGTTGTGCAGGTATTAAGCTTTGTAAAGGAACGCCTCCTACCGAAGCATACCGTATTAAAGGCACCATCGTATCACCGTGACCTCCTAATACAAGTGCAGATATATCTTTTACCGATACATTCAGTTCCTCGGCAATAAATGCACGGAAACGGGCAGTATCCAACACACCCGATTGTCCAATTACCCGATGTTTCGGGAAACCAGATTCTTTAAATACTGTATAGGTCATCGCATCAACTGGATTTGTAAGAACAATAATCGTTGCATCAGGTGAAGTACGGGCAATTTCTGATGCAACGGCTTTCATGACACCTTGATTAATCTGTACTAAATCATCTCGACTCATTCCTGGCTTCCGGGCAATACCCGCAGTTATTAAAACGACATCTGAGTTTGCGGTATCCTCATAATCGGAAGAGCCTTTTACAAAAGAATCAAACCCTTGTACAGGGGATGCTTCCCACATATCCAATGCTTTTCCCTTCGTAGGATTTTCTGCTGATGGAAGATCAATAATTACAACATCACCTAGTTCTTTTTGCGCTGCCAAAAATGCTGCGGTTGCCCCTGTAAAACCACTACCAATAACTGATATTTTTTTACGTTTTAATGTCACCAAGAACCACTCCTTCATCGTAAATAGATTTGTGTCATGAAAATTATATAAAAAAAAGAGAGAAAACATAATGCTTTCTCCCTTTTTTACTATTAATTATTTCAAATCTCAAAGTAAACTATTTCCAATTATGTAAAATTATATAACTATATTATTCATTACTAAACAATTTGTTCATAATTTCACATATATAGGCAAATGTTTAAAACTTTTGATTAGAAGTTTTCGATTAATTTTGTAGCGAATTCAGAACATTTAACTTCTGTAGCGCCGTCCATTAAACGTGCGAAGTCATAAGTTACATATTTAGAAGAGATTGTTTTCTCTACTGAATTTGTAATTAAGTCCGCAGCTTCTTGCCATCCTAAGTGCTCAAGCATTAATACGCCTGATAATAATACTGAAGATGGGTTTACTTTATCTTGACCAGCATACTTAGGTGCAGTACCGTGAGTAGCTTCGAAAATAGCGTGACCAGTTAAGTAGTTAATGTTAGCACCTGGAGCGATACCGATACCACCAACTTGAGCAGCTAATGCGTCAGAGATGTAGTCACCGTTTAAGTTCATAGTTGCTACTACGTCGAACTCGTTAGGACGAGTTAAGATTTGTTGTAAGAAAATATCAGCAATAGAATCTTTTACGATGATTTTGCCTTCTGCAACAGCTTTAGATTGTGCTTCGTTTGCAGCAGCTTCGCCTTGCTCAGCTTTGATTGCATCGTATTGGTTCCAAGTGAATACTTTGTCGCCGAATTCAGCTTCAGCCACATCGTAACCCCATTGTTTGAATCCACCTTCAGTGAATTTCATGATGTTACCTTTGTGTACTAAAGTTACTGATGGACGGTTGTGTGAAATAGCGTACTCGATTGCAGAGCGTACTAAACGTTCAGTACCTTCTTTAGATACTGGTTTAATACCTAAGCCAGAAGTTTCTGGGAAGCGAATTTTGTTAACGCCTAATTCGTTTTGTAAGAAGTTTAATAATTTCTTTTGCTCGTCAGAACCAGCTTTGTACTCGATACCAGCATAGATATCTTCAGTGTTTTCACGGAAGATTACCATGTCAACATCTTCTGGACGTTTAACTGGTGAAGGAACACCGTCAAAGTGACGTACTGGACGTAAGCAAACATATAAATCCAACTCTTGACGTAATGCTACGTTTAGAGAGCGGATACCGCCGCCGATTGGAGTTGTTAAAGGACCTTTAATAGCGATTAAGTATTCGTTGATTTTTTCTAAAGTTTCAGCTGGTAACCATTCACCAGTTTTGTTGAATGCTTTTTCACCTGCTAATACTTCTAACCATTCGATTTTCTTTTCACCGTTATAAGCTTTTTCTACAGCTGCGTCAATTACGCGAGATGCTGCAGCCCAGATATCTGGACCGATACCGTCACCCTCGATGAAAGGAATAACAGGATTGTTTGGAACGTTTAATTTACCATTCTCTACTACGATTTTGTTAGTCATTGGAAATTTGCCTCCTAATAATCATAAATCTAGGACTGTGTCAAATCACAGTCCCAGATATTTTAACATACTTTTTTAATTAGCGCTCGTTAATTGGAACGTATTTTTGCATATCTGGACCAACATACTCCGCACGTGGACGGATTAGACGGTTGTTTGCATACTGTTCTAAAATGTGCGCTACCCAACCTGAAGTACGAGATACTGCGAAGATTGGTGTGAATAAGTCATGCTCGATACCTAAAGAATCATATACTGATGCTGAGAAGAAGTCTACGTTTGCAGGTAATTTCTTTTGCTCAACAATCATGTCATGGATTTTCACTGACATATCGTATAATTCTGGTTTGCCTGTTAATTTAGTAAGCTTTTCAGACATTACACGTAAGTGAGGTGCACGTGGGTCGCCTTTGCGGTATACGCGGTGACCGAAGCCCATGATTTTTTCTTTATTATCTAATTTGTTCTGAACCCAAGATTCAACTTTATCAATTGATCCGATTTCAGTTAACATTTTCATAACTTGCTCGTTAGCACCACCGTGTAATGGGCCTTTTAATGCGCCGATTGCAGAAGTTACACCAGAGTATACATCTGATAATGTCGCAACACATACACGTGCAGTAAATGTAGAAGCGTTTAATTCATGGTCAGCGTGTAAGATTAACGCTTTATCGAATGCTTCAATTTCGATTGCTGCTGGTTCTTCACCTTTCAGCATATATAAGAAGTTTGCTGCATAACCTAATTCTGGTTTTGGAGCAACTGGTTCTTTACCTTGACGTACACGTGCAAAAGTAGTTACTACTGTACCAATTTTTGCTTGTAAACGGATCGCTTTACGGTAGTTTGCTTCAGCTTCCATAACATCTGCTTCTTCGTCAAATGCACCTAACATTGATACCGCTGTACGTAGTGCTGCCATTGGGTGCACTGTGTTTAAAGGCATAGATTTGAATAAATCTGTGATTGCCGCTGGAATTTCCATATTTTTAGCTAATTCTTCTTTTAAGTTAGCTAATTCTTCAGCGTTTGGTAAACGCGTGTTCCATAACAAGAATACTACTTCTTCAAAAGTCGCATTGTTAGTTAGGTCGTCGATGCCATACCCTACATATGTAAGTGTATCATCGATAATTGAAGAAATTTTCGATTCTGCTGCTACGATACCTTCTAAACCTTTTGTTGCTGACATAAAAAATCGCTCCTTCACTTAGTAAATTAATTTTGTAAGTGCTTTCTTTTTACTCTATTAAAAAAGTCGCACACTCATATCGTTCTGCTCAATTGAACCTATAAGTAAATCGCTTACAAATTTCATTATAATCAATTTTGACGGCTTTGTGAATGTATTAGTAGGATTTTAGGAAAAAATCACATATGTGATAGAATTCACGCAAAAAAGAGAATTTATAATTTGTAATGAGTTATTAAAGGTATTAATTAGGAGTGAGATAAATGGATTATACAAATAAAACAAACCAATGGCTAGTAAAAAGTAGGAACATTATCGTTCTTCTACTTTATTTTGTCCTTTTTTATTTCATTCCTCCTATTATTTTCGGTCTATTTTTCGCTTACTTACTGTTTCCAGTCTTCCTCTTTTTCAAACAGCAATTTAAACTACCATTCTTTCTCGTTGTCATTATACTTTCGGTATTTTTATTCTCGGTTGTCGTCTCTGTGATCATGCTGATTATTCACAGCTTTATCACCATTCTTCCTCAGCTGCAGTCAACACTCTTATCTTTGGATAGCACCTATATGAAACATCCGCTTCTTCCGTTCATTGTTGAGAAGCTCCAAAGTTTTATAAGGGACTTGCTGTTTTACACAATCAATTTTATAAAAAATAGTTTTCAATCTATATTTGAGTTTTTTATTTTCATTGTCACATTCTACTTCGCATTGATGGAGAGCTATAAAAACCGATTATGGTTTTTTGCTTACATACCGAAAGCTTATCGCACTACATGGGCACGCTACTTCCAAAAAGGTATGGAGCTTATCGGCCGCTTTATCGTTGTGGAAATGCAATTGTTTACACTGACGTTTATCCTGCTATGTATTGGATTTTATTTTTTAAAGTTTGAAGCATTTGTAATTAAAGCTTTTTTAATTGCCTTTGCAGATTGTCTGCCTTTTTTAGGAATTGGCATTTTCCTTATTCCAGTTTCTATTTACTATTTTATTGTAGACGAACCGATGATAGGCATTGCCATATTAGTTCTGTATTTTATGGTACAAATGATAAGGCAGCTAACTGAATCCATGCTCTGGTCACATACGTTGCATTTACGTATGATCCACACATTTCTAATCAGCGCTGCCTCAGTTTTACTATTTGGTTTTTACGGAATCATCCTTAGTCCGATCTTATTGATGATTGCCATTAAGGTAAAACAACATGCTATTTTTGCAAAATAACGACTTGCCCTCTTTTCATCTTTTTACGTAAATAGTAGAAGATGACCGGTTTAAACAGATTTCGCGTAATTCCTGAAACAAATAATATTCCGAGAATATCCGTAATAAAGCCAGGTACCGCCAAAAGTACGCCGCCAACAAAAATCATAAATGTTTCAATGACCGGTACTGCAGGAGGCTGACCTTGCTGCATACTCTTTTGAATATCCTGTATAGATTTTGTCCCACGTTTTTTGGCAATTAGCAGTCCTGCTATGGATGTAAAAATAATTAATAACAATGTATAGAAAACACCGATTGCGTTTCCAATTACGATAAATACCGCAATTTCAGCAAATACTAGTGCGAGTATTCCAAATAATATCTTTTTCATTTATGAACCTCCTCTTCTTCTATTTTATACGAAACAGCGAAGAAAAAGTTTCAATAAGCGTTATAGCAAAAAACAAACCACCATTTTTTTAATAAAAATGGTGGTTTTGCTGTACTAAATTAAATTTTCCACTTATTAACCTTAAAGAACGCTGGCATGTCCTTTATAAATAACACCAGTTTCAGCATCCATTGTAATTTCCTGTCCGTGCTGAATTAAAGTAGTTGCTTCTTTTACACCGACAATAACAGGAATACCTAAGCTTAAGCCGACTACAGCTGCGTGGGATGTTAGCCCGCCTTCTTCCGTAATAATACCTGCGCATTTTTCGATTGCCGGCATCATTTCACGGTCAGAGCCTACTGTTACAATAATTGCTCCTTCTGTGTCGTAAGCCAACGCTTCTGCTGCATTGTTAGCGATAATTGCATTACCAACAACTGACAGTTTACCAATACCTTGTCCACGTGCCAATAAGTCACCAATTACATGTACTTTCATTAAGTTCGTTGTACCTGCTTCGCCAACTGGAAGACCTGCAGTAATAACAACTACATCACCATGGCTGACAAATTCATGTTTTAGCGCTTCATCAACTGATAACTCTAAAATCTCATCCGTTGTATTAACACGCTGCGTTAAAATTGGCTTAACGCCCCATACTAATGTCAATTTCTGTGCAACATTAGGCTGACTTGTAACTGCGATAATTGATACACCTGGTCGATATTTTGCAATCATTCTTGCAGTATTTCCGCTTTCGGTTGGAGCTAATACTGCTTTAACACCAAGGTTAATTGAAGTATAGGCAACCGCCTGTGAAATAGCTTCCGTCATATTTGCTTCTTTTTCACGGCTTCGTTTTGATACAATTGCTCGGTAATCCAATGCGTTTTCCGTACGAATCGCAATTTTGTTCATTGTAGCTACAGACTCTACCGGATAAAGACCTGCTGCTGTTTCTCCTGAAAGCATGATTGCATCTGTGCCATCCATAATCGCGTTTGCAACGTCTGATGCTTCTGCACGAGTTGGACGTGGATTGCGCTGCATGGAGTCAAGCATTTGTGTAGCTGTAATAACAGGCTTGCCGACTTGGTTACATTTTCGGATTAATGATTTTTGTACTAATGGTACTTCTTCTGCAGGAATCTCTACACCTAAGTCACCACGTGCCACCATTAAACCGTCTGAAACTTCAATGATTTCATCAATGTTGTCAACGCCTTCTTGGTTTTCGATTTTAGGGATAATTTGAATGTGGCTGCCGTTATTTTGTTCCAGCAGCTCTCGAATTTCGAGTACATCCTTTGCAGTACGAACAAATGAAGCCGCGATGAAATCGATCCCTTGCTCAATACCGAATAAAATATCCGCTGCATCTTTGTCAGTAATACCCGGTAATTTCACAGAAACACCCGGTACATTCACACCTTTTTTATTTTTTAAAATACCGGCGTTTTCAACAATTGTATGAATTAAACCTTGCTCGCTATCTTTCGCAAGTACACGCAATTCGATTAAGCCGTCATCCAATAAAATTATATCGTTTTGATCTACGTCTTCAATCAGCTGATCGTATGTGATGGAGAAACGTGATTCATTTCCTAAAACTTCTGTCATCGAAATATCGATTACTTGTCCTGTTACTAAATGCAACTCACCGTTTTCCATTGAGTGTGTTCTGATTTCAGGTCCTTTTGTGTCCAATAAAATTCCAACCGGTTTTTTCATGCGTTCTGCTGCATCACGAATTGCAGCAATTCGATTCGCATGTTCTTCATGATTTCCGTGTGAGAAGTTTAAACGGGCAACATTCATCCCTGCATCAATTAACTTTTCTAACATTTCTGGTGTTTCACTAGCTGGTCCAATAGTACAAACAATTTTAGTTTTTCTCATAGTTTTGTCATCTCCGTTTTTATGCACTTTAAATTGAAAGCTCTTTTGATAATGTATACAAACTTAAATCTGCCTGGTGCTTAGTTTCAAATGCTTTTCTTAAATCATAATCGATTATAGCGTGATTTTTCACGCCAACTGCTCTACCACCTTTGTTTTCCAACAATAGCTCTACCGCTCTTGCACCAAATCTCCCTGCTAAAACGCGGTCACGAGCCGATGGAGACCCTCCTCGTTGTATATGACCTAATACCGATGTCCGAATTTTAATCCCTGTACGTTCTTCTAAAAGGTTCGCCAGTTTATGACCATTCATTACACCTTCAGCTACAATAATAATACTGTGGCGCTTTCCACGAGCTACTCCACGCTCAAGACGTGTAACAATATCATCCAGATCATACGCTTCTTCCGGTATTAAAATCGATTCTGCACCAGCTGCCAAACCTGCCCAAAGAGCAATATCTCCTGCGTCGCGGCCCATTACTTCAATAACAAACGTATTTTCATGACTTGTTGCCGTATCTCGGATTTTATCGATCGATTCAACGACTGTATTCAGTGCTGTATCAAAGCCAATCGTATATTCTGTACCGGGTACATCATTGTCGATTGTACCGGGAATACCCACACACGGGAATCCTTTATCTGTTAATTGCATTGCTCCACGATAAGTACCATCTCCGCCAATGACGACTAAACCTTCGATTCCCTCTTCTTTCATGCGTTCGATTGCTCTATATTGTATATCATCCTGCTTAAATTCAGGGAAACGTGCTGAATACAGTTTCGTTCCGCCTCGTTGAATAATATCGCCAACAGAACCAATATCTAAAAGTTCAAAGTTCCCATTATAGAGTCCTTCATAACCATGATATACACCGACAACATCAACATTATGAAAACGCGCTTTACGAACGACTGCACGAATAACAGCATTCATTCCAGGTGCGTCTCCACCACTCGTTAAAACCGCAATCTTCTTCATACGACCTTTTCCTCCTATTACGCTGTTACTATCCACATTAACAGAAAACACGCTCATATGTAACTATTCTAGAAAACAAATTGAAATGCTTTTGAAAAAAATGAAGAATGCGCTCACACGCATTCTTCGTAGTACAATACTGTTATAAAACAACCTTATTGTTCTATATATTGTCCAATATTTTTAAATTTCATATAACGATTTTCAACTAATTGATCTGCACTCTCTTTATTTAGGTCATTAAGAATGTTTGTAAGATATTCTTTCATAAAGATTGCCTGCTGCTCAACATCCTTATGGGCACCGCCGGCAACTTCCGGAATAATTCCATCAATTACTTTAAGCTCCTTTAAATCAAGTGCAGTTATTTTCATCGCTTCGGCAGCCTCTTTCGCATAGCTTGCATCTTTCCATAAAATTGATGCAGCTCCTTCTGGAGAAATTACGGAATACGTTGAATTCTCAAGCATCAAAATTTTATTTGCCACTCCAAGTGCAAGTGCACCGCCACTTCCACCTTCACCAATTACAATACTAATGATCGGTACCCGAATACCGGCCATTTCAAACAAATTTCGCGCAATCGCTTCACTTTGGCCACGTTCCTCGGCTGCTTTGCCCGGATATGCACCTTTCGTATCTATGAAGCAAATAATTGGGCGTTTGAATTTTTCTGCCTGTTTCATTAAACGCAACGCCTTGCGGTAGCCTTCCGGATGAGGCATACCAAAATTCCGGCGAATATTTTCCTTTGTCGTTTTTCCGCGCTGGTGTCCAATAATCGTAATTGGCTGGCCATTGAACGATGCAATCCCGCCAACAATTGCTGCATCATCTTTAAATGTACGATCCCCATGCACTTCGATAAAATCTTCAAAAATCCGTTCAATATATTCCAGTGTCGTCGGACGATCAGCATGACGGGCTACTTGCACACGATGCCAAGGTTCCATATTGGCATATACGCTTTTTTCAAGTTCCTCCAAGCGTGTTTCCAACTTTTCAATTTCCCCTGTCATATCGACATCTGCTTCCGTGGCAATTGTTTTTAACTCTACAATTTTTTCACGAAGTTTTACAACCGGTTCTTCAAATGCCATTAATTTAGACATGCGATACGCCTCCTTGTACATGCAACTTAACAATTGTTGCAATTTTGTCGCGCATTTCTGTTCGGTTAAAAATTGCATCAAGCTGTCCATGATCTAATAAAAATTCTGCTGTCTGGAAATCATCCGGTAACTTTTCACGTACCGTTTGTTCTATTACACGACGCCCCGCAAACCCAATCAGACTTTGAGGCTCTGCAATATTATAATCACCGATCGATGCAAAACTTGCTGATACACCACCTGTAGTCGGATGCGTCAAAATTGAAATATATAGTAGGCCTTCCTCGCTATGGCGTTTTAGAGCCACACTCGTTTTTGCCATTTGCATTAATGATAATACTCCTTCTTGCATACGTGCACCGCCACTTGCCGTATAGATAATAAACGGCACTTTCAACTCTGTCGCCTTTTCTACAGCGCGTGTAATTTTTTCACCAACAACTGATCCCATAGACCCCATACGGAAATGCGAATCCATTACCGCTACAACAACCTGCATCCCTTTTAATGCACCTACACCTGTTAATACAGCTTCGTTTAACCCTGTTTTCTTAATATCCGCTTCCACTTTTTCCACATATGCAGGGAAGTTTAACGGATTTGTTGTTTGAAGATGATCGTCCATTGATACAAACGAACCTTCATCTAAAAAACAGGCGATTCTTTCATTGGCTGTCAAAGTAAAATGATGCTGACATTTCGCGCATACTTTTAAGTTTTTTTCGAGTTCTTTTGTGACATGAATCGTTTTACATTTTGGACATTTTGTCACGATGCCTTCCGGAAAGGATTTTTCATCTTCTTTTCTAGTAATATTATCAGTATTTTTTTTACGACTAATTGTAAATAAATCACGAATTGCCATCGTAATCCCCCTTTATATTGACGTAATCATTCTTTAATAATGATCATCCATTTTTCATATGAATCAATTGCTTCTTGTATATATCCCATTTGCAATGAAGCAAGCAGTATTTTTAATTCCATTTTCTCTTCTTCTGTAATTTCATTTGCCGATAGATTATTGCTGAACGAAAGAAGCTGGAGCCAAATTTTTAATGCGAGGCGGTTCCCTGAAACGATCATACACTCACGAAGTATGTCTTCTCGTTTTAACTCCTGCCCAAGTTCTACCTTTACAAAAAAGCTCTCCCAAATCGGCAGTGCCCTTAAATTGTCAGACTGGCAAATAATTCGGATCGCTTCTTTTTCGTGCATTTGTCTTGTTGCATGCACATCCGCGATCGATTTTTCGTCCTGTAATATAAAAGAGCTGACAATTTCAACAAACTGATGGTGTTGCATACTTGACAAATATGTACCACCGCCATGCCTTGTTTCGATCAAGCCAAGTAACTCCAGACTGCGTAATGCTTCCCGAACCGAAGACCTTCCCACTTGTAGCTGCTCGCTTAACATTCTTTCTGAAGGAAGCTTTTGCCCTTCCTGAATATTTTGTTCTTCAATTAAATCGTGTAATTGCTTAACAATTTGAATAAACATCTTTTTTGCGGGCTTATCTTCCAAATTTTTCACCTCACCGTGTCCTACGCATTCCATTATTATTAACAAAAGTGGTCAGACCAGTTACTAAAGTAAGAATACAAAATGTTTTTCTCATTGTAAAGAGAAAATGTAAAACTTATATTTTATATATAATAAAATTTGCGAATATATAACTAGATTTCCGTTTTTTCGATAAATTTAGCTGAACACATATAAAAAGAGCGCCTCTAAAGCTATGAACTGCACCCCAAATGTTAGACACAAATCTATCATTTGGAGGTGCTTTTTATATGACAAGGATTACTTTTGAACAAAAATTGGATACGATTTTTCGTGTTGAAAAAGGTGATGAAGGCATTACTTCAATTGCTAGATCACTTAAT